>CAVTPJ010000003.1:0-195539 GCA_963736645.1 uncultured Thermoleophilia bacterium | reverse complement strand
GGTCGAGTTGCGTGACGATGCCGTCGTCGAGCAGCAGCTGGCCGAGACGCTTGCGGGTCTCCTTCTGGCGCTCCAGCGCGCTCTCGACCTGCTCCTGCGTGACGAGGCCCATCTCCTTGAGGATGTCGCCGAGGCGCAGCTTGCTCGTGCGCTGGCTGCGCACGATGGCCTCGGTGTCGTCCTCCGGCGCCGGGCCGGGTCCTTCGGCGAGCGCCGGCGAATCGTCGTCGGTGTCGGCCGGCGGCGCGACCATGGGGGATTCGAGGTCGAGCGAGAACGCGTCGCCGTCGGGGCCGAGGGCCTCGCTCAGCAGGTCCTCCATCGCGGCGCCCATCGAAGCGCCAGGCGCCGAGGCCTCGTCCGCTTCTTCGATCTTCACAGGGTCGATGATGGGTTCCAGCGCGTCTTCTCCGGGTTCGTCAGAGGTCCGATGTCCGGTCCTCCTGGTCGTCTGTCTGTCCCTGGACGGCATCTCTCATCACTTCCAGAGGCGCCGGCACGCCCGTCCACAAGCTGAACGCCTCGGCCGCCTGCCGGACCAGCATGCTCAAGCCGTCGACGACGGTCGCCCCTCGCGCCTGCGCCGCCACGAGGAAGCCGGTCGGCGCGGAAGCGTATACCGCATCGAAGACGACTTGCCCCGCCGTTACGTTATCGGCGAGGAGCGCAGGGACTTTACCCTCGCCGGCCATGCCCAGCGAGGTCGCGTTGACGACCACCCGCTGCCGCGCGACCTCCGCGGCCGTCAGCTCTGGCAACGGCCGCCAGTCGCACGCGACGCCTGGCACGCCCGCCGTGATCAGCGCGGCGACGCGCTGCGCCCGGGCGGGCGTGCGATTGACGATGGTGAGGTCGCAGCCGAGACGTGCCAGAGCGAGAGCCGCGGCGCGGGCGGCGCCCCCGGCGCCGAGGATCAGCGCCCGCTCCCCTTCCAGCGACTCGCCGGTGGCGTCGAGCAGCGCCGCGCGCACGCCCTCAACGTCCGTGTTGTGGCCGCGGAGCACATCGTCGTCGACGACGATCGTGTTGACCGCCTCGGCGAGGCGGGCGTCGTCGGAGATGTCCTCGAGACACGGGATCACCGCGCCCTTGTGCGGGATGGTGACGTTGGCGCCGCGGAAGCCGAGCGCCGCAAGACCCTTGACCGCGGCGACCAGACCCGCCGCCCGCACGGGCAGCGGTACGTAGACGTAGTCGAGCCCGAGCGCCGCGAACGCCGCGTTGTGCAGCCGCGGCGAGAGCGAGTGCGCGACGGGGTCGCCGATGATGCCGATGACGTGTGTGCTGCCGCTGACCGTGGTGCCCCCCTCAGGCCCGGCGCGGGAGTGCGCGGAGGCTACTGCTAGATTGGCCGCGCGCCGCCGCGCTCCTGCCCCCGCGATGCGCTACTGGCCGTTCTCCGCGGCTTTCGCCTTGTCGGCGAGGAACTCCTCGTAGCTCGTGGAGAAGTAGTGGCGTCCCGTGCCGTCGTTGCGGGCGACGTAGTACAGATACGTGTCGGCCGAAGGGTCGGCCGCCGCCTTGAGCGCCGCCAGGCCCGGGTTCGAGATGGGGGTCGGGGGGAGCCCGGCGTGCTTGTAGGTGTTGTAGGGCGAGTCGATCTCGAGGTCGTCGTAGGTGAGCATGGGCTTGGACTCGCCGAGCGCGTACTGGATGGTGGCGTCGATCTGCAGGAGCATATCCTTGCGCAGCCGGTTCCAGATCACCGCGGCGACGATCGGCCGCTCCGCCGGCACCAGCGCCTCCCGGTCGATCATGGAGGCGATGATGACCACGTCGTACTCCGTGAGGTTGGCCGCCCGCGCCCTGGTCATGTCGACCCTGGCGAAGTAGGCGTCGAACGTCTCGAGCTGCTGCTTGACGAACGACCGCGCACTCGCGGCCTTCGGCAGGACCTCGTAGGTCGCCGGGAAGAGCATCCCCTCGAGGGTCGTGCCCTTCTCATAGCCCTCCAGGCTGAACGGCGGGGGATCCTCGCGCGCCGCGTCGACGTACTCGGCGCGTGCTATGGCCTTGACCTCGTCGGACACGATCTCCGCCGCCTGCCGCAGCGTCGACCCCTCGGGGATGGAGACCTTGACGGTCGGCGGCTTGACGCCCTTGAGGAGCTTGGCGACGAGGCTGTCGTAGGGCTCGTTGACGCGGAAGGTGTAGGTGCCGGGCATGAAGCGCGTGGCGTAGCCGTCGGCGTCGGCCCGGATGACGAACGCGCGCGCGTGCTTGACGACGCCCTTGTCCGCGAGCTGGTCGGCGATGCCCTGCAGGCTCGAGCCCTCCTTGACCACGACCGTGACCGTGCCGCCGACCTCGCCGTCGGAGAAATACGCGCGCGCGTACCCGACGCCGGTGCCGATGACCAGGGCGAAGACGGCGACGAGAAGGTACCCGACGAGGCGCCCCCGGCGGCCGCCGCCCCCGCCGCGCGCGCCGCGGGTGCGGAGGAACTCCGGGTCGTCGCCCGTGAACGAGGCCCGCGGCTCATACCGTGTCCATCCCCGGCCCGGAGGAGGCTGCCCGGTGGCCTGCCGGCCGCCGGCAGCGTCGTCAGGTTCCCTGTTCATGCACCGTCCTGAGATAGTCCTCGAGCAACATCGCGGCGGCGCGCGCGTCTCGCGCCGCCGTCCCTCCGCGCCGATCGGCGAGCTTCGAGGTGTAGCGCTCGTCGAACAGCTCGACAGGGACCTCGACGGCCGTCGCAAGGCGCTCGGAGAACGCTCGCGCCAGGCGCGCCTGAGCGTGTTCGCGACCGTCGAGCGACAGCGGCAAGCCTACCACGATGCGCCCAGGGCGCTCCGCTGCGAGCATCGCGAGAAGCGCGGCAAAACCGGCATCCGTGCCCACCCGCTCGACGACGGCGAGCGGCCGCGCGATGGTGCCGGTCTCATCGCAGACGGCGACGCCGGTGCGGACCGTGCCGTGGTCGAGCGCAACGACCTTCACTCAGCCGCCGAGCACGTCCCGCACTGCGGCGACGCCAGCCTCGAGGGCGGCGCCGATGCCACCGACGTCGGGGCCTCCGCCCCGCGCGAGCGTCGGCTTCCCTCCGCCCTTGCCTCCGATGGCCGGCAGCATCGCCTTCATGACCTCTCCGGCCTTCACGCCGCGGCCGACGGCCGCGTCACCGGCCGCCACCACGGCCGCCACCCTCCCGTCGACGTCGGCAGCCAGCACGACGACGCTGTCGGCGCGCCTGGCACGGACTTCGTCGACGAGCGTGAGGAGCTCGTCCGCCGTCTCCACCTGCGGCGAGCCGGCGGCGACCGCGATGCCGCCCGCGTCCACGGCGGCCGCGAGCAGATCGGCGGCGAGGTCGCGGCGCTCGCCGCTCTCGGCCGCCTTCAGCTTTCTCGCGAGGTCGTCCAGCTGTGCGACGAGCTTCTCCACCGCAGGTCCCACCCTGTCCGGACGCACGTTGAGCTCCGCGGCCAACGTGTCCCGCTCTGCCTCGAGACCACGGTAGTACTCGACGGCGGCTGCGGAAGTGATGGCCTCTATGCGCCGCGTGTTGGCGCCGACGGACTGGCTGGACGTGATCTTGAAGAGTCCGATCTGGGACGTCGAAGAGACGTGTGTGCCGCCGCACAGCTCGCGGCTGAAGTCGTCGATCTCGAGCACGCGCACGAACTGGCCGTACTTCTCTTCGAACTGGCCGATGGCGCCGATCTCGGCGGCGTACTCACGCGTGGTCACGAACGGACGCACGGCGTGGTTCTCGGTGATGCGCCGGTTGACGAGATCCTCGACCTGGCGCAGCTGCTCGGGCGTCGGCGCCTCGCGCACCGAGAAGTCGAAGCGCAGCCGCTCGGGGCTCACCAGCGAGCCGGCCTGCCGCACGTTGCCCCCGAGAGCGATGCGCAGGGCGTTGTGGAGCAGGTGCGTCGCCGTGTGGTTGCTGGCCGTCTGGTGGCGCCGCACGGCGTTCACCATGGCCTTGGCGCGCTCACCCTCCACGACCTTGCCCTCGACCGGGCGCGCTACGATGACCTGGTCGTTCTCGAACTTCACCACGCTCTCGACCTCGAGCTTGCCGGAGTCGGTGTGGATCCAGCCGGTGTCGGCCACCTGCCCGCCGCCCTCGGCGTAGAAGGGTGATTCCGCCAGCTTGACGGCCACCCTGCCGTCCGCGAGCTCGCCGCAGGCACGCACAACGGTGTACACCTCGAGGCGCTCGTAGCCGACGAAGTCGGCGCGCACCTCCGCCGTGCGGCGCTGGAAGTCGTCCACCTCACCCGGACCGGAGGCGAACGTCCCCTCCTTCTGGGCAGCGCGGGCACGCTCGCGCTGCTCCTCCATGAGGTGCTCGAAGCGCTCCTCGTCCACGGTCATGTCCTGTTCCGCGGCGATCTCTCGCGTGAGGTCGAAGGGGAACCCGTAGGTGTCGTGGAGTTCGAACGCCACCTCCGCGGGGAGCTCCGTGCCCGCGTCGCGGGCACGCCGGAGCGCCTCCTCAAGGATGCCCATGCCCTGATCGAGCGTGCGGCGAAAGCGCACCTCCTCGTCGTGCGCAACACGGCGGATCTCCGGCTGCGCGTCCTCGAGGCTCGGGTAGGCGCGCCCCATCTGGTCGACCACGGCATCGGTGAGCGTGGCGAGGAACGGCTTCTCGATGCCGATCGCGACCGCCTGCTGCACGGCGCGCCGGATGATGCGGCGCAGCACGTAGTCGCGGCCGTCGTTGCCGGGGAGCACGCCGTCCATGATGAGGAACGCGGCGCCGCGCGCGTGCTCCGCCATCGTGCGCAGAGCGCGGGTGACGGACTGCGAGGCATCGGGCTCCACGCCGGCCAGCTCCGCGCCTCGTGCGACCAGCGGCGCGAACAGGTCTGTGTCGAACACGTTGGAGACACCCTGGCTGATGCTGGAGATGCGCTCCAGGCCCATGCCCGTGTCGATGCTGCCCTTGGCCAGCGGCGTCAGGTCGCCGGACTCGTCCATGTCGTACTGCACGAACACGAGGTTCCAGTACTCGAGGTAGCGGTCGCAGTCGCAACCCGGCCTGCAGTCGGGGTCGTCGCAGCCCATCTCCGGGCCGAAGTCGTAGTACAGCTCCGAGCAGGGCCCGCACGGCCCGGTGGGCCCGGCGGGCCCCCAGAAGTTGTCGCTGCGCCCGAGACGGACGATGCGGTCTTCGGTGAAGCCGTGCGACTTCCACAACTCGACGGCCTCCTCGTCGGCGGGTACCTGGGCGTCTCCGCCGAAGACGCTCACCCACACCTTGGCGCGGTCGATGCCGAGCTGGTCCGAAAGCTCGAGCGCCCAGTCGATGGCCTCGGCCTTGAAGTAGTCGCCGAACGAGAAGTTGCCCAGCATCTCGAAGAAGGTGAGGTGGCGCGCGGTCTTCCCCACGTTCTCCACGTCGGAGGTGCGGAACGAGCGTTGACAGGTGGTGATGCGCTTGGCCGGCGGCGTCTCGACGCCGAGGAAGTACGGCTTGTACTGCTGCATCCCTGCAGTCGTGAAGAGGACGCTGGAGTCGCCGGCCGGCACGAGGCTCGCGGGCTCGCCCGCAAGATGCCCGCGGGCGACGAAGAAGTCTCGGAAGAGGTCACGGATGTCGGCAGCGTTCACGTGGGATCCTTCGCGTGGATGTCGATGTGGGCTAGCGGTCGGCGTCGGACGAGAGCGGAGGGTGGTGCGGGCTGTCGAGATCGCCGATCTCCTCCCGCAGCTTCTCCAGCGATCGCCTGATGAGACGCGACACGTGCATCTGGGATATGCCCACGCGCTCGGCGATCTGACTCTGGGTCAGGCCCTCGAAGAAGCGCAGGTGGAGGATGTAGCGCTCGCGTTTGTCGAGCTTCGCGAAGCCGGGCGCGAGCGTGGTCCGATCCTCCATCGTGTCGTACGCCTCTTCTTCGCCGCCGAGATAGTCGATGAGGCCGGCGTCCTCCTCGCCCGACTCGCCGTTGGGCGAGGCCTGGAGCGACACGGAGTTGTACGCCTGACTCGTCTCCAGCGCCTCGAGCACCTGCTCGGGCGTGGCGTTGGCGGCCTCCGCCAGCTCGCTGATGGTCGGTGAACGCTGCAGCTTGGGCACGAGCTCGTCGATCACCTTGTTGAGGCGGATGTTGAGCTCCTGCAGGCCGCGCGGCACGCGCACAGACCAGCCCTTGTCGCGGAAGTAGCGCTTGATCTCGCCGACGATGTTGGGCGTGGCGTAGGTGGTGAGCTCCACGCCCCGGCTGAGGTCGAAGCGGTCGATGGCCTTGATCAGCCCGATGGCGCCGACCTGGACGAGGTCGTCGAACTGCTCGCCACGCGACGCATACCGGCGCGCCAGGGAACGTACGAGCGGCAGGTACATGGTGATGAGCTGCTCGCGCGCCCTGCGGTCGCCGTGCAAGTGATAGCGGCGAAGAAGGTACTGGTCGAGCTTCTCGGAGTCGTCCCGCCCACGGCCCTCGGGGTCGGCCGATGGCCCGTGGGAGTCCTGGTCCGACCGCGCGACCTCTTCGTCGTCGTCGGAGACGGCGCGCGCCTGGCCGGGCAGCGTCTCGAGGTCGAGGGGGTCGTTGACCCGCCTGTCGTCGCGTCCGCTCATGCCAAGGTACCCGAGCTGCGCTTGACGATCATGACGCTGTACCCGTCGATCTCGTCCCGAACGACGACGTCGTCAACGAGTCGCTGCAGCATGATGCACAGGTCGATGCAGCCGCCGGGAGTGACCCCGACCTGGGCGCGCAGAGCGTCCGAGCGGTACACGCCGGTGACCACGCGCAGGGTGCCGCCGTCGACCGCCACCTGAACGTGAAGACTCTCGGGCCGTTCGCACTCGAGGGCCGCCTCCAGCAGTCTGTCGACGGCGAGGAAGAGGTCGTCGAGGTCGTCGAGAGAGAAGTCGAGGCGCGCGGCGAGACCGCCGAGCACCATGCGCACGGTGGAGAGAGCGCTCAGCGTGGCCGGCACCTCGAGGGAGATGTTCTCGGGCATGACCGTCCTCAGGCGCCCGGCGGCGCCCCAGCATCGAGCAACCGCTGCGCGAACTCCGCGTCGCGTTCACGCGCCGCGGCCTTGCCGTCGGTGAGGGCCAGACCGGCTCGAGACCTGGTCTCGTGCACCCAGCGCACCACGTCGCCGGGCAGGCTCCTGACGATGTCGAGGTAGCCATCGCCGGTGCGCGCGCGACGGTTGCGGACGTAGTACGCGAGAGCGGTCCCCGCCACTGCGCCGCCGACGACGAGCTTGGTCGAGAGGCCCATCGGTCAGCCTTCCGTGGCGCCTGCGGCCTCGGCGGCGGCCTGGCCGGCCTCGCTGACGGCCTCGGCGGGAGCGGAGGCGGCGTCGCCGGACGCTGAAGCCCCTGCAGACGTGGCCTCAGCGGCAGTCTCGGCCGCATCGGCGGCCGGAGCGCTCCACGCCATGCCGCCGTCGGCGGCCGACGCTCCGCCTGCGCCGGCGGTGCCCTTGTCGCGGCGCATGAAGCTCGAGACGGCGCCTTGCACTCCCGCGCCGAAGGCCGCCGCCTTGCGGGCCGGCGTGCTCACGGCGCCCTCAACGACGTTGGCCATGGTGTCGATCTTGTCGGTGATGTCGGCGACATCCTTGGTGATCTGGTCGACGTTGCCGAGGTTCGCGTTGACGCCGTCGAGGGTGGTGCCCGCCTTCTGCATGAGCGGCACCGCCTCCGTATCCACGTCGGCGAGTACCTTGTCCACACGCTCCAGGGCCTTCCCCAACTTGACGGCTGCATACAGACCGGCGATGCCCAGGACCACGAAGAAGAACGCCGCCGCATAGTCGAGGACGATGGTCGGGGTGCTCATCGCGAGCGTCGCGGGTGAGGCGTCCATGCACCGCTCCTTCCGTAGATCACGTGCCGCCTGGGGACGAAGGAAGCGTATCATACCGCTCACGCTGCGGCGGGCCGGCGATGCGGCCGCCGCCGACCACGACGTCGTCGCGATAGAACACGGCCGCCTGGCCGGGCGCCGCACCCGAGAACGGCTCGGACAGAGCCACCTCGAGGTCGCCGCCGGCCAGGCGCGTGAGCCCCGCCACCGCGACGGCCGGAGATCGGTAGCGCAGTTGCACCCTCAGCCCGACGCCGCCGCCGAGGTCGCGGTCCGACACGGCACCGATGCGGACCGAACGGGTCTCGAGGCCCTCCCGACCGCCGACCACGACCTCGTTCTCGGCGGCACGCCGCTCGAGCACGTAGAGCGGTTCGGCGGCGCTCACCCCGATCCCGCGACGCTGCCCGACCGTGTAGCGCCAGTGACCCTGGTGACGCCCGAGGAGTACGCCGGAGCGGTCGACCACGTCGCCCTCGGCGGGCTCGACGCCGCGCTCGGCGAGAAAGCGCTGATAGCCGTCGACGGCAAAGCACACCTCTTGACTCTCGGGCTCGTCGGCGACGCAGAGGCCGGCCTCGGTCGCGAGGGCACGCACGGCGGTCTTGTCGAGCTCACCGAGGGGGAACTCGAGGCGCGCGAGCACGTCGACGGGCACCGCCCAGAGCATGTACGACTGGTCCTTGTCACGGTCGGCGCCGCGTGCGACGAACGGCTCTCCGTCCCGCCACACGAGCCGTGCGTAGTGGCCGGTGGCGAGGCGCGCCAGACCCAGCTCGTCGGCGAGGCCGACCAGCGCCGCCAGGCGCATGGGGTTGCAGTCCACGCACGGATTCGGGGTCTCGCCGTCGAGGTAGCCGCGCTGGAAGGGCTCGACGACCACGTCCTCGAACTCCGCCCGGAGGTCGAGCACGTGGTGCGGCACGCCAAGCTCCGCGGAGGTGCGCGCCGCCCGCTGCAGCGCTCCGGGCGAGCAGCAGCTGCGCCGGTCGGAGCCCGGCCACAGCCTCGCCGTCGCGGTCTCCAGACTGCGGCCCTCGTCGATCAGGCGGAGCGCCGCGACGGCGCTGTCGACCCCGCCGCTCAGCGCGACGAGGGCTCGCCTACTTTTGGGAGGGCCTTCAGGATCTGCCCGACCTCGACCTCCCGGCCGCTCTTCACCAGGTAGTCCTGGATGGCGAGGTGCAGGGCGTCCGCCGCCAGGTTGGAGCAGTGCATCTTGTTGGCAGGCAGGCCGCCGAGCGCCTCCGCCACGGCCGTGTTCGAGATGTCCGCGGCCGCCTTGAGGCTCTTGCCCATGACCATCTCGGTGACCATGCTCGAGGTCGCGACCGCGGCGCCGCAGCCGAAGGTCTTGAACTTCACGTCGGCGATATGGTCCTGGTCGTCGACGGCGATGCTGATGCGCATCACGTCGCCACACACCGGGTTGCCGATCTCGCCCACGCCGTCGGCGTTCTCGATCTCACCCACGTTGCGTGGATGCGTGAAGTGGTCCATGACCAGGTCGGTGTACATCCGTCACCCTTTCACGTACAGCGGGCTCATCTGCCGCAGCTTGTCGACGATCGGTGGGAAGGTATCGAGAAAGGCATCTATCTCCTCCTCCGTATTCTCCCTCCCAAGACTGACACGCATGCTCCCGTGGGCTTCCTCCGCACCGAACCCCATCGCCAGCACGACGTGTGACGGCTCGAGCGACCCGGAGGCGCAGGCGGAACCGCTGGAGACCATGAAGCCGGCGACGTCGAGCTGCAGCAGCATGGACTCTCCCTCCACATACCGAACGGTGAAGGCCACGTTGCCCGGCAGCCGCTCCGTGGGATGCCCCAGGAGGGTCACCTCGGGTATGCGCTCGATGAGGCCGGCGGCGAGCCGGTCGCGTTGCGCTTCGAGGCGTGGACGGACCTCCGGCAGCAGGCCGGCGGCCACCGTCACCGCAACGCCGAGCCCCACGATGCCCGGCACGTTCTCGGTGCCCGACCGCAGGCGGCGCTCGTGACCGCCGCCGTGGAGGACGGGCTGAAGACGCGTCCCTCGTCTCACGTACAGTGCTCCGGCTCCCTTGGGTCCGTAGAGCTTGTGGGCAGACAGGCTGAGCATGTCGACGCCGAGCTCGCCCACGTCGACAGGCAGAGAGCCGACCGCCTGGACGGCGTCGGTGTGGAACACGGCGCCCTTCTCGTGGGCGATCCGCGCCAGCTCCGCGACCGGTTGCACGGTCCCCACCACGTTGTTGGCGTACATGACTGAGGCGAGACGCGTGTCGGCGCGGAAGGCCCGTTCGTAGGCGTCCAGGTCGATGACACCGTCCCCACCGACGGGTACGAAGTCCACGGCCCAGCCGGCCCGGTTGAGGGCGCGGGCCGCCTCCAGGACGGCGGCGTGTTCCACCGCGCTCACGATGAGGTGTCCGGGCTGGTATCGCTGCAGACAGCCGAAGAGCGCGAGGTTGTCGGCCTCGGTGCCGCTGGAGGTGAAGACGATCTCCTTCTCGCCGGCGCCGAGCGAGGCGGCCACCCTGGCGCGCGCCTCCTCCACGGCCGCTCGCCCCTCGCGCCCGAGGCGATGCAGCTCCGACGGGTTGCCGTAGCGCTCGCCGAAGTACGGGAGCATCGCCTCGAGCACTTCCGGATCGACCGGCGTCGTGGCCGCGTGGTCGAAGTACACCGTCTTCATGGTGAGACTGCCTCCCGTGTCAGATCCTCCAATGTGATGCTGTCGAGGGCGCCGGTGATGGCGCTGTCCAGCCGGCGCCACACGATGCGCGAGGCGCACGAGTCAGCTCGCGCACACGCGCCGTCGTCGGGCACGCAGCCCACGAGAGAGAGCGGGCCCTCCAGCGCGGTCACCACATCGCCCACGGCGATGTCGGCTGCGGCTCGAGCGAGCTGGTAGCCGCCGCTCACGCCGCGCGTGGCCCTCACCAGACCGCCCTCCCGCAGACGGGCCAGGATGCGCTCGAGGAACGGCGCAGGGATGCTCTCCTCCGCCGCGATCTCGGGCAGCGGCACCGGGTGTCCGGTGTCGTGCCCGGCGAGGTAGACCATCGCCCGCAGGCCGTATTCGCAGCGAGATGAGATGCGCATCGGACTCCCGTCATCCAGACCACGCCGAATCCCAACCAATCCAGTCGGCATTATGGTACCACAACGAAGAGACCGCTCAAACAGAAACGGCGCCCCGGGGGCGCCGTCTCACTGGGATCCGCTGAGAGCTGCGTCAGAGGCCACGGACGGCGTCTGCGACCTCCTGCTCCATCACCTTGAAGCCGATCCAGCCGGTGTACAGCTGTGCCACCGTACCGTCGCCGCGAATGATCGCGAGGATCGGAGGATCGCTGACGCGCAGCTGCATGAGGGTGTCCCCGAGCTGCTTCGACTCACGCGCCTCGAAGGAGAAGAACGAACTGTCGGCGGAGTAGTTGGCCTTGATGTCGTTGAAGTACGACAGCATCTCCATGTCGTCGGCCGCGCCCTCGACGTAGACGAGCAGGACGATGCCGCGCCCCTCGTCGAGCCGCTGGGTGATGAAGCTCGGGGTCTCGGCCGTGGGCTCGAGCTTGAGCGGCGCGTAGCCGGTCATGCCGAAGCTGCTCACGCTGTTGTACGACGTGGGCGCAGGCGCCGGAGTCGCCGCCGTATCCCCCGCTGCTGCCAGGACGCGGACGGCGACCACGCCGCCGAAGAGCAGCGTCCCGACGAGCAGGATCAGGACTGCGCTGAACAGGAACGTCCGATTGCGCTTGAAGATCCCCATGCCGGCCTCCCCCCAGAGAGAAAGTGCTCCACCTTGCCGTGCTCGCGCTATTCTCGAACCTGCTCTCGCAGGTGGGTGCCCTCCCGGATCATCCACGGATGAGCCGGAGAACGAGCTCCCGATGTGTTCGTGTTGGCTCGAGAATGTGGCGAGGTCACGAACAAGGTCGAGCCGCGCCATCCTAGCAAACGTCCACTGTTTCAACAATCTAGTCGGCACCCCTGCAAAAAGCTTGAGGGCGGGCTGACCCGAAAGAGGCGATGCCGTGGCGCGGCGGCTCGCGGTACACCCGGCCACGACGGCTACCCGAGCCGGATGCGAAGCTCCTTGAGCTGCTCGGCCGTGACCGTCCCGGGCGCGGCCGTCATGGGGTCGCCCCCCGAGGACGTCTTGGGGAACGCGATGACGTCGCGGATCGAGTCCGCGCCGGCCAGCAGCATGATGACGCGATCGAAGCCGAGCCCGATGCCGCCGTGCGGCGGCGCCCCGTACTCGAGCGCCCTGAGGAACCAGCCGAAGGCCTCGTTGATGCGTTCGTCGCTCATGCCCAGCGCGCGCAGGATGGTACGCTGGACCGCGGCGTCGTGGTTGCGCAGGGAACCAGAGCCCAGCTCGACGCCGTTGAGCACCAGGTCGTACTGCGCGCCGCGCACGGCGAGCGGGTCGCTCTCCATGAGCGGCACGGTGGCCTCGGTCGGCAGGCTGAACGGGTTGTGACCGTAGGTGAGCGTGCCCGTCTCCTTGTCGATCTCGAAGAGTGGGAACTCCTCGACCCAGAGCAGCGACCAGCGCGCGGACGGCTCGGGGGCGAGCAGGCCGATGAGGGCGAGGCGCAGCGCGCCGAGGACTTCGGCGGCGACGAGCGCCTCGTCGGCGGCGAAGACGACGAGGTCGCCGGGCTCGCCGCCGACCTTGTCGACGAGCGCGGCCTGCTCGGTCTCCGCAAGGAACTTCACGATCGGGCCGCGCAGCGCGCGGCCGTCTTCGACGTACACGTAGGCCATGCCCTTGGCGCCGTGCTCCTTGGCGAGCTCCGTGAGCCTGTCGATCTGCGCCCGGCTGAGGGAACCGCCGCCGGGCGCCCGGATGGCGCGCACCACCCCGCCGCCGTCGACGGTGCCACGGAACACCTTGAACTCGCTGGCGGCGAAGGTCTCGCTGAGCTCGACGATCTCGAAGCCGTAGCGGAGGTCCGGCTTGTCGGAACCGTAGCGCAGCATCGCCTCGTCGTACGACAGTCTGGGCAGCGGCGTCGCCGGCGGGGTCTCCCCCACGCCCTCGAAGACGGCCGTCATGAGACCCTCGAGCAGCTCGCGGATCTCGGGCACCGTGAGGAACGAGGTCTCGATGTCGATCTGCGTGTGCTCCGGCTGGCGGTCGGCGCGCAGGTCCTCGTCGCGGAAACAGCGCGCGAACTGGTAGTAACGGTCCATGCCCGCGACCATGAGGATCTGCTTGAACATCTGCGGCGACTGCGGCAGCGCGTAGAAGCGGTGCGGCTGCAGGCGCGAGGGCACGAGGAAGTCCCTCGCGCCCTCCGGCGACGACTTGGTGAGGTCCGGCGTCTCGACCTCGATGAAGCGGTGCTCGTTCAGGTAGGCGCGCGCCGCCTGTGTGGCCGCGTTGCGCAACTCGAGATTGGCGAGCATGGGTGCACGGCGCAAGTCGAGGTAGCGGTACTTGAGCCGCAGGGTCTCGTCGACGTCGACGTGCTCGGCCGACTCGATCTCGAATGGCGGGGTCTTGGAGCGATTCAGGATCTGGAGTCCGGCGACCCGGACCTCGACCTCGCCGGTGGGCAGACTCGGGTTGACCGTCTCGGGCGAGCGGGCGACGACCTCGCCGGTGACGGCCAGGACGTATTCCGGCCGCACCTGCTCGGCGAGCTGGTGAGCGACCGCCTCGCGGGAGGGGTCGACGACGAGCTGCACGATGCCGCTGCGGTCTCGCAGGTCGATGAAGATCAGCCCACCGTGGTCGCGGCGGCGCGCGACCCAGCCGGCGAGACGGACCATACGACCGACGTCCACCGCGCGCAGTTCTCCGGGATACGTGTCGCGCAGCATCAGGCCTCGCCCTTCAGTCGGCCGGCCAAGAGCGCCGGCAGGTCGGCGGCCACGATGTCCTCTTCCCCGCCGCCGGCCATGTCCTTGAGTCGCACCAGACCCTCGGCCAGCTCGTCGAGACCGAGCAGCACGGCGAAGCGAGCGCCGCAGCGACCGGCCTGCTTGAGCTGGCCCTTGGGGCTGCGCCCGGCGAGGTCCAGCTCCGCGTGCACGCCGGCCCTGCGCAGGTCCTGCGCCACGGCGAAGGCCGCAGGACGGACGGCGTCGGAGAAGCTCACCACGTAGGCCCCGGGCGCCGATGGGGCCGCCAGCGGCTCGCGCATCGCGAGCGCGATGCGCTCGAGGCCGCTGCCCCAGCCCACACCCGGGGTGGGCTGCCCGCCGACCTGCTCCACGAGGCCGTCGTAGCGGCCGCCGCCGCCGACGCCGCTCTGGGCGCCGAGGCGGTCGGAGCTGAACTCGAAGGTGGTGCGTGTGTAGTAGTCGAGGCCGCGCACGAGCCGGAAGTCCAGCCGAGGCTCGAGCCCGGCCGCCCTGACCAGCGCGAGCACCGCCTCGAAGTGCTCCAGGCACTCCGGACAGAGGTGGTCGCTGATGCGCGGCGCCTCCTCGAGCACCGCGCGGCAGCCGGCGACCTTGCAGTCGAACGTGCGCAGCGGGTTGAGGTCGATGCGCTCGAGGCAGTCGCCGCAGAGCTCGCCGTCACGGCCGCGAAGGTAGCCGCGCAGCTTCTCGACGTAGGCGGGCCGGCAGACCGCGTCGCCCATGCTGTTCATGTTGAGCGTGACGCCTTCGACCCCGACCTCGGTGAAGATGGCCGCGAGGAGGAGGATCACCTCGGCGTCGACCGCCGGCTCGGCAGAGCCGATGGCCTCGGCGCCGATCTGGTAGTGCTCGCGATAGCGGCCCGCCTGCGGCTTCTCGTAGCGGAACATCGGGCAGTAGTACCAGAGCTTGACCGGCTGCGGCAGCTTGTGCATGCCGTGCTCCACGTAGGCGCGGCAGATGGGCGCCGTACCCTCCGGCCGCAACGTGAGCGAGCGATCGCCCTTGTCGACGAAGGTGTACATCTCCTTGCGCACGATGTCGGTGGCCTCACCGACACCGCGCTCGAAGAGACCCGTCTCCTCGAACTCGGGGGTGACCACGTGACGGTAGCCGTATGCGGCGAACACGCGCGCCGCCGCGGCGACCACGGCGTCGCGCTCCGCCGCCTGATCCGGCAGGAGGTCGTAGGTGCCCTTGGGCGCGCGCGGCGCGCTCACCAGCGGTGCTCGGGGTCGTAGCGGAGCGGCGAGAGGAAGGGGTTGAGCGCGAGCTCGCGGCCGAGCGATGTGTCCGGGCCGTGCCCGCTGTGCACCATGGCGTCGGGCGGAAAGCGCCGCACGAGCCCCGCGACGGAGTTGAGGAGCTGGTCCATGTCGCCGCCAGGCAGGTCGGTGCGCCCCACGCTCCCCTGGAAGAGCAGGTCGCCGACGAACAGCTGGTCCTCCCCGATGGCGAAGGTGTACGAGCCGCGAGAGTGCCCGGGCGTCGGGATGGCGAGCACGGGGATCGGCAGGTCCAGCGTCTGCTCGCCCTCGATGGTGCGCGCCGTCTGGACCGGCTCGATGTCGAAGCCCGCTGCGACGCCGAGCCCGTTGTCGGCCATCTCGGCGGCGTCGGCGGCGCCCACGTACACGGGGATGTCGAAGTGCCGCGCCAGCGGCGTCACGCCGCCGAAGTGATCGAAGTGGCCGTGGGTCACGAGGACCGCGGCCGGGGCGAAGCCGAACTGCGTGAAGGCCTCGATCACGATCTGGGCCTCGTCGCCGGGATCGATGACGAGCCCCTCCTGCCCCCGGACGACGATGAAGCAGTTGGCCTGGAGCGGGCCGAGCGGCAGGGCGAAGACTTCGACGGGATCCGGCATTCTTACCTCGAGTGGTCGGGATTGAGCGGTGTGCCTGCGGCGCCCCGCTCGTTGATTCCACTGCGTAGATCAATCGGCCCCAGAGCGTATCAGACGGCGACGAGGGCGGTCGACCGCCCTGAAGACGCCGCGCCGACCGGCGCAGGGGTGGCGGCGCTAGCCTCCGACGACACGGTATGCGTCGTACACCGTGTGGATGCTGCGGATGTTGGCGATGATGTTGTCGAGCTGGCGCACGTCGCCGACCTCGAGCGTGAAGCGGTCGCGTACCACACCGTCGGGCAGGGTCTGCATGCTGCCGCCGAGGATGTTGACGCCCGAGTCCGACAGCGTGCGCGCCAGGTCCTCGAGCAGGTGGTTGCGATCCAGGGCTTCCACCATGATCTCGACGCGGAAGGCCATGCCGCCAAGCCCCTTCCAGCCGACCTTGGTGAAGCGCTCCGGGTTCTTCATGAGCGCCCGTGCGTTCTTGCAGTCGTGGCGGTGGATGGTGATGCCCTTGCCCAGCGAGATGTAGCCCACGATCTCGTCGCCGGGGATGGGCTTGCAGCACTTGGCCATCCGCACCATGATGTCGCTCATGCCCTCGACGGCGATGCCGAAGTCGCCGGAGAGCGCCTGTGGCTCCTCGACCTCCTGCACAGGACGCGACGGGAGCATCTCGGGCGGCGGCGTGGCCTCCTTCATGGTGCCCGCGCGCTGCATCACCTTGTTGGCGACCGTCTTGACCGGCAGGCGGCCGGAGCCCAGCGCCGCGAACAGGTCGTCCGGTTTGCTGTAGCCGACGTCCTTGCAGATCTGGGCGAAGACCTTTGAGCTCAGGATCTTCTGCGCCGGCAATCCGTCGCGGCGCAGCGCCTCCTGGAGGAGGTCCCGGCCCGAGTGCTCGGAGTCCTCGCGCTGCTCTCGGCGGAAGTGCTGGCGGATCTTCTGGCGTGCCCGCGGCGAGTTGACGATGTCGAGCCAGTCCCTGGAGGGGCCGTGGCTCGACTTGCTGGTGATGACCTCGACGATGTCGCCGCTGCTCAGCTTCGTGTGCAGCGGCACGATGCGCCCGTTGACCTTGGCGCCCACGGTGTGGTTGCCGACGTCCGTGTGCACGGCGAAGGCGAAGTCGATAGGTGTGCTGCCCGCGGCAAGGCTCTTGACGTCGCCCTTGGGCGTGAAGACGAAGACCTCATCCTCGAACAGGTCGACACGGAGCGTGTCCATGAACTCGCGCGGGTCGCCCGTCTCGGACTGCCACTCCATCATCTGGTGCAGCCACGCCAGCTTGTCCTGGTCGCGGTCGCCGCGCTCCTTGTAGAGCCAGTGCGCGGCGACGCCGAACTCGGCGGTCTGGTGCATGTCGAACGTGCGGATCTGGATCTCCAGCGGCTTGCCCCCGGGGCCGATCACCGTGGTGTGCAGCGACTGGTACAGGTTGAACTTGGGCATCGCGATGTAGTCCTTGAAACGGCCCGGAAGCGGCTTCCAGACCGAGTGGATGATGCCCACCGCGCCGTAGCAGTCCTTGATGGTGTCGACCAGAACGCGGAGCCCGGTGAGGTCGAAGATCTCGTTGAACTCCTTGCCGCCGCGGCTCATCTTGACGTAGATGGAGTAGAAGTGCTTGGCGCGGCCGGTGATGTCGGCCTCGATGCCGGCCTCGTCGAGTTCCGCGCGCAGGTAGCCGGCGGCCTCGTCGACGTAGTCCTCACGGTCGGCGCGCCGCTGCGCGACCCACTTCTGGATCTCCTGGTACTTGCGCGGGTGCAGCGAGGCGAAGGCGAGGTCCTCGAGCTGCCACTTGAGATTGTGGATGCCGAGCCGGTGTGCGAGCGGCGCGTAGACCTCGAGCGTCTCCTTGGCCTTCTGGATCTGCTTCTGCTTGCTCAGGTAGCAGAGCGTGTGCATGTTGTGCAGGCGGTCGCAGAGCTTGATGAGGATGACCCGGATGTCGGTGGCCATCGCGATGATCATCTTGCGGTAGTTCTCCGCCTGCTCCTCCTCCTGGGAGGTGAAGTGCATCTTGGTCAGCTTGGTGACGCCGTCGACGAGCATGGCGATCTCGTCGCCGAACTGCTCCTCGATCCAGGCGAGCGGGGTGCCGGTGTCCTCGACGACGTCGTGCAGGAGAGCCGCGGCGATGGTGACCGAGTCCAGCTTGAGCTCGGCGGCATTGAGCGCCGAACCCACGGGATGATGGATGTACGCCTCGCCGCTCTTGCGGCTCTGCCGGCCGTGCAGCAAGGCGGCGGCCACGAACGCCCGCGTGATGAGCTCACGGTCCGGATCCGGGTTGTAGCGCTCGACGGCCGCGAAGAGGTCGTCGAGCAGCGGCCCGTACTCGTCGGGGACCTGCGTCAGAGCTGCGCTGTCAGGCAGGTCTGCAGGAAGTCTGGTGTCTGATACCTGTGGTGCCATTCGCTGTGAGCGTCCGTTCGGGTGACGTCGACCTTACTCTGTGGCCGTTCCAGATGATAGCCGCCGTGCTCGCCGGGGACGAGCAGCCCCGCTTCACGAAGACCCCGGGCCGCGGCGGCCACGGCCTCCACCGGAGCGAGCACGGCTCCTGCACCAAGGAGTTCCTGCTCGAGAGCTTCGTCAAACCGGCCACGGCCGGCGGTGAAGACCTTCCAGACGCGCCGCATGGTGGCGTCGAGATCGAGCTGGCTTTCGCGGACGCGGCCGGCGAACTCCGACTCGCCGGGTCCCCAGAGGGCGTGCAGCCACGCGTCCGGCGCTGCCGCGGCAAGGTCCGCCCACATGGCCGTGGTGAACGGGGGATCGAGCAGGGCCACGTGGGAGAACGATCGTGCGAACCCTGGATGGTCGACGGCGATATCCGGCGTGGTCATGACGACCTCGGCGTCCTGGACGGCCTCGAGACGCGGTGCGCAGGCGGCCTGGACGTAGGCCGCGGAGATCCCAAGGCCGGGCGACAACACGTCGCGGGAGAGCAGCGGCCGGCGCCGTCCGACATCGGCGACGAGCACCAGCGTCCGCTCGCCGCCGGCGAGCAAGGCGGCCAGCGCCGAGACCGCCGGGCGGCCGCGGCGGTCGACGAGGCGGCCCTCGGCGCGGGCGGCTTTGAGAGCGGCGTGGTCTCCGTCGTCCCGCCTTGTCCGGCCCGCCGAGCCGTCCTTCGCCGCAAGGAGTGCGGCCCACAGGTCGTCGCCGCTCAGGCGATCTCGACAGCGCAGGTCACAGGCGGTGACGCAGAGATCCGTCGAGGGCGTCTCGATCCGGTGCAGGCTGCGTACCTGGACTTGCGCGCTCACGGCGCCGTTGTAGTCGTTCTTCGAGAGCGCGAGGGCGATGTCGTGGCGCCCCGGTGTGGTGAGCTCGCCCAGGTCGTCGAAGCCGAAGTGGATCGCCTGGCAGGCGGCGCCGTCGCAGCGCACCCGATACTGGGCGTGGCGCTTGTCGCGCGTGAGCCTCGGCGACACCACCTCCGCGCCGTGCAGCAGCAGTGTCACCTGCCGGTTGCCGAACCCGTGCGGCGCGAGCAGCTCGAGCTCGTCGGCGAGGCCGAGCGTGAGCTCGTCGCCGCCGACGACCGCGTCCACGCGCCTGACGGGCGTGAGGTCGTCGTCGCTGAGCGCCGCCGCGGCCTCGGCCACGAACGCATCGCGGAAGGCCGTGATGTCCGCACGTCGCAGGCGGAGCCCGCAGGCCGCGCGATGCCCGCCGAAGGCGAGCAGGTGGCCGGAGGAACGCTCGACGGCGCCGAGCAGATCGAAGGCAGGGATGCTGCGCCCGGAGCCCTTGGCCTCGTCGTCGCCCTCGCTGAGCAGGATCGCCGGCCGGTGAAAGCGCTCGGCGACCCGTGACGCGACGATGCCGACGACACCCTCGTGCCAATCGGGCGACGACAGCACCAGAGCCGGCGGCGGCGGGTCGGGAACCATCTTCACCGCCGCCTCGAGCATCGTCGCCTCGATCGTCTGCCGCTCCCGGTTGAGCTCGTTGAGCCTCAGCGCCAGCGGCAGCGCCGCGTCGCGATCGGCAGCCCCGAGGAGCTCGAGCGCGATCGAAGCGTCCTCGAGGCGCCCCGCGGCGTTGAGCCGCGGGGCCAGGCGGAAGCCGACGGCCCCGGCGTCCGCCACGCCCGGGCGGCCGCCGGCGACCTCCAGCAGAGCGGCGAGGCCCGGCCGCGGCGCGCTGCGCAGCCGACCCAGGCCGATCGAGGTCAGAACGCGGTTCTCCTCGATCAGCGGCACCACGTCGGCGATGGTCCCGACGGCGACCAGGTCGGCGTACGGCCGCAGCGCAAGCGGCAGATCGACGAGATCGTCCCCGGGGTCGTCCAGCAGCGCGTGAGCCAGCTTGAAGGCGACGCCGACGCCGGCGAGATGACGACAGGGATAGGCGCCCAGCTTGGGCGTGACCACGACACAGGCGGGCACCTCGCCCTCGAGCTCGTGATGATCGGTCACGATGACGTCCATTCCGAGCGCCTGAGCCCTGGCGACCTCAGCGCGCGCGTTGATGCCGCAGTCCACGGTGACGAGCAGCTTGACGCCCGCCGCGCCGAGCTCGTCCACAGCGGCCGCGGAGACACCGTAGCCTTCGCTGAAGCGGTTGGGCAGCCGCCAGCGCACGTCGGCGCCGAGCTGCTCGAGTACGCTGACGAGCAGGAAGGTCGCGGTGATGCCGTCGGCGTCGTAGTCGCCGTGCACGGCGATGGGCTCGTTGCGGCCGAGCGCCTGGTCGATACGCCGTCGCGCCGCTGCCATACCGGTCATGAGGTACGGGTCGTGGACGCGGAAGTCCGGGTGCAGGAAGGCCCGCGCCGCAGCGGCGTCACCGAGGCCGCGGCGCACGAGCACCTGTGCGAGGACCTCGCTGACCCCGAGCTCCCCGGCGAGACGCCGGACGTCAGGGAACGGCGCCGGCGAGATGCGCCAGCAGCCAGGTTCTGTCACGAGTGCATCACGCCGCCAGTGTACCGCCCGCGGACGACGGACGCCGCGAGGACCGGATCAGGTACGGGGGGCGCCGGCGTCCACCTCGGCATCGCCGGCCGGCGCATCGGGCACGGCCGCGCCGGCCATCGTGACCGCCGTCTGCTCACCTGCTTCCCCGCTCGGCGGCGGGCCATCGATCACCGGCGTGCTCTCGTCGGCCGGCGCTTCGCCGACGGTCGTCGTTGCCTCGACCGGGTCGACCCTGGTCGCGGCTTCGTCCGCGACGACGGTGACGTCCTCGTGCTCCGCGACGGTGACCGGCGCGGCGACAACGGTCGCGGCAGCGACCTCCGCCGCGCGCGCGGCCGTCGCGACGGCAGGCGCGGGCCGCGCGGCGAGCGCCTCGGCTTCGCGCAGCCGCTCGTACGTGGCCTGGAGCTCCGCCTCGAGCTTGCGCCGGGAGCCCGTCGTCGCCGCCCGCGCGAACCATGCCGCCGCCAGGCCGACCACGAAGACGAGGGCCGCGACCACGGCCGAGACCCAGAAGAGCGACACCGCGTTGGCGGTGCCGGCGACGTAGCCGACGTCGAAGGCGACCCCGTTGTTGAGCGCGCCCACCGCGAGGATGAGCAGAGCGACGACGACGAGAAGGATCAGAACGTTCCGCACGGGGGACCTCCGGGAGTCTCTGTCACCGACGAGTATAGCAATCCCCGCGTGGCTCCCGGCGGCGAGCCACCATGAACGTGACGTCGAGGCCCGGCCTGACGCACCCGGGCGCCGGGCCGGAGGAGGGCCGGCGAGTCCTCGACAGGGACGCGACGTCTCAGGGCGCCGTGACCACTTCGACGCGCTCGAGCTTCTGGTCGATCCAGCGATCCAGCGCATGTCGCCCGGCGACGTCGTGTCAGCTCCCGGGCGATGGCGTCGCGCGCCTCCGCGAAGGGGACGACGCGCGACGGACGCCTGGCGACGACCTGGAACACCTGCCACTTCCCCGAGGACCACACAGGCTCCGCTATGCCGCCCGGCGCCACACCCTCGACGACGGCCAGCACCTCCTGCGGCACAGTGAACGCCGAGACCCAACCGAGGTCTCCGCCCTGATACCGGGTCTGCTGGTCCATGCTGTAGCGACTGGCCAACGCCGGGAAGCTGGCGCCACTCCGCAGGCGCCGCACGAGCTCCTCGGCCAGCTTCTCGCGGGGTACAGTGATCTTGCCAAGACGGTACGACGCGGCCGTCGTGTACAGGTCCTCGCGGTGACGATCGTAGAAAGCGCGCACTTGACCCGGTGAAGCCTCCAGGTGCGCGTTCTTCGCGTCGGCCACTGCCTCCGTCAGCAGACTGTGGCCAACGGCCTCAGCCAGCTGGTCGCGTGTCATGACGGCCTGTTCGAGAGCGGCGTCGAGCGCCGCACCTCCACCAGCCTTCTCCTCCAGGTCGGACACGCGCTGCCGCACGGCATCGTCTGCGACCCGGATGCCCAGCCGCTCGGCCTCCAGGCGCACGAGCACGCGGCGCACGGCCTCGTCACGGGCAGCGTCAGCGCCGTCGTCGCGCCCCGCGAGCCTCGCCTCAGCTCGGATCGCATCGACCTGAGCCTGCGTCACGTCCTCCCCGTCCACCCGGGCGAGCACAGGGTCTCCCGTCGCCGCTTTCGGGCTCGGAAGCGTGCCGGACTCGCCGCAGGCGCCGAGACCGGCCATGCTCAGGACGGCGACCACTGTGGCGACAAGAACAGAACGCGACGCGCGTCGGACGCGGTGGCAGGGCATCATGACGATCCGATGTGGTCGGGGAAGTCCCGTGCTGCCGCGGTCACTCGTCCGCGTCGGGCAGTGCAGCTTCGAACGGCTTGTCGGAGAGCGTGCGCACGTCGTCGACGAAGCGCGCCGGGAAGTAGCACGCGACCGCATGCCGCTCGCCGGCGTCCCCGCCGGTGCTGGCCAGCGCGGGCATGGCGGTGGTGCAGATCTCCCGGGCCCGCGGGCAGCGTGGGTGGAAGACGCAGCCCTTGGGAGGGTTCGCCGGGCTCGGCACGTCGCCCTCGAGGATGATGCGCCGCCGAGCCCGCTCGGCGGTGGGATCGGGGATCGGCACCGCCGAGAGCAGCGCCTCGGTGTACGGGTGCTGCGGGCGACTGTACAGCACGGCGCTGTCGGAGATCTCGACGATCTTCCCCAGGTACATGACGGCCACGCGGTCGGAGGTGTGCTTGACGACCGACAGGTCGTGGGCGATGAAGAGGAAGGTGAGGTCGAACTCGTCCTGGAGATCCTCCAGGAGGTTGATCACCTGGGCACGGATGGACACGTCGAGCGCGCTCACCGGCTCGTCGCAGATGATGAGCTTCGGATTGAGCGCGAGGGCGCGGGCGATGCCGATGCGCTGCCGCTGGCCGCCCGAGAACTCGTGCGGGTAGCGCTCGGCGTGCTCGGCGCTCAGTCCGACCGTCTCGAGCAGTTCGAAGACGCGTTTCTTGCGCTCCGCCTCGGTGCCGATGTCGTGGATCTTGAGCGATTCGCCGACGATGTCGCGCACGCGCATGCGCGGGTTCAGCGACGCGTAGGGATCCTGGAAGATGACCTGCATGTCGCGGCGCAGCGCCTGCATCTGGCTCCGCGACGCGGCCATGACGTCGACCCCCTCGAACGTGATCGTGCCCGCGGTCGGCGGAACGAGCCGCAGCACCGCGCGCCCCGTGGTGGACTTGCCGCAACCGCTCTCGCCCACCAGGCCAAGCGTCTCACCCTTCTCCACCGTGAAGTCGATGCCGTCGACCGCGTACACGTGACCGGTGGTGCGCCTGAGGATCCCCGTCTTGATCGGGAAGTGCTTCTTCAGTCCTTTGACCTCGAGAAGGCTCATCGGACGTACGCCTGGAAGTGCGGCAGCGAACCGCGGATATCGCGCCGCTCGGCCTCGGGGATCCAGCAGTTCACACCGTGCTCCGGCCCCACGATCTCGAGCTCCGGCCACTCGTCGCGGCACTCAGCCCGCTCGTACAGGCAGCGCCCCACGAACGGACACCCGGCGGGCAGGGCGATGAGGTCCGGCGGCTGGCCCTTGATGGGAGTGAGCCGCATCTTCTCGGTCTCGTCGAGCCGCGGCAGCGAGCCGAGCAGGCCCCATGTGTACGGGTGGTGTGGGTTGTAGAAGATCTCATCGATGCCGCCGTATTCCACGGTGCGGCCGCCGTACATGACCATCACCTTGTCGGCGATCTCGGCGACGACGCCGAGGTCGTGCGTGATGAGGATGACGCCGCTCTCGTACTGCTGCTGCATCTCCTCGATGACCTCGATGATCTGTGCCTGGATGGTGACGTCGAGCGCCGTGGTGGGCTCGTCGGCGATGAGGATGTCGGGGTTGCAGCTGATGGCCATGGCGATCATGGCGCGCTGCCGCATGCCCCCGGAGAACTCGAAGGGGTACTGATTGACGCGCTTGTCCGCGTCCGGGATGCCCACGCGCCGCAGCAGGTCGGCGGCCATCGTCCACGCCTCGCTCTTGCTCTTGTCCTGGTGCAGCGTGATCGCCTCGCCGATCTGCTTGCCGACCTTGACCACGGGGTTGAGGCTGGTCATCGGGTCCTGGAAGATCATGGCGATGTCGTTGCCGCGCACCTGGCGCATCTCGGGGTCGCTGAGCTTGCGCAGGTCCCGCTCGCCGAGCATGAGGGAACCCTCGACCACCTTGCCGGGCGGGTCGGGGACGAGGCGCATGAGCGAGAGCGCCGCGACCGTCTTGCCCGAGCCCGACTCGCCGACGATGCCCAGCGTCTCCTTGCGGTCGAGCGTGAAGCTGACGCCATTGACCGCCTTGACCACGCCGGCGTGGGTGAAGAAGTGGGTCGATAGCCCGTCGACCGTCAGAAGCCGCTCGCCCATGCCTACTCCTTGAGCTTGGGGTCGGTGGCGTCGCGCAGCCCGTTGCCGAACGAGATGAAGCCGAACACCGTGACGACCAGGAAGAAGCTGGGGAAGGCGAGCATCCACCAGCTCCCGGCGGCGAGGTAGGTGAGGTTGTCGGAGATCATCTTGCCCCAGGAGGCCTCCGGCGCCTGGACGCCGAGGCCGAGGAACGCCAGCGCGGCCTCCGTGGTGATGGCGCCGCCGATGCCCATGGCGATGGCCACGTAGATGGGCGCCATGGTGTTGGGCAGCACGTGGCGGAAGATGACGCGCAGGTCGCCGGCCCCCTGGGCCCGCGCCGCCTCGACGTATTCCATGTTCTTGACGCTGAGCACCGAGCCGCGGTTGAGCCGGGCATAGGTGGCCCAGCTGAGGACGCCGATGGCGATGAACACACTCCCGAACCCCGGCGGCAGCACGGTGAGCAGCAGCAGCACGAACAGGATGAAGGGGAACGCGAAGAACACGTCGGCGGTGCGCATGATGACGCTGTCGATCGCACCGCCGTAGTAGCCGGAGATCGGCCCCAGGACCAAGCCGATGGCCAAGGCGATCGCCACAGCGATGACGCCCACCAGCATCGAGATGCGGGTCGCGACCAGGACGCGCGAGAAGACGTCGCGACCCAGGTAGTCGGTGCCCATCGGGTGCGACAACGAGGGCGGCGAGCCCAGGCCCTCTGGCGACAGCGCGTAGTCGGTCTTGATGGGATCGTAGGGGGCCGCGTACCCGCCGGCCAGGTACGCCACGGTCTCGATGGTGCCGACGAGGACGAACACGATGATGATCCCCATGCCGACGAGCGCCAGCCTGTTGCGCTTGAGGCGGCGCCAGGTGTCGGCCCACAGGCCGAGCGGCTTGCCCCCCGCGGCCCTCTCCTTCTCCCGGGCGAACTCATCCTCGATGAGGTCGCGCTCGCTGAGAGTGCTGACGGTGAGATCCTCGACGATCTCGTTGCCGGAGGTGTCTTGATGGCGCTCAGGCACTCAGTCCTCCAGACGGATACGGGGGTCGACGAACGCGTAGCCGAGGTCGACGAAGAGGTTGGCGAAGACGTAGACGACGGTGGCGAAGAGCACCCCGCCGGCGACCACGGGGATGTCGCGCGCGCCGATCGCCTGGTAGATCATGAGGCCGATGCCCGGGCGCGAGAACACCGTCTCGGTGATGATGGCGCCGCCCATGAGGGCGCCGAGGTCGATGCCGGCGATGGTCATGACCGGGATCACGGCGTTCTTGAACGCGTGCCCGGTGATCACCCTGCGTTCGGAGAGCCCCTTGGCTCGGGCGGTGCGCACGTAGTCGGTGCGGATGACCTCCAACATCGAGGCGCGTTGCATGTACGAGATGTAGGCGACCTCGATGAGGCCGAGCGTCACCGCCGGCAGGATCAGGGTGGTGAAACTGTCCCAGGACGTCGGGATGATGCCCAGCACGTTCTCGCCGGCGCCCACCAGCGGCAGCCAGCCAAGCTTGAGGCCGAAGAACCACTGCATGAACAGGCCGAGCACGAAGACGGGGATGCCCCAGATGAGGAGAGCCCCCGTGGTGAGCGCCGTGTCCCAGAACGTGTACTGGCGCAGCGCCGAGTACACACCCAGAGGAATGCCGAGCAACTCGATGAGGACCGCCGCGATGGCCAACTGGATGGTGTAGGGAGCGTTGAGCCTGATGAGGTCGGTGACGGGCTGCTGGAGGTAGTACGAGTCGCCGAAGTCGCCGCGCACCAGCCTGCCGACGTACCTGAAGTACTGGACCGGTACGGACTGGTCGAGCCCGAGCCTGGTGCGCACCTCGGCGACCTTCTCCGGCGTGGCGTTCTTGCCCGCCACCAGGGACGCCGGGTCGCCGGGGATGAGGAAGAGGATGGCGAACGTGATGACCGTCACCCCGATGAGGACGATCACCATCTGGAAGAGGCGTCTGACGATGTAGGCGATCATGCGGCCACTCTAGCGCATTGTGAGGAGGTCTTCATCTCGGCTGGAGAAT
This sequence comes from uncultured Thermoleophilia bacterium, assembly GCA_963736645.1. Taxonomy (GTDB): domain Bacteria; phylum Actinomycetota; class Thermoleophilia; order UBA2241; family UBA2241; genus CAIXSE01. Next base: position 169,211 of record CAVTPJ010000003.1, on the reverse strand, counting down.
GTGACATGGCGGTCCGCCGCTCGCGCGGCGGACCGCCATGTCGATGCGCTGCAGTCAGGCTGTGCCGACTGTCTGCGCCTCTCCGTCTGCTACTTGACCCAGATCTTCCACATGTCGACGAAGCCCAGGGGATCGTAGAAGAAGCCGCCGAGGCGGTTGTTGGTGGCGCGGACGGCGAGCGGGTAGGCGAGCGGTATCGTCGGGAGCGTCGGTGAGCATCAGCGTCTCGGCCTGGTGGTACAGGTCGTAGCGCTGCGTGGCGTCGCCCGTGCTCCGCGCCTGCTTGATCAGCGCGTCGAACTCGGGGTTCTTGTAGAAGGCGCTGTTGAGATTGCCCGGCTGGCTCGAATCCCACAGCGGGTAGAGGAAGTTGTCGAGCGAGGGGTAGTCGGCGAGCCAGCCCGAGCGGTAGACCTGGCCCTCACCCTTGGCGACCTTGTCGAGGAACGTCGCCCACTCGAATTGGGCGAGCTTGACGGTGACGCCGACGTCCTTGCCAGCCGGCCTGCAGCACCTCGGCCGTCTTCTGGTTGCTCTCGTCGGTGTTGTACCAGTAGGTGAGCGTCGGGACCGTGAGGTTGGCGAGGATGGCCTTGGCGCCCTCGAGGTCGTTGGTCTTGTAGGGGCTCAGGTCGCCCACCCAGCCGGGCAGGCCGTTGGGTGTGAAGCTGGTGGCCACCGTCGCCTGTCCCTCGTGGACGATGTTGACGACGTTCTGCGCGTCGGCCGCCATGTACAAGGCCTTGCGCAGCTCGAGGCCCTGCTCGCCGCCCACGACCTCGTCGTTCATGTTGAAGAGGACGTAGTCGTTGGCGATGTAGGTCCAGCCCTTGACCGTCCACTCGCCCGACGTGGTCTGCGGCAAGGCCTGCGCGGCCTTGAACTGGCCCGGCGGGAGGGTCGTGTAGTCCACGTCGCCCTTCTGGAACTGGAGCCAAGAGGTCTGGGAGGAAGTGATGATCGGCATGGAGATGGTGTCGACGTACCCGGCGTTGGCCTCGTCCCAGTAGTCGGGGTTCTTGGCCATCTCGATGGACGCCTTGTGCTTCCAGTCGGTGACCATGTAGGGGCCCGTGCCCACCGGCTTCTCGTGGTAGGCCTCGTAGCCGACCTCGTTGATGTAGTCGACGGGCTGCACGCCCGTGACGGCGACCAGCAGCACCGACAGGAACTCCGCGAAGGGCTGCTTGAGCTTGACCACGAGCGTGTAGTCGTCCGGCGCGGTCACGCCCGTGAGGCCCACCTTCGGGTCGATGGCGTATCCGTCGTCGCCACAGCCCTCGATCACCGACATGATGTACGAGAAGTTCGACGCGTTCTCCGGGTCGGTGACGTAGTTCCACGAGTCGACGAAGTCCTGCGCAGTGACCGCGCGGCTGACCGGCGGCGCGAACGTGATGCCCTGCTTGAGCTTGAAGGTCCACGTCTGGTTGTCGGTGGTCTCCCAGCTCTCGGCGAGGCCCGCCACCGGGACGACGTTGCCCTGGTCGTCGACCGAGGCCTTGACGAGGGTCTCGAACGCCTGGTGGACGACCTGCATACCCTCGGACTCATAGGCCAAGACGGGGTCGATCGCCACGGGATCCGAGCCGAGGACGAAGTTGTACGTGCCGCCCGGCTTGGGCGTGCCCTCGGAGCTCGGGCTGGCGCCGTCCGATGACTCGTCGCTGCCGCACGCGCCCAGGAGCAGAGCGGCGGCAACGAGGGCCGCGGCCAGGACGAGCAGGCCGCGCCATCTCTTTGCGGGTTTCCTCACGGTGACCTCCTTGCTGACTGACAGAGCCAGACTCCCCCCGGAGTCCCTTGCAGGGCACTGTGCCGTGCCCCGTGTTCACTTGTCAACTTTACTCCGATATGCACGCGACTGCAGGCCTTGCGTCACCTGACCCAGATGGAACGCATGTCGGTGAGCCCCATGGGGTCGACGCTGAACCCGCCGATGCGACCGTCGGAGACGCGGAGGTAGCGGTAGAAATACAGGGGCACGGCGGGCATGTCCGCCAGGATGAGCTTCTCGGCCTGGGCGTAGAGGTTCTGACGCTGCTGCGCGTCCAGGGTGGCGCGCGCCTCCTGGAGGATGTCGTCGACGCCCCGGTTGGCGTAGAACGTGTAGCTGCCCGTGCGCGACTGGTCGGACTGGAAGAGCGGGTAGAGGAACGCGTCCATGGCCGGATAGTCGGCGATCCAGGCCACACGGAAGAGCTGGCTGCCGCTGCCCTTGTCCCCTCTCGAGAGCTTGTCGAGGAACGTGCCCCTCTCGTATTCCTCCGTCACGACCGTGAGACCGGCCTGCTCCCACCCCGCCACCAGGGTCTCCGCGATCTGGCGGTGATCCTCGTCGGCGTCGTACCAGTAGTCCAAGGCGGGAACGGCGCCGAGGCCGGTGACGGTGGAGGCGGCGGTCTCCAGGTCGTACGGATACGGGTTCTGGGCTGCCTTGTACCCCGGTATGCCCTGGGGAACGTAGCCCCCGGCCACCTGCGCGACGCCCTGGCTGACCTCGTCGACCACGGTCTGGGCGTCCGCCGACTGTGAGATGACCTTGCGCAGGTCGAGGTCGGGCCCGAGCGTCGCGTCGGTCATGTTGATGCCGACGAAGTAGACCGCCGCCGCCGGCCACGAACTGGCCGTCCAGGCACCTCCGGTCACTTCGGAGCCGGCCTGGACCGCCGCGACCTCGTCGGAGGGGACCTGGGAGCAGTCGAGCTCACCCCGGTCGAACGCGGTCCACATCGCGTCCACGTCGTCGAAGATGGGCAGGTCGATCGTCTCGACCCAGCCGGCGCTCTCGGTGTCCCAGTAGATCGCGTTCTTGACGAGCCTGATGGAGCGTCCGCGACGCCACGAGGCGACCGAGTACGGCCCGGTACCCACGGGTCTCTTGGCGAAGGCGTCATCGCCGACCTCGTCGATGTACTCGACCGGCGTGACCGCCGCGACAGGGTGCCCGAGGGTGGCCGGGAAGTCCGCGAAGGGGTAGCGGAGCGTCACCTGGAGCGTCACGTCGTCGATCGCCGTCGCCCCGGTCAGGCCCTGGGCCGGATCCACCTGGTAGCCGCGGTCGTCGCAACCCTCGAGCGGCGCCAGGATGTAGGCGACGTACGACTGATTGACGGGATCGGTCACCCGCGACCAGGAGTCCACGAAGTCCTGTGCGGTGACGGCCCTGCCGACCGGGGCCTGGAACGTCACACCCGGCTTGAGGTGGAACACCCAGGTCTGCGCGTCCTGCGTCTCCCACGACGCGGCGATCCCGGGCTCGGTCGTCAGCCTGCCGTCGTCGTCGAGCACCCACTTCGTCAGGCCCTCGAAGACCTGGTGAGCGACCTGCAGTCCGGAGGAGTCCTGCGCGTCGAGCGGCTCGATGGACAGGGGCTCGCCGGGCAGCGGGAACGTGATGGCTCCCCCCGGCTTCGGGGTACCCTCGTCGTTGGCGGGCACGGCGTCGGCGCCGGAGGAGTCGCCGCCGCACGCCGCGAGCGCGGCCACCGCTGCGAAGAGCAGGGCGGCCATCATGAGGAGCGCGACCGTTCTCGAGGGACGCGACGGCATCAGGAGTCCGAGGCGTACATGCGTCAGCCTGCCCAGGCGTTCAGTCGCGTCGACGCTCCTTCGAGGCGGTCGCGAGGCGCCGGAGGGCCAGTCCGCTGTGGCTGCGCGCGCTCGGCCTCAGCCCAGCCTCCAGATGAGCACGAACGTGTTCAGGAAGAACAGCACGCCCACGATGATCGTGTAGCGCGTGAGATTCCGCTCCATGACGCTCGCGGACGAGGCGAACGAGAAGCCGGTGACGCTGGCCATGCCGGCGTCTTTGCCGGAGTGCAGCAGGATGAGCACGATGACGAGGACCGCGAGGACGAGCTGGACGGTCACGAGGATGGCGTTGAGCAAGTCTCTACTCCTCTTGGAGGCCGGCGTGGGCGAGTGTGAGCATATCATTCTTGCACTTCGCCCGGCCTCGGCCAAGCGTCCCCTCGTCGCCGCCGGCCCCGGCCGGCGTCCGTGAGATCAGCCGGCCGGCTCGAGCAGGCGCCGGCCGGTCATCTCGGCAGGCTGCTCCACGCCGAGGAGCGCCAGCACCGTCGGCGCCAGGTCGCAGAGCCGTCCGCCCTCCCGCACGCGCATGCCCGGCACGGTCGCCACGAAGGGTACGACGTTGGTGCTGTGCGCGGTGTTGGGGCTTCCGTCCGGTTCCAGCATGTGGTCGGAGTTGCCGTGGTCGGCGGTGACGAGGCAGGCGCCGCCGAGGCGGGTGACGGCCGCGACGACCCTGCCGAGACAGGCGTCGACCGTCTCCACCGCCTTGACGGCCGCCGGGATGATGCCGGTGTGGCCGACCATGTCGGCGTTCGCGTAGTTGACGACGACGAAGTCGAAGACGTCCGACTCGAGCCTCGCGACGAGCTCATCGGTGACCCCGAGGGCGCTCATCTCCGGCTTGTGGTCGTAGGTGGGCACATCGCGGGGGCTCGGCACCAGCACCCGCTCCTCCCCCTCGGCCGCGCGCTCCACCCCGCCGTTGAAGAAGAACGTGACGTGAGCGTACTTCTCGGTCTCGGCGATGTGCAGCTGGCGCAATCCATGCTCCGCAAGGATGTCGGAGAGCACATGCTCGGGATGCTCGGGCGGGAAGGCCACGGGCAGCGGGAACTCCTTCTTGTACTGCGTCATGGTGACGAAATCCGCTCCCGGCGGATGCGCGCCGCGGTCGAACTCGGAGAAGCCCGGCTCCGTGAAGGCGCGTGTGAGCTCACGAGCGCGGTCGGGCCGGAAGTTGAAGAAGATGCAGACGTCGCCGTCGCGCACCGTGGAGTCGTGCTCCGGCGCGACGATCGTGGGCCGTACGAACTCGTCGTTCTCGCCGCGGGCGTACGCGGCGTCGACCGCAGCGGCAGCGCCCGCGGCGAAGAAGCCCTCGGCGTACGCCAGGGCGTCATAGGCCAGCTTGACCCGGTCCCAGCGCGTGTCGCGGTCCATGGCGTAGTAGCGACCGCTGATGACGCCGTACCGGCCGACGCCGAGGCGGTCCATGGCCGCCTGGATGGTAGCGAGGTACCCCTTGGCGCTCCGCGGCGGCGTGTCGCGGCCGTCGAGGAAGGCGTGAACGACCACGTCCCGCACCTTCTCGCGCCGGGCCAGCTCGAGACACGCTTCGAGATGACCCATGTCGCTGTGCACGCCGCCGCCGGAAACGAGGCCCATGAGATGCAGACGGCTTCCCCTCCCCACCGCCTTGGCGCAGGCCTGTCGCAGGGCGCGGTTCTCGAAGAAGCTGCCGTCCTCGATCGCCAGGCTGATGCGAGTGAGGTCCTGGTAGACGACGCGGCCGGCGCCGATGTTGAGGTGGCCGACCTCGGAGTTGCCCATCTGGCCCGGCGGCAGTCCCACGGCCGGGCCAGAGGCGTCGAGCACGCCGTGCGGGTAGTCCGCGACGAGCCGGTCGAAGACCGGGGTCTCCGCGAGACTCACGGCATTGTCCGGTCCCGGGGGGGCGACCCCCCAGCCGTCCATCACGACGAGGACGACCGGGCGGTACGTCGCCCCGCCGGCGCCCGGATGGATCACGCGGGCTCCACGAAGCGCACGATGCGGGCGAACTCCTGAGGATCGAGGCTGGCGCCGCCGACGAGCACGCCGTCGATGTCCGGCCGCGCCATCAGCGTGTCGATGTTGGCCGCCTTGACGCTCCCGCCGTAGAGGATGCGCACGCCGTCGGCGGCATCGCCGAAGCGCTCGCGGACCTTGCTGCGGCAGTACGCCACGGTCTCCTGCGCCTGCTCGGGCGACGCGGTGACGCCGGTGCCGATGGCCCAGATGGGCTCGTAGGCGATCGCGACCTGGGCGAGCTCAGCGGCGCCGATCTCGGCGAGGCCGGCGTCGAGCTGCCCGCCGACCTTGCTCTCGGTCTGGCCGCCCTCGCGCTCCTCGAGCGTCTCGCCGCAGCAGAGGATGGGCCGCAGGCCGGAGTCGAGCGCGGCCCTCACCTTGCGCGCCAGGTCGGCGTCGTTCTCGGCGTAGTACTGCCTCCGCTCGGAATGCCCGAGGATGACGTACGGGACGCCGAGCTCGGTGAGCATGCCCGGCGCGGTCTCGCCGGTGAAGGCGCCCTCGGCGGCGTAGTGCATGGTCTGCGCGCCGACGGCCACGTTGCTGCCGGCGGTCGCGGTGAGTGCTGTCTCGAGGCAGACGTCGGGCGGGCACAGCAGGACGTCGCGGCCTTCGACCCCGGCCACAAGCGGGACGAAGGCCTCGAAGAACGCCCTCGTGTCGGCACGCGTCTTGTACATCTTCCAGTTGCCCGCCATGAGCGGTCGCCGCCCAGCGGTCGTCGGGGTCGAGCTGCGGTCCATGAGCGCCTCCACACCGGGCAGGGCCCGGCCCTCCAGGAATTCCATGGAGGCCCCGCCACCCGTCGAGACGTGCGTGAGCCGGGCCTCCAGGCCGAACGCGCGGACGGCCGACACCGTGTCGCCGCCGCCGGCGACGGTGACCGCGACCCCGGCGGCGATGGCCTCGCCGACGGCGCGCGTCCCGGCGCTGAACTCGTCGATCTCGAACAGGCCCATCGGGCCGTTCCAGTAGATCGTGCCCGCGCCGCGCAGCAGGCGCACGAACTCGGCGCTCGTCTCGGGCCCGATGTCGAGCGCCATCTCGTCGGCGGCGATGCCGGCGGCGGCGGCGACCCGTGCAGGCGTGCCGGCGGCGGCCTCGCGCGCCGCCACGACGTCCGTCGGGATCACGAGGCGGCCTCTGGCGGCGCCGGCCTCCGCGAGGATCTCGCCCGCCACGGTGACCTCGTCGCCGGCGCCCTTCGACGTGCCGATCTCGTAGCCCTTGGCGGCGAGGAAGGCATTGGCCATGGCGCCGCCTATCAGCACCGTGTCGGCGATGGTGAGCATGTGCCGGATGAGGCCGATCTTGTCCGACACCTTGAGGCCGCCCAGTACCACGACGAAGGGCCGCGCCGGGTCGCGCAACAGCCGGCCCAGGATCTCCAGTTCCTTCGTCATGAGCAGCCCGGCGACGGACGGCAGGTAGTGCGTCACGCCCTCGGTGGAGGCGTGCGCCCGATGGGCGGTGCCGAAGGCGTCGTTGACGTAGACGTCGCCCAGCGCGGCGAGCTGACGCGCGAACGCGTCGTCGTCGCCGGTCTCCTCGGCGTGGAACCGCAGGTTCTCGAGCAGGAGGACGTCACCCGGTCGCAGCGCTGCCGCCGCCTGCGCGGCCGCGGAGCCGACGCAATCGTCCACGGTCGCAACGGGGCGGCCGAGCAGCTCCGAGAGACGCGCCGCCACCGGCGCCATGCGCAACTCGTCCACTGCCACCCCTTTGGGGCGGCCGAGGTGGGACATGAGCACGACCGGGCACCCCTGGTCCAGCAGGTACGAGATCGTGGGCAGGGCGGCGCGGATACGCGTATCGTCGACGACCTCGCCGGTCTTCAGCGGCACGTTGAAGTCGACGCGCACAAGGACGCGTTTGCCCGCGAGCGGGTAGTCGGTGAGCGACCGCTTCATGGCGTCTTCAGCCTCCCGGGAGCGTGTAGGTCAGAGCACTCTCTGTACGAGGTCCACCAGACGGCACGAGTAGCCCCACTCGTTGTCGTACCACGAGACCACCTTGACCAGCTTGCCCTTGGCCATGGTGAGCGCCGGGTCGAAGATCGACGAGTGGCTGTTGCCGACGATGTCGATGCTGACGATCGGGTCTTCCTGGTACTCGAGGATGCCCTTCATGGGGCCCTCGGCGGCGGCCTTCATCGCGGCGTTGACTTCGTCGGCGGTGGCGTCGGTCTTGAGCTCGGCGACGAGGTCGGTGGCCGACCCGTCCGGCGTCGGCACGCGCAGCGCGAAGCCGTCGAGCTTGCCCTCGAGCTCGGGGATCACCAGGGCGACGGCGCGGGCGGCGCCGGTCGTCGTCGGGATGATGCTGAGCGCGGCGGCGCGGGCGCGGCGCAGGTCCTTGTGCGGGAAGTCGAGGACCTTCTGGTCGCCCGTGTAGGCGTGAATGGTGGTCATGAAGCCCTTTTCCACGCCGAAGTTGTCGACCAGGACCTTGGCCATCGGCGCGAGGCAGTTGGTGGTGCAGCTCGCGTTGCTGATGATGTCGTGAGCGTTCTTGTCGTAGGTCTCCTCGTTGACACCGATGACGATGGTCGCGTCGGCGCCCTTGGCCGGCGCCGAGATGATCACCTTCTGGGCGCCCGCCTCGAGGTGCAAGGCAGCCTTGGCGCGCTCGGTGAAGCGGCCGGTCGACTCGATCACGACGTCGGCGCCGAGGTCGCGCCACGGCAGCTTGGCGGGGTCGGCCTCAGCGGTGACGCGGACGCGCGCGCCGTCGATGACCAGTGCGTCCTCCTCGACCTCCACGCTGCCCGGGTACAGGCCGTGCACCGAGTCGTACTTGAGCAGGTGACCGAGGGTCTTGGAGTCCGTGAGGTCGTTGATGCCGACGAACTCGACGTCGGCGCCCTGCCGCTGCGCGGCGCGGATGACGAGGCGGCCGATGCGGCCGAAGCCGTTGATGCCAACGCGAACAGTCATTGCGTCCTCCCGATCGATTTGACCCGGACAGCTTACCAGAGGGAAGCGTCCGACAAAGGGGTGAATTGTTCACTTTTGCGCGACTCTGTGGAGCGGTCTTCACGGCCGCGAACCGCTGCGCCGACGAAGGTCAGCCGATCGTGGGGAGCGCCGGGTGCGCGACCGTGGGGATCCGCCCCAGAAAGATGTTGCCCGTGCGGCCGTCGATGGACACCCAGTCGCCCACCTCGACGGGCTGGCCGGCGAGGCGCACCGTGCCGAGCCTCTCGTCGACCTCCAGGTCGACGCACTCGACGACCGCCGTCTTGCCCAGGCGTTTGGCGGTGACGGCGGCGTGCGACGTGGTGCCGCCGCGGGCGGTGAGGATCCCGCTGACACGGGTGATCATGGCGATGTCCTCCGGCACCGTATCCGGACGGAGAAGGACGATGTTCTCCTCCGGAGCCTCGGCAAGCAGCCGCTCGATCTGGTCGGCGTTCACCGCGGCGCGACCCGAGTACGCGCCGCCGGCGACGCCCATGCCGACGGCGACCGGCGGTCCGTAGTTGGGCGACGCCGTGTCGAAGTAGGCGGCGTCGCGCGTCTGCTCCTGCACGGCCGAGCGCTTCTGCAGCACGTAGAGATCCGACGCCGCCGGCGACTCGAAGGTGAACTCGATCTCCTGGGGATCGAACTCGCGCTCACCCACGAGGTCGCGGGCAACCGCGAGGAGTTGCTGGTAGATGTCGGGGAAGTCCCGCTCCAGCGAGTGCTCGGTGCCGCGATACGTGGCGCTGCCCAGCCGTTGCGCCTCCGAGATCGGCCAGGGGAAGATGAGACCGCCGACGAGGTCCTCACCCTGGCTGCGGACAGCGAAGTCGCCGAAGAGGCGGACCTGCCGGCTGTGCGGCTCGAGCGGGTTGTTGGTGAACGTGACACCCGAGCCGGACTCCCGGCTGAGGTTGCCGAAGACCATACGCTGCACGACGACCGCCGTCCCCCACTCCTCCGCGACGCCTATGTACTGGCGGTACACCCGAGCGGGCGCCGAGTCCCACGACTCGAGCACCTTGCGGATGCAGGCGACGACCTGTGTGAAGGGGTCGTCGACGAAGACGACGCCATGGTCGTGGGCGCGCGACTTGTAGGCGAAGGCGATCTCGCGCATCTGCTCGGCCGTGAAGTCGACCTTCTGCCCCACGCCGTAGCGCGACTTGTACTCCGTCATGATGGCGTCGAAGAAGTCGCGGTCGATGCCGTAGGACATGGCCCAGGACTGCAGGAAGCGGCGGTAGCTGTCCCAGGCCGCCCACGCCGTCTCCGGGCGCCGCGCGAACACCTCGACGAGCTCGTCGTTGAGGCCGACGTTGACGAACGTCGTCATCAGGCCGGGCATGGAGATCGCCGCGCCGGACCGGATCGAGAGCAGCAACAGCCGGTCCGGGTCGCCGAGCCGAAGGCCGATCTGACGCTCGAGCGCGTTCAGCGCTCTCTGCACGCGGTGGATCGTGTCGTCGTAGAGCGGCGGGTATGACATGGCCGGCAAGGCCAGAAAGAGCTCGTTGCTGAGCACGAAGCCCTCCGGCACCTTGTGGCCGTAGGCGGCCATCTGCTTGAGGCCCAGCCCCTTGAAGCCCAGCGTCATCTGGTCGTCGGTGCCGCGCTTGGTCCGGTGGATGGGCGAGACGAGGCGCTCCGGGTCGTAGTTCATCATCCGCGTGAGGCCGCGGCTGTCCAGGCGGCCGTTCAGCATCGAGACCTGGCGGAGGGCCGCGGTAACGTAACGATCGAGGGCCTGCAGCCCGAGGCCGGAGACGAGTACCTCCCGGAGGACCAGCTCGGCGACCGCGTCCACGGGCAGGCCGCGCGCCTCGCACTGGCGCGGGTCGTTGACGAGGACGGAGTGCAGGACCTGCTCGTGGCTCAGCACGGTCATGGAGGAGAGCTCGGTCACGCTGTTGGCGAGGAACTGGAACACGTTCTGGTACTGGCGGAAGGTGAAGTTGCGGCTGGCGAAGGTCGCCTCGAGCATCGCCAGGTTGGCGCCGAGCGCACGCGAGTCGACGCCGTCCACGGCGAGCGCGCGCTCGAAGCGCCGCAGGGCCGTCGCCATGCGTCGCAAGGAAGCGCGCGTCACGTACAGCTCGATGCCCTCCGCCACCACGTCTTCGAGGAGCCTGCCGACGAGGTTCTCCAGCCGGAACGACAGCCCCAGGGCGTCGAACCTCGGCTCGCTGTAGTTGCCGTAGATGGAGGGGATCCCGGCGGCGATGTGGCGCTTCTGGTAGATGTTCTCCGTCGCCGACTCGGCCGCCGGGTCCAGGATGATCGCCTTGAGGTGCTCGAGCACGGAGAGGGAGATGTCGAGCAGCGCGTCGCGCGTCCGCGGCCCGGGCTTCGCCCGCCACCGCGAAAGGGCCACGTCGAACCGCTGCCGCATCCGTCCGTCGAGCTTGAGGTCGCGGGCGACCGAAGCGCCGATGTCCTCGGCGGCGAGCGAGTACTTGCGCGCGAGCAGCTGGTAGGTACGCAGGACGAGAGCGACCCGGCGCCGGGCGACGCCGTCAGGGGAGCGTTCGTCAGTCCGGTCGCTCCCGTTCGACGACAAGCCGAGACGCGCCTCGAGCTCCTGCGGCGCGAGGGTCAGCAGCTCGTCGAGCAGCGCGTCAGCGTCGCGTGACTGCTTCGCCAGCGCGGCGAGGGCGTCATGAGGGCCCTCGGCCCATTCCCGCTCGCCGCGGATCGCGTGCAGGGTATTGGCCGACACGTAGGGCTCGAGACCCGATGGATCCAGCGTCAACCAGTACTGCAGGACCGCGCGACAGAACGCGACCATCCGGTTGGACGACTCGGCGTGCACCTGCTTGCGCAGGAAGTGCATCAGCGTGTCGCGCCGTCCGCAGATCTCATCGATCTGGGTCGAGACGGCGCGCAGCTCCCCCTCCGCCCCCACCTCGTTGAAGTAGACGGGCAGCGTGCGCAGAAGCTGTTTGGCGACGAAGTAGATGGGCCGGATGTCGGCGTCGATGAAGCGCGTGACGTCACGCTGGAAGAGGTCGGTGTCGGCGATGAAGACACCGCCCAGGCGAAGCTGCACGTTGAGCGCGGCCGCCAGTCGCTCGAAGAGCGCGGGGTTGGACTCGATGATGTGCATCCAGCAGCGGATCTTGGGCAGGTGGTACGGATTGACCACCGTCTCCCAGTCGTCCGTGGCGCCGTGGATGTCCGGGTACTGGAACTTCCAGTACAGGATGTCCTCGATGAGGTGGTCGGCGGCCTTCACGTTGCCCGCCTCCCCGATGGCCACCCCGATGGCCTCGTAGCACTGGAACCGCGTCAGCAGGAACTCGTTGTCGCGGTCGCGGAAGAACTCGGTGAGCCGCGTGAGGATGCGCTCCGAGTCGGTATGCCGGTCCGGGCGCATCATCTGCTTGACCACACCGAGAAGGTCGGCCATCACCTCCTTCTGGCGATAGCCCAGCGTCTCGTCCTTGAGGAAGAAGAGGCAGACGGCGAATCTGTCCTCGAGGTTGTCGATGCGGAAGAGGGCGTCGATGGCCTTTCCGAGGATGGCCGAGAACATCGGGAACGTCGGTGTGAGCAGCTTCTCGTCGGGAGCGGCGGAGAGCGCCCGGAGAAGCGTCGAGAGCCGGCGCCCCGTGGTGATCGAGAACTGCCCGGCGACGGCGCCGGGATCGGTGAGGTTCTCGCCCTGCGAGTGCGCCCAGGCGGGAACGTCGAGGGCGTCGCGGACCCGCCGGTAGCCCGCCGCCAGCACGGCGCGATAGAGCGCCGAGTAGCCCTCCGCGAGTGCCGGCCGCGAGGCCGCCCGCTCGACCACGTTGCGCACCAGCGTGTCTCGCTCGAGGAACTCCGCCTCGTGCTCCGGAAGCAACCGCTCGAGCGCCTCGCAGAGCGAGGCCAGCGCCTCGTCGTAGGCGTCCGCGTGCGGCCCTGCCAGCGCGTCCGACGACCAGGTGAGCAGGGCGCGGAGCAGGAGAGAGAACTGACCCGACGTGAGCCCCGACTCCAGGAGTCCGACGACCAGCTCGCCGAGAAGGCCGAACAGCTCGAGCCGCTCGGGGGTGCGGTCGAAGTACGACCAGTTGCGCAGCAGCGTCGTCTGGAAGCCGTCCACCAGCAGATCGGCGTTACGGAAGGTGTGGAAGTACTCGCCCATCGTCTCCGCAAGGGCGGCGCGCACGCCGTGCAGCCCGTCCACCGCCGCCAGCAGGGGCAGGTAGCGGTCGGGGATGACCACTTCCTGCGCCGTGTTCGCGAGATTGGCGCGCAGGGCGTCCGAATCGAAGGGTACGGGTGAGGTCTTCACGAGCTCCATGATATCTCGCGGTCGGCGTGGGCGGCGGGCAGCGCCCGGCCCAAGCCCTCTACGCGCGGCGAGGAGTGGCCGCCATCCGCGTCCCGCCGGTCCGGCCCGGGTCGTTGGCGCCTGCGCTAAGATGCTGACGTCCGCACATGCGAGCGGCGTACGGAGAGGCCCGTCCGACGGGGAGGTCCTGGCGCCGCGACAGGAGGTACCGCAGGGATGAGCGCACAACGGACCCTGGGCATCAACGGAATCGGCCGCATCGGCAAGCTGACGCTCTGGCACCACCTCGGCCGCGACGACTTCGACCGCTTCGTCGTCAATACCGGCCGGCCCGTCGGCACCTCGCTCGAATCGGTCGTGCAGTACCTCTCGAAAGACAGCACGTACGGTCCCCTCCACCGCTTTCTCTTCGGCCGCTCCGGCGTCCGCGACATGAGCGTCGTGGACGAGGAGCGCGGCCTGATCAACGCCTACGGCAAGGAGATCGTCATCCTGCGTGAGGCGCGCAACCCAAAGGACATCCCGTGGCGCGACAACGGCGTCGCCCTGGTCGTGGATGCCACGGGGACGTTCCGCGATCCGCACGCCGACCCCGACGCACCCCGCGGCGCGCTCCGCGGCCACCTCGTCGCCGGCGCGGCCGTCGTCGTCCAGAGCTCGCCGTTCAAGAGCCGGCAGAAAGGTATGCCCCTGCCGCACGACGCCGCCATCCTCATCCACGGGATCAACGACTACGAGTTCGACCCGGCCCAGCACACGCTGGTCTCGGCGGCGTCCTGCACCACGACCGCGCTGGCGCACATGATCAGACCGCTGCTCGACCGCGACCTCACCAAGGACATGATCACCGCGGGCATGAGCACCATCCACGCGGTGACGAACTCGCAGCCGGTCCTCGACTCCGTCCCCAAGGCCGGCGCCACCGACCTGCGCAAGTCTCGCGGCGCCCTGGGCAACGTCGTGCTCACGTCCACCAACGCGGCCGCGGCGCTCGAGCAGGTCATGCCGGAGATCGGCACCATAGGCTTCATGGCCGACTCCGTGCGCGTTCCCACCCAGAGCGTCAGCCTCATCATCCTCAACGTGACGTTCCAGAGTGAGACGCTCGCCGACGGGACGGTCTCGGTGGAGCGCGATGCCATCAACACCATCTACCGCGAGTCGGCCGAGGGCGAGGCGCGAGGCCTGCTGAAGTACACCGACGAGCAGAACGTCTCCGCCGACATGCTCGGAGAGGACGCGGCGGTCGTCATCGAGGGCGCCGAGACACACACGCGCACAGGGTTCATGAACCTGCGCGTGCCCCCCTGCGCACCCGGCGACCCTGCCGGCGGGGACACGGTGCGCGTACCACTCACGCACGTCAAGGTCTTCGGCTGGTACGACAACGAGATGGGCAGCTACACGTATCGGCTCGGCGAGCTCACGATCCGCGCCGCGCGCACCATGTGACTCGGTGAGCGGCGCGCCTGTCGCCGCCCCCCTCGCCGGCTCGGCTACGAGGGCCGGTCGGCGGCCTCGCCCGCGAGGGCGACCAGCCGGCGCAGACGGTGGTTCAGCGCCGAACGGCTCAGCGGCGGGTCGGCGAGGGCGGCCAGCTCCTCAAGGCTGAGATACGGGTATTCCACGCGCAGTTCGGCGACCTCGCGCAGCTGCACGGAGAGCCCGTCCCACTCCGGTGAGTCCATGAGAGCGCGCCCGGCGGCCGCCTGGCGGGCCCCGGCCGCCGCCGCCCGCCGTGCGTTGGCGGCGTCACAGTTGGCGAGCCGGTTGGCGCTCTCGCGTACGGTCCCGAGCACCGCATGCTCCTCCCAGCGCAGGCAGGAGTCGTGGGCGCCGAGAACGGCGAGCAGATCAGCCGCCGTCTGTCCCCGCTTGGTATAGCAGGCGATGTTGCGCTCGCGCGCCGTCAGCGAGAACACGAGATCGAGGCGCGCGAGCAGCCGTTGGGCCTGCTCGGCGAGTCCGGCATCCTCGATGGTGAACTCGGCGTGCACCGGCGCCCCCGGAGCCGACATCGAGCCGCAGCCGAGGAACAGCCCACGCAGGTATGCCACGAGGCAGCAGCGGCGCTCGACCAGTCTCCTGGGGACGGTCATCTGCACCTTGAGCTCGTCGGACAGGACCCCGAGGTCGTTGAGCACCTGCAGGTCGCGGCCCTCGTCACCGAGCAGGACTTCGTAGCGCAGACCGAGCGGCGCGCTGTCGACCGTGCGCAGTTCGGGGTCGACGTGCAGGGGCTTGAGCAGGGCCAGCAGGTGACGGGCGAGGGCGGGCAGGGCCAGCGAGACCCGGACACCGTAGTGCAGGCCGGAACCGATCTCGAACACACCGGCACCGAACAGCAGCCCCGAGAGCTGCGCCCGGCGGCAGTGGTCGGAGGCGGGGATGATCATCCCCAACTCGAGCTTGACGTCGCGCGTGAAGCTCACTGTCGCTACCGCGCCAGGCGCAGAAGAGCCTGCGAGAGGCGCTCCGAGTCATGCCGGACCACGCCGCTCTCCGCGGCGACCGGCGCCCGGACGACCTTGACGCCGAGCGCCCTCAGGCGCTCGTCGTCCACGACCACCGGGCGAGCGCCGAAGCGGCTGTAGCTCGCCAGCAGCTCGTCCGAGACCGGAGCCTCGTTCACGAGGATCGCATCCACCATGCCGGCGAGCCCGTGACGGTGCAGCGCGTCGAGATGGTCGCCGGCCGTGTAGCCATCCGTCTCCCCCGGCTCGGTCATGACGTTGCACACGTAGACGACCCAGGCGCGGGTGGCGCCCAGCGCCTCGCGCACCTGGGGTACCAGCGCGTTGGGGATGACGCTCGTGTACAGACTGCCCGGGCCGAGAACGACGAGGTCGGCGCGGGCGATGGCGGCGACCGCCTGCGGAACGCCGCGCGGAGCCTCCGGCGTCAGCCAGACTCGCCGCGGCAGCCGCTCGGCGGCGGTGATCGTGCTCTCGCCGCTCACGTGCCCGCCGTCCTCGAGTTGCGCGTGCAGCACGACGTCGTCGAGGGTCGAGGGCAACACCCGGCCGCGCACCTTGAGCACGCGCGTCGCCTCGCGAACGGCGTGCTCGAAGTCCCCGGTCACCTCGGAGAGGGCCGCCATGAAGAGGTTGCCGAAGCTGTGCCCCTGGAGACCGCCGCCCTCAGGAAAGCGGTACTTGAACAGCTGGCTCATCATCGACTCGTCGTCGGCGAGCGCCACCAGGCAGTTGCGCAGGTCGCCGGGAGGCGGCATGCCCATGTCCCTGCGCAGCAGACCGGAGCTGCCGCCATCGTCGGCCATGGTCACCACGGCGGTGAGATTGCTGGTATGCGACTTGAGGCCGCGCAGAAGGGCGGCCAGCCCGTTGCCGCCGCCGACCGCCACCACGCGCGGCCCGCGCGCGAGCCGGCTCGCCGCGCGGATCTCGCTCGCCGTCTCCGGCGTCGTCTTCTGGAAGAACCACACGCGGCGAGCCCCATAGGCCAGGGCGAACGCGCCGACGGCCATACCGTCGATCGAGAGCAGCAAGGCGGCCGCGTGCCGGTTCTCGAGCCAGCCCATCCCCAGTCCGCGCATGAGCTGCGGCGACCAGAGCACGCCGACGGCGAAGATCGCCGAGTAGACGAGCAGCACTCCGCCGGCACAGGCGAGAAGCACCCAGCGCTTGATCCCCAGGCCGGGGACGAGCCACTCGAGGGAACGTCGCATCCTCTCAGTCCCGGGTCAGGTCCCGGTGACGCACGACCGTGTAGTAGCCCTGCTTCTCGTAGCGCTGGCCGATGAGCTGCGCGATGGTCACCGACCGGTGTCGACCACCGGTGCAGCCGATGCCGATGGTGAGGTGCGCCTTGCCCTCGGCGGCGTAGCGCGGAAACAGGAAGTCGAGCAGCGGGAACAGACGCTCGAGGTACTCGCTGGTGCCGGGCGACTCGAGGACGAAGTCCCTGACCTCGTCGTCCAGCCCGGTGAGCGACCGGAGCCGCAGGTCGTAGTGCGGGTTGGGCAGGAAGCGGACGTCGAAGAGCAGGTCCGCGTCGATGGGGATCCCGTACTTGTAGCCGAACGACACGACGGCGAACACGATGTTGGTACGCCGCGTGTGATTGATGAGGTCCTCGTTGAGGCGCGCCTTGAGCTGATGGATCGAGATGTCGCTCGTGTCGATGATCAGGTGGGCGCGCTCGCGCAGACCGGCGAGCCGCTGGCGCTCCTTGCGGATGCCGTCGATGACGCTGCCGCCGGCCGCCAGCGGGTGGCGGCGGCGCGTCTCCTTGAAGCGGCGGACCAGCGCCTCGTTGGACGCCTCGAGGAACACGAGCGTGTACTCGACGCCACGCTCGTGGAGTTCGTCCAGCAGCTGCTCCAGGGCGCCGAAGTACTCGCCGCCGCGGACGTCGCTGACGACGGCGACGCGGTCGACCTTACTGCCCTGACGGCGGAACAGGTCGACCAGCGTCGGCACCAGCTCCGGCGGCAGGTTGTCGACGCAGAACCAGCCCGCGTCCTCGAACGAGTCCATCGCCTGGGACTTCCCGGCCCCGGAGAGGCCCGTGATGATCACGAACTGCAGCGCCTCGGTCACGTGACCCTCCCCCCCACCACACGCACGCCCTCGAGCGCCAGGAGGCGCTCCTTCCAGGCCGGGTCGTCGCCGTAGAAGCCGAGCCGGCCGTCGTTCTTGATGACCCGGTGACACGGCAGGATCACCGGGAGCTCGTTTCGCGCCATGGCGGAGCCGACCGCACGATACGCGTTGGGTCGACCCGCCTCCCGGGCCAGGTCGCGGTAGCTCACGGCTTCGCCGTACGGGACCCGCGCCAGCGCCCGGTACACGTCGCGCTCGAAGCCGGTGAAGCCGTGCGCACATGCGTAGGCGTCCACGTCGAGGTCGAACGAGACCCGCTCGCCGGCGAAGTACCTCTCCAGACTCAGTACCCAGCGGCTGCCGGCGCAGTAGCCCGGGGGAGCCCAGGCCTGCCGGTCCGGCAGCTCGAGCGCGATCGGCAGGTCGCCGGCGAGCAGAAGGTGGCCCACGCCCAGCGGGCTGACGTAGGTCTCTTCGGTGAGCCGGCCGAGGCCGGCCACCTCATCCGGTCTTATGGAGGTGCGCATAGATCTCCCTCGCGACCTTGCGTGGCAATCCCGGCACGCGCTCGATCTCCTCCCGGCTGGCGCTCAGAAACCGCTCCGGGCTGCCGAAATGCTCGAGGATGCGCCGCCGGCGCACCGGGCCCACCTGCGGCAGCTCGTCGAACACGGGCGATCGGCGCAGGCCCGCGTCGCGCCGCTGCCTATGGTACGTCACCGCGAACCGGTGTGCCTCGTCGCGGACGCGCTGGAGCAGAAGCGACCCGGGATCGTCGACCGGCAGCGGCAGGGGATCGCGCCGCCCGGGGACGAACACCTCTTCGCGCTGCTTGGCGAGACTGACGATGTCGACGTCGGCGCCGGCGTCCTCGAGCGCCGCGACGGCGGCCGACAGCTGCCCCTTGCCGCCGTCCACGACCACGAGGTCGGGGAGCGTCGCGAAGCTCTCGTCGTACTGGCCGGCGTCGTCGCTGCGACGCTCGAAGCGCCGCCGCAGCACCTGGTTCATCATGGCGAAGTCGTCCTGCCCCACCGCGTCACGCACGGAGAACTTGCGGTAGTGCGCCTTCTTGGGGACGCCGCCTTCGAACACGACCATCGACCCCACGGGGTGCTGCTCGCCCAGGTTGGAGATGTCGTAGCACTCGATGCGCAGGGGCAGGCGGTCCAGCGCCAGGCCGTCGCGCAACCGCTCGAGCGCTTCGATGCGCGAGGACGACGTGCGCGCGAGGCGCTCGGACTCGGTCTGAGCGGCGAGGTCTGCGTTGTGCTGGGCGAGCTCCAGGAGCCGCCGCTTGGGACCGCGCTTGGCGGCACGGACCGAGACCTTCGAACCGCGCCGCGCGCCCAGGACGGCGCCGAGCCCGGCGCCGTCCTCGAGCGGCGCCACGATCTCCGGCGGGACGACGGATCCCTCCCAGTAGAACTCGAGGAGGAACTCCTCGAGCACCTCGGCCGGGTCACGCCCGGCGGCGTTCTCGAGGTAGAACGCCTGGCGGTCGACGACGGCGCCGTCGCGCACCCGGAACACCTGCACGTTGGCGCCGGGTTCCTCCAGCGAGAGTCCCACGACGTCAAGCGCTTCGCGCTCGTCCACCCGCGCCGACTGACGCTCGTGGACGTGACGCACGGCGGCGAGCCGATCGCGCAGCAGCGCCGCCTTCTCGAACTCCTGCGCCTTGGCGGCGGCCGCCATCTCGCGTTCGATGTCCCTCTCGACCTCGCCGAGTCGGCCGCGCAGGAAGTCGATCGCCTGGTTCACGGCGCCCAGATACTCGTCGCGCGTGCAGCGGTCGTCGCACGGCCCCAGGGACCGCTTGATGAAGTACTGCAGGCAGGGCGACCCGCTGGGCCGGCCCGGCTGCGGGCCGCGGCACTTGCGGTACGGAAAGATACGGCCGATCAGCTCGAGCGTGTCGCGTACCTTCCGCGCGCTGGAGAAGGGCCCGAAATACAGGTTGCCGGGCACGCGCCTGCCGCGAAAGAAGCGCACCCGCGGCCACTCCTCGTTCAGCGTGACCTCGATGGACGGGTAGCTCTTGTCGTCACGCAGGCGGAGGTTGTACGGCGGGCGCTCCTCCTTGATGAAGTTGTCTTCGAGGAGGAGCGCCTCCGACTCGGAGCCGGTCACCACCCAGTCGATGCCGGCGGCCTGCGAGAGCATCTCTCCGGTGCGCCCGTGCGGCGTCGCCGCCGGGCGCAGGTAGTTCGCGACGCGCTTGCGAAGCGCCTTGGCCTTGCCGACGTAGAGCACGGTGCCCTGGGCGTCGAGAAAGCGGTACACGCCGGGCTCGTCGGGGATCCGCTTGAGGATCGTGCGGAGGTCGTCGAGACGGTCGCGACGCTGGGGCTGATCGGTCATCAGTCTGATTGTACCGCCCACGGCATCGCCACCCGCCGGCGCTCCTCCCGTCCGCTCCCGGATGCCTTGCACGCGGAACCGCCGGCGCCCAAGGACCTCGGCGGGCCCGGGGCCGGAAGCGTCGCCGGCCCCGAGCCGCCCAAGGCCCCTACTTCGCCAGCCGCCGGAACGCCCAGAGCGTGCCCGTGAGCAGCACGGCGCCGACGATGGCGTCGGCCAGCAGGGCGCCGCCGATGGCGCTCCAATCGAAGCCCTGGGTCATCAGGGCGCGAATCGCTTCGATCTGGTACGTGACCGGGTTGTAGTCGTTGAGGCTCTGCATCCATCCCGGCATCAGGTCGGCCGGCACGAAGGCCGTCGACATGAAGACCACCGGGAACATCAGCAGCGACAGTGCGCTGACCGCCTGCTCGCTCCTGGTGAGCAGGGCGGCCATGAAGTTCAGCCCCGCGAAGGCAAGGCCGAACACGCCCGAGAGGAAGAGGATCAACAGCATTCCCCCCAGTCCGGTCACGAGCGTGGCGCCGAGCAGCAGACTCACGCCGAGGATCACGCCGGCGATGAACGCCGCTTCGAAGAACAGCGGCACCATCTCGCCGGCGAGGATCGCGCTGCGTGCTATGGGCGTGGCACGCAGCTTGTCGAGGTAGCCGGTGCGGTACTCGACGAGCATCCCGTAGCCCGCCCAGCCCACCGCGAGGAACGAGGCGAAGACGACCTGCCCTGGCGCCAAGTAGGCGAGATAGCTGTCGGTGGCGAAGGCCGGTAGCTGGATGATGTCCTTGAAGAGCTGGCTGAAGACCAGCAGCTGGATGAGCGGGAAGAAGATGATGCTGATCAGGTTGGCCGGCACGCGGATGAACCGCCGCGTGGTCCGCAGGCCCAACCAGTAGGTGTCGTAGGTGAAGGCGGTGATCTCGTTCATGGTCAGAACCCCATGATGATGGGTTGGTCGGCCGCCTCTTGCCGGATGTGGCGGCCCGTGTACTTCAGAAACACGTCGTCGAGGCTCGGCTGGCTCATCTGCAGGCCGGAGATGTCCAGCCCGTTGCCGTCGAGCCGCCGGAGCAGCGCCGGGACGGCGGCGCTCGCGTCGGGCACCGACAGCGTCACGCTCCCGTCGTGCGCGGCCACGGCCTCACAGGGCACCATGCCCTCGAACAGCCGGCAGAACTCCGCGGTCCGCTCGTCGTTGCCCGCCCCGTCGCCGTCGGGCGCGGCCTCTGCCGAGGCAGCGACCCGCTCGCCGGCGGACGAGCTCGCCCCTCGGCTCCCCCGGCCGAGCTGGACGACCACCGTGTCGGCGCCGACTCCCGCCTTGAGCGCCTCCGGCCGGCCCTCGACGACCACTTGGCCGTTGTCGATGATCGCCAGCCGCGAACAGAGGCGCTCCGCCTCCTCCATGTAGTGGGTCGTGAGCAGCATCGTCGTCCCCTCGGCATTGATGCGCTCGAGCTCCTCCCACAGCGCGGTGCGGCTCTGCGGGTCGAGGCCCTCGGTGGGCTCGTCCAGGATGAGGACCTCGGGCCGGTGCATGAGCGCGGCAGCGAGGTCGAGACGGCGCTTCATGCCACCCGAGTACGTTCCGGCGAGCTTCTTCGCGGCAGCCTCGAGGCCCATCAGCTCGAGCAGTTCGTCGGTGCGACTGCGGATCTCTCTCTTGGGGATGCGATGCAGCCGGCCGGC
The DNA here is from genome assembly GCA_963736645.1 of uncultured Thermoleophilia bacterium. GTDB lineage: Bacteria > Actinomycetota > Thermoleophilia > UBA2241 > UBA2241 > CAIXSE01. The sequence continues at coordinate 147,744 of CAVTPJ010000003.1, read as the reverse complement.
CAGCTCGAGCGTCTCGCGGCCGGTGGAGAAGGAGTCGAGGGTCGGGGTCTGCATGGCGAGGCCCAGGCGCTTTCTCACCTCGCCGGCGTCGTCGACGACGTCGTACCCGGCGACGCGAGCGGCGCCGGACGTCGGCCTGAGCAACGTGGAGAGGATGCGGATGGTCGTCGTCTTGCCCGCCCCGTTGGGACCCAGGAAGCCGAAGAGCTCACCCCGGTCCACCTCGAAGCTCACGTGGTCCACGGCACGCATCGCGCCACCGTAGACCTTGACGAGGTCGCTGACCTCGATGACTGTCGTTGTGGTGCTGTTCATCTCGTCGACTCTCCTGTCTCTCGCGATACCCCTCCTGGGTGCCGCGACCAGCCGTAGCCGGAGCCGGCAGGCTCACCCGTGAGCGCGTGCCCCGAGCCACCGCTTGCGCTAGTGGTTCCCGGAGCCCGTAGGAGAAAACGTGGCCGGAAGCTGGTGGCGGGCATCGGGGCCGCCCGCACCCCAGGAGGTGACGAGGCCGTTCTTCTCGTTGCGCTCTCCGCTCCGGACCGAATCCCCGAAGGACGGGGAGTGCCGGATGCCTCGAGGTCCGTCGCGAGGAGGCTGAAGCCGGAAGGGTGCTGTCGCAGTTCGTGAAGCCTGGTCCCGGCAACCACCGGTGTCGCTATGATCCGCCGGCGTCCAGTTCGTCCAGAATCGCGCGGGCGTCCGCAGCCATGGCCCGCGGCACCAGGACCTGCACCGCACCGAGGCCGCCACCTACGCCGGGGAACAGCCATCCCGAGTGTGCGCCGCCGCGGACCGTGACCGGGATGCCGGCCGATTCGAGGGCCGAGGCCAGGATCGACCCCCCGACGCCGTCCGGCGGTGAGGCGACCACGACGAGATCCGGGCCGCCGCTCACCCGACGCCGGCCTCCTGCGCCTCGGCCGCCTGCGCGGCGAGCGAGCGCGCGAGGAACTCGCCGGTGTGCGACAGCTCCGGCAGGCCGGCGAGCTCCTCCGGCGTGCCTGTCGCGACGATCGCGCCGCCCTCTTCCCCGCCCTCGGGGCCCAGGTCGATGACCCAGTCGGCGCTCTTGATGACGTCGAGGTTGTGCTCGATGACCACCACCGTGTTGCCCTGGTCGACCAGTCGCTGGAGCATCTCGAGCAGCTTGTCGATGTCGGCGAAGTGCAGGCCGGTGGTCGGCTCGTCGAGGATGTAGAGGGTCTTGCCGGTGGCAACCTTGCTGAGCTCCGAGGCGAGCTTGACGCGCTGGGCCTCGCCGCCGGACAGCGTCGTCGCCGGCTGGCCGAGCTTGATGTACCCGAGGCCCACCTCGTCGAGGGCTCTGAGGCGCCGCGCGATGCGCGGGACGTTGGCGAAGAACTCGACCGACTCCTCGACGCTCATCTCCAGCACCTCGGCGATGTTCTTGCCCTTGTACCAGACCTCCAGGGTGTCCCGGTTGTAGCGCTTGCCGTGGCAGGCCTCGCAAGGGACGTAGACGTCGGGCAGGAAATGCATCTCGATCTTGATCTGCCCGTCGCCGCGGCAGGTCTCGCAGCGGCCGCCCTTGACGTTGAAGCTGAAGCGGCCGGGCTTGTAGCCGCGGAGCTTGCTCTCGGGGGTCTGCGCGAACAGCTGGCGGATGTGGTCGAACACGCCGGTGTAGGTGGCCGGGTTGCTGCGCGGCGTGCGGCCGATGGGCGATTGGTCGATGTCGATGACCTTGTCGAGGTGCTTGGCGCCGTCGATGCCGGCGTGGTCGCCGGCGCGCAGCTTGGTGCCGCGGTTGAGGCGCGCCGCCATGCCCTTGTAGAGGATCTCGTTGACGAGTGTGGACTTGCCCGAGCCCGAGACGCCGGTGACGCAGGTGAAGGCGCTGAGCGGGAACGAGACGTCGATGCCGCGCAGGTTGTGCATGCGCGCGTCGCGCACCGTGAACCACTGGAGCGGCATGCGCCGCTGACCGGGCAGCTCGATGCGCCGGCGTCCGGCGAGGAAGTCGCCGGTCAGCGACCCCGCGTCGGCCATGACCTGCTGTGGCGTGCCCTCGGCGACCACCCGGCCGCCGTGCTCGCCGGCCCCCGGGCCCATGTCGACGATGTGATCGGCCGAGCGCATGGTCTCCTCGTCGTGCTCGACCACGACCACCGTGTTGCCGAGGTCGCGCAGGCGCATCAGCGTGTCGATGAGGCGGCGGTTGTCGCGCTGGTGGAGCCCGATGCTGGGCTCGTCGAGGATGTAGAGCACCCCGACCAGCGCCGAGCCGATCTGGGTGGCGAGGCGGATGCGCTGCGCCTCGCCGCCGGAGAGGGTGGCGGAGGCGCGCTGCAGCGTGAGATAGCCGACGCCGACGTCGCTGAGGAAGCGCAGCCGTTCGCCGATCTCCCTGATCACGCGGCCGCCGATGAGGCGCTCGGTGTCGGTGAGCGACAGGTCGCCCAGGAAGCCGAGCGCCTCCCGCACGCTCATGAGCGTGAACTGGTGGATGTTGCGCTCGCCGACGGTGACCGCGAGGCTCGTGGGCTTGAGCCGTGCCCCCCTGCACTCCGGGCACGGCCGGTCCGCCATGTACTCCTCGATCTTCTGGCGGACCTGCTCGGACTCGGTCTCGGCGAAGCGCCGCTGCAGGTGCTTGATGATGCCGGGGAAACTCGAGGTGTAGTGGCGCATGCGCCCCTGGTAGTTGCGGTAGCTCAGCGGGATGCGCTCCTTGCCGGTCCCGGAGAGGAACAGGTCCCGCTGCTCCTCCGGCATGTCGTCCCACGGCACGCTCGTGTCGACCCCGAAGGTCTTGGCGATGCTCTCGAAGACCTGCTCGAGCCAACCGAAGGAGAGCTGGCCGTACGGGAGCAGAGCGCCTTGGTCGATGCTGATGGAGCCGTCGGGCACCACGAGGTCGGGATCGATCTCCTGGGTGAACCCCAGGCCGTGGCAGGCAGGGCACGCGCCGTGCGGGCTGTTGAAGCTGAAGATGCGCGGCTGGATCTCGGGCAGGGAGATGCCGCAGTGGACGCAGGCGAACTTCTCGCTGAAGGTGAGGGTGCGCGGGTCGTCGCCGGCGAGCTCGACATCGACGAGACCGTCGGCCAAGGCGGCGGCGGTCTCGATGGAGTCGGTGAGCCTCCGCCGCAGGCCCTCCTTCATCACCAGGCGGTCGACGACGACGGCGATGTCGTGCTTGTACTTCTTGTCGAGGGCGCTCTGCTCTTCGAGTTCCCGTACCTCGCCGTCGACCTGCACGCGCGTGAACCCATCCGCGCGCAGCTGCTCGAAGAGCTTGCCGTACTCGCCCTTGCGGCCTCGGACGACCGGGGCGACCACGCTGAACCGCGTGCCCGGCTCCAGCTCGCAGATGTGGTCGACGATCTGCTGCACGCTCTGCCCGGAGATGGGCTTGCCGCATTGCGGGCAGTGCGGGTGCCCGATGCGCGCGTACAGCAGACGCAGATAGTCGTAGATCTCGGTGACGGTGCCGACGGTGGACCGGGGATTGCGTGAGGTCGTCTTCTGGTCGATGGAGATGGCCGGCGAGAGCCCCTCGATGGAATCGACGTCCGGCTTGTCCATCTGGCCGAGGAACTGGCGCGCGTACGCCGAGAGGCTCTCGACGTAGCGGCGCTGGCCCTCGGCGTAGATGGTGTCGAAAGCGAGAGACGACTTGCCCGAGCCGGAGAGGCCGGTGATGACGATGAAGCGGTCGCGCGGGAGCCTCAGGGAGATGTCCTTGAGGTTGTGCTCGCGGGCGCCGGTGATGATGAGGTCGCTGGTCATGCTCTCAATCGATGAGGAGAAGGCCGGTCCAGGCCGGATGGTCCTCGGCCGGCAGCTCGACGCTGAGGCCGGCCGCCTCGGCCGTGGCGACGACGTCGATGCCCACGGCCTCCATGGACGGCCTGGCCTCGAAGGGGTGCCGGCACGCCTCGCCGGACCCTTGCCCCACGCACTCGTCACAGAGCACGCACTCGCCACCCGAGAAGGCCGCGGCGTACCGGTAGCCGAGCTTGAAGGCGGCCCGCTCCAGGTCGGTCATGAGACGGGCGAAGCGGTTCTGGCTCTCTCTCAGCCCCGTGATCTGGTCGGCGTCCGACCTGGCCTCGGCGTACGTGCGCCCGTTCAGCTGCTCGTCGACGCAGTCCTGGGTGAGCGGTATGTCGAGCTGGACCACCAGCGCGTCGCCGTACTTCGCGAGCACGCCGCGCGTCTCCGCCGGCGGCATGACCACCGGCGGGCACATGAGGTTGTGCCCGTAGCCGGAACAGAGAGGCACGCGGCACTTGAGGTTGACGCGCTCGTCGACGATGACCGCCGCGGCCGGCACCGGCGCGGCCCGATCGGCGCCGAGGTCCTCCGCCGCGGCGATGAGCCGCTGCAGGTGCATGGCGTCAGCCAACTGCTTCTCCTCTCCGCACGAGCTCCTTGCTGAGCTCCTTGATCTCGTCGCGCAGCTTGGCGGCGTACTCGAACTTGAGCTGGTCGGCCGCCTCGAACATCTCGGCCTCGAGGCTCGCGAGGAGCTTCTCGAGGTCGGCGCGCGGCATGGCCATCTTCTTGGCCACGGCCTTGGCGGCGCGGCGGCCCTTGGTGGGGACGGCCGCCGCGTCGCTCATCATCGTGGAGATGTCGCTGACGCCCTTCATCACGCTCACCGGTGTGATGCCGTGCTCGCGGTTGTACGCCGTCTGCCTGGTGCGCCGGCGGTCCGTCTCGCCGATCGCCGCCTCCATCGCCGCCGTGACCTTGTCCGCGTACATGATGACGGTGCCGTCGATGTTGCGGGCCGCGCGGCCGATGGTCTGGATGAGGCTGGTCTGGCCGCGCAGGAAGCCCTCCTTGTCGGCGTCGAGGATGGCGACCAGCGTGACCTCGGGGAGATCGAGCCCTTCCCGCAGGAGGTTGATGCCCACGAGGACGTCGAACTCCCCCAACCGCAGGTCGCGCACGATCTGGATGCGCTCCAGGGTGTCGACCTCGCTGTGCAGGTAGCGCACCTTGAAGCCGTTCTCGAGCAGGTAGTCGGTGAGGTCCTCGGCCATGCGCTTGGTGAGCGTGGTGACGAGCACGCGCTGGTCCTTGTCGACTCGCCGGCGGATCTCGTTCATGAGGTCGTCGATCTGGCCCTCGGTGGGCCGCACCTGGACCTCGGGGTCGACGAGGCCGGTGGGGCGGATGATCTGCTCGGCGATGTTCACGCTGTTGGCCAGCTCGAACTCGCCCGGGGTGGCGCTCACGAAGATGAGCTGCGGCACCTTGTCGAGGAACTCGGCGAAGCGCAGCGGACGGTTGTCGAGGGCGCTGGGAAGGCGGAAGCCATAGTCCACCAGTTGCTGCTTGCGCGACTTGTCGCCCTCCGACATGGCGCGGATCTGCGGCAGCGACATGTGCGACTCGTCCACGAAGCAGAGGAAGTCGTCGGGAAAGTAGTCGAGCAGGCAGTTCGGCGTGGCCCCCGGCTCCTTGCCCAGCAGGATGCGGGAGTAGTTCTCGATACCGCTGCAATACCCCATCTCGCGCAGCATCTCCATGTCGTACTGCGTGCGCTGGCGGAGGCGATGGGCCTCGAGGACCTTGCCGTGCTCCTCGAACCAGGCGCAGCGCTCGTCCATCTCGCGACGGATCTCGACGAGGGAGCGCTCGACGGCCGGGTCGTTGGTGACGAAGTGCGTGGCCGGGTAGATGGCGGCGTGGGAGGGCTTCTCGAGGACCTCGCCGCTCACCGGGTCGAAGCTCACGATCTGCTCGACCTCGTCGCCCCACAACTGGACGCGGATGGCGGTGTCCTGTGAGGCGGGCCAGATCTCCACCGAGTCGCCGCGCACGCGGAACTTGCCGCGCGCGGGCTCGAAGTCGTTACGCGCGTACTGGATGTCGACGAGCTTGCGCAGCATCTCGTCGCGCTCGACCGTCTGACCGACCTGCACGAGCACCATCTTCTCGAGGTAATCCTCGGGCGAGCCCAGGCCGTAGATGCAGCTCACGCTGGCGACGATGACCACGTCGCGGCGGAGAAAGAGCGACGTCGTGGCAGCGTGCCGCAGGCGGTCGATCTCGTCGTTGATGGACGAGTCCTTCTCGATGTAGAGGTCCTGCGCCGGCACGTAGGCCTCGGGCTGGTAGTAGTCGTAGTAGCTCACGAAGTACTCGACGGCGCTGTCGGGCAGGAACTCGCGGAACTCGTTGCACAGCTGGGCGGCCAGCGTCTTGTTGTGCGCGATGACGAGCGTCGGCTTGCGCACCCTCTCGATGACGTTGGCCATGGTGAAGGTCTTGCCGGAGCCGGTGACGCCGAGCAGCGTCTGGAAGCGATCCCCGCGGATCACCCCTTCGCTGAGTGCGGCGACGGCCTCCGGCTGGTCGCCGGTGAGGCCGTAGGAAGCCTGGATCCTGAAATCACTCATGCGCCCTCGACTCTACCAATACGAACAGGTGTTCGCAAGGCGCCGCGGGACGGCCGCCGGAGTCGCGACCGGCGACTCACCCGGTCCCGGCCGCGGCGCGCAGACGCTCACCGTACGTATCACGGTATACCCGTCGCGCCTCAAGGACGCTGCCGACGTACGCCCTCGTCTCCGGATACGGGATGTCCGCGACTCGCAGTGGGCGGCCCTGAGAGGCCGCCTCGGCACGCCACTCCGACACCGCGCCCACTCCCGCGTTGTACGAGGCGACGGCGGCGCGCAGGTCGCCGTCGAAGAAGTCCAAGGCATTGCGGAGGTAGTAACAGCCATAGCGGATGTTCACCGCGGGATCCTCGAGGTCCGCGACGGTGAAGGCGACTCCCCCGGTCTCGCGGGCGATCTGCTCGGCCGTCGCGGGAAGGACCTGCATGAGCCCGACGGCCCCCTGCGGCGATCGCGCGTGCTCGTCGAAGCGGCTCTCCGCGTAGATGACCGCGGCCACGAGCGCCGGATCGAGGCTGTTGCGGCGCGCGGAGGCACGGATCGCGCCGGCGTGGTCGAGCGGGTACACCGCCCTGGCGTACCACGACGGGGTCTTCGAGGCGCCGAACAGCGGAGCGGACCAGCGCGCGACGCCGATCGCCGCTCCGAGCGCGGCGACCGCCAGGACGACGAGGACGAGGCGCCTCACGCGATGCGCTCTCCGGCGCCGCCCCCTGCGGCAGGCCGCTCACCGGCAAGGATGCTCGCCACTGCCTGCCCCAGGAAGTCCCGCAACTCCTTGCGCGTGCCCGTGTTCGCGAAGACGAAGTGGCTGCGCGCGATCTTCTGGTCCTCCGGCATCTGCTGGGCCAGCCGGCGGCTGAACTCGGTCTCCGTGAGCTTCGCCGTGAGGCGCTGGCGGCGCACTTCGTCGGGCGCCGTGATCAGCATGATGAGGTCGAAGCGGTCGACGAACCCCGTCTCGAACAGGAGCGGGACCTCGACGACCAGGAGAGCGGGTCGCGGCCTGACCTTGTGCTGCGCGATGACCCAGTCGTCGACGGCCCGACGGACGTAGGGGTGCAGGAGGTCCTCCAACCAGCGCAGCTCCGCCTCGTCGGCGAAGACGATGCCGGCAAGCGCCGGCCGGCTCACACCGCCGGCGCCGTCGACGACCTCGGCGCCGAAGTGAGCGCGGATCCGGTCGACGACCTCGGCGATGGAGTACAACCCATGCACGACGTCGTCGCTCGAGATCACGGCGGCGCCGAGCTCGTGCAGGTAGGCGAGTGCCGTGGACTTGCCCGAGCCGATGCCGCCGGTCAGTCCGAGCAGGGGGATGCTGGTTCGCGGTGCGGTCATCGTCGTCCCGGGCGCAGGGCGGGGGCGGCGGCCCGTAGCGCCGCCGCCCCCGTCACGCCTGGTCAGGCCTCGGAAGACTCCTGGGCAGGATCGGCCGCCGTCTCCTCGTCGTCCGCCGCGGCGCCCGCCGGGAAGACGTCGTCGCTCAGGCCGAGCTCAGGCTCGTGCTCCTCGACGAGGGCCTCGGCCGCGGCCTCGACGACCTCCGCCTCGGCCTCGACGACCTCCGCCGCTTCGGCGACGGCCTCGACCTCGTCGGGAGTCTCGGCGACCTCTGCGGCCGCCTCCACGATCTCGGCCTCTGCCTCGACCTCGGCCTCAGCCTCGGCGACGACCTCCTCGGCCTCCTCGACGGCCTCCGGCTCGGGCTCGATCGGCCGCAGCGGCTTGACGTTGTCGCCGTCGACCCGCTTGATGCTGAGACTGAGGCGCCGGCGCTCGGAGTCGACCTCGATGATCTTGACCTGGACGGTCTGGCTCACCGAGACGACCTCGTCGGGACGCTCGACGTGACGGTTGGCCAGCTCGCTGATGTGCACGAGGCCCTCGATGCCCTCGTAGATCTCCACGAAGGCGCCGAAAGCGACGATCTTGGTGACGCGGCCGTCGACCACGTCGCCGACCTTGTGCTGGGCGACGATCTTCTGCCACGGGTCTTCCTGGGTCTGCTTGAGACCGAGGCTGATGCGCTGGCGGTCACGGTCGATGTCGAGCACCTTGACCTTGACCTTCTGGTTGACCTGCAGCACCTCGGACGGGTGGTTGATGTGCGTCCAGCTGAGCTCGCTGATGTGGATGAGGCCGTCGATGCCGTCGAGGTCGACGAACGCGCCGAAGTCGACGATGTTGCTGATCGTGCCCTCGACGATGTCGCCCACGTTGAGCTCGTCGATGATCTGCTGGCGGACCTCCTTGCGCTCCTCCTCGAGGACGGCGCGGCGGCTGAGGACCACGTTGTTGCGGTTGCGGTTCATCTCGATGACGCGGCAGTTGAGCTCCTGGCCCACGTACTCCTGGAGGTCCTGCACGCGGCGGATGTCGACCAGCGAGGCCGGCAGGAACCCGCGCACGCCGAGGTCGAGGATGAGGCCGCCCTTGACGACCTCGATCACGGTGCCGGTGACCGGCTCGCCGCTCTCGAACGCGCCCTCGATGCGCTTCCAGGCCTTCTCGAACTTGGCGCGCTTCTTGCTGAGGATGAGGCGCCCGTCGGCGTCTTCCTTGGTCATCACGAGGGCGTCGATCTCTTCGCCGAGAGCGACTTCCTCGGAGGTGTTGACGTTCTTGCGGATGCTCAGCTCGTTGACCGGGATCACGCCTTCGGACTTGTAGCCGATGTCGACCAGGACCTCGTCCTTGTCGATGCGCACCACGCTGCCGGTGACGATGTCGCCTTCGCTGAAGTTGGTGAGCGTGAGGTCGTAGTTGGGGATGACCTCGCCGTCCACCTCGATGAGGTAGCCTTCGCTGCCCTCGACGATCCTGGGGTCGTTCGCTGCCAGTAGCTGTGTGTCGATAGGTTTGTCTGCCATGTGGTGTCGTTGCCTCCCGGTCACGTATGCGGTCCGTCGTTTACAGATGGGAAAGGCCCGCGGACCGCAGCGGGCCGAAACCAGCGGAGTATAGCACGAATGCGAGACTGAGCGCGACGAGGGGCCGCATGAGGCCGGCGGGCGGCGCGGCCGTCAGGCCTTCGCCGCCACCCAGTCGTCGCCGACACCGGTCTCGACCTCGAGCGGCGGGTCGAGGTCGAGCGCGCCGCACATCGCGTCGCGCAGCAGCGGCAGGCACTCGTCGACCTCCTCCTCGACGCACTCGAGGACGAGCTCGTCGTGCACCTGCAGCACCAGCCGCGACGCGAGGCCGCGGCTCTCGAGCTCGCGACCGACGCTGACCATGGCCACCTTGATGATGTCGGCCGCCGTGCCCTGCAGGATGGTGTTCACCGCCAGCCGCTCGCCCAGCGACCGCGTGCGGAAGTTGGACGAGCGCAGCTCGGGGACCGCCCGGCGGCGCCCGAACAGGGTGGTCACGTAGCCGTCCTGCGCGGCCTGCGCGATGACGCGCTCGCGGAAGGCCTGCACGCGCGGGTACTTGGCGAAGTACGCCTCGATGAAGGCGCGCGCCTCGTCGACCGGTATGTCGACCTGCTCCGAGAGGCCGAACGCCGAGAGCCCGTACATGATGCCGAAATTGGTCGCCTTGGCGTGCTCGCGCTGCTGCTTGGTGACCTCCTCCACCGGGATCCCCGCCACGGCGGCGGCGGTGACGCGGTGCACGTCTTCGCCGCGGTGGTACGCGTCGAGGAGCGCCGGCTCCTGCGAGAGCGAGGCCATCAGGCGCAGCTCGATCTGCGAGTAGTCGGCGACGACCAGCTTGTGCCCGTCCTCGGCGATGAAGCACCCCCGGATCTCGGCGCCGAGCTGCGTGCGCACGGGGATGTTCTGCAGGTTCGGGTTGTTGCTGGAGAGACGCCCGGTCGCGGCGACGAGCTGGTTGAAGGTGCTGTGCACGCGCCCGGTGACGGCGTCGATGTGCTCGGGCAGGGGCTCGAGGTAGGTGTTCAGCAGCTTGGTGAGCTCGCGCCACTCCTCGACCGCGGGGACGATCGGGTGCTGGTCGCGCAGCCCCCTCAGCACCCGGGCGTCGGTGGAGAACCCGGTCTTGCCCTTCCGCGCCGGCTCCAGGCCGAGGCGACCGAAGAGCACCTCGGCCAGCTGCTGCGGCGAGCCGATGGTGAACGGGCCGCCGGCGAGCCGCACGATCACGTCGCCGAGCTCGTCGATGCGGTCGCGCACCCGGGCGGTGATCTCGCCCAGCCGGTACGGGTCCATCTTGACGCCGGCGGCCTCCATCTGGGCGAGCACGCGCACGAGCGGGAGCTCGACCTCGCGGAAGAGCCGCTCGAGGCCGAGCTCGACGAGGCGCGGCCGCTGGGCCGCGGCCACGCGCCACGTGAGGGTGGCGCGCGTGGCCGCGGCGGCTTCGGCCGCCGGTCCCTCCACGAGCAGCGCGCCGTCGTCGGCCCCGGCAAGGGCGAAGAGGCCCCGCTCCTTCTCCGGGCGCTCGGGCGCCAGGAGATAGGCGGCGACCGCGGTGTCGAAGGCCGGGCCGACCGCAGCGTGGACGAAGCCCGGCTGGGACTTGGCGTCGTGCACCACGGCGTGCGCGGCCAGCAGCCACAGGGCGGCGACCCTGCCGGCGTCCGCGGGCGCCACGAGGCAGGCGTCGCCACCGGCGTGAGCGGCGACCGCGAGGCCGTCCCCGTCGCCGCGCGGCTCGAAGCCGAGCGCGGCCTCGCCCTTCTCGAGCATGGCGGCCAATGGGCCGACGTCCGGCTCGGGGGCCAGTCGCACGCGCGGTCCGCCCGCGGCTCCGGCCACGGGCACGGCCGCCGGCGCGGCAGCTCCGCCGGCGATCTCATGCAGCCGCCGACGGAGGTTGCGGAACTCGAAGCGTTCGAAGACGGCCTCCACCCGTTCCACGGGCAGGGCGTACCCGCCGCGCTTCACCAGCTCCACGAGATCGTGCTCGAGCGGCACATCCAGCACCATCGTCGCGAGCTGAAGGGAGAGCCGCGCCGCGTCCTCGTGCTCGGCGAGCACGGCGCGCCGCTTGTCGGACTTGACCTCGTCCAGCCTCGCGTACAGCGTGTCGATGGAGCCGAACTGCTGCAACAGCTGGGCGGCCGTCTTCTCGCCGATGCCGGGCACGCCCGGGATGTTGTCGGACGAGTCGCCCTTGAGGCCGATGTAGTCGGGGATCTGCGCCGGAGTCACCCCGAAGCGCTCGACCACGGCCGCCGGCGTGTAGATCTTGACGTCGGTGACACCGCGGCCGGTGCTCATCACCCAGATGTCCTCGTCGACGACCTGCATGGCGTCGCGGTCGCCGGTGACGACGATCGACGCGATGCCCTGCCGCTTCGCCTCCTCGGCGAGCGTGCCGAGGATGTCGTCGGCCTCGTAGCCCGGTTTGACCAGGTTGGCGATGCCGAACGCCTCCATGAGCTCCGGCAGCAGGCTCCACTGCGCCGAGAGAGCCTCGGGCATGTGCGGGCGCTGCGCCTTGTAGTGCTCGTACAGCTCGTCACGGAAGGTCTTCTCGCGAGCGTCCCAGGCGACCACGATGCTCGCCGGGCGGTACTCGGAGACGATCTTGAGGAGCATCTGGCTGAGGCCGAACAGGGCGTTGGTGGGCTGCCCGGTCTGCGTGGCGATGGATTCCGGCAGCGCGAAGAAGGCGCGGAACGCCAGGCTGCTGCCGTCGAGCAGGAAGAGCCGGTCGTGAAGGCTGGAGTCGGTCATGCCGGGATTCTACGTCACCCGGCGGCCCGCGCCCGTCGCGCTCTGCGGCGGGCGGGAGCGGCCCCGCCTCGGGTCACGATCGCTGCTTCACGAGCAGCACCCTCGTGCCGAGCGGACCGCAGGTGTACTGCACCGCGTCGGCGAGGGCGCGCATGAAGTGGATGCCGCGCCCGCTGGTCGCCGCCGGTGAAGGCGCACAGATGGGCGACGCGTCCATGCCGGCGCCGACGTCGACGACCTCCACCGCGACCTCGTCGTCGTAGCAGAAGAAGCGCACGTGCACGTCGTCGTCGGCCCCGGCCGGAGAGCCGTGCAGCACGGCGTTGGCGAGCGCCTCGGCGACGGCGACGTTGAGCTCGAAGAGGTCCTCACCCTCGAGCCCGGCCACTTCGGCGAAGGCGGCGACGCGGCGCCGCGCCGCGCGCAGCTGCCTCGTGGTCGCCGGGAAGCTGAACTCGTGCTCCCAGCGAGGGTGGTCGTCGCGGCGAGCCGGGGCGTCGTGCTCGCCCTTCGGCGCGCCGGGGGCCGGCGGCACGGCGCGCATCAGACCGGCTCCGGCCAGCGCCTCGCGGGCCTCCGGCTCTTCCACGGCCACGACGAGCTCGCCGCCGGCCTTCTGGAAGGCCTGCGCCGCCGTCTGCAGCGCCCCGAGGCCCTGGTCGTCGATGGGCTCCCAGGGGTCCAGGTCGACCACGACGGCCGTAGCACCTGTACCCAGGCAGCGGCCGACCTCGCCGGGCAGGTCCGCCGCGAGGCGCCCGCCGGCGATGCCGCCGCAGTGGATCACACAGACGTCGCCGCGCAGCTCCGTGCTGACTCGTCGGTCCTCGTGCGTCACGGATGGGTCAGTTCCGGGGCGAGGGCCGGGCGTCGCTCTCATAGGTGACCGGCGGTTCGAAGCGGCACGCTTCCTGCCCGGGCGACCCGCCGAAGGGGTAGGTGCAGTGCATCCTGTGCACCTGCTCGCCGACATCGTCGAAGCGCGCGTGGATGCGCTCCACGATCTCGTCCGTCATGGCGAACGACCGGACGCCCTCGGTGAACGCCTGCCGTAGGGCGTCCATGCGCAGTTCGAGCTCGTCGAAGTCCGCGCGCCACTGTTGCACGTCACCGGTTCCCGGGTGACGGGGGATGATGGTCTCGCTCATGGTGCCTCCACGATCGTCTGTCGCGGGCCTCTGCCGCGGCCCAAGGGGCTCATACCCTCGAGCCTGGAGCACTACACGGCTGCGCGGCGCCGTGCCGGGGCCCGGGGTTGTACACTCGCGCCGGAGAGCCGGCATGCGGCCGGCCGTCGCGATGGGGAGGTCGTCGACCATGGGAGCACGAGAATACGCGCGCGGGCGTCGCATCGTCGCCCGCCTCACGCACGGCGGCGACCTGCTGCAGGAGATCGCCGCGGTCGCGGACGCGCACGGCATGGAGGCGGCGGAGCTGCGCGGCATCGGCGCCCTCCAGCGCGCCCGCCTCGCCTTCTACGACCAGGCGTCGCACGAGTACGGGGAGTTCGCCATCGACACGCCTGTGGAGCTCGTCGCCCTCCTCGGCAACGTCTCTCGACGCGACGGCGCGACCGCCGTGCACGCGCACGCCACCCTGGCGGGTCACGACGGGGGCTGCCTCGGCGGGCACGTCGCGCCGGGCTGTGTCCTCTTCGCCTGCGAGCTGATCCTGCAGGAGCTCGTCGGCGAACCGCTCGAGCGGGAGTTCGACGCCGTCACGGGCCTGCCGCTGTGGGCAGGTCTCTGAGCCCGCTGCAGGACGACGCGAGGAAGCACGAGGACGCGGGAGGCGCAATCCGGCGAGCGAACGCCGGAGGCGACCTGGACAGGCCGACGATGCGGTGGAGGAGGGTGGTGTCGGAAGGGGGACTTGAACCCCCATGAGGTTATACCCTCACTAGGCCCTCAACCTAGCGCGTCTACCAATTCCGCCATTCCGACACTGAGGGAGTGCGAGTATAGGCTCTGCCGACCCGTGTGGTCAACGCGAGCCCGTGGGGCCTCCCCGACGTCTCGCATGACGATGGGCGGGCCGTCGATCTGCGTAGCCCGCCCATCGGCGGCGCCCCCTTCATCTGCCTCCTGAAGCCCGAGGCCGTGGTCTGCAGAGACCGTGGCGCCGACTGGATCGCTGCCAGCAGTATAGGCCCGGGCGCAAGGGTGGTACAACGTTGCTGCACCGCGCAATCATCCCGACCCCGACCCGGAGGCCACGATGCCCGCACGCATCCTCGTCGGCAGCTGCTCCTGGACCGACCCGACCCTGATCGCCTGCGGGCGCTTCTACCCGCCCGGTGTCACCAGCCCCGAGGCGCGGCTGCGCCACTACGCCGCGCAGTTCGGCATCGTGGAGGTCGACTCCACGTACTACGCGCCGCCGTCCGCGCGCAACAGCGTGCTCTGGGCGGCGCGCACCCCCGACGACTTCGTCTTCAATGTGAAGGCGTTCGGCCTCCTCACGCACCATCCGGCGCGGGTCGACCGCCTCCCCCGGCGGCTGCTCGAGGCGCTCGCCGACGAGGCCCGGGCCAAGAGGAACGTCTACGCCCGGGACGTCCCGGCCGCCGAGCTCGAGCGCCTGTGGGAGCTGCACCGCGACGCGCTCCAGCCGCTCGCCGCCGCCGGCAAGCTCGGCGCCGTGCTCTTCCAGTTCCCGCCGTGGTTCGTCCGCTCGCGTGATCACGCCGACTACCTGCGCGCGCTTCCGGAGCGCCTGCCCGGCTGGCCCATCGCCGTGGAGTTCCGCGGCGGAGGGTGGATGGACGATGGGTCGGCCGTGAGCACGCTTGGTCTCCTCGAGGAATCGGGGCTCGCGTACGTCAGCGTCGACGAGCCCCAGGGCTTCTCCTCCAGCACGCCGGCGATCGCGGCAGTCACCGCCCCGCTCGCCGTCGTCCGCCTGCACGGCCGCAACGCCGAGACCTGGGATGCCAGGACCCGGGTCGCCTCCGACCGCTTCAAGTACCTCTACAGCGACGACGAGCTCGAGGAGTGGGTCCCGCGCATCAGTGAGCTCGCCAGTCAGGCCGGGACCGTGCACGTCCTCTTCAACAACAACTACGAGGATTGGGGCATGCAGAACGCCCGCCGCATGGCCCACCTGCTGGGCGTGGGGACGAGACCCCCGCAGACACAGCTGGAGCTCGGCTGAAGGGGCTGGGTCGCCGCTCTCGCGGATCCGGGCGCAGAGCCCCGGGTCGTGGACGGCCGGCCGTGCCGGCCCCGATGACGGCGATACCCGAGCGGCGGCCCGGACGCGCGAGTGACCGCACGCCCGGCGCGAGCCCACGGGGCTCGCGGGCCGAGGCACGGACGGCTATCATGGCCGTGAAGAAGTCGCTCCGATCCCCTGCGCGAGGATGGTGACCGTGGTCCGCTACGGCCTGGATGAGCACGACTGGCAGACGCTCGAGGACGAAGTGCTGGACCTGTTCACCGCACTCCTGCGTGTCGACTCGACCAACGGCAACGAGACCGCCGCCGCCCTCGTGGTGCGGGACTACCTCGCCGACGCCGGCATCGCGAGCGAGCTCACCGGCGAACTGCCGGACCGGCAGAGCCTCATCGCCCGCCTTGACGGTGATCGTCCCGGTCCGGTCCTGACGATGATGGGCCACCTCGACGTCGTGCCCGCGGATGCGGGTGAGTGGAGCGTCCCGCCGTTCGCAGGCGTCGTCAAGGACGGCTACGTATGGGGCTGCGGCGCCACCGACATGAAGAACCAGGTGGCCGCCGAAGCGGTGGCCCTCGCCCGGCTCAAGCGCTCGGGCGCGAGCTTCGCCGGCACCGTCAAGTACGCGGCGACGGCCGACGAGGAGGACGGCGAGTTCTGCGGCGTCCAGTGGCTGTGCGAACACCGCCCGGACGCGCTTCGCGCCGACTACTGCCTCAACGAGGGCATGGGCGGGCTCTGGCTGCCCGTCGACGGGCGCAAGGTCTTTCTGCTGGCCGTCGGCGAGAAGGCCTTCGCGCAGTTCCGTATCCGGACCCGCGGACGCGGCGGGCACGGGTCCGTGCCCGAGAAGGAACACAGCGCCGTCATCGATCTCGCCCGCGCCGTCTCGGCACTCGGTCTCTCCGACCCGCCGGCGATCGTCTCCGGCACCACGGCGCGGTTCATCGATGTCCTCGTCCCCGACGCCGGGCTGCGCGCGCGCCTCAAGGATCCGCAGACCGCGCGCGCCGCCGGCGCCGAGCTGCGCCGCCTCGACCCGGTCGTGGCCGGGCTCGTCGAGCCGCTCCTCGGAGCCACGCTCACCCCCACGGTGCTCGCCGCCGGCAAGGCGGTCAACGTCATCCCCACGCGCGCCGAAGCGTGCATCGATTGCCGCATCCTTCCCGAGATGAGCCCGGACGACGTGCGCGACCACGTCGCGACCGTGCTCGATCCTCTCGGCATCGAGTGGGAGTTCGAGTGGGTCGACGTCACCACCCCGAACGCGTCGCCGGAGCCGACCCCGCTGAGCGAGAGCATCGCGCGCGTGCTGCGCCGCGACGTCCCCGACGCCGTCCTCGCGCCGATGTGCTCCAGCAGTTTCACCGACTCCCGCTGGCTGCGCGAGGCGTTCCCGGACTGCGTGGCCTACGGCTTCGCTCCATTCCTCGCCGAGAGCTTCCACGCCATGGACGGCGGCCGCGACCACGAGCCCGACGAGCGCATCCTCGTCGAGGACGTCACCTACCAGGTCCTCTTCTTCGAGCGCCTCGCTCGAGACCTGCTCGCGTGAGCGCCTCGCCGCCTCCCGACGTCCTGCGCGACCGCTATCGCGGCGCGCTGCTCGGCCTCGCCGCGGGCGAAGCGCTGGGCGCTCCGGCCGAGTTCCTCACGGCCGAGCAGGTCGTCGAGAAGTACGGCGTCATCACCGAGATGCTCGGCGGCGGGGTCTACGGCGCGGCACCCGGCGAGATCACCGACGCGACGGAGATGATGCTGTGTCTCGCCGAGAGCCTCGCCGACCACGGCGGCTTCGAGCCCGAGGACATCATCGAGCGTTACGACGCCTGGTTCGGGGGCCAGCCGCGCTACGTCAGCCTCACCGTGCGCGCCGCCCTCCTCAGCTACCGCTCGGGCACGCACTGGGACGTCGCCTCCCGGCGTGCGTTCGAGATCCTCGGCGGGCCGACGGCGGGCAACGGCAGCCTGATCCGCTGCGCTCCCATCGGACTCCTGTACAGCGGCGACGCGCCCACGAGGCACGAGTTGTCGCTCCGCGAGTCGACCTTGACTCACTTCGACCGGCTCGCCGGCTGGTCGTGCGCCGCCTTCAACGACCTGCTCACCGCGGCGCTGCACGGCGACCTCGCCGCGGACGTCGCCGCCATCGCGGACACCTTCGACGACGAGGACAAGCGCATCAGCGCCATCCTGCGCGACACCCCCAGCGCCGAGGCCGAGGAGATCGTCAGCTCCTCGTACGTGCTCGACACACTCCAGGCGGGCCTGTGGACCGTCCTGCACGCCGCCGACTTCGAGCACGCGGTGACCATCGCCGTCAACATGGGCAACGACGCGACCGCGGCGGGCGCCGTCACCGGCGCACTCGCCGGAGCTGCCTACGGCGAGTCCGCCATCCCCTCCCGCTGGCTCGAGCTGCTGACGGTCCGCGAACGGGCGCGCACGGTGGCGGACCGCCTCGCGGACCTCGCCGGCGTCGGCTGAGGAGGTCGCCGGACGGCGCCCGACCGGCGCTGTCCCAGCGACGCGGCGGCCAGGTTGCAGAGCTTACGTTCACTCTGTAACTTACGTCGCTGACGTTGTGTACTCAGGGGCGGAGGCGAGTGTGGACGATCGCGAGAGACTCCGGCAGCTCCGGCTGCTGGCGGAGGAATACGGCCTGCTGTTCGAGGAGACGGGCCACACGCGCATGGACGGGCGCATCTCGGCCTGGCTGCTGCTCGCCGATCCTCCCGTGCAGTCGCTCACCCAGATCGCCGACGCTCTCGGCGTCAGCAAAGCGGCGGCGAGCTCCGCTGCTCGCTCCCTGCTGCAGACGGGGATGGTGGAGCGCGTCAGCGAGCCCGGGCGACGCGGCGACTACTACCGCTCGCTGCCCGGAGACCTTCCTCACATCCTCCGGCTGGATCACCTCGACACGCTGGGGCGACTCGTCGACCGCAGCCTCGACCTCGTGGCCGACAAGGACCAGTCCCAATCGAACTACGCGATGCTGCACGAGCTGCGCGACTTCCTCGACTTCCTCAAAGCCGAGATCCCCGGGCTCACGGCGCGCTGGCAGGCGCACGTCGCCGCCAGGCGGGCCGGGCGCCCCCAGGCACGTCCCGATACCCTCGACGATGGAGGCACCTCTTGAGCTGGCTGACGAAGATCTCCCTGCGTAACCGCTCCATCGTCGGCCTGGCCGTGCTGGCCGTCCTCCTCGTGGGCGCTTTCGCGATCCCGTCCCTCAAACAGGAGCTCATCCCCGACCTCACCTTCCCCTACCTCACGGTGGTGACCGTGGACCAGGGCTCGTCGCCCAAGGATGTGGAGCGGAACATCACGACGCCGCTCGAGCAGGCCATCAAGACCTCGAGCGGCGTCAAGGAGTTCGACTCGTTCTCGAACGACGGGATGAGCATCATCACCATCGAGTACGAGTTCGGCACGGACATGGATGCCAGACAGGCGGAGATCCAGCAGGCAGTGTCGGGCGTGCAGCAGATGCTGCCCCCCACCGCCATGGCTCCCGAGGTCGCCACGCTCAACTTCGGCAATATGCCGGTCGTGCAGCTGGCGGTGACGTCCTCCCTGTCCCCCGAACAGCTGGCGACGCTGCTGGGCACGCGCGTGGTACCCCGGTTGCAGTCCATCGAGGGCGTGCAGGCGGTCACTCTCTCGGGAGTGCAGCAGATGCAGCTGAACATCGAGCTGAAGCCGGAAGAGGTCGCGGCCCTCGGCGTGACGCCCACGCAGATCACGACGGCGATCACCCAGGCCAACGTCACGACGGGCGCCGGCAGCGTCACCTCCGGCAGCATCGTCTATCCCATCACCGTCAGCGCGAAGGCCGAGACGGAGAAGGCGCTCGAGCAGCTGGTGCTCGCGCCCTCGAGCGCGGCGGCGGCGAGTGCGGCGGCCGCGACGACCGGGGCTTCAGCCGTCCCGGCCGAGGCCGACGCGCTGGCCGCCGCGGCCGCGAGCTCCGCCGGCGCCGCGGCGGCCGAGCCCATCCGCCTCGGCGACGTCGCCGACGTCAAGATCGCGCCGGCGCCGCTCACCGCCATCACGCGGACCAACGGGGAGTCCTCCGTCGGGATCTCGGTGAGCAAAGCCAGCAGCGGCAATACCGTCGACATCGCCAACGCCGTGGCCGAGGAGCTGCCCGCGCTCACACGCGACCTGGGCGGCGACACCACGATCACCACCGTCGTCGACCAGTCCGTCTTCATCAAGGACAGCATCCGCACCCTGGTGCGCGACGGCCTCCTCGGCGCGCTCTTTGCCGTCATCGTCATCTGGGTGTTCCTGCGCAGCTGGCGGTCCACGGTGATCGCCGGCCTCTCGATCCCGCTCAGCGTCGTCGGCGCGCTCATCATCCTGTGGTCGCGCGGCGAGTCTCTCAACATGCTCACGCTGGGCGGGCTCACCATCGCCATCGGCCGTGTGATCGACGACTCCATCGTGGTGATCGAGAACACCTACCGGCACCTGCAGGAGGGCGACAGCGTCCGGCGCGCCGCCTACACGGGCACGCGCGAGGTGGCCGGCGCCATCACCGCGAGCACCCTGACCACCGTCGCCGTCTTCCTCCCCCTCGGCATGGTGGCCGGCCTCGCCTCGGAGTTCTTCCGGCCGTTCGCCCTCACCGTGACGTTCGCGCTGCTCTGCAGCCTCGTCGTCGCCCTGGTCGTCGTGCCGGTCGCCGCCACCTGGCTGCTCTCCAAGCGACAGGTCGGCCACCGCGACGAGAAGGAGCTCAACGCCCTGCAGCACGCCTACCTGCCCGCGCTTCGCTTCGCGCTCGACCACAAGGCGATCACGCTGATCGCCGCGGCGGCGATCTTCGTGGGCACCATGCTGTTCACCCCGCTGCTCAAGACCAACCTGTTCGACAGCTCGGAGCAGCCCACCATGAGCATCACCCAGACCATGGATCCGGGTACCAGCCTGGACGCCACGATGGCCGCCGCGGCCAAGGTCGAGGAGGTCCTCAAGAGCACGGAGGGCGTCGAGATCTACCAGGTCACCGGCGGCAGCACCGGCAGCCTGTTCGGCGCCGGGGGCGGCACCAACGCCTCGTCCAGCCAGGCCACGTTCGCCATCACGACCGACCCGGACGCCGACAAGAACGCCATCATGGACGAGGTGCGCGCCGGCGTCGCCGAGCTCCAGAACGCCGGCACGATCAGCGTCACCGGCGACGACTCCTCGGCGGGCATGGGCGGCATGTCGCTGATGGAGGTGCGGATCTCCGCCGCGGACCCGCAGGTGCTCAAGGAGGCCAACGACACCGTCCTCGCCCAGGTGCAGACGGTGGACGGTCTCGCCGACGTCACCTCCAACCTCAGCGAAGGCCGCCCGTCGGCGACCATCGTGGTCGATCAGGAGAAGGCGGCGGCGGCCGGCGTCACCCCGGCCACCCTGAGCCAGTACACGACCCTGGTCCTCAACGGCTACCCGCTCGGCACGGTGCCGACCACGGCCGGGACGCTCCCGGCGCAGCTGATGGTCGGGGAGATCGTCGTGCCGCCGCTCCCCGGCGCCGTGAGCCAGGTGCTGTCCAAGCTGCCCGTCGCCGGAACGTCCGGCATGGTCCCTCTCGGCGACATCGCCAAGGTCGTCGAAGTCAAGGCGCCGGTCCAGGTGACCCATGTCGACGGCGCGCGCACGGCGAGCATCACCGCGACCGCGGTGAACAACAACATCGGCGCTGCCTCCACGGCCGTCGAGGACGCGCTCGAGGATGTGCAGCTGCCGGAAGGCGCCACGTGGGAGCTCGCCGGAGCCACCGAGGCCACCAACGACGTCTTCCGCACGCTGGGCATCGCGATGCTGGTCGCCATCCTGCTCGTGTACATCATCATGGTGGCGACGTTCCGCAGCCTGCTGAACCCTCTGATCCTTCTGGTCAGCATCCCGTTCGCTGCGGTCGGCGCGGTGCTGGCCCTCCTCATCACCGGCACAAGCCTCGGCATGCCGAGCCTCGTCGGCCTGCTCATGCTGATCGGCATCGTGGTCACCAACGCCATCGTGCTCCTCGATCTCGTCGAGCAGTTCCGACGCAGGGGGATGGACGCCCCCACCGCCGTCATCGAGGGCGGGCGGCGGCGCCTGCGTCCGATCCTCATGACCGCGGTCGCCACGATCCTCGCGCTCATCCCGATGGCGCTCGGTATCGGGGGCGAGGGTGGTTTCCTCTCGACGCCGCTGGCCGTGGTCGTGATCGGAGGTCTCTTCACCTCCACGTTCCTCACGCTCATCCTGGTGCCGGTGCTGTATGTGGCGTTCGACCGCCTGCGACCGGCGGACGCGTACGCCCCGGAGGACGAGGACTACCTCTCGCCGGAGCCGGCCGCGGCCGCGGCCGAGTGACCAACGCGCCGCCCGCCGGGCCCGACGTCCGGCGGGCGGCGCCGTTGCGCTGCGGTACCGTGTCCTTGACAGACACACGATGTGTGGCGGCCGGGCAGGAAGACGACGAGAGGAGAGCAGCCGTGGCGAAGTCAGCCCAGAAGAAGCAGGCGAAGAAGGCGGCGGCGGCAAAGCCGCGTACGGCTGCGGACATCGAACGCTCCGTCGCACGCAAGGTCACCCGCGCCGAGCTCATCGACGCGCTCAACGACGACCTGGCCAAGGAGTTCCAGGCACTGGTGCAGTACGTCCAGCACGCGGCGGCGATGACCGGCCCCCAGTACGACGCCATCAAGGCCGAGCTGGTCGTGCACTCGAACGAGGAGCACGCGCACGCCATCTCCCTCGCCGACCAGATCGACTTCCTCGGCGGCGTGCCGGGCGTCGACGTGGCCCGGGCGCTCGTTTCCTCCGACTCCACGGAGATGCTCCAACAGGATCTGGACGGTGAGCTGGACGCGATCACCCGCTACCGCGAGCGTATCGCCCAGGCCGAGATGCTGCAGGAGTACGGCCTGCGCCGCGCGCTCGAGGACATCCTGATCGTCGAGGAGGAGCACGCCCGCGACCTCCAGGACGCGCTCGACCTCTAGGAAGCGCGCGCGATCCCTGCGGTCCGCGCGACTCGGGCCCGGGCGACGCCGGCTACGCCGTCGCCCGGGCCTCCAGCCCCTCGGTCCTGCGTCTTCTCCAGCCGGGCGCCAGCGTCAGGAACAGCGCGGCGCCGGTGAGCCCGACCACCAGCAGCACCACGAACGCCTGGCGGCCCCCGAACGTGTCCATCGCCCAGCCGCCGAACGCCGGCCCCAGGGCGGCGCCGCCGTTCCACACCACCGTCCACACGCCCATGTAGCGGCCGCGCACGGCCTCCGGGGCCAGATCCGCGACCTCCGCCGACGCCACCGGCGAGAGGAGCGTCTCGCCGACGCTCAGCACGACGATGAGGATCACCAGTGACCACAGCGCGCCGGCGAACGCCGAGCCGCCGAGTCCCACGGCGAGCAGTGCGCTGGAGATCGCCAGCAGCACCATGCGATTGCGGAAGCGGAGCGCGCTGACGAGCGGATACTGGACGACGGCCACGATCGCGGCGTTGAGCGCCAGCAGATACCCCCACTGCTGGTCGGGGACACCGAGATAGCTGGTGACGTACACGGCGTAGATGGACCCGAAGTTCCCGATGCAGAACACCGGGAGCACGGCGACCAGGCAGAAGACGATGAAGACCCTGTCGTGCAGGACGAGGCGATAGCCGCTCCGGCCCTTGCGATCCATGTGCTTGACCGGCAGCAGGGCGCTGGCCGGCCTGCTCTCCCGGATCCAGACGGCCATGAGCACGACCATCAGTGCGCACCCGGCAGCCGCCGTGAGGAACAGCTCCCTGAAGGTGGCCCCCCAGCCGAGAGCGAGGCCGGCGAGCGCCGGTCCGACGACGACGCCCAGGTTCATGGCCACGCGGGTGACGCCGAACCCCTGCTGGCGCCGGTCAGGCGGCAGGAGGTCGGCGATCATGGCGTTGCTGGCGGTCTGGAACAGCGGCCAGCCGAAGGCGCTCTCCACCGCGACGAGCGCGGCGACCTGCCAGAGCTCGGTGACGAAGGCGAAGCCCACGAACCAGACGACGCCGACCAGCACTGAAAGCATGATCACCACTCGCCGCCCAAGCCGGTCCGTCAGCTGGCCGCCCCAGAACTGGACGGGCATCACCGCGAGCGGCACCAACCCGAAGACCACGCCGATCATGGACATGGAGGTGCCGAGATAGCGGCGCAGGTAGATCGCCTCGAAGGGGAAGGCGAGCGCAGCCGCCCCCACGTAGACGAAGATGCCGAGCGTGAGCACCCAGAACTGGCCGGGCATGCCCCGCAGGTCGCGCGCGGACTGAGTCAGGCGGCCGGACATGACCTCATGCTATCTGAGCCAAGACGTGCGGCGCCGCTGCCCCAGCCGGTCCCCGGCACGCGATGGGCAGTGCAGTGACGGGCTCCCCCGCGCCCCTCCTCGCCGAGGCGCCCGCGCGGCTCAATCCGGAGGCAGGTCCACGGAGCCGACGGACAGGCCGACGCGGCCCATCTCGGCCATGAAGGCCGCCGGGTCGAGCTGCTCCGGGGCGACGACGCCGCGAAGGGCGATCTCGCCGCGGGCGAACTGCCGCACGGCGCACGCGGCCGCGGCGCCCGTCTGCCACGCCGTGCCCTGGACGCCCATCTCCTTCCACGCGTCGTCGTGCGACGTGATCTGGTAGAGGAAGCGGCGCACCGGCCGGCCGGCGATGGTGCCTGCAGCGAGGGTGCCGACGCAGACCTCGCCGTGGATCTTCCCGCCCAGGTCGACGGGCCGCGGGAACCGCGAGGCCACGAACCGGATGGGTGAGAACGTCGCGCCCTCGAACTCCACCGGGTCGCGCCGGTTCAGGCCGAGCGCCTTGAACGCGCGCAGCGTGTCGATGAAACGCGGGTCGAGCGCGATGAAGAACGTGGCGTCGCGCAGCCCCTTGCCGGCGAGGAACATCGGCATCAGCTGCGACTCCTCGTGGTCGACGTTGCACAGCGTGAGCTTGCCGACGGGCGCGGGGAACTCGAAGTCCATGAACACCGACAGCGCGTCGTTGCGGCCCTCCCGCCCGTCCCGGAAGACGGTGGGCGGGAGCAGGCACTCCTCGATCATCGTCTCGACCGAGAACGAGCAGGCGAGCTCGTAGCCCTCGACGCTGGCGTTGTCGCCGTCCAGCACAAGGAGCTTCTCGACCGTGTCGAACTGGTCGTAGAGCGCCCGGGCGAAGACGTCGCTCACACCCGGATCGATGCCGAAGGAGACCAGGCCTGTCCGGTCGCGCTCGAGGAACGCGTCGTGCAGCGCGAACTGCTCGTCGAGGTCGGCGGTGCCGGTGATGTCGCGCGGCCCGCCGGTGCCCATGTCCAGGTAGTGCCGTCGGGCGTCCAGGCAGGCCTCCATGACGGGGATGTCCCACGCTGTGGCCAGCGCGTTGAGCACCAGGTCGGCTTCACCGGCAGCGGCGACGAGGGCCTTGTGATCTCCGGCATCCACGACGCGCGTCTCGACCTTGCCGGCCGGAAGCTTGCCCGCCACCTCGCGCAGGCGTTGCTCGTCGACGTCGGCGAGGATGACCTTCTCCACCGCCGGCTCGATGGCGGCCACGCGCGCCGTGACCTCCCCCACCGCCCCGACGCCCAGCTGCAGCATGCGCATGGCGAACCCTCCCTCCGGGCGCGCGCGACGAGTCTCCTCGCAGCTCGCGCGACTTCGTCCCAAAAACCGCCTCGATCATCACACGTGAATAGCCCTTTTTCCAGCGAACATTTCACGTCGAACTTATGCGCTGCGAGCGCTGTAACTTGCTCGTTGTTGACTTGCGGTCGGACAGCGACTAGGTTCTGGCCATGCTCCTGAGCGTGCAACAGGCGGCGCGCCGGCTGGGCGTCTCGCCGGTCACCATCCGCCGGTGGACGGCCACCGGTTTCCTGCCGTGCACGCGTACGGCCGGCGGTCACCGAAGGATCGACGAGCACGACATCGACGACCTCGCCAAGGCGATCGGCGGCAGCAACCACCTCGCCGCCCAGCTCGCCCGCGAGCGCGAGGTCGACGTGCTCATCAACACCTCGGTGGCGCTGGCGGTCAAGCTCGACCTCACCGAGCTCCTGCTTGAGATCGCCATGCGCATGACCAGCCTGCTCGACTGCCACTTCTGCGCCATCTCCGAGTACGATCCGTCGACCGACGCGACGAGGACGCTGGCCGAGTACGACCACGCAGGCCAGCGGCTCCCCGACGCCAGTCCGTACCGCCTGCGCGAGTTTCCGCTCACGAGGCGGGTGCTCACCGAGCAGACCACCGCCGTGGTCAACGTCGACGACCCCCACGCCGACCCCGCCGAGGTCGCTGAGCTGCGGCGCGAGGGGGATCGCAGTCTCCTCATGGTGCCGCTGAGCGTGCAAGGCCGCAGCATCGGGCTTCTCGAGGTCGTCGACCAGAAGCGGTCGAGGCAGTACTCCCGCCAGGAGCTGCGCCTGGCAGAGGCGATCGCCGGCCAGGCGGCCGTGGCCATCCAGAACGCGAAGCTCTTCGCCGAGCGACGCCGCAGCGATGAAGACGTCACCAATCTCCGTGAGGCGCTCAGGCACCTCACCGCGCACGTGCCGAGGCTCGGTGATGGAGGGAGCACGACGGACGTCTTGGCCTCGCTCTCCCAGGCGGTCTGCGAGGCCTTCGGAGCCATCTCGTGCGTGGCAAGCATGGGCGGCGAGAGCGCCGGCGCCTTTGGCGCCCGCCAGGTCGCCGCAAGCCAGAGCGCCGGCGACGACCGAGGTATGAGCGCGAACCTCGTCATCGCCCGTGATCCATCCGGGCGCACCGACCTCACGCTCGCCGTCACGCTCCCGCGCCCGCCGGGCGAAGGCCAGATGGAGCTGCTCGACTTCATCACCGCCGCAGCCGCGGCCGTCGCTCCTGCCTGAGCGCCGCCGAAGCGCCGTCGGTGTGCCGGCCGTGGACCGGCGCTCTTCCATCCCCTCCCGCTCGGACAGGCGCGAAACCGTCATCGTCTCGGTGTCGTTTCCGGACAGAGAATACATCCCTTTGCTGGTACTTCATGATCACTCGTGACCGCGCAAACTTCACGGCGACCGCAGAGAGAAAGTTCGCAGGAGTTGACGCCAAGGGGGACGGCCGATACGGTTTGCGCATGTATCTCA
This sequence comes from uncultured Thermoleophilia bacterium, assembly GCA_963736645.1. Taxonomy (GTDB): domain Bacteria; phylum Actinomycetota; class Thermoleophilia; order UBA2241; family UBA2241; genus CAIXSE01. Next base: position 121,425 of record CAVTPJ010000003.1, on the reverse strand, counting down.
GCGTACAGCTGGCGGCCCGACGCCTGGGGGTCTCACCGCACACCATCCGCCGCTGGACCGCGTCCGGGTTCCTGCCCTGCACGCGCACGGCCGGTGGACACCGTCGCATCAAGCAGGAGGACATCGATGAGCTCGCCCATCTCATCGGCGGGCGTAACCACCTAGCGGCGCGGCTCGCCCGCGAGCGCGAGCTGGAGACGCTGGTCGCCACGGCGATCGCGGTCTCGAGCCAGCTCGACGTCACGGAGCTGTTGCGAGAGATCGCCAAGCGGATGACGACCCTGCTCGACGCGCACCTCTGCGTGGTCTCGGACTACGACCCCGCGACGCGCACGGTCTCAGTCAAGGCGGAGTACGACGACCTCGGCAACCGCCGCCCGGACACCATGCGGTACACGCTCAGCCAGTTCCCGATGGCCCGCCGGGCGATCGAGGACCACGAGAGCCTCACCGTGAACGTGAGCGACCCCCACGCCGACCCTGCCGAAGTCGCGATCATGCGCCGCGACGGCGACAAGTGCCTGCTCATCCTCCCGATGGTGCATCAAGGGCAGAGCATCGGCCTCATCGAGGTGCTCGACCACCAGCGCGAGCGCAAGTTCAGCCGCCAGGAGATGCGGCTCGCCAACGCCGTGGCCGCGCAGGCGGCCGTGGCGCTGCACAACGCGACCGTGTTCGCCCAGCTGAGGCGCAGCGACCGGGACGCGCTCACGCTGCGCCACGCCATCGAGACCATCTCGTCCGGCTACGGTACGCTGCATCGCCAGACGGGCGCGATCGCCGTGCTCCAGGCGGCGGCGGAGGTCTCCGCACGGGCACTTGGCGCCATCTCGTGCGTGGCGAGCTGCCGCGGCGAGAGCGCCGGCGCGTCCGGCCTCAGGCCGGGCGAACAGGCCACGGCCCGGAGCGGCGCAGCGCACGTCATCGTCGCCACTGCGCCGTGCGGCCGGGACGAGGTCACGCTCACGTTGACGTTGAGCGGCGACGCCGGCGACGGCCAGACTGAGCTCCTTGGTCTCGTGGCGACCATGGCCGCCGGGGCCCTGGGGAGCTGCGACCCCGACTGATCCCGGCAGGGGCCGCCAGGGCGGCACCCCACCTTTGCTATGCTCCGCGCATGCCCCGCGCGCGCCCCCGTTTCGTGGTGATCGATACCGAGACCACCGGCCTCGATCCCCTGACCGACCGCATCATCGACATCGGGGCCGTGCGCCTCGACGAGAGGCTCGGCGTCACCGAGCGGTTCACGACGCTGGTCGACCCGGGCGTACCCATCCCGCTGTTCGTCACCCGCCTCACCGGCATCCGGGACGCCGACGTCGCCCACGCACCCGACGCGGCGCATGCCCTGGCCGAGCTGCGAGGGTTCGCCGGCGACGCGATCCTCGTGGGCCACAACGCAGCGTTCGACCGCGAGCATCTCGCGGCGGCCGCGCGGCGTGCCGGCTCGGCGGCGCTCGAGAACGACTGGTTCGACACGCTCGAGGCCGCCCTGCTGCTCTTTCCCGAGCTCGACCGGCACGCGCTCCCGCTGCTGGCCGAGGAGCTCGGCCTCGAGACACGCGCCCATCGAGCCCTACCCGACGCCGAGACGACGGCGGCGGTGCTCGCACACCTGGCGCGGCGGGCGGCCGGCCTTGCAGCGGTCGAGCGACGACTGCTGGAGGCGGTCGCGTGGCCGCCGCTGCGGGTGCTCGATGCCTGCGCGATCAAGCCCGACGTGGCTTCCGTGCCCCCGGTCGCCGACGGACCCCCGGAGACGCCCGGTCCGCTGGTCGTCCTCCCGGTCGAGCCGGACGGCTGGAGAGGAGAGCTGGACGGCGGCGGACATGGTGCCTCGGATCCCGGCCTTGCCGACCGCCTTCCGGGGTTCCGCAGGCGGCCCGGCCAGGTCGAGTATGCGGAGGCCGCCGCCGGCATCTTCGAGCGCGGCGGCATCGGCGTCTTCGAGGCGGGCACCGGCATGGGCAAGAGCCTCGGGTACCTGCTGCCGGCAGCCTTCTCGGGCGCTGCCAACGGCCGCCGCGTCGTCGTCAGCACGAAGACCAAAGCGTTGCAGCGCCAGCTGGCCAGGACCGAGCTGCCGCTCGTCGCCGCCGCACTTCCCGCGGGCTGGAAGTGGGCGGTGCTCATGGGACGGGAGAACTACCTCTGCCGCAGACGCCTGGACGAGGCGGTCGCCGCCGACTCGGAGACGCTCCTGGACCCCGACCGGACCCTGGCGCTGGCCTACCTCGTCGGACGGGCGCGCCGCGGAGACGTCGACCTCTCCGCCCTGCCGTACCGGGCCACCCTGGTGCTGCCGGCGCTCTCCGACCTGGCACGAGAACTGCGTTCGTCCCGGGCGACGTGCCTCGGGCGCTTCTGCCCCGCGCGCCGAGCGTGCCACTGGCGGCTCGCGCGTAGCCGGGCCGAGGCCGCGCACCTGGTCTGCGTCAACCACGCCCTTCTGCTCACCGGACGCGAGACGCTGCCCGCCTTCGAAGACGTCGTGATCGACGAGGCGCACCTGCTGTACCACGAAGCCACGGAGGCCTTCAGCGACCGGGTCGACGCCCGGTCCCTCGACCTGCTGCTCGGCGACCTCGGAGGCAGATACCGGCAGCGACCTCTCCCTCAGCGGCTGCGCGTGGCCGCGCGGCGCCTGGGGTCGGATGAGGCGCGCACGCTCGTGGCGGCAGCGGACGCCTGCGACCGCGCCGCCGAGGAGGCTCCGGCGCTGAGCCGGGCGCTCGGCGAGGCACTGGCCGGCCTGGCCGCCGCGAGCGCTCGCGGCGGCGGAGACGACGACGCATCTGCCGGCGGCAGCCGCGCGGGAGACGAGTACAACGCCACCGTGTGGCTCACCGCCGGTCTGCGCGATCTGCCGGAGCACGACCTCTTCCAGGTCCGCGCCGGCCTTCTCGCCGAGACGCTCGCCAAGCTCGCGACGGCTGCGGCCGCCGGCGCGGAGACCCTGCCCGAGGACCATCGCGAACGGGCGGCGCTCGTGGCGCTGGCCGACGATGCCGCCGCGGCGGCAGAGCTGCTCGGCGACCTCCCCGAGGGGGGCAGCGCCGACAGAGTGGTCTGGGCGGAGCTGGAGAGCGCGAAGCGCGGCGCGGCGGGAGGATCGCGCTGGGCGCTGACGCGCTCGCCGGTCACGCCCGCCGCCGGCATCAGAGAGATGCTCTGGGACAGGCTTCGCAGCGGCATCCTCACCAGCGCCACGCTGACGGTCGCGGGCTCCTTCTCGTACTTCCGCGACATGACCGGGCTCACGAGTGACGTCGACGTGCGCGAGCAGGTGTTCGCGTCACCGTTCGACTATCGCCGCCAGGCGGTCCTCGTCCTCGAGCACGATCCCGGCGGCGCCTGGCGCCCCGACGTGCTGGCCGACCGACAGGGTGAACGCCTCAAGAGCATCGCCGCCGTCACCGGCGGCCGCACGCTCGCTCTCTTCACCAACAAGCGCGACATGCACCGCGTCGCCGCCGTCGTCGGCGAGCACGTCGAGGACGATGGTGTCCTCGTCCTCGCCCAGGGGCTCCACGGAAGCGCCGCCAGCCTCGCGGAGGAGTTCCGCACCCACCCGGACACCGTCCTGCTCGGCGTCGACACCCTGTGGACGGGGCAGGACTTCCCCGGGGACGCGCTCACCTGCCTGGTGATCGCCAAACTGCCCTTCCCGCGTCTCGACCCTCTGTTCCGCGCCCGCAGGCGCGCCTGTGACGAGGCCGGTGAGCGCTGGTTCGAGCGGTTCTACCTCCCGGAAGCGGTGCTCAAGTTCCGGCAGGGGTTCGGCCGGCTCATCCGCACCGAGAGCGACACCGGCGTCATCGTGGTGCTGGACCACCGGCTCACGCAGAAGCCGTACCGCAAGGACTTCCTCGCCAGCCTCCCGGACGTCGAGGTGGTCGAGGCGGCGCCGGCCGAGCTGGCCGCCGTGGTGGAGCACCACCTGCGGCGTCTCACGACCGGCGCCTGACGCCACGGATGGCCGGCAGCCTCCCGGCTCCCGCCGCTGCCGGGGGCGCCGGAGCCGTCGTCGGCGCGTCGCGCCCGCCGCCCGCAGCCACCGAGCGGTCCCCTACTTCAGCATCCGTCCGCTGCCCTTGGCGGTCTCGGCGCCGACGCGCTTGACCAGCCGCGCCTTGCTCTGCTTGCCGCAGTGCGGGCACGTGAGGTTCTTGTAGCTGTAGTACGTGCCGTCCGGGTTCTTGCCGACCGCCGACGTGGTGAAGAAGTTGACCGTGGTCGGCACCTGGAACGCCTTGCCGCACTTGGCGCACAGGTAGCCCGACTTGCGCGACACGAGGCTGATGTACATCCACAGCCCGGCGACGATCAGGATGAACGTGGGCAGGAAGCCTTTCCACGGATAGATCACGAGAATGGCGAACAGCACGACGGCGACGAAGAGGGCGAGCTTCCACGCCGTGCTGAACCAGTCGTACCGGGTCCTCTCGATGAAGCGCGCCACGCGGATTCCCTTTCCTTTCTACTGCCGGCGGAAGAAGTGCCGGGCGCCGGTCCGAAACGCGCCGGCGTCGGCGAGCACCCTGGTGAAGTCCCGGCGCGCCGCGCTCAGGGCGTCGCCGGGCGCGATGCGGCCGCTGCGGCCGTCCGCATCGCGGACGGAGGCGGCGGCGCCGCTGCCGTCCCCGTCACCCTCCGACCGGTCCGGCCACGTAGCTGACCAGGGTGAAGATGCCGAAGAGCGCGGCAAGGACGATGACGACGAACGCCAGCGTCGAGACGAACCCCGCGAAGAACCCTCTGGTCATGTGAGCTCCCGCCCCCGTTTCTGCCGGCCGGACCCCGTCGCGCCGAGGCCGGCGGGCGTCACGCCAGAGTATGCCACTCCGGCGCCGGCGGAGAAAGCGCCGCGGCCGCGCGGTCTCTCCCCCGGCCGGCCGCGGACGCCGACGCGGCCCGGCGACGCGACTGGGGCTCAGTCCCGGTGGGTACCTAGGCCCATGACGTGGCGAGGCGACGACGGCCGCCGACGCCCCAGTCCGCGGCGATCGCGGCGGGAACATGAGGAGGAAGCACATGGATGTCGAGTTCCAGAACGGTCCGGCGTTCACCGTCGCCGTGGCGAAGATGGCCCCGGGCGAGCAGATCCGCACCGAGGGCGGCGCCATGCTCAGCATGACCACAGGCACGCAGATCGAGACGTCCACGCAGGGCGGCGTGCTGAAGGGCCTCAAGCGGTCCCTCTCCGGCGAATCGTTCTTCATGAACACGTTCACGGCGCCGGCCGGCGGCGGTGAGATGGTCCTCGCTCACTCCCTGCCCGGAGACATGTCGTACATCGACCAGCAGGGCGAGACGTGGCTCTACCACCGCGACGGCTTCGTCGCCTGTGAGATGGGCATCGACCTCGACACCAAGTGGGGCGGCCTCAAGGGCGCCTTCGGCTCCTCCTCGTTCTTCGTCGTCAAGTGCAGCGGCCGCGGCAAGGTGGTCTTCGCGACGTACGGCGCTTTGCGGCGCGTCGACCTTCAGGCCGGGCAGCAGTACACCGTCGACAGTGGGCACCTGGTCGCCTGGCACGAGGCGATGCCCATCCAGGTGCAGAAGGTGGGCGGTCTCAAGTCGCTGTTCTTCTCCGGCGAGGGCTTCGTGGTCACGCTCACCGGCCCTGGGAGCTTCTTCACGCAGACGCGCAGTGAGAGCGCCTTCGTCGGTTGGCTCGTCCCGTACCTCCCGAAGAGCGGCAGCTGACCCGGGACACGGCCAACTGTTATCACCCCGCGTGGAGGGGTAGGACCCGGAGTGCAGCCAGCGTCACGGGAGGTCGGCTCATGAGACCGGACGAGCACCAGCACAAGGGCCCGGCGAAGAAGGCCCGCCACGGGCATGAGACGTGGCCCCAGACCCGACGGACGACCTCGCCGCCCCGCGCCTGGACCAGCAAGACCATGCACCACCCCGCGACCCGGATCGGCGAGATCAAACACGCGAAGTCGTGATTGACCGACGCAGCTGCGTCGACTGACGGTGCGCCGAAGGCGCGCCGGTTATTGCCGCAGCCGCTCGCCGACGAGGGACGCGTGCTGAGGGCCCGGTGGCCGTGCCGGTCGCCGGGCCCTGTACGCTCGGGCAGGGGCCGTGCCGGAGCGCGCCCTCAGGCCGAGAGCTTCTTGAGCGCCCAAGCCATGGTGCGGCCCAGGTTCGCCATCGTCGCCATGCCCTCGGCGTCCTGCTCGACGTCGCCCACGTCGCGGCCGATGGCGATGTTCCAGTAGCTGGACCCGATGACGATCATCTCGTTGATCTGGAACCAGTGGTTGATGCTGTCGAACGCGTGGATGGCGCCGCCGCGCCTGACGGCGACCACGGCGGCGCCCACCTTGCGCGCGAGCGGGTTGCCCGACTTGCGCGTCGCGTAGCCGGCGCGCTCCATGAGCGCCTGCGTGGTGGCCGTGCAGTTCGCGTAGTAGGTCGGCGAGCCGATCAGGATCCCGTCCGCGGCCAGCATCTTCTCGATGCACTCGTTGAGCCCGTCATCCTTGAGTCCGGAGCAGCGGTTGTCCTGTGTCTCGGCGCACTTCAGGCAGGCCGAGCAGCCACGGAACGCCTTGCCGTGCAGCTGCACGAGCTCGGTCTCGATTCCTTCCGCCTCGAGCTGCCCAAGCACCGCTCGCAGCAGGATGGCCGTGTTGCCGTCCTTGCGCGAGCTGCCGTTGAACGCCACCACTCTCATCTCATCGTCCCCCTATTCGACATCGAGCGACCGCGCGAGGTCGGCCATGTGCCGCCGGGCCTCACGGGCCGTGCACGACACGCCCGGAAGCGGGACCGCGAACACGCGGCGCCCGAAGGTGCGCATCAGATCGTCGTTGAACCCGTACTCGCTCTTGTGCTCCCACCCGAACGAGTAGCGGAGCACCTTGTCCAGCGACCCCTTGTACACGAACACGAGGATCCGCGGCCGCAGCCGCTGGGCGATGCCGGCGACGCGCTCCCAGCCCGCCTCGTACTCGTCCCGGGCAGGCTCCACGCCGAAGGGCCGTGGCACCTTGCACAGGTCGGTGGCGCCGAATCCTGCCGCCAGCAGCGCGTCGTCGGCGAACCCGCCCGGCGCTGCGCTGAAGATCTCGGCCTCCTCGAGGCGCTTCCAGAGCCCCTTGCCCATGCGGCCTTCGAAGTAGTGCCCCGCCTCGACGCTGGCCGGAGACGGCGTCTTGCCGACGAAGAGCGCGCGCAGCGTGCCCCGGTCAGGGAGGATGTCGGCGAGCGTCGGCACACCCAGTCCGTCGACCTCTATCTCGGTCAGGTGACTCACGGCGTCGCGGCCGCGGCGGCGAAGCGGTGGGCCACGCGCACGAGAGCCAGCGTGTCGAGCGCACAGTAGTCGAGCAGGGAGCGGCGGAGCATCTCCCGGCGCTGATCGGGCGTCGCGGGGTCGATCGCCTCATGGTAAGCGGCCTGCGCCGAGAGCCCGTCCTGGACCTCCTCGAGAAGCGCGTGGTCGAGCTCCGCGTCGACCGTCGGCAGCACGGCCTTGAGCGAGAACGATCCGTTGAGCGCGGGGTGGCGATAGTGGTCGCGCGTCAGCCGCAGCAGGTCCACCAGCCGGCCCGCCACCGCGTCGAGGGCCGGGGCGAGGTCGGGGAACATGGTCGCCATCTCCATGATGCGCCACTTCTCGAAGTCGTGATACACGAAGACGGGGCCGCTGTCGCCGAGCGCCGCCAGCAGCGTCTCCGCGGCGTCGCGCATGGGCGCCCGGGCGCTCGTGTCCAGGAACTCCCGGTGCTCCAGCCGGCCCGGCCGCTCCTCCACGTGGCACGACCACTGGAAGACGATCTGCTGGAAGGGACTCGTCCCACGCCAGACCGGCACCGCGAACTGCACGGTCTCGAAGTCAAGGTAATACCGCGGATAGGGCAGTGTCGCGAGGAACGCCGTGGCCGCCGGGTCGAGACTGCCGAGCGTGGGATCGGGCGGGACGGCGCAGGAGCCCTCCGCGTCGCGCTCTTCGCCGGGCACGCATCGCGTCTTGCCCTCCTGGCCGTCGCAGAACTCGATGAACGGGCACTCGAACGGGCGCCGGCACTGTGGGCCGGTGCGAAGGGCCGGCAGTGGCCCCGCGAGCAGCTCGTTGAAACCGCGTACCCAGCCGGGGATGTGCGACATGAGCGGGCGCGCCTGATCGGCGACCGGGATCTCGCGGAGCAGGCCGCGGTAGTCGTCGTCGCCGGGGTAGACGAAGCCGGTGTCGATCACGGCGACGCTCAGCCCATCGAGAGGCACCCCCGCGCCCTCCGCGACCCAGCCCTGGATGGCGATGTCCTGCAGGTGGTACTCCTTGAGGCGTGTCGCCGACTTGACCTCGACCATCCTGCAACGCCCCCCGCGGCGTTCGAGCACGTCCGCGCGGATGAGCACCCCGCGGTGCCTGAAGGTGGCCTCGTAGAGCGTGACGTCGCCGGGTCGCGCCAGGGCATGTTCGGTCTCGCGCAGCGCCTGGCTCAGCGACGCTCCGTCGCCGATCAACACGCCGTCGCCGTAGAGCTCGCGGGCGACCTCGCCGACACCGTGCCCCGCCGCGAAGCGGCGTTTGGTGTCGGCGCTGTAGACCTCAAGCTCCGGGCGGTGCACGGCGAGCCAGAGGCGCTTGCCGCACTGCAGGCCGGCGGTGATCCGTGACTTGGAGAGGCGGAAGGTACGCACTGGTCTCATTCTATCCCTCCGAGGGCTGTTCCGTGCCCGGGCGCCGTCCAGACCCTGTGGTAGTGTCGCCGGCATGAGGCTCATCCACACGGCCGACTGGCACCTCGGCCGGATCTTCCACAACGTCCACCTCACGCGCGACCAGGAGTATGTGCTTGACCAGCTGGTCGCGCTCATCGCCGAGGTGCGCCCCTCTGCCGTCGTCGTGGCCGGCGACCTCTACGACAGGTCCGTGCCTCCCACGGAGGCCGTGGACCTGCTCGATCACGTGTTCACGCAGATCGTCGACGGCCTCGGCGTCCCCGTCATCGCCATCGCCGGCAACCACGACAGCGCCGTCCGCGTCGGGTTCGGATCCGCACTCCTCCAGCAGCGCGGCCTGCACCTGGTGGGCGAGCTGCCTCAGGCGGCCTCGCCCATCGTCCTGCGCGACGAGCACGGCCCGGTGCACTTCTGCGCGCTTCCCTTCGCCGACCCGGCCGAGGCCCGCCACGCCTACGGCGACGCCGACATCCACGACCAGCAGGCCGTCTCGGCGGCCGGCGTCGCGAGGACGCTCGCCGCCACGCCGCCGGGTGAGCGCCGCGTCGTCGTCGCTCACGCGTTCGTCGCCGGCGGCCTCGAGAGCGAGAGCGAGCGCCCCATGAGCGTGGGCGGAGCCCAGCAGGTGCCCGCCGCCGTCTTCGCCGGCTTCGACTACGTCGCCCTCGGGCACCTGCACCGTCCGCAGACGTGCGGCGCCGAGGCCGTCCGTTACGCGGGCTCGCTGCTCAAGTACTCGTTCGCCGAACACGATCACGAGAAGGGGGTGGCAGTCGTCGACATCGGCGCGCCCGGCAGCGCCGACGGCGACGCGGGGGCGGAGGGCCACCCCAGCGTCGCCGTCGAGAACGTCGCGCTCTCCCCGCGACGCGACGTGCGCCGACTCGAGGGGACGCTGGCGGAGCTGCTGGAGCGCGGCCCCGCCGATCCGCACCGCGACGATTACGTCCTGGCGTCGCTGCTCGACGACGGCGCGCTCTACGACCCGATCGGTCGTCTCCGCGCCGCGTACCCAAATACCCTCGCCATCGAGCGCCCCGCCTACGAACGTGCGGGCGCGGAGGGCCCGCGGCGGCCGCGCCCCGGCTCCGTGGGCGACGTCCAGCTCTTCGAGGCGTTCTTCGGCTACGCCACGGACGATGAGCTCGGCGATGAGCGCCGCGCCGCGGTCGCCGAAGTCGTCGACCAGCTCGAGCGCCGGCGACGGGAGGCCGCTCCGTGAGGCCGCTCCGCCTTGCCATGCAGGCCTTCGGCCCCTACGCGGGGGAGCAGACGCTCGACTTCGCCGATCTGCGCGGGGCCGGCTTCTTCCTCATCACCGGCCCCACCGGCGCGGGCAAGACCACCGTCCTCGACGCCATGTCCTTCGCCCTCTACGGCGTCACCAGCGGCGGCCCCGAGAGCGACGGCGGCCGCTCCGGCGCTTCCATGCGCAGCGACCACGCGGATCCCGACCTGCTCACCCGCGTGGTCTTCGATTTCGCGCTCGGCGACGACGTGTATCGCATCCTGCGCGAGCCTGAGCAGGAGCGCCCCAAGCGCAAGGGCGAGGGGACGACCAGGCACGGCCAGTCGGCGACGCTCTGGCGACTGAAGAGCGACGGCGCGCCATCCACAGAGGGCATCCCGTTGGCCACGGGCTGGTCGAAGGTCAGCGCCAAGTCCGAGGAGCTCCTGGGATTCCGCTCCGAGCAGTTCCGCCAGGTCGTCATGCTCCCTCAGGGTCGCTTCCAGAAGCTCCTGGAGGCCGACTCCAAGGAGCGGGAGCAGATCCTGCGCGCGCTCTTCGACACCGGCCACTACAGCGCGATCGAGCTGGCGCTCAAAGACGGCGCCAAAGGCCTGCGCGACGAGGCCGCGCGTGTCGCCGCCCAGCAGAGCGAGGCGCTGCACCTGGCGGAGGCCGACTCGTACGACGACCTCAGCGAGCGCTGTGCCAAGCTCTCGGTCGCCGCCCTCGAGGCCGGCACGCACGCCGTGACGGCGGAGTCGGCGCGTGACGAGGCGCAGGAGCGCCTGCGCCGCGGCCGCGACGCGGCCGCGCGCCTCGAGGACCTCGCCCGCGCCGAGCAGGCGGCCGAGAGCATCGCGCGGCGCGAGGACCAGGTGGCAGCAGGACGGCGTGAACTCGATGCCGCGACGCGCGCCGCGACGGTGGTCGACGTCGCGGAGCGCGCCGCGGCGGCTCAGATAGAGGCGCTCTCACGGCGAGCCGCGGCGGCCGGGGGCGAGGCCGAGAGGCTGCGCCTCGCCGAGATCTCACTGCGGGCAAGCGACGTGCTCCACGAGCAGGACGGCCTGGCCGAAGCACGAGATGCTGCGGCCGCGGAGGTGCTCCGCCTCCGCGCCCTCGTGGGCGTCTGCGACGACCTCGCGGTCGCACGAGAAGCGGCCGGACAGACCGCCGCGGCCGCGGACGCCGCGCGCCTCGCCGCGGCCACCACGGAGGCGGCGTGGACGGCGGCACGGGACGAGCTGGCCGCCGCGGAGGCCGCCGCGCGGGAGGCGCAGGCCGGCGTGCTCGCCCGCGACCTGCGCGACGGCGAGCCCTGCCCGGTCTGCGGCTCCACGCAGCACCCCCGGCCCGCGGCCGTCGCAGCCGGCGCACCCTCCGACGGCAGTCTCGACGAATCACGCCTCGCTGCCGACAAGGCATCGGACGCTCGCGACTCAGCCGCCCGCGCGCTCCGCGAGGCCGAGAGTGCGGAGGCCGCTGCGGCCGCCCGTCTGGCGGAGCGACAGAAGGTGGCCCCTGCGTCGACCGGCCCGGTGGAGCTCTCGGCCGCCGTCGCCGCCGCCGAGGCACGCTCCGAAGAGCTCACCGCCGCCCATCGCGAAGCCACGGCCGTCGCCCACAAGGCGGAGACCGCCGTGGCCACGGCCGTCGCGGCGGCGTCCATGGCGGCCGAAGAGCTCGTCAAGGCCGAGGCCGAGGCCTCCCGGGCCCAGCACGAGTTCGACAGCCGGCTCGCCCAGGCGGGGTTCGCGAGCGCATCGGAATGGAAGGCCGCGCGCCGGGACCGCCGCGAGACGGAGGAGCTGCGCGACCTGGTGAGCGAGCACGAGCAGGAGTCGCTACGGGCCGCCGAGCGACTTCGCCTCGCCCGCGAGGCGGCGCTCGGCGCCGAGGCGCCGGACCTCGAGGCACTCGAGACCGCCGCAGAGACGTCCGCGGACGCGGCACGGGACGCGCGCACCGCCGCCGCCGGGCTCTCGGCCGCCGCCGAGGCAGCCGTGCGTCAGCTCGACCGGCTCCGGCAGCTGCGCAGTGAGGCGGCGGCGATCGATGCGCGCTACCGCATCCTCGGCCGGCTGGCGGACGTGGCCAACGGCGACAACGCTCGTCACCTCTCGTTCCAGCGCTACGTCCTCGGCGCGTTCCTCGACGACGTGCTGGTGGCCGCGTCCCAGCGGCTGCACCTCATGAGCAAGGGCCGTTACCGGCTGGAGCGCACGGAGCGACGCTTCGGGGGCAAGGCGGCGGCGGGCCTCAACCTGGAGGTCTACGACGCCTGGACCGGCGTTGCGCGACCGGTCGCCACCCTCTCCGGCGGAGAGACCTTCATGGCGGCGCTGTCGCTGGCGCTCGGGTTGGCGGAGGTCGTACAGGCGCACGCCGGCGGCATCCGCCTCGAGACCGTGTTCGTCGACGAGGGCTTCGGCTCGCTCGACGATGAGTCCCTCGACCTCGCGATCGCCGCGCTCATGGGCCTCGGCGAGGGCGGCCGGCTGGTCGGCATCATCTCGCACGTGAGCGAGTTGCGGGAGCGCATCGACGCCCGTCTCGAGGTCGCGTCCGGCAAGACCGGCAGCCGGGCGCGGTTCGTCGTCTCGTAGGCGGGCACACTCACCCCATGTTCGCCTATCGCCGGCATGCGGCCCTGATCCTCGTCGTCGTGGCGCTCACCGCCGTCACCGCGTTCGCCCTGGGCATCACGCTCTGCATCGACTGGGGCGGCGCCAGCGCGCCGCCGCGCGACTTCGGCCAACCGGCGGCGGTCTTGCTCCGGCTCCTCTGACGGGGGCGTACAATCGGCGCAGTCCCGTCCCCGGCTTCGCCTGGAGGTACGATGCGCGCCGACGCCGTCTCACCGCCCGATCCTTCGCGGCTGCTGCGAGAGCTCGACCTCCGCACGCCGCTCATCGGTCTGTACGACGCTCCGGACGCGGAGGCGTTTGCGCCGCTGGTGGCGCCGAAGGCCGGGCAGGGTCGCGGGCCGTGCCTCTTCCACTTCTATCACCGCTGGGAGAAGGGCGAGACGCTCCACCTCACGGCGGACGCCTTCGGCTGCGGCGGCTGCGGCCGCTCTCTCTTCGGCGTGCAGATGCGAGAGCGGGACGACTTCATCGACTTCCTGTGGAGGGACGAGGGCCTGCGCGCGAGCCGCGATCTCATGGCCGGCTGGGTCGACAACGCGCCCACGTACCGGCCCGAGCACGCCAGCATCCTGGTCGGACCCCTCAAGCCGGCGCTCGCGGAGTATCTCAAGACCGTGACCTTCTGGGTGAACGCCGACCAGCTCAGCCTGCTCCAGCACGGCGCCTATCAGCATCACGCGTGGGGCGAGCCCGACCCGGTCACAGTGCCGTTCGGGTCGGGCTGCTCGGAGCTCGTGGTGCCGTTCCGGGACCTCGACCGGCCGCAGGCCGTGATCGGCGGCACGGACATCGCCATGCGCGACGGGCTGCCGCCGGGCGTCCTCGCGTTCACGGTCACGGTGCCGCTGTTCGCGCAGCTGAGCGCGCTCGGCGACGAGAGCTTTCTCGGCAAGGGCTTCCTCGCCCGTCTGCGCAAGGCGCGCGGCGGGTCGATCGGCTGAGCACCCGCGCTCTCCTTGCGCGGCCGAGGCCGCAGACGCGGCGCGCCGACGTTGGATACGATACGTCCATGACGTCCCGTGAGGCGCTCCGGCGCCTGAACCGCAATCGCGAGAAGCTGCGCACGCATCACGTGCGCCACATCGCCGTGTTCGGATCCACGGCCCGCGACAAGGCCACCACGCACAGCGACGTCGACCTCCTCGTCGAGTTCGACCCGGAGGCCGGCGTGGGGCTCTTCGCCTTCGTGCGCCTGCTCGACTTCCTCTCCGACGTCATGGACACGCGCATCGACCTGGCCACGCCCGGCGCCCTCCGGCCCGAGATGCGCGACGAGATCATCAGGGAGGCGATCCGTGCCTTCTGAGCCGCACCCTCGCGAGCCCGGGTACCACGAGCGCCAGGCCAAGCTCCGTTTTCGCGACTGGCGTTTCCGCGTGCGCGACATCCTCGCGGCCCTGGACGCCATCGCCGCCTACACGAAGGGATCGACCTTCGACGACTTCGTCGCCGACGGGCGCACCCGCGACGCGGTCGTGCGCAACCTCATGACCATGGGCGAGTCGGTGCGCTGGATCCCAGACGTGATCCTGGAGGCGCATCCGGAGGTGCCGTGGCGCATCATGCGCGGCGTGCGCAACGTCGTCGTACACGAGTACTTCGGCATCGACGACGCCATCCTCTGGGAGACCGTGCGCGGTGACCTCCCGCCGCTGTGCGACCCGCTCGAGGCGATCCTCCGGTCCTGACGCGACGCGCCTCGAACACGTGCGACGTGCGGCGCCCCCCGGCTCGAGCGGCCGCGCGCCGCCGGTGCGGACGTGTACAATCGGCGCGGCCATGCAGCAGACCACTCCGCAAGAACAGGTCGAGTACGCGAGCCTCGGCTGGCGCTTCGCCGCCGTGCTCGTCGACACGGTCGTCCTCGTCGGGCTGCTGATCATCGCCGTGATGGCGTACGTCGTCGTGCTCGTTGCTCAGGGCAAGATCGACCCCAACGATCCTGCCGCGGTCGAGACCCTCAACGCGCAGATCCAGCTCCCCAACTGGGCGGCCAACGTCATCGTCTTCGGCGGCCTCTTCGTCTACTACGTCGTGCTGGAGGCGATCTTCGGCGCCAGCGTCGGCAAGCTCGTCTTCCGCATGCGCGTCACGAATCCGGACGGGTCGCGCCCGAGTGGCGTGGCGGTGCTCGTACGTAACCTCGTGCGCATCCCCGAGGCCTGGCTGCTGTATCTGCCCGCCGGCATCTCGTGCCTCGCCAGCGGCCGGCGCCAGCGCCTGGGAGATCACGCCGCGCACACCGTCGTCGTGCGTCGGCGACCGGCGGCGGTGTCCGTCGCACTGAACGCGGCGCCGTCCCCTCCGGGTCCGCCCGGCGTCGTCCGTCCACCGGCGCCGGCGTGGCCGCCCGTCCCGGCGGCGCCCCCGGCCGTCGAGCCGCCGGCGCTCGACCAGGCGCTCGCGCGGCTCAAGACCGCGGCCCTCGCGGCGCGCGGCGCCCACCTCAACTACCTGCGCTTCTCGGAGCGAGAGCTGGCCTCCGGTCCGGCGCCTGGCGGCGACGGCTACTCTGAAGAGTACGTCAGCGCCTGGTTCACCCTCAGTGAGGCCGTCGCGGAGCTCCGTGAGGCGCGCGACGCCGCGGCGACGGTCGCGACCGTCGCCGGCAAGACGCTCGCCGAGTGCTGCGCCGGGCAGGCGGACCTGGTCCACCTGCTGCGCGAGCTCGACCCCTACACCGGAGCACACACCGACGAGGAAGTCCACGAGGCATTCCTCATCGTCGCCCGGGCGGAGGCGCCGCCCTCCCCCTGAGAGGAAGAAGGCGCGGCTGGCCGAGCCGGCGTGGGGGTACGATACCTGCAGTGATCGTCGACACGGAGGGGGCTGTCATGGCCGGTGGGTCGTCAGTCGCGTCGTCAGGGGCACGTTCGCTGCTCGTCGTCCTGCTGGTCGCCGCCGCGGTCACGGCGGGGCTGGTCGCGCCGACCGCCGCCGCCGCTCCTCAGCCCTTCCCCGTCTGCATCAAGATGGGCGGGCAGGCCGGCCCGGAGATCGCCGGAGCCATGGTCGTCTGGACCGACAACCGCAGGGGCAACCTCGACATCTTTGCGCGCAACGTCAGCACGCGCCGCGACTACGCCGTGTGCACCCACGGTGCGCAACAGGACAACCCCTCCGTCACGCGCCACGTGACAGGCAGCGGCTCGGTCCACTACGTGGCCGTATGGGTCGACAAACGCAACCACCGGGGCACGGACGCGACCGACATCTACGGGCGCGACATCACCGCGCGACGCTCGTTCGTCGTGGCGCGCAGCGCCGCCATCAAGTGGTTCCCGGAGATCGTCGACCGCTGGGTGATCTGGATCGAGGCCGACGACGTCGCCGGTCCGTACCGTGTCAAGGTGCGCGACCTCGAGGCCGCGAGGACCTACCGGATCGCCACCACCGAGGTGCTCAGCCCGGTCGGGATCGACAGTCGCACCGTGGGCTCGCGGACGGTCTACACGGCGGTGTACGCCACAGGCAGGGGTGACATCAGCGGGCGCAACGTGCCCGGCGGCGCCCAGTTCACCATCTCCCGGCGCAGCACCTTCGAGTGGATGCCGGACATCAGCCACGACCGCGTGGTGTGGTGGGAATCCGGCGGGCGCGTCATGCTGCTCGATCTCAGGACGCACAAGCGCACGTTCGTGCATCTGGGCTCGCGCCCGCGCATCGACGGCGAGTACGTGGTCTGGGATGGCGGCGGCCACGGCGGCTCCTTCGTGACGGAGTACGCCAAGGGCGCCAAGATCTACGTGCGCAACGTCGCCCGCAGCACCGCCGTCGTCGCCATCGCCCAGAAGAACCTCACCTGCCTCTTCCCCGCCGTCAGCGGCCGCCGCGTGGTGTGGGAGTCGGGCCCCGCGCAGCGCGTCCTGAGCCACATCCACATCTACGGGGCTCGCTTGCCGTGACCGCGCCTCCGACCCGGGGGTGACGCGACGGACGGGTGGCCGGCGCTCAGCAGGGTGCGAGGAACGCCTGGGCCTTCTCCAGCCAGGCGGGAACGGCGATGCCCTGCGGGCACTTCTCCTCGCACTCCCCGCAGGCGTTGCACGCGTCGGCACGCTCCCCGTCGGCGAAGAACACCCGATACGCCGTCTGCTGGCGCGGCAGGTTGTCGTACATGTGAGCGTCGTTGTAGAGCTCCAGGACGTCCGGGATGGCCACGCCCTGCGGGCACGGCATGCAGTAACGGCACGAGGTGCACGGGATCGGGCTGAGCTCGCGATACAGGTCGCGCACGCGCGCCACCAGCGCGAGCTCGTCGTCAGACAGGAGTCCCGGTCGCGAGCGCCCGGCGAACCCCAGATTCTCCTCGACCTGCTCCATCGTGCTCATGCCGCTCAGCAGGAACGACACCTCGGGCGCGCTCCAGACCCACTGCAGGGCCCACTCCGCCGGCGAGCGGCGAACGGGGGCTTCATCCCACACCGCCTGGACCCGCGGCGGCAGGTTGCGCGCCAGCGCGCCGCCGCGCACGGGCTCCATGACGATGACCCCGAGGCCCTTGCCGGCCGCCAGCTCCAGACCGGCGCGGCCGGCCTGGTACTCCTCATCCATGTAGTTGAACTGGATCTGGCAGAACTCCCAGAGGTCGGTGGCGGCGAGGATCTGCTCGAACACCTCGTAGGTGCCGTGGAAGCTGAAGCCCAGGTGGCCGATGCGCCCGTCCGCCAGCGCGCGCTCGGCGGAGGCGAGCTGACCCTGCTCGACCACGCAGCGCCAGTGGTCGGCGTCGAGCGAGTGGAAGAGGTAGAAGTCGATCGTGTCGACCTGGAGGCGCTCGAGCTGGATGCCGAGGATGCGGTCGAAGTCAGCGGGCTTCTCGACGCTCCACACCGGCATCTTGGTGGCCACCTTGACACGCTCGCGGTAGCCGCCCTTGAGCGCCTCGCCGAGCCACGTCTCGCATTGGTCTTCGTGGTACATCCAGGCGGTGTCGACGTAGTTCACCCCGCCGTCGATGGCGCGATGCAGCATCCGCGTGGCCAGCGGGTAGTCGATCCGCTTGAAGTCGGGCTTGCCGTCGGCGGCGCTGAGGACGGGCAGGCGCATGGCGCCGAAGCCGAGGGCCGACGGCCGGAAGTCGAGCTTGCCGAAGTCGCGATACTGCACCGCGCCATGCTACCCGATTGACCGCCGTAGCGGAGTCAACTGGCGGTGCGCCGACGGCACACGGCCTGTAGACTCTGCGCCAGTCGTCCCAGGAGCAGCCCATGCCCAAGCTCGTCCAGCACCCCGAGATCCTCGTCCAGGCCCGCAGGGGCGGGACGATCGAGAGTCTTCACCGCGCCTGCGCCGCGCTGGCCAGGCCGGATGGAGAGATCGTCGAGCGCTGGGGAGACCCGGGCATGGTCACCTTCTGGCGCTCCTCGGCGAAGCCGCTCCAGGCACAGGCGTGGCTCGCCGACGGCACCATCGAGCACTACGGCTGGGGAGTCGAGGAACTCGCGATCATGAGCGCCTCGCACGAAGGCCTCGACTTCCAGGCGGACCTCGTGCGCCGGATGCTGGCCGACTGCGGCCTCACGGAAGCCGATCTGCACTGCGACGCCACGCTGAGGGCGCGTCACAACTGCTCCGGCAACCACACGGGCTTCCTTGCGGCCAGCGTCCGCCACGGCTGGGACGTCGCCGCCTATCAGCAGCCGGGACACCCGGCCCAGCGTGCCGCGCTCGCGGCGTTCGCCGCCGTGACGGGCCTGGAGCCGGCGGCGATCCCGACAGGCGTCGACGGCTGCGGGATCGTCTGCTATGCGACACCCGTCACCGTCGCCGCCAGCACCTTCGCCCTGCTCCCCGAGCTCCTGCCCGAGATCAGCGCCGCGATGCGCGAGCGCCCGGAACTCGTGGAAGGTCCCGGCATGATCGACACCGAGGTCATGCGCGCGATCCCCGGCGCCACCAGCAAGTGCGGCGCGGAGGGCCTCAGCTGCTTCTCGCTCCCGGACGGGCGCGGCCTGGCCGTCAAGGTCGTCGACGGCGCCGACCGCGCACACGAGCCGGCGGGTCTCGCCGTGCTCGAGGCGGTGCTCGGCGAGGACGCCATGAGCGACGCCCTGCGCACGATCGCCCGGCCCCCGATCAAGAACGACGCCGGCGACGTGGTCGGCGAGCTGCTGGCGGTCGTCCCCGGCTGACGCCGGCCACCCCGATCTCGTACGCACGGCGCTCGGCGCGCCCTGCCGCGCTCCCTCAGACCGCCGCGCGCCGAACCCCGCTGCTGCGATAGACTCGCGCTCACGCCACGAGAGGCATGCGCACCGGCGCGGGCCGCGGCACCACGGAGGGAGGGCGAGATGACACTCAAGCTGGGACTGCCGAAGGGGAGTCTGGAGCACGCGACGATCGACCTCTTCCGCCGCGCCGGCTTCCTCATCACGGTCGCGGAGCGCTCCTACTTCCCGGCCGTCGACGACCCGGAGATCGAGTGCATGATGGTGCGCGCCCAGGAGATGGCGCGCTACGTCGAGGATGGTGCGCTCGACTGCGGCCTCACCGGACACGACTGGGTCGTGGAGGGCGAGGCGGACGTGCACGAGGTGAGCGACCTGGTGTACGCCAAGCAGAGCTTCGGCAAGGTGCGCTGGGTGCTGGCGGTGCCCGAGGGCTCCCCGGCGCGCACAGCCGCCGACCTCGAGGGCAAGATCGTCGCGACCGAGCTGGTCGGCGTCACCAAGCGCTGGCTCGCCGAACGCGGCGTGACCGCCAAGGTCGAGTTCAGCTGGGGAGCCACCGAGGCCAAGCTGCCTGAGCTCGCCGACGCCATCGTCGAGGTCACCGAGACCGGCAGCTCGCTGCGCGCCAACAAGCTGCGCGTGATCGAGACGGTGCTCGAGAGCACGACGCAGCTCATCGCCAACCGCGAGAGCTGGGCCGATCCCGACAAGCGCCGCAAGATCGAGGACGTGACCATGCTGCTCCAGGGAGCCATCGCCGCCCTCGACAAGGTCGGTCTCATGCTCAACGTGCAGCAGAGCGACCTCCAGGCCGTCCTCGCCGTGCTCCCCGCGCTGCGGAACCCGACGATCTCGCACCTCAGCGACCCCGGCTGGCTCGCCGTCAACACCATCCTCCAGGAGAGCGTGGTGCGCGAGATCATCCCGCGCCTCAAGGAGGCGGGCGCCGAGGGCATCGTCGAGTTCCCGCTGAACAAGATCGTGATGTAGAGGGACCGGCGAGGCGGCGACGCCGGCCCGGCCGATCAGGCGCCGGCGAGGCGGCGGGCGGCCGTGAGGCCGTCCCGTTCCGTCAGCCGCCCGTAGGACGGCAGCACCTCGTGCGCGGTGACCGGCAGCCAGATGAACCCGTCGCGCTCGTCGCCGACCGGCGTGGCGAGCCCTTGTACGAAGCGCCACGCCGTGAGCGCGGCGGCGAGGGCGTCCAGCGAGTCGTGATCGAAGTAGTCGTCCCACACCACCCCGGCGGCCCGCAGCACAGCGACACGCACGCGGAGGCCGGCGCGCCCGCTCTTGGGCGGCGGCGTGCCGCCGAGCAGGGTCGTGAACGCGGCGTGCGGGTAGACCTCGAGCGCCGCCGGGGCCTGCCCGAGCGCCGCCGGGAGAGCGCCGGGAGCCGGCGGCTCGAAGCCGCGCCGGCCGAGCTCCCGGAAGTACGTCCAGCCCGTCTCCATCCACGCGTAGGAGGCGCCGGCCGCCGCGGCGACGGCCCGCGTCGGCACCTGGTAGATGGCGATGCGCCGGTGAGCGAGGTCCGCGTCGCAGGCCCTCGGCCGTGAGGCGGCCGCACCCCGCGCCCGTCGCGGCCGCTGCGGCGCGTCCACGCCCACAGCCACGGCCCCCAGGCTCTCCAGCCAGTCGAAGAGGCGGGCGCGGTCGCCGGCGACGCGCTCATCCGCTTCGCGCCAGCACTCGACCTCGAGCGTGCGCCCGCAGCGCACCGCGACGGCCACGCACGGCCTGCTCGCGGCGATGTCGACACCGACGACCACCGGGCCCGGATCCATGGGCGCAGCCTAGCAGACGGAAGCCGCGCCGCGAAGGCGAGCCGCCGGAGCCCGGTGCGCCGGCCTGCCGGCATCGCGCCGAGGCGCACGTCGCCGGTCCGGCGCCCCCGGCGTCGTGGCGCTGACCTGCGTCCGCCGCTCGTCAGGGCGCGTCGAGCGACACGTCGCGGACC
Organism: uncultured Thermoleophilia bacterium; assembly: GCA_963736645.1. Lineage (GTDB taxonomy): Bacteria > Actinomycetota > Thermoleophilia > UBA2241 > UBA2241 > CAIXSE01. Next base: position 100,707 of record CAVTPJ010000003.1, on the reverse strand, counting down.
CCCCAGGTCCGCCACGCCGGGTACTCGCCGCGGGCGACGAACCCGATCACGTTGCGCTCCCCTGGATCGAGTGCCGTCGCGGGGATGGTCACCGCGCGCGGGCCGGTCCACGACCCGGCGCGGCCGCCGGCGAGCGGTCCCATGTCCTGCCAGTTCACGAGCAGACGGACCTCCTCTGCCTGGACGTCGTAGAGACGGAAGCGCAGCACGCGATCGCCCCCCTGCCCCGCGACCTCGAAGAACGCCTCCTTGGGGTGGGTACGGTCGGCCCCGCAGTATCCCAGCGGCGTGGCGAACGGCAGCGGGCACGGAAGCGGAAGACGCTGCCGCGGGTTGAAGCGCACGTTGCGCAGCGCCCTCCAGCTCGCGTCGCTGGTCGTCGCCCAGTCGTACATGCTTCCGCCGAGCGCGCCGTGCTCCCGCAACGCGCGCACGAACGCGGTCGTCTCGCTGCGTGAGGACCGTGCGCCCTCCCCGGCGATCACGTGGATCGGCATGTCCGGTCGGCCGGTCATCTCGCGGACGATGCGGATGTTGTCGCGCGTGTCGCGGTACGCGTTGGAGTAGCCGTCGCCGTGGTACGTGTAGTAGCCCATCGGGACGAACACGTCGTAGATGCCCGCCAGCATCTCATAGGGGAAGCTCGGCCAGTAGCCGGCGCGCATGGCCATACCGGCCGGCGAGGGGACGATCGCCCCAAGGGGATACGAATCCCCGACCGCGCCGCGGATGCGGTTGGAGAGGTTGAGCAGCCTCCGGGTGCGGAGGTCGACGTCCCTGACGATGCTCGCCTCGATGTCGAGGGCGAAGGAGTCGAACCTCTGCCCGGCGGCGCTGCGGAAGCGGATCGCCGCCAGCGACCGCCGGAGGTCCTTGACGGGATCGTCGAACCCGGGCAGGTACCAGGCCACGACCTTGATGCCCCGGGCGTGACATTGCTCGATGAGGGCGCCGAGCGCCTTCGGCCGGGTGAGGCCGGACGGCGAGCGGTAGTTGGCTGTCTCGAGGTACAGGGTGCGCACGCCGTGCGCCCTGAGGTCCCTGGCCGTGGCCGCCGGGTGATCCCACGCCGCCGAGTCGTAGATGTCCACCCAGCTCCCGAGGCCGCGATAGCAGCGGACGGGAGCGCCCGCGGCGGCCGCCTGCGGCAGCGCCGCGGCCGCGGTCGTCACGAGCAGGACCAGCATGGCGAACGGCAGCACGACGGTCGCGACGCGGCAGCGAGCGACCGGGCGCCGGCTGCGACGGACGTGGCGGGAACGAAGGATGGCCATGTGCGCACTCCCACGGTGGCTGTCGGTGCGCGCCTCAGTATAGCCGTGGTAGGGTGCTGCCGACCCCGGCGCGGAGGAGGACCAGTGAGCATCGAGTACGTGCAGAAGCAGCTCGGGGCGAGCGAGACGATCCTGTACACCGAGCGCCACCACTGGATCTTCTTCGTCGCCGAGATGATCAAGTGGATCCTCTTCGCCGTCGCCGTCCTGGCGCTGGTCATCGTGCTCAAGGTGTGGTTGCTGCCCGACGCGGGCTGGGTCTGGTGGCTGCTCCTCATCTTCATCATCCCCGCGGTGCGCATCGTCTGGGGCTTCTTCTCGTGGCTGATGAACGTCTACGTGCTCACCAACCGCAGGGTCATCGAGGCCACCGGGGTGCTCAGCAAGCGCGTCGCCGACTCCTCGCTCGAGAAGCTCACCGACATCGTGCTCAAGCAGTCGGTCTTCGGCCGCATGCTCCACTACGGGGACATCGTCGTCCTCACGGCGTCCTCCGGCGCCGGGATCAACCACCTGAAGCAGATCCGGCGGCCCATGGAGTTCAAGATGCAGATGGCGAACGCCAAGGAAGCGCTCGAGCGCGAGATGGGCGCCAGCAACTGACCGACGCCGTCGGCGAGACCCTTCGCGACCGCGCGGCTCACGCGCAGCGGATGACGCCGCGCGCCCACAGGCAGTCGCCGCACGTCGGGTGCGGGTTGCCGAGGCAGTCCTCTTCGTTGGCCTCGGCCAGGTCGCAGCCACAGTCCGTACATGGCGGGAAGTCGAAGCGCCGCACCCGGTCGCGGAAGGCGACGTAGTCCGGCTTACCCCAGATCGTCGCCAGCGGCTCGTCTGAGACCCTGCCCACCTCCCATCGCAGCATGCGCTTCTCGCGGCCGTGCACGAAGCAGGTGTAGGTGTGCAGGAGCGGCGGGCAGGGGCTGACGCCGCCGTGCCAGGCGACGGCGCACGCCCCGGCGTGCACGAAGGGACAGCGACTGCGCGTGGCCTCCGGGTCGGCGCCGAAGAAAGAGATCGGACCCGATCGGGCGAGCGCCTCGCCCAAGGCGGACCCGAGCGCCTCATCCCAGTCGAAGGCCGGCAGCTGCCAACGCGGCGCGGCGGTGGTCTCCGCGCCACTGAGCGAGCTCGCGCGATGGTCGTACAGCGTCTCGCCGAGCAGCTCTGACGTGTAGGCGAGCACGTTGCTGACGATGATGAACGTCGCGCCGAGACGAGCGGCGAGCCGGTCGAGGCCGGGGAGCTCGCCGACGTTGGAGCGCATCGCCACGAACTCGACGCCGATGCGCATGCCCGGACCGTAGTTGGGGCCGCGGCGGTCGTGCAGCCGGCTGACATTGGCGACGACGCGGTCGAGCGAGGCGCCGGAGCGCACACGGCCGAAGGCCTCGGCGGAGGCGCCGTCGATGCTGACGACGAGCTGGTCGAGGCCGGCCTCGAGGAGGCCGGCCGCCATGGGCTCGTCGAGCAGCAGCGCGTTGGTCGTGACCTCCGCGCGCAGGCCACGGTCCTTGACGAGCCGGACCATGTCGAGGAAGCGCGGGTGCAGCAGTGGCTCTCCGAGGCCCATGAAGGCGATGGTCCCGGCGGCGGTCCCGGCGGCGGCGCCGACTTCCGCCGACTCGACGAGCGTGTCGACGAGGCTCCGGAACGTCGCCCACTCCATGAACCCCTCGGGCTCGTCCCAGGCGTGACGCACGCAGGTCGCGCAGGCGAGATTGCAGGCGTTCGTCGGCTCGACGTAGACCTTCGTCAGCCGATCGATGCTCTCGTTCCCCGTCACCACATCATGCATCTCGCCGGGCGGCGCGCAGGTCGTCGAGCGAGGGGAACGTGAGCGCGCCCGATTCGCACAGCGTCGCGCAGTGGGAGCAGCCCGGGACGCAGGCGCTGCGTCGGGCGACCCGCACGCGCCCGTCGACCCACTCGTAGACGCCGTTCTGGCAGAAGTCCAGGCACGTCCGGCAGCCCTGTCGGCACGCCGACTCGTCCAGAGTGGGCCCCCACTCGAAATCCTTGGCGCCCATGCCCGCTGCAGTCACCGGAGACCTCCTCGTCGTTGCACGCTCGAGTGTACGCGACGGCGCCTTCCGGGGCACCACGGAGGCCGTCACGGGAACTCAGGAGAACGACTCCGCCGTGGCCGGCGCGGTGCTCGCGACGGCGTCACACGCGCAGAACGCCTCTCAGCGCGTCGAGCGCCGCCGCGGCGGCCTCGCCGTCGATCGCATAGAAGCTCCACTTGCCGCGGGCCTCCTCGCGCACGAGCCCGGCCTCCCGAAGCACCCGCAGGTGATACGAGACCTTGGACTGGCCGAGCCCGAAGTGCTCCTGGAAGTCACAGACGCAGACACCCGCCGGGTCGGTGGAGCCCGGAACGCCGCGCTCCGACGGCTCCGGCAGGCCACAGCAGGCGCGGCCCTGCGCCATCACGTCGAGCATGGCGAGACGGATCGGATCGCTGAGCGCCTTGGCCACGCGAGTGAGCCGCTCGACCTCGGCGCTCTCCGGCGCCGGGCAGCAGCGTGAGGGTCCCTCGCCGTCCGGGACACAGCACGTGGAAGCGGCGCCGACGTCGTGGCTCTTCCTCGCCTCATCCATGCGCACACCTTAGCACAACTCTTCTTGATATGGGCTTGACAGCGCGGCACCCGCCGGTATCTTATACTCATGGATGTTGATGTGACCCAACGAGAGGACCCCATGAGCGAGACGACCCCCGACGCCGATCTCAAGGCCCGCATCCGCGACCATTACGCCGAGCGCGCCGTGGCCGCGAGCCAGGCGCAGCCGTGCGGCTGCGGCTGCAGCTGCGGTCCGGCCGCCGTCGAACCGCAGGACGAGTTCGCCCGCGGGCTCTACGACCTGAGCGAGACCGGCGACCTGCCTGCCGAGGCCGTGCTCGCCAGCCTCGGCTGCGGCAACCCCACCGCCCTGGCCGATCTGCGCCCCGGCGACGTCGTGCTCGACCTCGGCAGCGGTGGCGGCATCGACGTGCTGCTCTCCGCGCGCCGCGTCGGCCCCACCGGCAAGGCCTACGGCCTCGACATGACCGACGAGATGCTCGCCCTGGCGCGCGAGAACCAGCGGAGAGCCGGCGCCACCAACGTCGAGTTCCTGAGGGGCGAGATCGAGAGCATCCCGCTGCCCGATGACTCCGTGGACGTGATCATCAGCAACTGCGTCGTCAACCTCTCGACCGACAAGGACCGCGCCCTTGCCGAGGCCTTCCGCGTGCTCAAGCCCGGCGGCCGCTTCGCGATCAGCGACGTGCTCTTCCAGGGCGACCTCGGGCTGGTACCGGACGAGCTCATGCGTGACGTCGAGGCCTGGTCGGCCTGTATCTCGGGAGCGCTCGAGGAGCAGGACCTCCTGGCGCGCCTTGCGGCGGCCGGTTTCGCCGACGCCAGCGTCGAGGTGACCACCGTCTATGACGGCACCGCCGAGAACAACATGTGCGGCGCGCCGCCGCTGCCCGAGGGCGTACGGCTCATCAGCGGGTTCGTGCGCGCGGTGAAGCCGGCACCGACGAGTTGCTGCGGCGGAGCCACGTGCTGCTGAGCCGCACGTCTCCAGGAGCGAAGGCCGGCGTCGCGCGCCGGCAGCCATGATGCCGCCGGACCCGACCGCTCCCGAGGTCGTCCGGCGGCGGCGTTCATCGCGCCCCTGACGGCCCGCCTAGAGGAGCGCGTTGAACAGGAAGCCGACGAACATGATGCCGGCGCCGACCACGCCGAGGAAGGTGAAGATGAGCGGCCACTTCAGCACCTTCTTGAGGATGATCGTCTCGGGCAGCGAGAGCGCGATGACGGCCATCATGAAGGCGAGCACGGTGCCGAGCGCGGCGCCTTTCTCAAGCAAGGCTTCTACGATCGGGATGATGCCCGCCGCGTTGGAGTACATGGGGATGCCGAGGATGACGGCGATGGGCACGCTCCACCAGGCGTCCTCGCCCATGATCCCCGCCAGGAAGTCCTCCGGGACGTAGCCGTGGATGACCGCTCCTACGGCGATGCCGGCGACGACGTAGGGCCACACCTTGCCGACGATGTCCCTGACGGCCTGCCAGGCGTAGGCGACGCGGCCGGGCCAGTCGAGCTCCTGGGTATCCTCCGCGTCGCCCATACGGATCTCACGCACCCAGTCCTCGACGTAGCGATCCATCCGCAGACGCCCGATCACCCACCCGGCGACGATGGCGATGAGCAGGCCGGTGACCAGATAGAGGGTCGCGACCGCCCAGCCGAACAGGCCGTAGAGCAGCACCAGCGCGACCTCATTCACCATGGGCGCGGCGATGAGGAACGAGAACGTGACGCCCAGCGGGATCCCGGCCTCGACGAAGCCGATGAACAGCGGCACCGCCGAGCAACTGCAGAAGGGCGTCGCGATGCCGAGACCGGCGGCCATCACGTTGCCGGTCGTCTCACGCCGTCCTTGCAGCAGCGCCCGCGTGCGCTGCGGGCTGAAGAACGACCTGAGGATGCCCACGCCGAACACGACGATGGTCAGGAGCAGCATCACCTTGACGGTGTCGTAGATGAAGAACTCAAGCGCCGACGCGAAGCTGCCGTCGCCCAGACGGAGCACGTCCTCGGCGAGCCACGTCGCGATGGGCAGCCAGTAGTGGTAGAGCAGCGCCCAGAGCGCGACGCCGCCGGCCACCCGGGCCCACCACGGCAGCCGGGCGAGGGCGCGCGCTACGGCTCTGAACGGCGCGCGCCGGCCGCCGCTCGCCGCATCCGGCGGCGCGCCGGCGATCGCGGCGGAAGGGTCGCCGCACTCGCACGCAGGCACGACCCGCGAGCTCCCCTCGCCCTGACCCGGACCGCGCAGCGCGGTCTGCGCTGCCGCCGGCTGCTCAGCCGTCGCCGGCTCTTGTGGAGCTCTCGTGGCCATCTACACCCGCTCCATCACGCCGGACCGGCGAAGCTCGTGATCAGCGGCGTCGCGGCCAGCTCGCGCTGCAGCCGCTCGTGGTCGTAGGGGACACGCACGAACTCCACGAAGCCGGGGGTCCCGAGCTGCGCCGGGTCGACGATGGCGTAGCAGACACGCCAGTCGCCGTCCTTGGGACGCCCGCCGCTGCCGACGTTCACGAAGATGGTGTCACCGATCGGCCGCGCGTAGGGCACGTGGGTGTGACCGAAGAAGATGGCCGGATAGGGGTATTCGTCGGCCATGCGCGCCATGGCCCTCTCCGGCCGATCCTCGAAGAGGTACTCGTTGATGCGGCGCGGGCTGCCGTGCACGGCGAGCAGCTTGCCCGCCGGTGTGTCCAGCTCGAAGTGGTCATCGAGGGTCCGCAGATAGGCTTTGACTTCAGCGGTGACCGCCTGCGGCGTCCAGGCGAGCGACGCCGCCCCCTCGGCGCGCTGCTCGTCGGTCTTGTAGACGCAGCCGCAGTCGCCGGTCTCGAAGCCGATGCCCTGGTCGTAGTTGCCCATGAGACTGGGGATGCCGCGATCGCGGACGAGGAGGGAGACCTCGTTCGGGGAGGGACCGTAGCCGACGAGGTCGCCGAGGGAGATCGTCATGGGCACGCCGCGGCACTCGATGTCCTCGAGGATCGACTCGAGCCCGGGAAGATTGCCGTGCACGTCACTGAAGGCCGCGAAGGTCGTGTCGACCTTGAGTGTCCTCATCGAGTGTCCCTTTCATCGACCCGCGTTTATATCAAGCTACCTTGACCATAAACGAATGTCAATGTACAGTCAGGACACACCGTCTACCCGATCGACAAGGAGATCCGGCATGGCTCAGGGAGTGACCAGGCGGCTCTCGTTCCTCGACCGCTACCTGACCCTCTGGATCTTCCTCGCGATGTTCGTCGGGGTCGGACTGGGCTGGGCCTACCAGGGCATCCCCGACATCATCCAGAAGTGGTCGGTGGGCACGACCAGCATCCCCATCGCCATCGGCCTCATCGTGATGATGTATCCGCCGCTCGCCAAGGTCCGCTACGAGGAGCTCGGCGACGTCTTTCGCGACTACAGGATCCTCGGGCTCTCGCTGGTGCAGAACTGGGTGATCGGGCCGATCCTCATGTTCTTCCTGGCGATCATCTTCCTGCACGACTACCCGGAGTTCATGGTCGGCCTCATCATGATGGGGCTGGCGCGCTGCATCGCCATGGTGATCGTCTGGAACCAGCTGGCGAAGGGCGACACCGAGTACGCGGCGGGTCTCGTCGCCTTCAACGCCGTCTTCCAGGTGCTCTTCTACAGCGTCTTCGCCTGGGTGTTCGTGACCAGGCTGCCGCCGCTGTTCGGGCTCGAGGGAGCGGCGGTCGACGTCTCCATCGGGCAGATCGCCAGGAGCGTGTTCATCTACCTCGGCATCCCGTTCCTGGCCGGCATGCTCACGCGATACCTCGGGCTCAGGTACAAAGGGCGAGAGTGGTACGAGAAGAAGTTCATCCCGCGCATCAGCCCACTCACGCTGATCGCCCTGCTGTTCACCATCTTCGTGATGTTCAGCCTCAAGGGCGAGCTCATCGTCAAGCTGCCGCTGGACGTCGTGCGCATCGCCATCCCGCTGCTGCTCTACTTCGTGATCATGTTCTTCGTCAGCTTCTCCATGGGCCGCAAGATCGGCGCCGACTACTCCAAGACGGCGACGTTGAGCTTCACCGCGGCGAGCAACAACTTCGAGCTCGCCATCGCCGTGAGCATCGCGGTGTTCGGCCTCGACTCCGGCCAGGCCTTCGCCAGCGTCATCGGCCCGCTCGTCGAAGTGCCCGTCCTGATCGGCCTCGTCAACGTGTCCCTGTGGCTGGGCCGCAAGTACTGGGGCATGACCGACGACCCGGTGCCGGCGGCCGTCGCCGCCGGCGTCGACGAGGTCGCCTGCGACCCACCGAGGAGCTGACATGAAGATCACAGAGGATCCGGCGAAGACCGGGAGCATCATCGAGTTCGTGCCCTTCTTCAAGGCGATCGGCAACCCGACGCGCGCCCAGATCATCGAGTTCCTGTTGCGCGGCGAGCGCTGCGTCTGCGAGATGACCGGCCCGCTCGACCTGAGCCAGCCGCTGGTCTCTCACCACCTCGCCCTGCTGCGGGATGCCGGCCTGGTGCACATGCGCAGCGAGGGCACGCGCACCTACTACTCGCTGGACTGGGAGCGGTTCGACGACGGCCTCAGGGGCTTCCTCGCCCACGTCGAACGCCTGCACGCCGCCCCGCCCATCCCGAGCAACGCCGACGAGGCGTGCGCGACCGCCGCCAGGAGCGCGACGAGCCGCAACGCCTCATGACTCGCACCCATTGACAGCGACGACAGGGAGACACCCGTGAAGCTTGAGATCCTCGGTTCCGGCTGCGCCAATTGCCGGAAGCTGATGGCCGTCACCGAAGAGGTCGTGCACGAGCTCGGCGTCGCCGACGCCGAGCTCGTCAAAGTGGAGGACTTCCCCACCATCATGGCGTACGGCGTCATGGCGACGCCCGCCCTGGCCATCGACGGCAAGCTCATGATGAGCGGCAAGGTGCCGTCCAAGGCCGAGGTGACCGCGATGGTCACGACGGCGCTCGCGAACCGAAGCTGACGGCGGCGAGCCGCCGCCCAGGGCGCGTTCAGCCGGTCGGCGTGTACTCCTTGCCCACGCTCCAGCACTTGGCGACCGGCTCGCCCAGCGACCAGTACTTCTTGCTCGCCATGTCGAACAGCAGCGGCTTGAGCTTGGCGATGTCCACGATGCCGTTGGTGAGCACGTCCACGTCCGCGTAGGTGCCGACGACCTCGCCGACGAAGAGGTCGTGCGTCGGCAGCTTGACGTGGTCGATCAGCTTGACCTCCATGGCCACCTTGCACTGCTCGATCATCGGGGCGGTATCGAGCTCACCGTAGAAGAGGTCGAACAGCTTGCTCTTGTCCTCCTGCGTGCCGCTGACCATACCGATGTGGTCGGTGATCGCGACCATGTCCTCGGACGGCAGGTTCACGCTGAAGGTCTTGTTCTCGAGGATGCCCCTGTTGGTCAGGTGGATGTTGCCCATCCCCAGCGTGATGCCCTTGAGGTGGGCGATGCCGACGTGGGCGATCGTCGCGAAGTCCGGTCTGCCGTCGACCGTCGCGCCGACGATGGCGGTGACGAGCGGGTAGAGCGCGTTCGTTGCGCCGAGCTTCTCCTTCACGGGTGACCTCACTGCTCGCGGTGGTCCGGTCTGTGGCCGGTGCATACCCGCGGATGGGTGGCGCGTAATCGGCGGGCCTCCCCGCCCGCGGCGATGCGCCGCCTCGGGAGGTCCCGCGCCGCCCCCACCGCGGTTTCACCGCGCCGGGCCAGCAGGCATCATGGGGGCATGCCCGCGACCGCCGCCAGTCCCGAGCGCCGCCGCCGTCCACCGCGCAGACGACGCCGCCTCCCGGCCCTTCTCGTCATCGTCGTCGCCGGTCTGCTCGCCATCGTCGTCGCCTTCGCGCTCGCGAGCGCGCTCGACGACGACAGGCCGCACGGTCCCTATCTGATCGGCGCGTGGACGTTCGGTGAGCGAACCTCTCTCGATGCGGCCGTGTCGGCGGGCGCCATCGACGAAGTCAGCGTCGACTGGCTGCAATCGCGCGCCGACGGCAGCGTCACCGCGCCCCGCCTCGACGAAGACTTCATCGCCGAGGCGAAGCGCCGCGACTGCCGCGTCTTCGTCACGCTCACCGACTACGATGAGACGCAGCACACCTTCGACCCGGCGATCTCGGCGGGGATCCTCCGAACCGCGGAGACGCGCGGCCGCCACGCCGGGGCGGTCGCCGAGTGGTGCCGGCAGTACGACGTCGCCGGCGTGGACGTGGACTGGGAGGCGGTCAAGGGCGCCCGGCGCGACGCGTTTTCCGCGTTCATCGAGGAGCTCGCCGATCGGTTGCACTCCGACGACCGCCTGATCGCCGTCGACGTCTACCCGAAGATGAAGGAGCCTGGGGACTGGGACGGCCCTCGGGCACAGGATTGGCGGCGCCTCGGCCGTGCCGTCGACCAGTTCCGCGTCATGACCTACAACTTCTCGGGCTCGTGGTCCGGCCCGGGACCGCTCTCGCCGCCGCAATGGATGGACCGCGTGCTGCGCTTCGCCGAGACCCAGGTGCCGCCCCGCCGGATCGTCATGGGGCTGGGGTTCTACGGGCGGTCGTGGCAAGGGTCGACGACGACCGATCTGACCTGGGACGACGTCCGGGCCGTCAGATCCGCCCACGAGCCGCGCGAGTTCCGCACGGCCTCACGAGAGCTTCTCCTTGAGTACCGCATCGAAGGCGCGCGGCACCAGGCCTTCTTCCCCGACGCGGAGGCGATCCGCGCCAAGGCGCGGATGATGCTCGCGCGCCATCCGCACATCCGTGGCGTCTATGCCTGGCACATGGGCCAGGAGGACCCGCGCGTGTGGCCCGTGCTCGCGCGTCTGCTCCACACGCAGAACCCGTCGCGCGACTGACCTTGGTACGCGAGAGCGGGCGGCCCCGGCGGCGCTGCGCCGTCCGGGGCCGCCCGCCCGAAGGCGGTCTCTACGTCACGTCACTTGCTCGGCGGGACCAGGACCGTGTCGATCACGTGGATGACGCCGTTCGCGGTCTCGATGTCCGCGGTCACGACGGTGGCGTCGCCGACCATGACCGTGCCGTCGTCATTGATGGTGATCTCGAGGGACTCACCGTTGACGGTCTCGACCATCATGCCGTCGCTCAGGTCGGTCGACATGACCTTACCGGACGCGACGTGGTAGGTGAGGACGTCGGTGAGGGCGCCCTCGGGGTCTGCGAGCAGGGCGTCCAGAGTCTCTTGCGGAACCGCCGCGAACGCCTCGTCTGTCGGGGCGAAGACGGTGTAGGGGCCTTCGCCACGCAGCGTCTCTTCCAGACCGGCGGCCTGGACCGCGGAGACCAGCGTCGTGAAACTGCCTGCCTCGACGGCGGTGTCGACGATGTCCTTAAGGGCCATCGTCGGCGACGGAGACGGAGACGCCGCCTCTTCAGAGTCGGTGCCGCACGCGGCGATCACGAGGGGCACCACCATCAGGGCTACCACCATGAGGATGATGTACCGGGTCTTCATCGTTGTGCCTCCATACTCTCACTGTCCGCCCGGCCGGCTGCCGGATGGTGCTGCGCGCCCGGAGATCCGATGACCCCGGCCACGCCTTGACCCGTTGATACCCATCTCCACTGTCAAGTAATCATTTTCGCAAAGTTACTTTTTCATTGGTGTTATCAGCGACGTGGCCAGCGTCCTGTAGCGAGACACGGGGCATCCAGCCTCGCCGCACGCGACTGCTCCTCTGTCTCGGACGCCACCCGGGTCGGATCCTCCGCCGGCAGGCCCGGCACGATACCCACCCGAGACGGTGGCGGCGTACTCCCGCGAGCGCCCTGCGGACACGTTCGACCACGAACGTGGCGAGGGGCCGGCGGCGCCCCGCGCCGCCGGCCCCTCGCGTGTTGCCTGCCCGCCGGCCGGGCTGCTCCGGGCAGGCACTTGCGCCGCCTGGTCAGGCCGGCGCCGGCGGCTCCGGTGGAGCGGGCGGCTCCGGGGCCTTAGGGGCGTCGGCGGCGGCCGCCGCCTCCGTCACCGCCGTGGCGGCGTCGTCCGGGGTCGTCGTGACGGCTTGATCGGCATCTCCCTCACCCGCCGTGACGGCGTCCTGCGCCCCGTCCGCGGGCAAGGGCGTCGGCGATGGCGCGGCGGGCGCGCGGGCCGCGGCCTGCTCCGCCGGCGGCGGGACGACGGGCGGCGGCGGCGGCGACGCCAACGGGTCTGCCGCTGCCCTCCAGGCGTCGTCGCCCGCCGGCCGCCCTGAGGGAGGAGCCGGCGGCATCGCTGCCGCGGTCACGGCCGTCGCCGCGCCGGCAACCGGCGCGGTCACGGCCGGCGACGCCGGCGTCCCGTAGCCGGTCGCGGCGGGAGGCGCGGGCGGCGCGGGCGGGATGCCCGGCAGGCCCCCGCCTTGCACCGGCTCGACCGCTCCTCCGGACCCGAGGTACATGACGCTCACGTAGCAGATGGTGTACGGAGGCACCAGGATCGCGAACACGAGGAAGAGGAGGACGCCCACGGCGACGCCTGCCCATTCCTCGGCCTGACCGATGCCGACGGCGACCAGCAGGATGACGACCACCGCGGCCGCCATGACCAGGCCGAGGACGACCACCATCCCGAAGGTCCGCCACCAGCCCACTCCCTTGACCATGGCGTTACTGCGGCCGGCAGCTTCTCCGAAGCCCAGCCCCTGATCGGCGATCAGCGGCAGCACGTACAGCCAGATCACGTAGACCCAGGTGGAGATCGCCATCCCGACGAGCCAGCCGATGACAGGGATGACGTTGAGGACGCTGACCCCGATCGACACCCCGAACAGCACCAGCGCGAACAGCGCGTAGGCGCCGAGCTTGCGGAACCCGCTGAAGAGGTCACCGAACCGTACTCCGCGATTCTCGCGCGCCGCGCCGATCACCATCTCGAACATGCCGCCGTAGAAGGTCATGGAGACCACCTGGAGCACGAAGACCGCCACCATGTACACGAGGAAGGCCAGCACCAGCAGCCCGGCGCCGAGCCCGCTCAGTGAAGAGGTCGTGTCGTTCGCGAGATCGGCGCCGATCGTGACCCCCGCACCCGCGAAGATGGCCGCGAAGATCGCGAAGGCGATGCCGAAGACGACCATCATGATCAGTCCCACCACGAGACCCGCGAGGATCAGCCAGCCCACGTCCCGCTTCCACAGCTCCCACGCTCTGGCGAACACGTCGCCGATGCCCATGTGCTCCTCCCCGGTCCTCTGGCCCCGCGTGCGGAGCCACGTCGCCGCACAGGTTGCCCTACGCGCCGCCCCTTGTCACGCGTTTTCTGTCGCCGCCGCAGTGCACGAAGGCGACAGCAGGTGTGTTCGCGGGTCCCGACTGCTACCCTTGTCACAGGCATGCGCGACTGTACCCGCAGGGAGTTCCTGAGAATCGCCGGCATGACCGCCGCGGGCGCGGCGCTGGCCGCGGCGGGCTGCGGCTCGCAGCCGCCGGTGGACCCGCCGCAGGACGGCCGCCTCTCCTCTCCTCTCCCCTCCGCCTCCGGCGCGCGCCGCGAGCAGCCGCCGCTGGCGGTGGCGCGCGGCTCCAGCCCGGCCGACATCACCGCGGCCGCGGTGGCGGCGCTCGGCGGCATGGAGGCCTTCGTCCGGGCGGGCGCCGACGTGATCGTCAAGCCCAACATCTGCACCAGCTACTACGGCCCGGAGTACGCCGCCACGACCAACCCCGAGGTCGTCGGGACGCTGGTCTCGCTCTGCCGCCGGGCTGGGGCGGGCCGCGTGCGCGTGATGGACACGCCGTTCGCCGGGCCCGCGGACGAGGCGTACCGCGTCAGCGGCATCCAGGACGCCGTCGAGGCGGCCGGCGGAGAGATGGCGATCATGTCGTCCGCCGGCTTTCGCACCTTCCGCATCCCCGACGGCCGCGACCTCACATCCTGGCCGATCTACGCCGACGTGCTCTCGTGCGACGTGCTGATCGACGTGCCCATCCCCAAGGATCACGGAGCGACGAGGCTCACCCTTGGCGGCAAGAACCTCCTCGGAGTGATCCTCGACCCTGGCGACATCCACACCAACATCGGCCAGCGCACGGCCGACCTCGTCAGCGCCTGCCGCCCGAGCCTCACGGTGATCGACGCGGTCCGCGTGCTCACCGCCAACGGCCCCACGGGCGGCGACCTGAACGATGTCGAGCGGCTCGACACCGTGATCGCGAGCGCCGACATCGTCGCCGCCGACTCCTACGCGGCGACCCTCTTCGACCTCACGGGCGCTGACGTGCCCTACGTGCAGGCCGCCTACGACATGGGCCTCGGCGAGATGGACCTCGAGAAGGTCGCGGTCCGGCGCGTGCGCGTCTGACGCGCCCCCTCGCGACCGCTTCCCGGTAGAATCGTCCCGCCATGGATGCGCCCGCGACCTCCCGCCTGCACGACACCGCGCTCGACGCCACGATCCGGCGTCACGAGCTGCTCATGGCCGAGGCGCACGCGATCATCGACGCCGGCAGCGAGCGCGGTGTCGTCCTCAGGCTCACCGGCGGCCTCGCCGTGCGCCACTACGCGATCGACCTCGAGTTCGCCGAGCGCGAGTACAGCGACATCGACCTCATCGGCCTCAAGCGTCAGGTCGTCGGCATCGGCGAGGTGTTCCGTGGCCTCGGCTATGTCGAGAACCAACACGTCGCCATGGCGACAGGCAACGGGCAGCAGCAGTTCTTCGCGCCCGACCCGCCGGCGGACGGCGCCGTCGTCACCACCGCTCTGCCCGTCATCACCGAGGTGCCTCCCAGCGACCACATCGACGTCTTCCTCGACGCGATGCGCATGGACCACGCCATCGACTTCCGCGACCGCCTGGAGATCAACACCTACGCCATCGACCCAGCCGACCTCTTCCTCAGCAAGCTCCAGATCGTCAACCTGAACGAGAAGGACGTCCACGACACGATCACCCTGGTCAAGGACGTCTACGTCGACTTCCAGCCCCATCCCGGCGTCCTCGACCTCCATCACGTGGCCCAGGTCTGCGGCGCGGACTGGGGGCTCTACATCGACGTGATGAACAACATCGACACCGTCATCGAGCACGTCGGCGACTACGATCTGGGCCCGCGGGACGCGGCGCGCGTACGCCGAACGCTCGAACTCGCTCAGGACATGATGACGGAGCAATCGAAGACGCTGCGCTGGCGACTGCGCTCTCGCATCGGCAAGCGGATGCGCTGGTACGCCGAAGTCGAGGAGCAGTTCGGCGGACGCACGGAGGACGCGGCGCTCGCCGTGCGCACCAAGGCTGGCCGCGCCGCGGACTGACCGGCCGGTCGTCCCCAGCCGGTGCTTCACCGCCCCGTCGCGGCCGGCCTCACGAAGCAGTCCCCTGCTCCTCCACGAGGTCGTACCAGCGCCTGCGAGTGCCGACGCCGGCTCGCAGGCGCCATCCGAAGCTCTTGGGCGTCGCGTCGACGGCCGCCGTCAGGCGCGCGAGCAGGCCCGCCGCCCGGCCGCGCTCGGCGGGGTCCAGCCCGAGCTCGTCCAGCGCCTCCGTGCACCGCTGCAGATTCAGCGTGACGTCGTAGAAGAGCCCCCAGTCACGCGCGCACAGGCCGGCGAGGTACTCCGGCTCGACCTGGTCGGAGCCGGTCCCGGATCCTTGCGAGGCCGCGAGCAGCATGACCGCATCGCGCACGTCGCGTGGCTCCGGGCGGTGCATCTGCAGCTTCGTCGCGAGCACGTCCGTCAGCGGGATCGCGTACGGATGCAGCCCGAGGCGCGAGCGCAGATCGATCACGTGGTCCAGCTTGAAGCGGTCGAAGAAGACATCCACGTGATCGCCGTCGTGCGCAGGAGCGCCGGTCAGATCGACGTGCACGCAGTCCCGCACGAACTGGGCCTGGCCGAACGACGTCGCCAGACGCACGTGCGGGCGTTCGCGGAAGCCCAGCTCGCCGAAGACCCGTACGGTCGGCTGCAGCTGGGAGCTCAGGCCGACCAGGTCGACGTCGGAGTGGTCGCGCTGGCAGGGGGCGAGCCCGGCGCAGTGCTCGCGCACGGCGAGCCCCCCGAGCAGGCGCAGGACCACGCCGCGCGCCCTCGCGGCGTCGACGATGGATCGTGCCTCCGCCGACATCACGCGGCCGGTCTCGATCAGTGCTGGGGCTGGCTGCCGGTCGTCCATGGCCCGTGTGTGCCCAACTCACGGCGCCCCGAAGCCGGCGCCCTCGGTCAGGAATCCGGCCAGGGCGGCGGAGCCGGGATGAGGGTCCACCCCACGCCCTCCTCGAGTTCGCGCACGGCGCTCCAGTCCCCGGCGGAGAAGTGGCGCAGAGCGAGCGGCATGAGCAGCCGCTCGTCCTGAGCGAGCAGATCCTGGAGGCCATCCACGAAACGCACCCCCACCTCGGCCACCGATGATGCGTCGTCGCCGTCGACGGCGAGCCGCAGCCTGCGGAGCGACTCGAGTGCATCCGCCTGACGTCCGGCCAACAGGGAGCGCGGGCCTTCGACCGCGTGCACGCCCAGCGCCGGGAACCAGGCCTGCTGCTCGCGACGGAAACGCAGCTCGACTCCTGAGAGACGGTCCGTCAGGCGCTCCACGAGCGGCTTCTGCCGGCGCCACCGGCGCCTCGTGGGCGAGCCTCCCAGCCGCTCCAGCTCGGCCCGGAGGCCCTCGCTCAGCTGCCGGATCCGGTCGGCCTCGCGGCGCAGCGTCTCGAGTGGATGCCCCTCCGGCAGGGCGCCCAGACGAGCCTCGTCGGGTTCGGCCGCAGCCCGCACCTGTCGGTCGGTCTCGTCGCGGTCCACGAGGACGGCCTCGGAGAGCGCGGCCTCGAGGGCCTCCGATTCGGCCGGCTCGAGGTCCGCCGTCGCCGCCCGCCAGCGCGCCGCCGCCTCGAGGAGCGGCGCTCCGGCCTCGAGCCCGTCGACGATGTCGCGGAGCTCGCCCAATCGCCGCGTGTCGTCCACGATGCGCCGGGGCGCGTCGGCGACGCGGGCCGGCCGACCGATGCCGCGCTCGACCTCCGCGGACACCTCACGCACCAACTGCCGCCACGACACGTTACGCCGCGTGGCGATGTCGTCCAGGGTCATGACGCGCGCCCATCGGGTGCGGGCGCGCCTGTCTGCCAGCGCCTCGAACCCACGGTCCGGCGACAGGAGGAAAGGCTCCAGGAACGGGTAGGCCTCGAGGAGCGTGAACACCGTGGTGCGGGGTCCGATCAGGATGTCCTGCGAACGCGGCGCGGTCATCGGCGCGGCTCCTTGTCCCTCTCGTCAGGCCCGGCAAGGGTAGCAGGGACGCGACGACGCGTACACGCTGGCAGCCCCGGTCCGCCGGTGGTATCCTGCCGCTCCCGCCCCGCTCCGGCAGACACCGGCGGGCCACGCCATGAGCATCGTCACCTTCAACAACATCGAGAAGTCCTTCGCCGGCCAGCGGCTCTTCACCCAGGTCTCGTTCTCCGTCGACGGGCACGACCACGCCGTCCTCGTCGGCCGCAACGGGACCGGCAAGACGACGCTGCTGCGGCTCGTGTCCGGCGACGAGCCCGCCGATTCGGGCACCATCGCCCGCGCCCGGGGACGCCGCGTCTGGCTCCACGAGCAGACGCCCGAGCTGCAGCGCGACCGGCCCGTGCGGGAGTACCTCCTCGAGGCGTTCGGCGAGGCCGTGGAGCTCGAGGCGGCGCTGCGCGCGACCGAGGAGCGCCTCTCCGGGCTCGCCGAGCACAGCCCGGAGCTCCGCGACACCATGAAGTCCTATCAGCAGCTCCAGCGGCGCTTCGAAGTCGCGGGCGGGTACGGCTACCGCGACCGGCTCGGCGGCGTCGCCCAAGGCCTCGGCCTCCCCGACGAGATGCTGGAGCGGCGTCTGCTCTCGCTCTCCGGCGGCGAGCTCACCCGAGTCACGCTGGCGCGGGCCCTCCTCGCCGACGCCGACCTCCTGCTGCTCGATGAGCCCACCAACCACCTGGACATCGACTCGGTGGAGTGGCTCGAGGGCTTCCTCTCCGACTACCAGCGCGCCTTCATCCTCGTCACGCACGATCGCCGCCTGCTCGAGAAGGTCGGGCGCCGCGTGCTGGCGGTCGAGCACGAGCACGTCGAGACCCAGGGCGGCGACTTCTCGACCTATCTGCGCGAGAGCGAGGCGCGCCTCGATCTGCTGCGGCGCGAGTACGAGCAGGACATCGAGAAGATCGAGCAGCTGCAGCGCTTCTACGACCGTTTCCACGCCAAGAAGGACAAGGCCAAGCAGGCAAAGGCCAAGCTGACGCAGATCGAGCGCATCAAAGCGGGGCTGCGGGAGCCTCCACGACAGAAGCGCAGCTTCAAGCTGGGGCTGCCGCAGCCCAAGCCCTCGGCGCGCGTGGTGCTCGAGATGAAGACGCCCGCGATCACCGTCGGCTCCGCCGACGACGCCACCGGCGCCCACACCCTCGTGCGCGACGTCGACGTCGTGCTGGAGCGCGGCGAGAAGGTCGCCTTGCTCGGCCCGAACGGCTCGGGCAAGACGACGCTCATCGAGACGGTCGCCGGCCTGCGCAGCCTGCCGTCGGGCGCCTCGCACCTCGGTCACAACGTCCGTCCGGCGTACTACTCGCAGCAGGGCCGCGAGCTTCGCGAGGACGACACCGTGCTGCAGTCGGTCCTGCCCCTCGTGGGCCACGACGAGCAGGCGGCCCGGGGCCTTCTCGGACGCTTCCAGTTCGGCCCCGACGAGGTCGAGAAGCGGGTCGAGATGCTGTCCGGAGGCGAGCGCAGCCGCCTCCGTCTGCTCACGCTGCTCGTGGGCGACGCCAACTTCCTGCTCCTCGACGAGCCGACCAACCACCTCGACATGGGTTCCGTCGAAGCGCTGGCCGACGCGCTCGAGGACTACACGGGCACGATCCTGCTCGTCACGCACGACCGGCACCTCATCGACCGGGTCGCGACTCGCGTGCTCGAGATCCACGACGGCCGCCTGCTGAACCACCTCTCGGCGGCGCGCTACTGGGAGACCAGAGGTGAGCGCTCCGGCGGCCTCACGGCCGGCGTCGAAGAGCCGGCCGGCCGCGGCGGAGGGAGCTCCACCCGAGCGGCTCCCGCCGGCGCCGCCGTCACGCGCGGCAAGGAGAGCGCCGAGGAGGCCCGTCGCCGGCGCGCCCGTCTGCGCGGCGTCGAGGCAGCCATCCTCCGCGCGGAGAAGCGGCTCGGCGAGATCGACGCGGAGCTCGCGGAGCCCGAGACGTACGCCGACCGGGACGTGCTCAACCGGCTGCTGGACGAGCGCGGCATCGTCGAGGGCCAGCTGCGGCGCGAGTACGCCGCCTGGGAGACGCTCGTCGACGAGCAGGGCTGAGGCCGGCACGAACCCGGGGCCCGCGTCGTGCTAGGCTCTCGCCGATGCTCCTCGCCGTGACCGACACATGAGCTCCGGGCTGGGCGCCTCGACCATCCCGAGCCGTCCCCGGGTCCGCGCCCTGCAGACTCGCCTGCTGGACTGGTACGCCGTGAACCGCCGTGACCTGCCCTGGCGGCGCACCACGGACCCCTACGCGATCCTCGTGAGCGAGATCATGCTCCAGCAGACCCAGGTGCCGCGCGTGGCGCCGCGCTTCGTCGAGTGGCTGCAGGCCTGGCCCGACCTCGAGAGCCTCGCCGCCGCGCCGCTCGCGGACGTGCTGCGCCGCTGGCAGGGGTTGGGGTACAACACCAGGGCCCGCCGGCTGCGGGAATGCGCCGCGGCGGCAGTCGCCGCGGCGACGAGCGGGCGCCGCGCGGAGCTGCCGGTCTCCCTTGAAGGCCTGCGTGCGCTCCCGGGCATCGGCCCCTACACGGCGCGCGCCGTCCTCGTCTTCGCCCACAACGAGGACCTGGCGGCCGTGGACGCCAACGTCCGCCGCGTCCTCACGCACGAGCTGGACCTCCCGGACGACCTCGGCGACCGCACCCTGCAGGCGATCGCCGATGAGATGCTGCCGGCCGGCCGCAGCCGGGACTGGCACAACGCGCTCATGGACTACGGATCCCTCGTGCTCACGGCGCGCGCCACCGGCATCGCGGCGCGCGGCCGCCAGGGGGCCTTCGAGGGCTCGCGCCGCCAGAAGAGGGCGCAGGTCCTGCGCCGGCTGCTCGACCACGGACCCCAGTCCCTCGAGGAGCTCGCGGCCGCCCTGGGGCTGACCATCGACGAGACCGAGGACGTCATCGACCGCCTCCAGCGTGACCGGCTCGTCACGCACGCCGGTGGGCGCGTCGGCGTGGTGTGAGGCCGGGCGCGACGCTGGAACGACACGATGGGCTACGACGTCGACATCATCAGCGTGCCCGCCCAGCCGGTCGTCTCGCTGCGCGGTCCCGCGCCGCTCTCGCAGATCGGCGACGCCATGAGACGGCTGCGCGAGGTGCTCGCGCACGCCGGCCTCGAGGCGGCCGGCCCGATGACGGCGCGATTCTACGACGCCGAGCCCGGGGAGGCAGGCCGTTACGAGGTGGCCGTCGCCGTCCGACCGCACGACGACGGCTCCGTTCCCGACACCGTCGGCGAGGCGCACGGCGAGTGGCTCCCCTCCCATCGCGCCCTCGAGACCGTGCATCGCGGCCCGCACCACGCGATGGAGGACGCCTGGACGGCCGTGCTCGAGGCGTGCTCGGCGCTGGGACTCACGCCCGCCGGACCGATGACCGAGGTCTATGAGGTGACTCGCGCCGACGGCGTACCGCCGGAGCGATACGTCACCCGGATCCGGCTCCCGTTCACTCCATGAGCGCGGCGGACCTCAGGTCCGGAACATGGTGAGCAGAAAGACGAGGTCGTCCGCGGCCACCACGGCGTGTTTGAGCTCGGCCGGCATGTAGTAGAGCATCCCCGGCCGAGCCTCGTGCACCTCGCCGCCCAGGGAGACGGTGCCCTCGCCCCGCAGGACGTGGATGACCGCGGGCACGCTGGCGGTGTGTTCGCTGAGCTCCTGTCCGGCGGCCAGGGTGAACTCGATGATCTTGTGATGGTCGTTCTCGACGATCGCCTTGCTGACGATCCCCTGCTCGGCGACCTCGATCATGCTCTCGAGATCGGCGACGACAGGTTCCGCGGGATTCATCTGGACCTCCGGGATCGGTTGGCTCTTCCTGCGCAGAGCGTACCCACCCACGTCCGATCCGGCCCTTGACCTTCGTCAGCCGACTTACGACGCCAGAGCCCCTCCCGCGTTTGACAGAACCACCGGTAGGGCATATAGTTTGTGTTGCATTACACAAGAGCACTGTTTTTTGAGGAGGAGGGTCGCCGTGGCTGACCGTATCGAAGGTATCAAGCGTCTGCTCGAGGTAGCGGTCAGCGCCGTCACACCTCAGTCCCCCACCGGTCGTGGCCGGCGGGGCGGCAAGGACTTCATGAGGGACGACCTGACCTACGGCGCCGGCAACAACCGGTATTGATCAAGGAGGGGTGAGCACCATGCAGCATCGAGTCCTTCATTCCATCAGTCGGTTCTTCGCAGGGACCGGTCACGTCATCGGCACTCCTTCGGGTGATGCTCGCGGGCACGTGCGTGTGCCCAACGGCACGATGTACGACGCCGACGCCGCTGCGCGCTTCATGGGGCGCTGAGACACAGCGTTCCGAAAGCCATCTCCGTCCCGAGAGCGACGCACCCCCCTACGTCGCGACCGGTGAGACAAAGGGCCCCTCACCCCCTGGTTCCGGCCCGGAACACCAGGGAACAAGGCGAGGGGCCCTTTCTTCGTCGTCCATCGCCGCAGCTCGACGCCGGCGTGGCTGGGTCATGGGCAGTGTGAGGTGAGGAGCCCCGGCCGGACCCCGTCGGACGGCGCCTACGCGCCGAAGTAGGCGGGGTAGCGCCGGGGCTTCGTCTTGCGGCGCTGATAGGTGCGCGCGAGCTCGATGAAGATGCCGACGTCGCGCTCCAGGTCGCCCTGGGTCCCGTCGAAGTAGAACGTCCGGATCGGCATGTCGTCGAGATCCTTGGCCAGGCTCGGGTAGACGGCCTCGGTCACGATGCCGTTCATGCACGTGAAGGGGCTGATGTCGATGATGCCGTCGGCGCCCTTCTCGTAGAGATAGATCGCCTTTCCGCTGCTGAGGACCATCTCGCCGAGGGCGCCCGTGTACGGCAGATAGGGGAAGCTCATCTCCAGCACGTCGCGCACGTCCTCCGGCTCCTCGTAGCCCACGAAATCGTCGTGGAAGGGGCCGTACATGGCGTGCTCGTCACGGCGCATGACCTTGTTCTTGATGGCCCGGACGGCGCTGTCCTTGCTGAAGCGCCGGCCTTCGTCGATGAACCGGCGGCGCTGCTCGTCGTCGGTGTACCACACCCACTCCCCGATGTCCGACAGCCAGCACTCCCCGCCCTGATCCTCGACCACGCGGATGAGGTCGAAGTTCGAGAAGGTGTTCTGACGACAGAAGATCTCGCCCACCACGCCGACCAGTGGGCGCGACGCGTCGTAGTCCGCGGGCACCGCCCGGAACCGGTCGCGAGCCCGGACCATGGCCGGCACGATGGCCGCCAGTCGCTCCTTGTGTGAGACGCCCTGCAGGCTCACCGCAGCGCCGACTTCTTCGAGACTCTGCTTGTACACGGCGTCGGAGGCGCCCTTGTCGCGCTCGTACGGGCGCGTCTTGAGCAGGAGCTTCATGAGGATGTCCTGGGCGAGCACAGCCCGCCAGGCGGTGCGCACGAGGTCCTGGGAGTAGTCGCCGATCGACGAGTAGCCGTCGCCCGAGGTGATGCTGATCACGGGCACGTCGGAGTAGCCCAGCTCATCGAACTTGCTGCGGATCAGATGCAGATACTGGCCGAAGCGGCAGGGGCCGTTCGACGACGGCATGAGGAACGCGACGTTGTCCCGGCCCTCGTCCTCGATGATGCGCAGGAAGTCGCCCATGGTGATCTTCTGCGGGTAGCACTCGTCGCCCGACGTGACCTTCGAGCCGAGCTCCAGCGTGCGCTCGTCGGAGTCCGTCGTCGGCCAGGAGTCGAAGCCGATAGAGCGGATCGCCGCCGCCAGCAGGTACGTGCCGCCGTAAGGCATCTGCGGCAGGTACAGGCGGCGGCCCTCCATCCCGAAATCGGCGATGGCCTGGTCGACGCGCTCGTCGCGCGCGGGCTCGGGACTACGCGACGCCACCGGCCACCTCCTCGCGGCACTCACGGGCCTCGTCGGCCGCATCCTGCGACCACCAGCGGAGGAACCCCTTGCTGTCGAGGTAGGCCTCGCAGCGGGTCATCGCGCCGGCGTCGTTCTGGTGCTCGTCGAACTGGAGGGTGAGGAACGGCTTGCCGGAGGCCTCGCGCACGTAGTGCTTGATGTACGAGTCCGGACCGCACTTGAAGTTCGTCATGTAGATGAGGTGCAGGTTGTCCCGGCCGCGCACCCACGTGGCGGTCTGGAGGATCTTGCGGCCGTAGTTCCAGAACATGTTGGGCACCAGAGGGTCGATGTCGATCCCCTGGATGGGCAGGAAGTCGAGCGGGATGACGTTGACGCCGTAGAACTTGCGCAGCTTGCGCGGGATGTCCATGTTGATGCCCTTGTCGTACATGTTGTACGGCCGGCCGATGAGCACGACGCCGAGCTCGCCGGCGGCGTCGAGCCGCCGGAGCGCCTCGGCGCCCGCGTCCATGAGCGCGGCGCGGAACTCGTCCTGGACGACGTAGGCGCGGTCGAGCGCAGCGCGCAACCGCGCCTTCGTCGCGCCGAGGCGCGCGCCCATCGCGGCCATGTCGCGGACCAGGCCGTCGCGGCCGTCGCGGAACTGCACGCGCGGGTCGAGGATCCTGCCCTTGACGTGCTCGAGCCCGGGCGCCGTCTTGACGACGAAGGGGAGCGTCTGGCCCCACGGGCAGGCGTGCGAGTTGTACTGCATGAACTCGGTCTCTTCGTTCACCTGGTTGGGCACGAAGATCCAGTCGACGTCCTGCTCGACCAGCCACTTCACATGACCGTGCGCAGCGCGGATCGGGAAGCAGGGCTCGGCGACCGTGAGCGCGACTCCGTCCTCACGGATCTGCTTGTCGCTCTCCGGGGAGAGCACCGGCCGCAGACCGAGCTCGGCGAAGAACGTCGCCCAGAACGGCAGCCGATCGTACGTGTACATGGCCCGGGCGAGGCCGACCGTGGGCGCGGTCTCAGGGACGCGCGCGCGCGCCGCCTCGTACGGCGCCAGCAGGGTCTCCTCACGGAAGGCGACGAGGTCGGCGATCACCGGCTCTTTCTCCACCTTGGCCGGCTTGCGGTAGCGGTCGGAGCACTTGTCGCCCCAGTAGGTCTTCTCACCCTCGATGGTGAACTGCCGCACGTCGCACTCGTTGGAGCAGGCCTTGCACACGAAGTCGACGACGGTGTAGTCGACCTGCTCGAGGTCCCAGCCGCGGAACGTTGTGGGCTCGCCCGTGCGGCGCACGCGCTCGCGGGCGAGGAGAGCCATGCCGAGCGCGCCCATGACGCCGTTGTACGGCGGCACGATGACGTCTTTGTCCAGGATCTGGCTGAAGGCCGCGGCCACAGAGTCGTTGTAGGCGGTCCCGCCCTGGAAGAAGATCACGTCGCCCACGTGGCGCTCGCGCACCAGCCGGTTGAGGTAGTTGGTCGCGATGCTGAAGGCGAGGCCCGCGACCAGGTCCTCGCGGCGGGCGCCGCGCTGCTGGTAGGCCATGACGTCGCGCTCCATGAACACCGTGCAGCGCTCGCCCAGGCGCACCGGAGCCTCGGAGCTCAGCGCCAGGTCGGCGAACTCGCCGATGATGTTGATGCCGAGCTTCTCGGCCTGTTCCTCCAGGAACGACCCGGTGCCGGCGGCGCACGCCTCGTTCATGGCGAAATCGACGACGATGCCGTCCTGCAGGCTGATGAACTTGCTGTCCTGGCCGCCGATCTCGAAGATGGTGTCGCACTGCTTGCCGATCCTGCGCCCGATGAAGTCGGCGCCCGTCTTGTGGGCGGTGATCTCGTCGGTGATGATGTCGGCGCCGGTGAGCTCGCCGATGAGCTCGCGTCCCGAGCCCGTCGTGCCGACGCCGAGCAGATTGATGCGGGCGCCGATCTCCTGCTGGATGTCGGCCAGCCCCTTGCTCACGACCTCGACGGGCCGCGCGTCCGTCTTCGTGTAGATCTCCTTGATGACCTCGCCCTCGTCGTCGATCACGACGAGGTTGGTCGAGACGGAGCCGATGTCGATGCCCATGTAGGCGTCGACGACCGATCCGTTCCCGTCGAACTCGAAGGGCTTCGCCGTGTCGCGCAGCAACACGACGCGATCCATCGAGAGACGCTCGGTGACCGGGAACTCGGCCGCGGGGAGGCGGTCGACGTCGAGACCGCCGATGGCGGCGTCGCGCGCCGCCTCGATGTCGGCCTCGATGAGGGCGGCGCCGATCGCGCCGATGCTCGCGTGGTACTCGGGGATGAAGATCTCGCCTTCGTCGAGGTCGAAGGCCTCGCGCAACGAGCGGACGGCGCCGTCGTTGGCGGCCACGCCACCGATGAAGGCGACCGGCGGGTCGACGACCTTGCCCTTGGCGATGGTCCCCTTGAAGTTGCGCATGACCGCGTCGCACAGTCCGCGCAGCACCTCGGGCGGCTGGTAGCCCTTCTGCTGGGCGTGGATCATGTCGCTCTTGGCGAACACACTGCAGCGGCCGGCGATACTTGCGGCCTTGCCGGCCTCGAGCACGATGTCCCCGACATCCTCGATGTCGTAGAGCAGCCGGCTCGCCTGTTGGTCCATGAACGAGCCGGTGCCTGCCGCGCAGTCGCCGTTGGTCTGGTAGTCGGCGATGCCGGCGCAGCCGAGATCGCCCGCCTCGAGCCGGATGAACTTCGAGGTCTCGCCGCCCATCTCGAAGATGGTGTGTGTCTCGGGGTGCAGGGCGGAGATGCCGCGCGTGATCGCCTTGAACTCGTTCTCGAACGCCGCGTCGAGCGCGGGGCCGACCAGGCGCCCTCCCGACCCTGTGACACGAGCTCCGCGCACGGCGCCGTCGGGGAGAGCGCGCAGCAGGTCCCCGAGGAGCGCCTCGGCTGCCTCCGCGGGGCTGCCCTTGATGCGCCGGTAGCGTGTGACGAGCACCGGCGCGCCCACGACCACCGTCAGCCCGCCCTGAGGGGACTGGAAGAGGTCGGGGTTGCGCGAAAGAAGGTCTCTGAAGAGGTCCTGGTCGCCAGCCTGGCCGACGAGCGCGGCCTTGAGGCTGATGCAGCCGATATCGATACCGAGTGTGGTCATGGGTGTGACGCGTGGTCCTCCTGGGGGGCGTGCCGCCCCGCCGACAGCAAAGGTTACCGTCAGCCGATGCCCGTCGCAAGCTGAGCTAAAAGCAGACTATACTAGTCCGCTTTTGTCGTCAACGCGACGCCCCGTACTCCGGGCGCTCGCCGATCGTGACCCCCCGCCGGGGGCAGCGTCACCCTGACTGTGGGTTCGTGAGCCTGTGCGGCCGGCCGGCGCGCGTCTAGCATGCTCCTGCGGCGCGCCGGCCGGCCGCCCTCTGCACATCACACCATCCGTGGGGGCACCAGTGAACGAATCGACCACGCTCACCAACCGCGAACGCCGGGAGAACGTGGCGTTCCTCGGGCAGGCGTTCCTCGCCGCCCAGAAGCTGCCGGCCGAGATCCTCGACGCCGAGCAGCGCGACCGCTTCTCCTCCGACGCCTCGGAACAGAGTCGTCTCTTCTACACGCTCCTGTGCTACGGAGCGCTCGCCGCCCAGCCGGCGCCGGAGTCCGTCGTCGACGCCGACTGGCGCCGACTGGGCGACGCCGGCGTCGTCGACGCCCTCTTCGCCGGCGAGTTCGACCTCACGCGCTACGCCCTGGACCCGCCGGTCTCGCGCAACGACAGCAAGGGCAAGGTCATCGACTTCGTCCGTCTCGCGGAGACGCGGGACACGTGGGGCCGTCTGCTGCCGCAACCGCCCGATCCCGACGTCGCCGTCGACGTGCTCCACGCCTCCTCGGGCGGCGCGCTCAAGTCCCGCGCCTTCTGGGCGGTCCGCGAGATGCGCCGCTACGGCCTCTGGGAAGACGAGGCGCTCGACCGGTTCGCCTGCGTGCCCGACGGGCGCGTGCGCAAGCGCGCGGTCCGCATGGGCCTCGTCGACCTGCCCGAGAAGGCGGATACCTTCGCCGACATGAAGGCGGTGTCGCGCGCCTTGCACGCGGTGCTCCGCCTCGGAGAGTCGCCGGACGGCTGCTTCGACCTCCCGATCACCATGGCGGACCAGCGCTGCGAGGTCTGCGACGCCGCCCGCATGGCGGCCTGCCCCATGCCTCACTGCCGCTGGCGGCGCGAGCACACCGACGCCTGACCCGCGACACAAGGCGAGGACGGCGGGCGCCGCGGCGCTCGCCGTCCTCGCATCTACTCCCCACCCCCCACCCTCATCTGGGTGGTAACCCCGATGGGACCTCGTGCCCACGCAGGGAATAGTAGTAACGGAGACTGCGCACAGCAGTCTGCGCGAACGGAAGGGGTCGACGTGTTCTGGGAGATCTTCGCTTGGGTGGCCGTCGTGGCGCTCACCGTGTTCCGCTTCGCGCTGGTGGTCGGGGTCATCGCCCTGGTCGTTGTGATCGTGCGCTCGTTGCGCGCACCTCAGAGGCCCGCGACGCACGCAGGCGCTCCGGCGCGCAAGTAGCCGCGAGTCGGCCGCAGGGCGAACGCCCGGTCCCCGGCGGGGCCGGGCTTCAGCGTACTGTGAGAGAGGTCCTGGCCTCGGCGGCCTGGCGGTTGCCGCCGAGATCCGTCGCGCGCAACGTCACCGTGTAAGCGCCGCGAGCCTTGGGCTTCCACGCGCACACGTGACTCACGCCCTGCCTGACCCATCCACAGGCGATCGTGGCCACGATCACTCCCTTCGCATTGGTCACCACACCGTTCACCTTGACGCGCGGACTGAAGGCGTCGCGCACCGTGTAGCCGATCTTCGCGGTCGCGCCGTAGAGGGCCGTGGCGGTCGCCGGCGCGGTCAGCCTGGGGCGCGTGAGGTCGACCGTCACCGTCTGACTCACCGTCGAGACGCCGATCGAGCCATCTGCGGCGACCCTGACCGCGTACGCGCCGCTGGTCGGCGCGGCGCCTCCTGAGAGAGTTCCGTCCCAGGTCACGGCACGCGCGCCCGCGGCGAGGCTTCCCAGGCGCAGCGTACGCACGACGGAGCCCCCCTGCAGAACGGTGACGGTCACGTCGGCGACGCGCGTCAGCCTGAACTCCAGCGTCACGGAATCGTGCACCCCGTCGCCGTTGGGTGAGAACGTCTTGCGCGACACGGACGTGAACCTCAGCGTGCGGTCCACGGTGACCTCACGACGCAGGCGGGAGCTGTTGCCGGCCGCGTCGCGGAGCTCCAGCAGCAGCGTCGCGGCGCCCTCGGACGCCGGCCTCAGGCTCGATTCCGACCCCACGCGCCCGTCCCATCGCACGCGACGTACCACCGTGGTCACCGTCCTCCAGCCGGTGAGCCGGCGCAGCACGGCGCCGTCGGCGGCGACCACGGACACGCGTGCGAGGCATCTCTCCGTGGGCACGAAGGCGAGCGCGGCGACGTCGCGCCTGCCGTCGCCGTTGGGGCTGAACGGGTCCGGAGTGACGGCGGCGCTGCTGACACTCGGCGCCTCCCTGTCGAGGCGCACCGTCGCGGTCGCGGGGCGCGCCACGCCGGCGGAGCTCGTGGCGCTGGCCTTCAAGGTGTACAGGCCGTCCGGCAGGATCTGGCCGTCGTCGTCCTTCCCGCCCCACGTCGCCGCGACCGCCTTACCCTGGCCGGCGAGGTGACGCACCAGTCGGCCCGCCTCGTCGCGGATCTCAAGGCGCCAGCCGGCCGTCTGCGAGAGGGTGAAGCTGATGGTCGCGCGGTCGAGCACGCCGTCTCCGTTCGGGCTGATCGCCGACTGCGCCGTGAGGGATCCGTAGATCTTGGGTTGTCCCCTTGCGGCCACGGCCCTGCGGATGTCGGGGAGCTGCGCGTAGAGCCGGCCGCCCGGACAGTCCGTGTAGTTGGCGCTGCGATGGCCGGCGATGGCGGGGAACGTGACGTGCTGTCCCGTCCGGAACTTCTGGCCGTAGCCACAGACCAGCGTGCCGGTGCCGAGCGGGTCGACGTGGTGTACGTCGAGCTTCCACGCGAGCAGCCGCTTCAGCGACGCGATCACCGCGGCAGGGGGCGTCGCGTTGGAGAAGGTGCCGATGACGGACACCCCCGTGCTGCCGGTGTTGAAGCCGAGTACCTGCGCGCCGATGACCCCCTGCGTCACGCCTCCGTGGCGCCCTTCGTAGATGACCCCGAAGCGGTCGACGAGGAAGTTGTAGCCGACGTCGCTCCAGTGCAGCGACTTGGTGTGATAGGCGTAGGCGCCGCGGACGATCGCCGGCGCCTGGGCGGCGCTGTAGCCGTTGCCGCTCGCGGTGTGGTGCACGAACGCCATCTTGACGGGAGCGTAGTCGGGCGAGCCCGAGCGCCACGACTCGTTGGCGCCCCACTGCGCACGGGTGACGATCCTGGGCTCGGTGGTCATCGCGCCGGCCGGCGGGGTCAGGTCGAGGCCGGCGATGGTGACGGCGGCACGCCTGATGACGCCGACCACCGCGGCGACCGGGTCGGCGTCCTCAGTGCTGTTGATGGTGACCACCCGGACCTCGCGCAGGACGCCCGCGACCGGCTCGCCCCCGACGCTGCGCGCGGCCACTTGCAGATAGCGGCCGCCGCCCGTCCAGACCGGCTCCGTGAAGGCCTGCTCGCGGCCGCCCTCCTCGGCGACACGTTCGAGCGCGACCTCGTACCAGCGGCTCCACGTCTCCCCGTCCTCGCTGGTGCGGAGAAGCGCCTGCACCTCTCCCTGCTGCGCCGGCGGCGCGCAGGTCAGCCCGACCATGGTGAAGCGCATGCCGGCATCGATGACGGGCGACGCCGTCCCGGCGTCCGCGGCCGCGTCGCCTTCACCCGCCGCGCGCGCCGAGCCGCCACCGGCCGGCTCCGTGCCCACGGGCAGGGAGGCCGGGAGGCTCGTGGTGCGCAGCTCGACCGGAGGCGTGCTCATCCACGCCGCGACCGCCTCGCTGGCGCGCGGCGCCGTCCAGACGGCCGCGATCGCGCCGAGGAGCGAGAGGATGCAGATGGCCGCGAGACGCGCGGCGCGCTTGTGAGGATGAGGTCTCGCCATGTCGCCTCCGGCTGACGTCAGGTTTCGACAGGGTAGCACGAATCCCTTAGGCGCCATCCCAGGGCAGCCACCGCGCCCGGCGAGCCCACAGGAGAGAAAAGGGCGGCGGGGCTGCTCGCCCCGCCGCCCGCCGCACCCGCGGACCGTGCCCGTGGTCAGCCCACCGGCGCGGGCTCCTCGGCCGCCTGCTCCTGCTCGGCGTGGAGGCAGCTCCAGATGGGGCTGTAGAGCCTGTCGACCTTCTGCGCGTAGGCGTCGAGCTCACTCTGCAGGTCGGTGATCATGACGTCGCCGCCGGGGTGCGTGGGCTGCGCCCCGGACGCGGCCATGATCTCGCGCGCCTGGGTGGGATTGTCGATCCACATGCACGGCATGAGCAGATTGTGATTGAACGGCTGCCGGCGCCGGATCTCCCGGAAGAAGTCGGAGTTGAAGGCCTCGAGGAGGCTCACGTCGTGGATGTTGTCGGTGGCGAAGTGCGTGAAGATGCACGGCTCGACCCAGCCGGCGCTACTGATGTGCATGTAGTGCTTGCCGGCGATGCACCCCTTGACGTACGGGGCATCGCCCCAGAAGTCGACCGGGAAGATGGGCTTGGTGGCGCGGATGCGCTGGATCTCGACGCGGAAGTCGTTCCGCTCCTCGGGCGTCAGCATCATGCCCACGTCGGGATCGCGCCCCACCGGCATGTAGAGGAAGTGCCAGGCGATCATGGCGCCCTTGGCCACCAGCGGGTCGACGAACTCGTCGCTGATGATGGCCTTCCAGGTGTCGCGGGTCACGGTGCACGAGTAGCCGAAGAGCACCCCGGCCTCGCCGAGGTGGTCCATGATGTCCATGACCTGCTCGTGGACGCCCTCGCCGCGCCGATGGTCGGTGAGCTCGGGCGAGCCCTCGAGGCTCAGCATGGGGGCGATGTTGCCGATCCTGGCGAGCTCGTCGATGGTGTCGTGATCGAGGAGCGTGCCGTTGGTGAAGACCTGGAAGTAGGCGTCCTTGTTCTCTCGCGCGAAGTCGAGCAGCTCGTCCCACATGAACGGCTCGCCCCCGAGGAGCGTGAACAGGTAGACGCCCATGTCGTTGCCCTCGTCCACGATCTTCTGCATCAGACCACGCTCGAGGTCCTGGTCGGGCGAGTACTCGGCTGCGTAGCAGCCCTCACACATGAGATTGCAGCGCATGGTGGGGCTCATGAGGATCGTCGTCGGCGCGCGCATGCCTGTGGAGTCCTCGAGCGCCTTCCGCTTGGCGACACCGCGAAGAAGGTTGTTCACGATAAGACATTCGATGAATCGTTCGCGGCAACGCGGGCTGAGCCTCGAGGACACGTGCTTGGCGATGGTCAACGCCGGGTGGTCCTCCCGGACCTTCTCGGTGACGAAGCGCACCGAACCCTTGTGCTGGTCGGGGGTGATCCGCTCGGCAAGCTTGAACGCCCTGACGATCTTGCGCTTGTCGTCACTGGCGGCCAATTTGAGCATCTGGTTGACCACCTGTCTCTGCACCGCGGTGTAGAGGCCGTCAGTACGGCTCATGCATCTCCTCCTCTCTCTCGTCGCGCGCCCCGCGTCCGACGGACGCGCGAAGTCGTCGTCGTTGGCCGGGAGTGGAGACACGTGGCGGTTTCGACACCGCAGAGCCACCGCCTGGACGCGTCGGCTCCCCCCCGACGCTCTCTGGGCTGTTGCCCTATTAGTTTACCACCCGGTGCGGCGAGCGAGTCGGGCACGGATGCGGGACGCCGTTGCCAGCGCGGCGACACTTGCGCTGCCAATTCGTCTAGCGAGCACTTAACTTTCGCGCGCGAGCCGCCGATACCGACCGTGAACGACAAAGGCAAACCTGTCGTGAGGCAGGGACGCAAAGCCAGAGGTCTTGGATGATCAAGATAGCTCGGTTGCCGAACCCGACGTTCGCCGTCGCGGCTCTCGACTTCAGCACTGAGCGCCTCTCGCCGGTCCCCCCTCGAGACACCGACCCAAGCATGCGTCCGCCGGCCTTGAGCAAGTCGGCAGGCTCAAGGAGCACTGGTGTGGAGGCGATGAAGATGCGAGCCAGGTACTTCGTTCTCGCGATCGCGCTGCTCTGTCTCCTGGCCTCGCCGGCAACGGCACTGGCCGGCGACGACGGCGACGACGCCAAGATCGACACGAGCGTCACCACGGTCCTCGACGCCACCGGCGGCGACGAGGCCGTCCCCGTCATCGTGTACACGGAGCCCGGCGCCGAGGGCGTCGTCGAGCGTGTCGTCCCAGAGGGCGTCGAGACGACCGTCCTCGCGGGGTTCGACGCCGTCGCGGCGTATCTGACCCAGGAGGAGATCGAGGCCCTGGCCGCCGATGTCTCGGTCGACCTCATCGTCGCCGACAACCCGGTGTTCGGGTTCGACTACGCGAGCTCCCTCGACATCACCAACCTGGCGATCGGCCTCGACAAGGTCGCCTCGCCCGCCGCCGGAGGCCCCACGGGCGCCGGCGTCGGCGTCGCCATCCTCGACAGCGGCATCGCCACGACCTCGGATCTCGGCAGCAGCCGCATCGTCGGCTGGAAGGACTTCGTCAACAAGGCCAAACTGCCCTACGACGACGCCGGCCACGGCACCTTCGTGGCCGGCCTCATCGCCGGCGACGGCACGGCGTCCCTGCCGCTGGATCAGGGCGGCTCCGCGACCGTGCAGTTCCGCGGTGTCGCGCCGCAGGCGAACATCGTCGGCGTCAAGGTGCTGGACAGCGCCGGCCAGGGGCGCGCCTCCTCGGTCATGGCCGGCATCCTCTGGTCCATCGTCCACCGGCGCGAGTACAACATCCGCGTGCTCAACCTCTCGATCGGGAGCAACCCGGCGGCGCCCGCCGAGTTCGATCCGATCGCGAAAGCGGTGGAGTTCGCGTGGAAGAACGGGATCACCGTCGTGTGCGCAGCCGGCAACGAGGGTGAGTTCGGCGCCGGCGGCATCCTCTCGCCGGCCAACAGCCCCTACGTGATCACCGTCGGCGCCACCGACACCCAGGACACGCCGAAGCTCAAGGACGACGAGGTGACCTTCTACAGCTCCGTCGGCCCGACGCTGTGGGACGAGTACGCCAAGCCGGACCTGGTCGCGCCGGGCAACCGCCTGATCTCCCTGCGCGTGCGCGGCTCGTACATCGACGTCACGTACCCGCAGAACCGGGTCCCGGTGGCGTCCTATGACCCGGATCCGCCCGCCGGCGCCGAGCCGAGCTACCTCAAGCTCTCCGGGACCAGCACGTCCGCTCCCGTGGGCGCAGGCGTGGCGGCGCTCATGATCGGCGCCGACCCCAGCCTGAGCCCCGACGACGTCAAGGTGCGCATGATGGAGACCGCCGACCCGCTGCGGGGCGCTACGCGCTTCCAGCAGGGCGCCGGCCTTCTCGACGCCGCCGGCGCCCTGGCGAGCGACGCGCAGGCCGCCGGGTACGCGCTCTCGGAGGATGTCGGCGACGGAACGACAATCCTTACTGACGACGACTACGCTGCCTGGGACCAGATCGCATGGACGAAATACGGGTGGACCAAGTTCCGGTGGACGAAGTTCCGGTGGACCAAGTTCCGGTGGACCAAGTTCCGGTGGACCGGCGTCTCGTGGACCAAGTTCCGGTGGACCAAGTTCCGGTGGACCAACGTGGCCTGGACCAAGTTCCGGTGGACCAAGTTCCGGTGGACGGAGTACCAGTGGGCCAAGTTCCGCTGGACCATCCTCGTCGAAGGGCAGTGAGCGCGGACTCGCCCGAGACCATCGGCCACGATGAGACGGCCGTGCGGAGACGCACGGCCGTCTCTCTCTACGTGGCGCTCGTCTGTGCGGCGGCAGCCGCCGTCTCGGTGGCGGCCGGCGTGCACGAGCCGGCGGCGTTCACCCTCGACATCGTCGCCTTCATGATCCTCGCCACCCTGACGGACCTGCGGGAGATCAAGCTGCCGTGGGTAGGGGACGTCACCCTCTCCTTCGTGCCTGTGCTCGCCTGCCTCATCGCCCTCGGCCTGTGGCCGGCGATGGCCGTGGCGGCCGTGAGCGGCATCACCGCCGCCTGGGTGACGCACGACCCGGTGAAGATCGCCTTCAACGTCGGCAACTACGTCGTGTCGACCTACCTTGCGGGTCTTCTCTACCTCGCGCTGACGCCGCCCGACGGCGCCTTCATGACCAAGGTGCTGCCCACGTTCGGCGCGACCGTGGTCGACTTCGTCGTGCACACCGCCTTGCTGGCGGGCGTGATCGCGCTCTCGACGCAGGACGGCGCGATCAGGGTCTGGCGGCAGAACTACCAGTGGGCGCTGCCCGGCTACCTCGCCGGCTCCACGCTCGCGCTGCTCGTCGCCGCGCTGTACCTGTGGCTCGGCGTACCCGGCATGCTGCTCGGCATCCCGCCGCTGTATCTCATCTACTACTCCTACGACATCTACGTGAAGAGAGCCCGCGAGAAGGTGACGTTCGACGCCGAGCGCGACAGTTTCCGCGAGGAGCTCGCCACCTCCGTCGAGCTGCACGACGAGCTGCGCGCGGCCCAGCTCAAGGTGGCGGCCGAGATCGAGCGCGCGCGGCGCATCCAGACCGACCTCCTGCCCACCTCCACGCCGTCCGTCGAGGGGCTCGAGCTGGAGCAGCGGATGGAGTTCCTCGGCGACATGGGCGGCGACTACTACGACTACATCCCCTTCGGCGACGGCCGCCTCGGGATCGTGTGCGGCGACGTGATGGGCAAGGGGCTCGCCGCCGCGCTCATCATGGCGATGGCGCGGTCGCTCCTGCACGACGCCATCGCCGCCGGCAAGCGCCCCGGCGACATCATGGCCGAGGTGAACGACGGCCTGACGCGTGACCTCGAGGGCCAGCGCCTGCCGTACTTCCTCACGCTGGCCCTCGCCGTCTACGACCCGTCGGACCGCAGCCTCGCGATCGCCGGCGGCGGGCACAACCCCGTGCTCATCGCCGACGAGAGCGGCGTGCGCGAGATCCCGTCGCGGGGCGCCGCCCTCGGGGTGCGTACAGGTCTGCAGTTCCCGGAGGATCGCCTCATCCTCACTTCGGGCGCGACGGTCGCGCTCTACACGGACGGCCTCACCGAGGCCCGCGACCCCGGCGGAGCGCTCTTCGGCCTCGAGAGGCTCGAGCGCTCGCTCGAGGGGTGTCGGGATCACCCCGTTCGTGACACACTGCAGGCTGTGTGGGGCGACATCGTCGCCTTCCGCGGCGACAGCCCGCCCACCGACGACGCGACGCTCCTGCTGGTGCGGATCACCTGAACCGGCGGCAGCACGTTGAACGACGAGGAACGGGGCCCAGAGGACATGGCCGATCAGATGAGCGACTCGCCGGCCTCACTCCAGGTGTACCGCTGCCGGAGCGGCTCGGACAGCGTCGACGCCGTGATCGGAGTGCTGGAGCCGGACCTGCCCCACGAGGACCTCGTCGCCCACGCCCACGAAGCCCTGCGCCGCGAGACCTTCATGTGCTACGCCGTGTCGCAGTCCGGCGATTTCGTCGCCGATGAGGTCTGCTTCGTCCCGCTGGGCGACCACTGCGACATCCTCACCATCAGGACCAACGGCTGGCAGCGGCACCACGGCGACCACCGGCGCAGCCTCGTCGAGATCCTCAACAACATCGCGGCGGCGGTCGCCTGCGGCAAGCTCCGCATCCTGGACCCCGAGGAGCTCGGCGCAGGGACGGGTGAGGGACGGTCCTTGGTCAGCTTCGAGATCACCGACACGGCCGCGCTGCAGAGCGCGCGAGAGACCGTCGACGAGCTCCTGCAGCAGGCAGGACTGGACGACATCAACCGCCAGCGCACGATCCTCTGCATCTCCGAGGCGGTCACCAACATGCTGCTCCACGGGGGCGGACAGGGCAGCATGACGGTCCGTCAGCTCGGCGACCGCCTGCGGTTCGTGGTCGCCGACCAGGGGGGCGGCCTCAGCTTCCTGAACTGGATGGAGCCGCCGGCCAAGGGTGGCCAGGCGTCCATGGGCTACGGCTACAAGATCATCCTCGACTACCTCGACTCCGTCGCCCTGCATACCGGCCCGAGCGGTACTACGCTACTATTGGACCGCATGACCAACTGAGCCAGGAGATCACATGCTGCGGACTTCCATCGCCCCGGGCCCGGCGCCCACCGTCTACCTCGCCGGCGAGATGGATCTCGACTGCGCCGAGACCCTGCGCGAGGCCGTGACCGAGGCCGCTCGAGGCGCCCAGATGGTCGTGCTCGACTTCGCCGACGTGGAGTTCATCGACTCGTCGGGTACGGGGATCTTCGTGCGGCTGTGCCTCGACCTGAAGAGCCAGGGCACTCCCCTGGCGGCGCGCAACCTCTCCCCGGCCGTCCGCGGAGTGTTCGACATGCTCCGCGTGCGCGAGCTCGTCGGCGACGAGGTCTTTCCCGACTGAGGCGCGTCGCGCGGCGAGCCTCGGGCGCGACGGCGGGCCTCAGGCGCGCCGCAGCGGGCCGACTCCGGCGAGAACGACCATGGTCGCCACGTCCACCCCGTCGCTGATGCTCGAGACGTAGGCTTCGCCGCGCAGATGCACCCCGTCACGGGTGACCATGCTGAGCAGCATCGACGAGCCGTCCGTGAGGTGGTCCTGGAAGTCCTCGGTACTCGCCGGCGCCTCGACCCGCAGATGCCAGAACGGCTCCCTGCCGGCCTCCTCCTCGTCGATGCGCGCGCTGAGAAAGCCTATCTCCGCCCGGTCGTGTCTGAGCTTCAGCAGCCGTCTGGCCGGCATCGTCTGACCTCACCTCTCCGTTCCGCCCGCGTCCGATCCGCCATCACCCTCGGGCCAGGATCGCCCCGGCGCCCGACGGCCCTTTCTGTATCGGTCGTCGACCGGCGGAGTTGAGCCCTCGTCGGCGGCGGCCGGACCGACGTGGGTGTCGTGCCCGAGCCGCGTCGAAGGCTGCTTCCCGGAGAAGCCGGCGCAGCGATGCCTACTGCCGCACGAGAACCGCCGGGTCGGTCTTCTCGGAGGCTATGCTGAACTCGAGGTCGTCGCCGGACGTCGCGAAGGTGGATCCGCCATTCATCGTCTGAAGCTGACCGTTGATCTCCGCCCGTAGGTCTGAATTCCCTCTGGAGCGACGTCGATCTTCCACCATCCCTCGTTTGCCTTCTGGATCGTGACCGTGAACGTGCCCTCGCCCTTGTCGCCGACCCACGTGCCGCTGTAGGGGTCCTCGCTGCCGCAGCCGATCAGGGTCGCAGCGATCAGCACGGCGACGACGGCCGTCAGGCCGATCGTCCAGACCATGCGCCGGTACGTCATCCTCGCTCCCCCTTGTCGTCCGCCCTCTCTCGCCGTATCTCGGCCGGCGACAACCCCAGCACTCCGGCGATCGGCGAATCGCGTGGCTGTTGCTTCGGTGGCTCCGAGAGTGATGCGGGATCGAAGGTGAAGACTGATCTGATCGTCAGTCCCGACCCCGCCGCCCGCCACGCTTCTCATCCCCGCTGACAGAGATGGTATACGGCAGCAGGGCCATCTCACGCGCGAACTTGATGGCCGTCGCGACCTGGCGCTGGTGACGGCGGCAAGCACCGCTGACGCGGCGCGTCTTGATCTTGCCGCGATTGGTCACGAAGCGGCGAAGGGTCGCCACGTCCTTGTAGTCGACCTCGTCGACCTTCTCCTTGCAGAAGGAGCAGTAGCGGCGGCGCGCCGGGTCGATGGGACGGCCCTTCTTGGGCGCTCGTGCTGGACCCTTGCTTTTCGGCATTCGTGCCCCTTCTCAGCTGTGTACATTCGCCGGCGCTCTCGAGCCGGCCCACGGGCGAGAGTATCACCTGCAGGCGACTGTCGGTCGACAAGCGGCGTGCACTCGCTGCGGCACTCCACCTGATCCGGCCCGCGGTGCCAACGCCCCGGCGCGATCGACAGATCATCCGTTTTCACCGATGGTCGAGGCGAGGAGGTGGGCAAGGTGACGTCATTTGGCGGCTTCTACGCCGAGGTCGTGGCCGAGGCCGACGCCGAGGGTCCGGAAGCTGTCGTGCAACTCAGGAAACGGCAACCCCACGCGAAGACCATCGGCGCGCTCGCCCGTGCGCTGGGTGCCGCACTCCACCTCCCCGCCGGCTGAGGCGAGGCGTGACGGGAGCTTGGTCCGCCCGGCAGGTCCGCTCTCCGGCCGCCGAGATGGACACCTCGGCAACGAGTCCACTCCTCCCTGCCGGCGGTCTTCCGTCCGACCCATCCTCTACACTTATGTATTCACCATCGAGCGGCTCGCGGTCCGGGGTGTGGCCGTCGAGGTGAAGGCGGGCGAGACGACCGACACGCTCGAGGAGGTGCGCGCGGCATGACGTTCGAGATACGGCCCTATCCCGAGTTCGCCTGGTCGATCAGCCGGCAGCGCAAGCTCGACCAGTGCCCGCGCGCGTACTTCTACTCCTACTACCTGCACTGGAACGGCTGGCTGGACGACGCCCCCACGGAGGCGCGCGTGGCGTACCGCCTCGGCAAGCTCACCTCGCTGGACGCGCTGCTCGGGCAGCAGGTCGACGTGCGGGCGCGCGAGCTCGAGGCGGCCGCGCGCACCGGCGCGGTGCTGCCTGACGCTGATGAGCTGGAGACCAGGACGCGCGAGGCGCTGCGGCAGCTGTGGGCGCGGTCGCGGGACGGCCGGGCCGCCTTCGAGGCCCGGCCGAACAAGGTCACCATGCTGCGCTCGCTCTACATGAGCCAGGACACGCAGCCCGAGACGGACCGCCTGAACGAGAAGGCGGGGCCGAGCATGCGGGGCCTGCTGGCGACCTCCCACTGGGAGCGCCTGCGGGCGTGCGGCGACGCCGGGCACGTCGAGGTCCCCGACTTCGCCGGCTTCCGCCACGACGGCGTCAAGGTCTTCGCGGCGCCCGACCTCGCGTACGTCCACGAGGGCGTCCTGCACGTGATCGACTGGAAGACCGGCCGCGAGGACGACTCCAACGCCATGCAGGTGCTGCTGCAGATGTGGTGGGCCCTCGAGACCTATCCGGAGCTCGCCCAGGCGGCCGCGGACGGCAGCCTGGAGATCCGCGGCTACCTGGAGTACGTCACCGCCGGGCACACGCAACCGGTGGAGGCGGCCCTCGGCTTCCGCGAGCAGGCCGCCGAGACCGTGCGCGCCGGCGTCGCCCAGATGCGCGCCCTGCTGGCCGACCCGGAGCGGAACATCCCGCTCGAGATGGCGGCCTTCGAGCGCCGCGAGAGCGGCCTCTGCCGTACCTGCAACTTCTTCCCGATCTGCGCCTGACTCCTCGCACCCCGCCGGAGCGTGCATGCCGGCCGTCACGGACTCCACCCTCGCGTCAGGGAGGACGATCCGTCTCCTCGCGCTCGACCAGTCTGTCGCTGCCCTCTACTGGATCACCTCGAACCGCCAGGAGGCGTCCCATCTGATGAAGCCATCCTCGCCGGGCGGCCTGAACATGTAGGGCTTGTGCTGATCGTCGAAGTAGAGGAACAGGTCGGTGGTGGTGTGCTTCACCCAGGTGACGCTGTGCACGCTGTAGATGCCTGGCGCCAGCCCGGTCAGTGGCACGACCCAGTCACTGGCGTAGAGCTCGGCGCCGATCCTGGGATTGAATGGCTGCACCGACGCGAGGAACTCGGGATCGGTGATGCTGTAGACCGGGCTCCAATAGGGGTTGGCGGCCTTCCCGCCGATGCTGACCATGAAGCCGTCCGGGCCCGTGACCGTCAGCGACACGTCGAACCAGTTCCGGGCGGTCTGCGCCCTGCCTCGCCCGTAGGTGGACACGCCGAAGAACAGGTCGACCGGGTCGGCCGTCGTGATCGACGTCCCGATGTAGACGGGAGAGGCCGGGTCCGTGACCAGAGGTCCCGGTGGAGCCGGCATCTCCGGCCACATGTAGTAGGACTGGGCGACGTGGATCCGGATCGGCTCGGGCTGCGCGCCCGCCGGCGACGCGACCGCGAGGATCGCGGCGGCCGCCACACAAAGCAACATCGCTATCATCGACCTGTGTCTCATGGTTCCCTCCTGCCCGGTGCCCGTCCAGACTCCCTTGCTTCTCGCCCCACGCAGCGCAACGACCGCTTGCGTGCCGCCGGCGGATCGATGCCGCCCACATACCATGGTGCCCGCGTGACGCAGCGGTGTCTTCACCGGAATCAGGTGAATCTCGGGTGACGGCGAGCAGCAGCAGAGACTCACCGCCTCTCGCTGAAGAGGCCCGCCGCCCTCACGGATGGCGGGCCTCCCGGGGCTGCGAACGCCTCGACGCTACCGCGTCAGGTCGCCGCAGATGTCCCAGTACAGCCAGCCGGCTTCAGAGACGTAGTTGGTGGAGAGGTCGACGTGCAGCTTGGCCGGGATGGTCGCTGTCGGGTCAAGCGTGAACGTGAGCCCGACGGACTTGTCGGGCATGTACGTCTCGATCGTGAGCGTGCCGTGCGCGGTCAGGACGCCACCCGACCATGTGATGTCCGTCCACGTGACCAGCCACGTTGCATTGTGCAGACCACCTGTAGGCGAGCTCCCGATCAGCGGGACCATGTCCATGTGGAAGTGATACACCAGGGCGTGCCCTGTGATCTGCGTGGCCTGCGAGCCCACGTTCACGTTCCAGGTGCCCCGCACGCCGATTGTCTGGGGGCCGACGAGCGTCTTGTGCATGCCCGTGGCGGACGTGAACTTGCCGTGGTACGTCGTGGACGCGGACGCGGTCGCCGCAAACACCGCCGCAGCCAGGAACACGACCACCACCACGAGAAACGCTGACCTTCTCATAGTCCCTGCCTCCTTTTTGTCCAAGGCTCCCCGCCGAGGTGTGGTGGCCGCATGCGCGCCGCCGATGGAGCGGAGCCTCCCTGCGCGTCACTGTGGCGGTACCGAGCGGCCCTGTCATCACCGGAATCAGGTGATTCGTCGCGTTGGCGGCGCCGCCCCGTTCACGAGGAGCCCGGGCCGCCAGGATCAAGTCCCGATCCACTGCACTTGCTGAAGACGTCCGGCCACATCACCTGCGGCTTCCAGACGCCCAGCTTGCCCCATTTCGCCGGCAGTGGCGGCAGGAACACCCGGTAGCCCGTGCACGTGTACTGGTCGCCCCACGTGGACGGATCCATGGTGAACCCGTAGGCGTACGTCGTCCAGGCGACCAGGTACGCCCAGTCGCCGGTGGCGTCGTTGACGAAGCCGACGTCGCGGAACTCCCAGGTGACGTCGAGGTAGGCGCCCATGGTGTAGGGGGTGATGGTGTCCCGATCGGTGATGATCACGTTGTAGG
The DNA here is from genome assembly GCA_963736645.1 of uncultured Thermoleophilia bacterium. Lineage (GTDB taxonomy): Bacteria > Actinomycetota > Thermoleophilia > UBA2241 > UBA2241 > CAIXSE01. The sequence goes on along the minus strand of CAVTPJ010000003.1, from coordinate 59,493 downwards.
CCGGGGACACCCCGCCGAGAAAGACCGGTGACATCATCGAGACGTCGAGCGGCCGTGTCTTCACCGGAATCAGGTGAAGACACGGCTGCGTCGGGCAGGCACGATCGTATGTGGGAGGCATCGATCCGCCGGCGGCATGCCTGCGGCCACCACGCGCCGGCGGGCACCACCGGCGAGGCCGGGTCGCGGGCCGGCCGAATGCCTTGAGGGTGGGGACGGAAGGAGGCAGCCCATGGTAGAGCCGGCCCCGGCGAGCCGCGGCGAGCCGGAAGTCCGCTCATACCTCCCTGCTCGCTCACGAGAGCGAGAGCTGCGGGCGCGCCAGGTACGAGCAGGTCCATGAAGGAAGGGAGAGCTCATGTATCGCAACAGGTGGCACTTCTACCCAAAGACGTTCGCGTCATGGGACAAGATGGTGGCGATCGCACGCGAGTACGAGCAGCTCGCCGCCGCCAAGGACTGGGCGAAAGGGACGTTCTGGTCCCAGACGGTCGGGGAGACCCCGACCGAGATCATCGGCGAGTGGGACTACCCGGACCTGGCGGCGCTCCAGCGGGAGTTCGCAGAGTACGACTGCCCTGAGATGGAGCAGATCTTCCGTCGGCTCGATGAGCTGGAAGTGACCCGCCCCATCTGTCAGGAGTTGATGGAGACGGTGCTGCTCGACTGACGGCTCCTACGCCCCGGCAACCCAGACAGCCCAGCTTCCTGACCTCGTCAGCACCTCACCGATCTGGGCCTGACTGCGAGAAGCGGCCCGCTGCCCTCACGGGTGGCGGGCCTCTGCGCTGCTCCGGCATTGCCTCCCAGGTCACTACACCGTGACAACGACGTCTGCACACGGCTGCCAGCGGCGTCACAGTCCAGGAGCCTGCGGGTGCTTGGTCGAGCCCTCCAGGAACGTCTCGAGGGGGGCGGTCGGTCGCGAGAGCCGGCGGATCGGGCACGCCGACGCCAACATCACTCTCGGGGTGCACACCGACCGGCTCCGGGACTCGCAAGCGACTGCCGCGTGCGTCAGCGTCGACCTCGTTCAGAAGGCAGCGAACTAGGTCGATGCGGACAGATGTCGGCAGAGAGCGAATGAGCGAGAATCGCGCTACCGAACCCGCCTCAGGTTCAGGGAAGTTGTGGTGGCGAGGGTCAGAATTGAACTGACGACACCACGATTTTCAGTGGCGATATGCCGTATTTGCAGGTATTTTGTGTGTCCCCTGCCGTGCCTGCCGGTACCCTTTCTTCCCTTGTCTGGCCCACTCGATTTTGGCAGATTTTGGCAGACGAACCGGTGGAAGGAGTAGCAGCAGACCTGGCGACGTGGACCTGGCGAGTACGGACCTCGCGCGCACAAGAGAACGGGCGGCCCGTCGTCATGAGGGCCGCCCGTTTGCCCAGACGCAGGGGCGGGTTGGGGCTACGCATCCAAATCGATGAGCCGGTGCGCTCGCTGGCCCGCACACGATACGCAATCGTGCTCCCACCGCCCTCGCCCGCCTGGGATTCACCTGATTCAGGTGATGACAACGCCGTCTTGAGCCCTCACGGTGCAATGGGAGGCGTCAATCCGCCGGCGGTTTCACACGGCCACCACACACCGGCGGGGAGCCACTGGTGAGACCGGCCCGCGGGCCGGTCTTCGTGCGCAAGGCGCGCGCCAGGGAGGACGAGGGACAAGCAGCGCGTTGGGCCGCGACCAGTCCCAGAGGCGCCGCACACCGCCGACACGCGCCTGTGCGCCAGCCGGTCATTGGCGACCAACGGCCACAACGAAGAAGCGCCAACCTCGCTCAGTCTGTATGGATGAAGAGGTACATCGAGCGACACGGGGAGGGGACATGGATGCCACGCAACCCACTGAGCGGCGTTCCGCCGCAGGCACCTGGACGATAGCGCTCGTCGTCCTGCTTCTGCTGTGCGCGAGCGCGGCCGTGACCGCCTGCGGCGGCTCGAGCACCACGGCCTCGAACTCGCCGAGCGCGACGATCGCGTCACCGTCAGCCTCGCCGTCGATCGTGCCGGCGGCGGAGCCGGTGTCGCAGTGGGACGCGCCCGGGTCGGCGTCCCTGGCGCAGACCAAGGCTGTCGGGAAGAAGGACGCCGCGCTGCTCGTCGGCGAGAAGATCCCGGGAGCGGGGCTCTACGCCAAGGACGCCACCTTCGACTACTGGGCCAGCGGTGAGATCCACGAACAGGGGGCCGCCGCGATCGAGAGCGTCTACAAGGGCGCCGCCGGCACTCTTGACTGGGCGAAGACGCGCCTGATGGTCGCGCCGGGGGTGGTCGTCAGCGAGGGCATGCTGACGGCCGACGACGGGGGGGCGGTCTCGTTTCCGTCCATGTCCCTGCTCGCCGTCAACGGCGACAAGGTCGCCCACGAGGAGGTCTTCCTCGACCCGGGCCCGGACACGAAGAAGGCGGTGACGTTCTACGGCATCGGCGCCGGGCCCGAAGGACACCGCGAAGGTCGCGGCCAAGGTCGCGGCCGCAGTCGGAGCGGCGTTCGCGAGCGGTGACCAGGCCGCACTCCAGGAGCTGCTCGCGCCCAACATCCTTTTCTACGACACCGAGCTGACGCACGGCGTGCGCGGCGTGGACGCGGTGCTCGCCTGGCAGAGCAACACCCCCACGGTCGAACTCACGAATCAGAAGCCGCTGGCCGGCCTAGGCTGGGCGGCGACGCGCTGGACGATCAAGCAGGTCTCTTCGACCGGCGTCGAGGTGGCCATGCCGGGGGCGACGGTGACGGAGGTGCGAGACGGCAAGGTCGTGCGCATGACGCTCTACTACGACAACAAGGCCATCAGCCTGCAGGAGTGAAGGAACGGCTCTGCGTCGCCGCGTAGCCGACTGGCCCACATAGGCGGCGGCTTGGACGCTCGGTGACCGGGTCGGGACCGCTCGCCTCGCACAGAGGCCCGCCACCCGTGAGGGCAGCGGGCCTCTTCTGCGGTCGGTGAGGGTCGCCGCTCACGCTCACCGCCACCCCAGATTCACCTGATTCAGGTGATGACAGCCCCGCTCATTGGTGCTCCGATGGAAACGCGAAGGAGGTGATACAGGATGAATCGTAAGACACTTCTGGCAATGCTCCTCTGTCTGGCTCTCGCCGCGATGTTGGGCGTCGGGGCGTCGGCCGCCGCCGCGGATCCCTTCTGGCCCGGCGTCAGTACCGCGCACCTGGCCCACGTCTGGCCCACCGACGGTCACTGGTGGATGGGCGGGGCCGGCTGGGGCGACGCCACCGACTACCCCTCCGGGACGCCGATCCCGGCGGGGGACAGCGTCGTCATCTACGTAGCGGGCGTCTGGCCCGTCAGGGCAGACGCGGAGGCGATGTCCCAGGCCCTGCTGCTCAGCGTGACCGTGACGGCCCCCGACGGCCGCGTCGTCGTGACGACGACTGAAGCAGAGTCGCCACGGCACTGGTTGCCCGTCAAGTGGTACCCGGCCGCGAACGGGTGGTGGCGCGGATGGGAGGTGTACGTCGGGCAGCTCCCGGCAGGCACCTACCGGGTCACGTTCGTCATGCACCAGCCCGAGGCGATCGTCGTCAGCGACTACGACGACGACGGCAACCTGGTGCCCACCGTCATGAAAGCCTACAAGAAGACCTTCAGATCCAGCTTCACTGTTCAGTGAGTCGCAGCCAGACGTAGAGGCCCGCCACCCGTGAGGGCAGCGGGCCTCTTCAGTGGCCGAAGGAGTCGCCGCCCACGCTCGGCGTCGCCCGGATTCACGTGATTCACGTGAAGACAACGCCGCTCAATTGTGCTCCGGTGGAGGTGGAAAGGAGGTGAGAGGCATGAGGAGGAAGCACGGCATCCTGGCAGTGCTCGTCTTCGCCCTGCTGCTCGGCCTGCTGCTGGCGACGGCCGGACCGGCACTGGCGGGCAGTCCCTTCCCGAGCACCCCGCCGCTGTGGGGAGCACACGGGTTCAACTGCCAGATCAGGTTGTCATACGTCGGCGCGCCCGAGGGTGCCGACGCGTACGCGTTCGTGAAGTCGGACGACGCCTGGACCAGAGGCACTCTGCTGCTCTGGTGGGAGAGCGGTGAGCCAGGCGAGTACGCTTACGAGTACGGGCGTTGGTCGCTGTCGAACGACAAGGGCGCCTGGACGGGCACTTTCGCGATCGTACGCGTCATGGCCCGGAGCACGGCGACCGTCACGGGCACGGGATCGGGCGACTACGCGGACTACACCATCGAAGCCATCACACACGCCGGGTGGGGCAAGAGCCCGACCGTCATGAAGGGGTCGTACTGGAAGTAGCCGAGGCTCCCTGACCGGCCACAGCGGGGCTTGGCTCCCGCTCACCACGGTCACGTCCTTGGTGGCCCTTGAGAGGCCCGCCACCCGTGAGGGCAGCGGGCCTCTACAGCGGCCGGAGACAATCCGCGCCACGCTCACTGTCGCCCGAGATTCACCTGATTCAGGTGAAGACAAGGCCGTCTAGTTCCTCCAGGATGGGAGTCGGGAGGCGAAGATCCGTCGGCGGCACGCACGCGGCCACCACGCACCGGCGGGGAGCCACTGGTGAGACCGGCCCGCGGCCGATCGCGCTGCGTTCCACGTAGACCGGCCGCCGAGAGCCCTCTGGGGCACGCGACGGAGGAGGCGGGCGATGGTGGGAGCCGTGGTGGTTCGCAGTTCCACCCCTGACGGGGTCTCCAAGGAGGGGTGTCCATGAGACGCAGACTTGTGCTCCTGCTCATTCTCTGTGTTGCCGCCATCGCGCTGCTGGGCATCGGTCCGGCGGCGGCATCGGCGACCATCCAGTTCAACGTCTCCTTCTCGTCGAACGTGCACGCGACGCCGCTGGACGGGCGGGTGATCGTGATCGTGTCGCCGACGAACGACCCCGAGCCGCGCCTGCAGGCCGACGCCGGCTGGGTCGTCGGAGGCCCGCCGATGTGGGGCAAGGACGTCAACGGGATGACGCCCGGCGCGAAGGCCGTGGTCGGCGGCGCGGGCACCTACGGCTACCCACTCGCCTCCTTCGACGACCTCGCGCCCGGCGACTACTATGTCCAGGCGCTGCTCAACGTGTACACGACGTTCCATCGCTCGGACGGCTCCGTCGTCAAGCTGCACCTGCCCGCCGGCGACGGTAACGACCTGTTCATCTCGCCGGGCAACCTGGTGAGCACGCCCAAGCTGCTGCACCTCGACGCGGCGCTGGGCGGCACGTTCGCTCTGAAGCTCGACCAGGTGCTGCCGCCGCTCGAGATGGTGCCGCCCGGCGGCACGACGCAGCAGGGCAACCCGATCGACACCGAGCACGTCAGGCACATCAAGATCAAGAGCGCGCTGCTCTCCAGGTTCTGGGGTAGGCCGATGTATATCGGGGCCAACATCCTGCTGCCGGAGGGCTACGACGACCCCGCAAACCGTGCCGTGTACTATCCGGTGGAATGGTGGCAGGACCACTTCACGACCGGCAACGCGGTCGGCTTCGATGAGGGACTCGGAGACCCCATCTCGCAGTGGTGGGTGTCCGATTCGGCGTCGCGGTTCATCATCGTCGATATCCGGCACGAGAACCCCTTCTACGATGACTCGTACGCGGTGAACTCGGCCAACCTCGGCCCCTACGGCGATGCCATCACTAAGGAGCTCATGCCGGCGGTCGAGCGGTCCTTCCGTATCATCCGGGCTCGCTGGGCCAGGTACCTCGTCGGCTTCTCGACCGGGGGGTGGGAGGCTGCCGCGCAGATGATCTTCTACCCCGATCTGTATGGGGGAGCGTCGGTGTTCTGCCCAGACCCGCTTGCTTTCCATCGACTTCAGCTCGTCGACATCTATGAAGACGCGAACGCGTACTTCGTCGGCGATCCCGCGTCGGGCATCGCGCAGCCCGGGTACAGAGACGACTCGGGCGCTGTCGTGGAGACGATGGAGCAACAGAATCACTGGGCGCTGGCGCTCGGCACCAGCGGACGCTCGGGCCTCGGGGCCTGGGACATCTACCAAGCCGCCTTCGGCCCCCAGGGCAAGGATGGCTACCCGGCGCCGATCTGGGACAAGCAGAGCGGGAGAATCGATCACGCAGTGGCCGAGCAGTGGAGGTCGATGGATCTGGCAGAGTACGTGCAGACGCAGTGGGCGACCGTCGGTCCCAAGATCGCGGGCAGGATGTTCTTCTACTGCGGCCTCGCCGACAACTTCTACTACGACTACCCGACGCAGTTCTTCCAGGACAGCACGAAGGGACTTACCGATCCGAGAGTCGACTTCTCGTTCCGATACGGTCCTCAAGGGCTGCACGGCTGGATACCTCAGCAGCCCCCGCAACTGTGGGCCGGGATGGCGAGGTACATCGCTAGTCAGGCGCCTCCCGGGACCGACGTCAGCGGCTGGTACAAGCCGTAACCTTGGGCTACTCGCGACGCGCTTGTGGCGCGAGAAATGGGCGGGGCCGGCACAGCCGGCCCCGCCCCCTTCTTCACTCGCTCTCGTAGCGACGAAGGTCGGCCACTCTCGGTCGCGTCACCGACGGCGTCGATCGTGAGGTGGTCGAGGAGAGCCGCTCGCCTCGCACAGAGGCCCGCCGTCCGTGACGGCAGCGGGCCTCTTCGGCGGCCGGCTCTACAGGCCGACCACCGACGCTGGGTTGCTGCGGAACAGACTGCCGTCGCATATGTAGCGCCTAACCTTGACGGTCGAGCGGTGTCCCGTCTGGCGCATGATTTCGCGTTCCTCGGCGCCGGCACGGGCCGCGGCTGTGGCGAACCCGGCGCGGAGGCTGTGGCCGCCGTCATCTGCCTGGTGCTCGGGCCGCCGTGCGGCTCTCGACTGCGGCCGTCGGCTGACAATCACCGGATTCCGGTGATGACGCCGCCGCTCACCTGTGCTGTCCTTGACGTGGAGAGGAGGTGAGAACGATGAGGAACGTTACGGGCAAGCACCGCGTTGTTGCGGGAGTCATCCTGGTACTGGTGCTCGGCCTGATGCTGATGGCCTTCAGCGCGACAGCCGGCGCCAAGACCAAGGCGCGGCCGTTCCACGGCACCCTGCGCGGGACGATCACGTACGTCCCCGGCAATCCGCTGCCGCCCTACCTGTACACGATCTCCAACGCCACCGGCGAACTCACGCACATGGGCAGGAGCGTGCTGTACGCGAAACACGCGGCCGCCATGGACTTCGGCGGCAGCATGAAGCTGACCGCCGCGAACGGCGACACGATCCTGATCGCGTACCACGGCGGCGGTACCATGCCGCCGAACATCGGCGACTGGTACGACCTGTGGATGGTCGCGACGATCACTGGCGGCACCGGCCGTTTCGCCCATGCATCTGGCGACATCGACATCGCACCGTCGCTGCAGTACATGGGCCTCGATGTGACGGTCTGGCCGGTCATCTTCAAGTTCAGCGGCACGATCCGGTACTGATCCGTCAGCGCATCCGGTCCGGGACGATGAGAGGCTCGCCACCCGTGAGAGCAGCGGGCCTCTTTGCCGCGTTGAATCGCTTTGGCAGACGGCACACACGTGCGGACTCGTGGCGCTGCCGGAGTGTCTCGACCTACGGGGAGAGAGTGGTGGCGAGGGTCAGAATTGAACTGACGACACCACGATTTTCAGTGGCTATATGCCGTATTTACAGGCCTTTTGTGTGTCGCCTTCCATGCCTGCCGGTACCCTCTCTTCCCTTGTCGGGCCCACCCGATTTTGGCAGATTTTGGCAGACGAACCGCGGTGAGCGGAGCGACGAACAGACCCAGCGACATAGACCCGGCGAACGTGGACATCGCCAAGCACAAGGACCACGGGCGACCCGCCATAGTGCGGGTCGCCCGTTAGCCCGAGGCCGGGGCCAGGACCGCCGCCCCCCCCCCGCCGCCGCCGCCGCCAGCAGCAAGGGGCGCCCGCCTTGACGAGTCAGAGGACTCGCCCGCCCGCACACGACACGCAATCGTGCCGGCGGCGAAGCCGTCCTCCCGCGACTCTGTTTCCGGGACTGCGCCCACACGCATGGAGCGTCCGGCCGTGTACAAGGTGGGCAACGTCCCGGTCGATCTCAAACGGCGTTGGACCTTGAAGTCCCGTTGACTCGGGCGTATAGGTTGCGTCATACGAGACTCCTGAGAGGTGCAGCGCTGCACAGGGGAGGCCGTGATCCGCCGGAGGCGCCTGACGGCCACCTTCGTCCGGCGGGGAGCCACTGGTGAGACCGGCCCGCGGGCCGGTCTTCGTGCTTTCTGGGGACCAGCTACTTCAGGAGCCAGAAGCCATGGGGAAAGGGGTACGGTCATGAGACGTTCAGTCACGACATGTCGTTTCGCGGTCCTTCTCGGGGTGTTCCTGCTGCTCGGCCTCTGGGTCGCGGCCGTCCCGGCGCTGGCGGGCACCAGCTCGGTCGAGAAGCGTCTCGCAGACCTCGAGGCGAAGATGGTGGCGCAACAGTCTCAGATCACACAGCTGCAGTCTCAGGTCAAGGCGCTGCAGGCCAACAAGGCCCTCCTGCTGGGACCCTTCGTCACCCTGGACCCAGGCGTGGTCAACGGCGTCAAGGGTCCGAACATCTTCTTCACTGGCGCCAACCTCCACGTGGTGAGCGGCTCCGGGAGCACGCAGGACAACGGCTCGCCCACCGGGCTCGGCAATCTCATCATCGGCTACAACGAGCTGTCGGGAAGCCCACCGGCAAACGTGCGCACGGGGTCCCACAACTTGGTCGTTGGGCAGGAGCACACATACGCGAGCTACGGCGGCTTCGTGGCCGGTTGGCACAACTTGATCACGGGTCCCTGGGCCAGCGTGAGCGGCGGCTTCAACAATACCGCGTCAGGCATCTGCGCCAGCGTTAGCGGCGGCGCAGGCAACAGGGCGACGGGCCACTTCGCCAGCGCCACGGGCGGCCAGGACAACCAGGCGACGGAGCTTTACGCGAGCGTGAGCGGCGGCTTGGACAACATCGCCAGCGGTAGCTACGCCAGCGTCAGCGGCGGCTCGGGAAACATCGCGAGCAAGGGCGCCGCCAGCGTGAGCGGTGGCAGCGACAACACCGCAAGCGCAGACGCCAGCAGCGTCACCGGCGGCCGCGACAACATCGCGAGCGGCACCCTCAGTAGCGCGAGCGGTGGCGTGGGCAACATCGCGAGCGGCGTGACCGCCAGCGTCAGCGGCGGCTGGGCCAACGAAGCGAGTGGCTACTACGCCAGCGTCAGCGGCGGTCAGCAGAACAAGGCGAGCTACGAGTCCGCGAGCGTCAGCGGCGGCCATCTCAACGAGGCCAGCGGCCGCTGGGCCAGCGTCAGCGGCGGCTCGGGAAACATCGCGAGCAAGGGCGCCGCCAGCGTGAGCGGTGGCAGCGACAACACCGCAAGCGCAGACGCCAGCAGCGTCACCGGCGGCCGCGACAACATCGCGAGCGGGACCCTCAGCAGCGCGAGCGGTGGCGCGGGCAACATCGCGAGCGGCGTGACCGCCAGCGTCAGCGGCGGCTGGGCCAACGAAGCGAGTGGCGACTTCGCCAGCGTCAGCGGCGGCCAAGGGAACACCTCGAGCTACGAGTCCGCCAGTGTCAGCGGCGGCCAGCGCAATCATGCCGGCGGTGACTACGCCAGCGTGAGCGGCGGTTTCGGCAGCTCGGCGCTGGGTCAGTGGGCCAGCGTGAGCGGCGGAAACGCCAACAAGGCACGGAGCGAGTGCGCGAGCATCAGCGGGGGTGACACGAACGAAGCCACCGGCTTGGGCGCCAGCGTGAGTGGCGGTAGTGGAAACGAGGCGAGCGGCATGTACGCGAGCGTGAGCGGCGGCCAGAGCATTGTTCTCAGCATCATCTACGGCTGGGCGGGCGGCGACTATCACACGCCCTGACAGAGCCACGCGAGGCCCATCGCCCTTCGGGGAGGTGGGCCCCTTCAGGGCACCCAGATGGGCTGATGCAGCCGTCGGCGGCCGAAGGCCCGCCGCCCGTGAGGGCGGCGGGCCTCTCCCCGCGTTGGATCGGCTGGGGGCGGAAGGTCAGGCGCCCCCGTCCTTGCCAACAATCGTGCCAACATGCCCATACGAGCCAGTGGAGAATACGGCACCGTATGGGACCACGTGGAGGCTGGAGGAACCCCGCAGGCACGGTCAGGGTCGACTGAAAATCGTGTCGCACCGATTTAGGCCCGTCACCAGTCTGGCTATTCTCAGTCGCCCATGAAAAGCAACGATCGACGCGGGTCGAAGGACGGCAGTAGCAGGATCGCAAGTCGATCGTCCGTCCCGGCCCGGTGGTAGCCTGCCGGTGACCCCCGCCTCATCAGGCACTCCCGGGACTGCCCGCGTCGACAGGAGCACTTACCGTGCAGCAGCCAAACTCCAGCACACTCCGTTGCACCGTCTGCGGCACACGCACGCCTCGCGCATGATCGACGCCGGCGTGGCCATCTCGTTGGTGTCAAAGCGGCTCGGGCACGCCAACCCGAACCTCACTCGCGGGGTGTACACCAATCAGCTCCGAGACTCGCAGGCGAAGGCCGCATGCGTCGTTGCCGACCTCGTTCAGAAGGCAGCGACCAAGCGATGCGGGCAGATGGTGGCAAGGAGCACAGGCGTGAGAATCGGGCGTTACCGAAACCGTCTCAAGTGCAGGGGAATTGTGGTGGCGAGGATCAGAATTGAACTGACGACACCACGATTTTCAGACGACCCTGGCCGTGCCTGGCATGCCCCTCTAGCTTCCACACCGTCCCATGCAGTGCCACAATCCCCATTGTGTCTGATGGGCATGTTCGCAAAGTTGTTGGCAAGAACACGAGCCGCCTGACCTGGCGATCCAAGCCAATCCGGCGTGAACTGAGGCCCGCTGCCCTCACGGGTGGCGGGCCTCCTTCTGCCTAGCGCCTTCCGTCTTGCTCGCCCGGTGCCCACAATGCCTGGAGGGCAAGCCGTGGAGGGCCTTGTGAGCCTGCCTACGGAAAATGGGGACAACAGGGGAGAGTATGCGTCGGGCGGTACATCTTCTTGCCTGCATTGTGGGCGTCGCCCTCTCGCTCGCTCTCACGGTGCCGCTGCTCGGGCACCCATAGCGGTCGACGCATAGCTGGGTGCGCCTGCCGCGCCGACCGCGCCGCCTCCCATGGCCGGCCCGCGGTGCGCGTCGACCTCTTCAAGGTCGGCACGCGGTCTCACGTGATCACGTCGCCCCGCACCAAGTCACCGAGCACCGAGAAAGCGTAGTAGGCCCAGCACATCAGGATGATGCAGGACAACCACACGAGGATGGTGAGCGGCACGTCGACGCACCAAGGCTGAGTCCCCTTGATCTGACCCACAGCCAGCACTACCCCGGAGGCGGTTCCGGCACGAATACAGCAAGTGGACTGACGAATGGGGTCCGGTCAGCCCATGCTAGAACCCCGGCTCCGCTGCCGTGAAGGTGTTCCTCTGGTTCTCCTTGGACTCCCGACTCTTGGACGGCTCCAGCTTGATCACTTCGCTGTCACGACTCCCCACATCCAGTGCTCAAAGTCACTTTGGCTCACATCCACTTGGACGACGTTGCCCCACGTGTATGCGTTGTACTTCACGCGCCCGTTGGCTATCGTCAGTCCCCCTTCATAGGCAATCCAGTGGTCCGGGATGAGGTCCGACATCGGATCGGGACTATTGACCATCCGAGAGTTGACCATCAGGAAAGCGACTCCTCCCGCATTGAACCAGTCCCGCGCCTTCTTGATCGCGTCGATTTCGCCTGTGCTGTAGCTCGACTTCCATTCGACCGTATTGAACTGCAGGAGGTCCCTGGACCACTTCTTCATATCGCCAGACGTGGTGATTCCCTCGAAACTGTCCCCAGGATCGTAGTCGAACCAGCCATTCTGTGAGTCGCGAAGTGATGCCAGGACGACCCAATCAGCTGCTGAGATCCATCCAGGCACCGCGTACCCGTACAGATTCGACTGTGGTTTGACGACCGCGAAGTCGCCCAGTCGATACCCTCCCGACTCGTACAGCGCACGGGCAAGGTCCACGTAACGAACGGGACTCCTCTTCGCCAGCTCATACACGATGGCGGCAGGCCCGCAGAGGTTCTCCCCGTCCTGATTCACTTCATTGGGATCAGCGACGGTGGCCGCGACGTCCGAAGCCATGGAGCTCTTCGAGATGTTCGGCCAAACCAACGGTGAGGGAGCGGGAGCCGCCTGGAAGGCGCTGACTGCCTCTGTTGCCGATCCTGCGCAGTAGGGCGACACCGAGATGGGCTGTGAGTAGATGCGGTAGACCTGCCCCCCGCTTGCAGGCCAGACGTCTTCAGCGACCACTCTGACGAACCTCGTCCTGTGTTGCAGCTGATAGGAGGAAGTGGTGACGTTGGACTCGGTCTTGACGATGCGCCACGAGGCGCTGAGACCAGGAGCCTCGTAGAAGCTGATCTTCCTGTAATTGCGACCTCCAAGTGCCGTCACCGTGACAATCGGCTCCCCGTTGCCTGCCGAGGAGACGATGATGTCGTAAGTCTGTCCATCGTAGGTCGAATCTAGGGCGCCGCCGGTTCCGTCAGGATCCCGGTAGACGGCAAAGAAGTTGCCCTTCTTCAGATTCCTGACCAGGTCTTTACGCGTGTCCTCCTGGTATCCACTGAGGAGAGAGTAGTGGGGATCCTTGGTCGAGCGAACGAGAACCCAACCCCGGTTGAAGTTCGTGTTGGAGACGACGCAGTTGTGGCAGTCGTCGGCTGCCACGATCCAGGGCCTTGAGAGCCCTCCGCCCTGCGAGAGCCAGTCCAGCAGTATCAAGGCCTTGTTGTTCCTGGCGGCGCTCAGGGTCGCGTTGAGCTCGATGCCTCCAATATTGCTCTCTGTACGCAACTCACTGTCGGGCCAACCCAACCTCGCGTCGTATGGATGATTGATGACCGGGAAGCCGCCCTTGTTCTTGACCCAGTCGATCCTCTGTTGGCCATTGAGGGAATTACCATCGGGTCCGACGAGCCCCGGCAGGCCGACGGCCCCCATGTGCCGTCGCCTCGTCGGAGCTTTCCGAATAGGCCCCGGGTACGGCCACGTAGGACTGTCCTCTTCGCCGCGTACCCAGAGAATGTTAGTGACCGCCGCTGCGGGCTCTGAGCTGGTCCCCACGTAGTTGTGATCGGTAAGGCAGACGAACTTGTACTTGGCGCTCTTGTAGGCGAGCAATGTGGCTGCTCTGGATTGCTCTCCGTCACTCATGTTGGAGTGACAGTGGAGTTGTCCCTTGTAGAGCCAATACCCGCCTTGCGACGCGACCCAGTTCATATACGGCGAGATCACGGCTTGGGCAGTCACAGTCGTCCGGCGATCCCATTTCGTCTCCAGTCGTGCGTCGTCCTGTGCCTTCACGTAGCCCGGCCAGGCTTTCGAAGCCTTGAAGGCGATGGCCACTGTCACTGTGACCGTCTTTCCCGTGGTGTCGGTCGTGACGGAGCATTGGGCCAACTTGACAATCGCCCGTGTGTTCTCGAGAGTGCCCGCCGCCCCAGGAAGACCCGTCGCGTAGGTGCCATCTTCCTTCATCAGCTGAATCTTGGGGATGTGCACAAGCTCAAGAGTGATCGGGTTGATGCGAACGGTGTCAAGGTAGCGAACCCGAATCCCGTTGGGAGTCGTATTCATCGCGGGATTGGGAACGCGCAAGAAGCTGGGACGTATCTTCGTGAATAGCAGCTCAACCCAACTCAAATGCGTCGCCGCAGTCGAATCGGTGCATTTGATGGTGAAGGTCTGCGTCTGAGTGTTGACCCACAAAGGGGTGTTGCCTAGCGGGCTGAAGGAGTTGACTACCGGCGTGGATGCCCAAGCTGGAGTCACTGACAGCAGCAGCCACAACACCACCACAAGGATCAAGCCGGTCAAATAGGCTCTGCGTTTCATGACGTCCCCCTCTAGGGGCCTCGTTCCCAACTGACCGTTCAGGACGGACTTGCCCTTCCCTCATCACCTCCTCAGTGTCACGGGCACCGGAGTTGCACCGACACCACAGCGCCGCCCTATTGCTGGCGACAGCCAGACAGAGGACCGTTGCCAGAAGGATTCTGCGATTCTCGTGTGTATCACCTCCTTCCCGTCTCAGTCGGCGCACGGGTGAGTGTCGTTGTCATCACCCGAATCAGGTGATTCTTGGGCGACAGTGAGCGTGACAGGGGCAGACCTCGTTCTGTGCGTGAGGACGAAGTCCCCGCAACTGCGGCCGGTCGCCGAATAGGCCCGCCGCCCTCGCGGGTGGCGGACCTCACGGTCTGGCTGCGACTCACTGCACACTGAAGCTACATCTGAACGTCTTCCTGAAGGCTTTCGCGACGGTGGGCACCAGGTTGCCGTCGTCGTCGTAGTCGCTGACGACGATCGCCTCGGGCTGGTGCATGACGAACGCGACCCGGTAGGTGCCTGCCGGGAGCTGCCCGACGTACACCTCCCAACCGCGCCACCACCCGTTCGCGGCCGGGTACCACTTGACGGGCAACCAGTGCCGTGGCGACTCTGCTTCAGTCGTCGTCACGACGACGCGGCCGTCGGGGGCCGTCACGGTCACGCTGAGCAGCAGGGCCTGGGACATCGCCTCCGCGTCTGCCCTGACGGGCCAAACGCCCGCTACGTAGATGACGACGCTGTCCCGCGCCGGGATCGGCGTCCCGGAGGGGTAGTCGGTGGCGTCGCCCCAGCCGGCCCCGCCCATCCACCAGTGACCGTCGGTGGGCCAGACGTGGGCCAGGTGCGCGGTACTGACGCCGGGCCAGAAGGGATCCGCGGCGGCGGCCGACGCCCCGACGCCCAACATCGCGGCGAGAGCCAGACAGAGGACCGTCGCCAGGACGATCTTGCGTTTCATGTGTGTCACCTCCCTTCTGCCTCCACGGGAGCACAGACGAGCGGCCCTGTCTTCACCGGAATCAGGTGAATCTGCGGCGACCGCGCGTGCGAACACGATTGCGTATCGTGTGCAGCTCCGATTCTGAGCCTGAGACCGGACCCTGCCACGAAGACGCCAACGGCTGCTCAGCCCGGAGACTGAACAGATCGAGGTTGAACCCCCGGTCGAGGCACGTCCCTGGGCAAGGGGCAGCCGGGTCGCGAGCGCAGGCGCGTAGTCCGACCAGACAACGCAGCAACGGTGGGCCGTCCGGGGCCGGCAGTAGTATCGGGACAACAGGCTCAGCCGTTGCGTGATGCGACTGGGGCTTTCGCCAGCGGGCTGGCGGATCGTGGGGCGGCCTGTCCTTCCGCCTGCGCTCTCTGGCATGGGGTTCGCTCTGGGGGTACCAAGGTGAAGCGTACGCTCCACAGGCGGGCGGACAGCCGAGCACTCCGCTGTCTGGGATACAGTGCGGTTGCCTGGCGCTTCCGTTCGGGGAGTGTGTTCCTTCACCGCAAGGCGTGGCGCCCAGGTGGCAACGGGATCTGGGCTGGCGCTGCGGCGCTTGTCCTCCTGGCGACCACCCTGTCACTCTGCCCGCCGGCAGCGGGGTCGACGGGTGAGATCGATGAGGGGTCAAGCAGAAGCTACGTGGCTACTCGGCTGCAATGGGTTTCCCCTGCTGGGAAGCGTCCGCTGACCTACAGACAGTGGCTCGCAGGCCAACCTCGTTACCCGACTCACATCGACGAGCTTCCATCAGGCATAGGCATCGCCCCTCGCCTAGACGCACCGCTCGGTTCCGACACCCTGCTCGTGCTTGTGAACCCCCTCATCTACTCCGGCATCCAGGAGTCCCTGACGCGCTACGCACAGGATGTGTCGCTGGATGGATACAGCGTCGACCTAGTTGTCGGGACCTTCGCAACGCCAGCGGAACTGCGCGCCTTCCTCTTGGCCAAGAACGAGGCGGGCGTTCAGGGGTGTCTGCTCGTGGGCGACTTCCCGGTCGCTTGGTACCGGACGAACTACTCGGACTGGGGGCCGGAGCAGTTCCCCATAGATCTCTACTACATGGACCTCGACGGTGCCTGGGAGGACGGCAACGGCGACGGGCTGTTCGAGTCGCACAGTGCGGGGAGTGGCGATGTGGGACCCGAGATGTACGTGGGCAGGCTCACGGCCTCGACGCTCACGACGGGCGGCGCCACTGAGGTCGGCCTCCTCAACGAGTATTTCGTGAAGAATCACAGCTACCGTGCGGCGGGAAGCTCGGTTCCAGCGCGTGCGCTTGCATATATCGACGACGACTGGAGTTCCAGCTCCTACTTCACCTCATCGGAGATCGGCCTCGAGGCCGCCTACCCAGGCGCCATCACCTACGTGACCGATGGCAACGAGACCAAGGCGGACGACTATCTCCAGCGGCTGACCTCCGGATATCAGTATGTCCTGCTTGCGTGTCACGGCTCCTCCTACGGCTGCAGCTTCAAGCTGCCCCCAGGCCAATGGACCGGCGGCCACGTGAGCTCCGCGGACGTCATTGCGGCCGATCCCCCCGTCGAGTTCTTCAACCTCTTCGTGTGTTCTGGAGCCCGCTACGTTGAGTCGAACTACTTCGCAGGATGGCACGTCTTCGATGCGTCACATGGCCTAGCGGCAGTCGGCAGCACGAAGACGGGGTCGATGTATCACTTCCACGACTTCAACGCTCCTCTGGCGGCGGGGGAGACCATCGGTCAGGCATTCGAGTCCTGGTTCACAGCAAGAGCAAGCAGCGGTTTCGGCGCCGCTGACGAAGCCTGGTTCTACGGCATGACCCTCCTTGGCGATCCCCTGCTCACGCTCACGCCGGCCGTTAGTGACACGACGCCCCCGACTACCACAGCGAGCGGCGCCGATGACGCCTGGCATAGCACTCCAGTGACGGTTCGCTTCACGGCCAGCGACGCGGGTCCCAACGCCAGCGGCGTGGACTACACCGAGTACAAGCTCGACGACGGGAGTTGGACCCGCGGCACCTCTGTCGAGGTATCCGCTCCGCCGGCGACCAAGACAACGCACGTGATCTGCTACCGCTCTCGAGATCTTGCGGGCAACCTCGAGGCGGACAAGAGCTGCCAGGTGATGATCGACACGACCGTGCCGCCGAGCACGCTGACTCTGAACGGGACGTTTCTCCCGGACCACGCCGTCCATCTTCATCCGGCCATCATGGTCGGCGATACCCTCTGGTGCGCACAGGGCACCCTCGACTTCGCCGCCGGGCGGACGCCGACGGCCGAAGCGCTCGTCTACGCACTCGACGGTGGGGGCTGGTCGGGGATCCCGATGGCAGGATTCCAGATCGCCATCGGCGCCGGCCCCCACGAGATCGACTACATGGGCATCGACGGCGAAGGCACGGCGTTGGAGGCGACGCAGACCCTGCGCTTCAACGTCGACGGCACGCCAGCCGGACTCAACGTGAGCGGGCAGGAGCCCGGCTGGCACAGCTCCTACGTCCTCGGCCTCACCTGGACGGACGCCGAGACCGGGATCCGTCCCGGCGAGGTCCAGGAGGTCAAGGTCTACAAGGATGGAAGCGCCGAACCGAGCACCTGGCAGACGTGGGACGCAGCGACCATCGATGCCGCGTACCTTCAGGGCCAGGGCATCAGCCCCTTCGAGGGCGAGCTCATGGTGGTGGTTCGGGGCATCACCAACGGCGTCGGCCTGCCCTCCGCCAAGCGATCGGTCGCCCTGCAGATGGACGCGCTGCCACCGCGCACCGCGGACTCGGCCGATGGCGCGTGGCACGGCTCACCGCTGCAGCTCACCCTGCTCCCTTCGGACGCCGGCGCAGGCGTGCACGAGACGCAGTACCGCGTCGACGACGGCAGCTGGCAGACCGGGACATCGGTGGGCCTTGCCGAGGGCGTCCACAACGTCGACTACTTCTCTACCGACAATGCCGCCAACGTCGAGGCGACGAAGACCTGTGAAGTGAAGATCGACGGCTCCTCGCCGACGACCGTGCAGACAGGCGCCGACGACGCCTGGCACCTGTCCCCTGTCACGGTGAGCTTCGCCGCCAGCGACGTCACCTCCGGCGTGCAGAAGACGGAGTACCGTCTGGACGCCGGGGACTGGACGACGGGCACGCAGGTCACCGTCACTACCGACGGCGACCACGCCCTGCGCTACCGCTCGCACGACAACGCCGGCAACGTCGAGGAGGCCGAGACCTGTTGGGTGCGGATCGACAAGACGCCGCCCGTGACTGCGCAGACGGGCGCTGACGTCCGCTGGCACAACCTCGCGGTGACCGTGGCCTTCGCCGCCTGGGACAGAACCTCCGGGGTTGCCTCGACGAGCTTCAGCACCGACGGCGGCCTCTCCTGGCAGAGCGGCGCCTGCGTCATCGAAGCGCCGGCGACGCACGCCAACGACGGTGCGCACGCCATCCTCTACCGCTCCGCCGACAACGCCGGCCTGGTCGAGGCATCAAGGAGCGCCACGGTCAGGATCGACACGCGCCAGCCGCTCACAGCAGCTCCGTACCCATCGAAGGTGCGGCGCGGCTACTGGGCGACGCTCCGCTACCGCGTGGACGACCAGCAGCCCTGCGCCAGCAAGGCCAACGTGACGATCAAGGTGGCGACCCTCGGGGGCAAGGTGGTCAAGGTCCTCAAGCTCGGGCAGGGCAGCGTGAACCGCCTCCTCAGCTATCAGTTCCGCTGCAGGCTGGCGAAGAGGACCTACAAGTTCCGCGTCTACGCCACCGATGCCGCTGGCAACAAGCAGGCGGTCGCCGGCTGGAACCGGTTGATCGTGAAGTAGTCCAGACGGCCCCGAGGAATGCTGACACCCATGCGGACTACTCGACTCTCGCTCATCCCTCTGCTGGCGACATGCAGCCTGGCTGGCGTCGGCTGCGAAGCTGAAGGACTATGAGTGCGAGGTGCGGACTCGACGCTGTGATGCTCTTGCTGAGGAGCGCCTTGAGGAAGCCCAGCTCCATCGAACGTCCGACAAAGGGCGAGTGGCCGGTGCTGGTGTCCACCCCCGTCCGGGCCATGGGCGCCTCGGCCAACCACGCGCCCACCGGTTCGCTCTTGCCTTTGGCGGCCACGGACGGTAGCTCTTCATAGACGATCGCACGTGCCGTGAGCTCGTGGGTGACGATGCCGACGGCGACGCCCATTGGCGGAGCAGCGGCCTGAAGGCGGGCAGCCACGTTGACGGCGTCGCCCGTGAGAAAGCCGCGGCCCGAGCTGGGATCCACTTCGAGGCGCACGAGAGCCTCTCCAGTGTTGACGCCGCAGCGCGCCTGAAGAGGACCGCCGTCGGGACGCGTCATGCCCTCGAGGGTCTCCAGGATCCGGAGGCCGGCCCGCCTCGTGATACCGACCGAGAACGACATCGACGTCCCCTGGGTCGGCGGCCTCGCTCATAGCGGTGAAGCTGACCAGGTCACAGAAGAGTGTGGTGACGACCTTGCGCTCCTCGCTGACGGACGGCGTTGCGAAGAGCGGTGCCGTGCACTGGCCACAGAGCCTGAAGCCGGCCGGTTCTCCGCACCACAAGAAGGGCAGGCCAGTGTCCCGCTCATGCGGATCGCGTCCGGACTAGCCATTCCTCGATCTCGGCGAGCGCCGGCTTGGCGCCCAGGCAGGCGAAGATGTCGCGGGCGAGGGCGAGGGACGCGGCCGCCTCCTGTGCTCTGCCGAGAGCCACCAGGCAGCGCCCTTGGCCGAGCAGCGCCTGGGCCTCCTCATGGGCGAAGCCGAAGTCATTCCAGTCGACGGCGGCGGCCGAGAACCCGGCTTCCGCAGTCTCGTACTCCCCTCGAGCCTCTGCGAGCAGTGCTCGGCAGGTGAGACCGACGCGCTCGCGCAAGGGCGACAACGCCACGCCTTCCTCAGCCAGGAGACTCGCGAGCTCCCAGTCGTGAGCCGCAAGGGCAGTGCGCATCAGGACCGGGCGGATCTCGTCATAGCCGGAGGGTCTGTAGCTGCGCAGCTCCCGCAGGAATCCAGCCACTACGTGGGGCTTTCCGAGTGCGCCGTTCACGACGGCAGCAACGATCAGTGAGTAGGCGGTGACCCAGCGATGTTCGTCTGCGCGTCCCTTCGCCAACAGCTGTTCCACCTGGACGCTGGCCTCGTCGGGCTCACCTCTGGCGACAAGCATCAATGCTCGCCACGCCTGCACGAGGAAGAGGTCGAAGTTGTCTTCCGTCTCTCTCAGCGCCGTCTCCACTGACTCGGCATCTCGGAGCGCATCGTCCCAATCTCCAGTGAAGTACCGGTGGGCGACCAGCAGCGAGCGAAACGCCAGGACGAAGGTCTGGTCGCCTCTTTGCCGGGCGACTTCCAGTCCTTGCAGGGTGGCCTCGAGCGCAGCCCTCGTCCCTCTGAATGACAGAAGGCTGAACGTGTAGTTGAACTGGGTCGCGTCGAACTCGAGCGTCAGTCCTTGGGTCTTGGCCGCGGCCAACGCTCGCTGGACGTCCTCCAATCCGCCAGGGTCACCCAGCTCGACACGCGCTTCACCGCGGACCCGGAGCGCCCTCGCCGGTTCAGCCAGACCCAGTTCAGCACACATTTCAAGGATGCGATCGACCGCCTCTATGCCCTCGCGCGGCGTCAGACTCTCCATCTGCATGCCGGCGCCGACTTGTACCGTCAACACCTCGACCAGCTCCTGGGAAGGACCGTCATCCGCGAGCAGATCCAGAGCCAGCTCGAAGCGTTCCAAGCCGGGTTCGCCCAGCGTCTCAAGCGTGAACTCGAGCTCGCAGATGGCCGCCGCCGCTTTGCGACGCTCTCCTGCCGCCCGCAGCTGCTCGATGGCCTTCTCCCAGGCGGTGACACTCTCCCGATGCCGCTGCGTGAGATTGAGGACTCTTGCCCAGCCGCATAGGAGGTCAGGTCGTTCGTCCGTGCTTGAACCGGCGAGATCGATGGCGCGAGAGTAGTGGCGTTCGGCCGCTGCGACGTCGACTGACAGCGCGCGGCTGCCCGCAAGGGCCAGGTAGTCGATCGTCGACTCCAGGAGTGAGTCCGCAAGCTTCGTCTCGCCGGCCGCACGGGCGAGATCGATGGCCGTTGCGTAGTGGTGCGCCAGGATCTCGGCGAACTCCTCGCTGCGGTTGCTCTCCTTCTTCTCGATCCACCCGGCGACGGCTGCGTGCTTCTTCGCCCTCTCCAGTCGCGGCAACTGCCCATAGACGACTTCGCGGGCGAGCGAGTGGCTGAAGGAGTACTCATTCTCGCCCGCCATCGAGGACCTTCGCATGCGGTAGACCAACTGCTTGGCCATGAGCGACTCGAGCGCTTGCGTCACGTCGGGGGCCTTGCACTCCTCCATCGAGGCCAGAAGGCCATCCCAGAACACGTCGCCGACGGCGGCGGCATCGGACAGCAGACTCTTCAGCTCGGGCGACAGCGCGTCGAGGCGAGCCGCGATGACGGCCTGGACGGAACTGGCCAGAGGAGGCGCTCCCTCGCCGATACGATCCCTGACGAGCCGTGCACACTCCTCTGCGTAGAACGGGTTGCCCTGCGCCTGACCGGCGATTGACGCCCCCAGATCGCCGGTGAGGTCGTCCAGCACCGAGGCGACGATCTCCTCGGTCTCCGGCTGGGACAGCGGTTCAAGGGCCATGCGGTTGATGCGCACGGCTCCACCGAAGGACGGACGGCGCTCGAAGAGCTCGGAGCGGACGGTCGCGATGACCATGAGCGGCACGTGTGCGACGTGCAGTGCCAGGAACTCGACAAAGTCGAGGAGTGCGTCGTCGGCCCAATGCAGGTCTTCGAGGACGAGCACGGTGGGCCCGCGGGAGGCGATGTCTTCGAGGAAGCGCAGCCAGGCGGTGAAGTTCTCCTCTTGCTCGGCCGGGGTCGCCTCGCGGCCGAGCAGAGCGCGCAGCCGCTGACGGAACCAGGGCCGGTCATCGCCGTCGGGCAGTACCTGCTCGAGCTTCTCGTCGACCGTCTCAACATCGTCGCTCTCCAGGATGCCGGCGTGTGACCGGACGATCTCAGCCAGCGGCCAGAACGTGATCCCGTCGCCGTAGGACAGACAGCGCCCCTGACGCCAGGTGACGAGACGAGGGCCGGCGTCGACCTGCGCGAACAGGTGCGCGATGAGGCGCGACTTGCCGATGCCGGGTTCCCCCACGATGAGGGCGAGCTGAGAGGAGGAGGAATCGGCAGCCTTGTCGAGGAGCGCGGTGAGGTAGCCGAGCTCCACGGAGCGCCCGACAAAGGGGGTAGCCCACCTAAGGGCCTGCGCTCCCGTACGCGCGGCAGGTTCCTTCGCGAGCCACACCTCAAGCGGTTCGCGTTTGCCCTTGGCCGCGACCGGCTCAAGGGCCTCGTAGACGATTGCCTTGCGCGTGAGCTCGTGGGTGAGTGCGCCGACCGCGACGCCCCTCGACGGAGCGACGGCCTGCAGGCGGGCTCCGACGTTCACCGCATCACCGGTCAGGAACCCTTCCCCGGAGCCCGGGGTGACATCGAGCCGAACGAGTGCCTCGCCGGTGTTGATCCCGACGCGCACCTCGACGGGGCGACCGGCGACGGGCGGCAGATCCTCGACGGCCGCGACGAGCCTGAGGCCGGCGCGCACCGCCCGCTCCGGGTCGTCCTCGTGCGTGGCCGGCACGCCGAACACGGCGACCACGGCGTCGCCGATGAACTTCTCGACCGTGCCGCCGTAGCTCTCGACAACCTGACGGGACAGCGCGTTGTAGCGGCGCAGGAGGGCGTCGACGTCCTCGGGGTCGGCGTCTTCGCCCATCGCCGTCGAGCCGACGAGGTCGCAGAAGAGGGTGGTGACGACCTTGCGCTCGTCGGGTCGACCCGCGGGCGATGCCAAGGCGGTGGCACACTTGGGACAGAAGGCGAAGTCGTCCGGGGCTTCGAAGCCGCACGACGGGCAGGCAATCATCTGGCCCGCCTGGCGTGTTGCACGACGCTCGGCCCCCGGTAGCGCATCCGACCCTCCCTCGGAGCGGCTGACGCGATTCTACTGCGCCGGGCGCGCATCCAGAAGGTAGGCGCGTCGCGGGAGAGCCCGCCGAAGCGGAACGGCGGGCTCTCCCCATGGTCTCGAGGCACCGCCATGTGGTCTGTGGCGCTCCACCCCCTCGCCAACATTCTTGCCTACATGTCCACCAGAAACGATGGGAGCGGTGGGCCACATGGGTCTGTATGAAGCTAGTGGCACGCTGCAGGCACGGTCAGGGTCGACTGAAGATTGTTCGCACCGACTTGGACCGCGCGTCACTGCCGCCCGTCGTACCTTCAGGTCACCTCGGTGTGACCGTGATGTGGTAGGTGTTGTCGCTCGTGTAGGTGAAGTCGACGCCGTCCTCCTCCGCCGTTTGCACGTCGACGCTATGGATGTGCACGACGTGCTGACCGACCGGCAGCGGCGCCAGCATGACCCAGAAGCCGTCCGTGACGGCGTCCTCGAGGCCGCCGGGGCCGAACCCCCACAGGGTGTTCTCGACCCAGTAGAGCGGGATGAGCGAAGACGTGCCCCGGTAGGCGTACAGGTTCCCCAGCGGCCTACCGTCGACCGTCGCGCCCAGCTCGGTCACGTGGCTCACGTCCACCTCGATCCATGCCTGCAGCTCGGCCTCGGTCATGCTGCCCGGCGGTGCTGTAGCGCAGAACTGCCTGACGGGGACGAACACGGCCTTGCCGGACGGCATCGTGATCGTCCAGTCGGCCGTCCCCACCGCGACATAGACCTCGGGCCCCTCTGCGAGCCACGTGACGGACTGGTTCGCGCCCACGAACCAGACCGGGCCCGACTGGCCCTCGCCCGAGTTGCTGCCGGTGCCTTCGGTGTACGGCACGGAGGTCGCCGCCACCCATTGTTGCCACCTGCCGCCCCAATCCCCGTAGCTCAGGCCGTAGGGCATCGCCTGCGGCGGTATCACCCTAGGGTTGACGTTTCGCTTCTTCGCCTCGGCCGGCAACGCCGCCAGCGCGAGGATCGCGACCACCGTCAGGCACAGCAGCACTGCCTTCATCGGTCTGCGTTTCATCGTCCCCTCCCCTTGCGTCTCCCGTTGGCTCCCGAGGCAGCCGGCCCAAGAAAGGCAAAGACCGGCCCGCGGGCCGGTCTCACCAGTGGCTCCCCGCCGGTGCTTGGTGGCCGCGTGCCGCCGACGGATCGACGCCTCCCACATTCACTGTCCCCACCTGACGCGCCGCTGTCTTCACCGGAATCAGGTGAATCGTGGGCCACGCGGCATGCGAACAGGATCGCAGCAGCCAGACTCCAGCACATTCCGCTGCACGGTCTTCGGCACACGCACGCCTCGCACATGATCGACGCCGGCGTGGCCATCTCGGTCGTGTCAAAGCGGCTCGGGGACGCCAACCCGAACATCAAGATTCACCAGATTGCGGTGAAGACACTGTCGCTCGACCCCTCGATGATGGTCTCGTCACACACGGGGCAAAGATCGGAGGGCGTCATGAAGAAGCTGCTGTGTCCGCTGTGCTGCGCGGTGCTCGTGGCCGTGCTCGCCCTCGCCGCCTGCGGCGACTCCGACACAACGCCATCCACGTCACCGGCGGCGGCATTCAGCGAGGCGGCGGCCTCGCCCTCGGTGACGCCCGGCGAGACCGGGACCCCGCTGCCGACACCGACCGTCACCGGTACCATCGCGTTCACCACGCTCGTGGCGGACGGGGACCTTGACGTCTGCGCGGTGAACACCGACGGCACCGGCCTCAAGACCCTGGCCGGAGGAACGGGCTGTCAGCAGTACCCGCGCTGGTCGCCCGACGGCGGCAAGATCGTCTACTTCGAGTCGGCTCCCGGGGACCAGGACCCGCAGCAGGTCTGGGTCATGAACGCCGATGGCTCCGGCAAGGTCGAGTTGGCCTTCGACGCCCCCGAGGGCCACGTGACACGCAACGTCTTCGCGAGCTGGTCGCCTGACGGCACGCGCATCGTCTCCACCTTCAACGAAGCCTCGCAGCGCGACGGCCTCTGGACCATGAAGGCCGACGGCAGCGGACGGCAGCGGCTGACGCGGCCGGCCATCGCCGACTACTGGCCCTGGTGGGAGAAGGACGACACGATCTCGTTCTACCGGTTCACCGACGAGGGCGGCGTCATCGTCACCTCAATGATGACCGTGAACGCGGACGGCAGCGGCCTCAGCGAGCCGAGGGAGCTCGGCTCCGGGCCCGACCGGTACTGGAAGTACGAGAGCGAGCCCTCGCCGGACGGCAAGTACGTGGTGCGTCACGACGTCGAGACCGACCGGCTGGTGATCGTTCCGGTGGGCGGTGATGCGTCGCCGGTCGTCCTCCTCGATCCCGTCGCCGACTACACCGAAGGCGGCACCATCGACGCCGCCTGGTCGCCGGACGGCATGGCGGTGGCGATCGCGGGCTACGCGGAGACGCCGTTCACCCGTCTCTACATCGTCAACGCCGACGGTACCGGCCTCTCGGCGGTACCCGGTATCGAGGCAGCGAGGGAACCCGCCTGGCGGCCGGAGTAGGACAGCTCGCCTCGCACGGAGGCCCGCCACCCGTGAGGGCGGCGGGCCTCTTCAGTGACCGTCGTCGTTTCGAGGACTACGCCCACACCAACAGAGCGTCCGGTCGGGCAACACCATGTAGTCGACGCTCTGGTGAGGCGGCAAGGGTGACGATGCAGAAAGCGAGGGTGACGTTCGCTAGTCGTCGACGAGCTCGAAACGGAGGAGTTCAGCGGGCAGGTCGAGTACGCGTGCGTCGCCTGGTGGGTGGTGGCCTCGTTCGGCCTGAGGCCGTGGCGGGCGCTGTACGATCGGAGGTACACCGCGGATGAGGAGGTGCCGAATGGGCAGGCATCTTGATCTCTGGCTGGAGGGCTGGAGAAAGGGCGACGTCGAGATGGTCATGAGCGCAGTGACGGAGGACTTCGTCCATGACGACCCGATCGATGGGCGGTTCACCAGGACGGAGTTCGCGGCGTACCTGGAGATGCTCTTCGCCACTCAGTGCACGCCGGAGGGATTCGAGACCATCACCGATGTGGTCACCTTTGAGGAGGGCGGCGTGGAGACGACCTGGGGATGGTGGAAGACGTTGGCTGCTCCGCTCGAAGGCGCCGGCTTGGTGAAGGCGCGACCCGACGGCGTCTATCTGGAGAAGGTCTCCTACTACACGCTGCCCGAGTCGTCGTAAGCCGCCTTCGGCAGCATGAGGCCCGCCGTCAGCTACGCTGCTCGCCGATGCAGAGAGTCATCCTCCACCCCGGCACAACGGAGCACTCATGCACGGTTGGGCATATTCCATCTATGTGGCGCGGCGCGTCGACGCCGTGCCGACCGAGGGGTGAAGGGGGCGAGCGTCATGGCAACCGCTCGGACTTTCAAGGTGGGCCCGCGCGCGCTGCTGGCGGGGGACGGCGGCCTGCTGATGGCCGGAGCGTGCGCGGTCTTGGCGCCGCTGGCGTATCTGTCCGAGGACGCCACGATCCCGCTCATGTTGGTCGGCCTCCTGGCGCCGATGCTCGCATGGTGGCTGCACGGGCGCCTCGTCGACGGCACGGCCACGCTGGGGGCGGTCGTGGGCGTGGTCGCCGGCGCGGCGATCGCGGTGGCCCTCCTGCTGCTGGGGGCGCTCGTCCAGATCACCAATGCGCCGGTGGTCAGGCAGATAGCCGTCGTCGCCGTCGTCGCGGTGTACCTGGCCGTGGTCGCGTGGCTCGACGTCGACGCGCTGCGTGACCTCTCGCCGAGGCGGCGCGAGCACGCCTGGCTCGATGTCGCCCGTCTGGTCGCGACCGTGGCCATCGTCGCCTATCTTGTGGGCGTGTACGCCTGGGCGACGGCGTCGCCCGAACACGACTACGTCGGGGCGATCCTGTCCCTCATGGGCTGCGGCATCGTGGGGGCGGCAGTAGTGACGGTCGCCGACGTGCTGGTCAGGCGTCACGAGCGGCGGAGCCACGGGCATCTGATCCCGGGCGCCTGAGTGGACCCGCGCCTCGGCATGGCGCGTTCTTCAGGCCATATGCAGGAGAATTGTGGTGGCGAGGGTCAGAATTGAACTGACGACACCACGATTTTCAGTCGACCCTGACCGTGCCTGCAGTACGCCTCCAGCCTCCACACAGGCCCACACAGTGCCACGATCTCCACTGTCTCTCGTGGGCATGTTGGCAGGATCGTTGGCAAGGGAGGGGGTCGCCTGAAGTTCTGCTCCCAGGCGATCCGACGCGAGAAGAGGCCCGCCGCCCTTATTGGTGGCGGGCCTCTGCGCGAGACGGGCGGCCCGACCCGGCCAGCGCAGTTGTCGGCGACCGGTCGCCTCGTCTGTCCCGTCACCTCAGGGCAGCCAGACCGTGCCCTCGTAGTCGAGCATGGCCCAGTCCCCGGGCCATTCCTCGTCGGCGAATGTCCAGGTTCCATGGCCGACCAAGTGTTTCAGTCCTCCGGTGCCGCCGATGACCTGCCAGCTGCCATCCGACATCTGCGGACGGCAGGTGAGCCTCATCTCCACCGTGCCGGGGACCCCGTTCACGCTGCCCGTGAAGTCCATGGCGAAGTGGATGTTCATCCAGTATCGCTCCTCCGAAGCCTTGAACAACACGAACTTGAACGTATCTGTGTAGGTCCCCTCGAAGGTGCCTTCCCAGTACCCGTACTGCCACCCGGTCATGAACCAGTTGTCGCCGACGTACTTGACCGTGGTTGGCTCGGGGCCGTTCCAGTACCAGTGCCCCGACGCGGCGGTCTTCGTGGCCGCGCCCGCCGTGGACGCCAGCACCAGGAGCAGGACCGCGGCGACGCACAGGAGCACCAGTGCCGACCGTAGCTTCCTCATGGCCCGTTCTCCTCTCATGCCTCTCTCGGGCGAGTGCCGCGCCGGGCCGTCACACACTGGGCTTCCCCTCCCGGCCACACCCGTCATCCCAAACCCCGTGCGTTACCTCCTCTCGCCCAACGCCAGACTCCACAAAGCACGAAGACCGACCCGCCGGCCGGTCTCACCAATGGCTCCCCGCCGGACTGCGGTGGCCGCAGTGCTACGTCCGGCGGATCGAGGCCTCCCAACCACGTCAGTATGGAAGCGCAACGCACCCGTGTCTTCACCGGAATCAGGTGAATCTTGGCTGACCATGAGCGTGGGCGGCGACCTCCGCCGACAACAGGAGAGGCCTGCTGCCCTCACGGGTGGCGGGTCTCTGCTTGAGGCGACCTGCGCCGTCCGGTCACATTCCGACCTACGGCGTCGCTGCCGGTGCGGGGCTCGAGGGTGAGCGGAACGTGAAGTTCGCGGTACTCCTGAAGCTGGAGTAGAAGGTGTGTTCCTCGCGTCTCGGAAACGTGAACTCTCCCGATCTACTGAGGGAGCAGAGCAGGTCGGTGAAGCGCACCTCGGGCGCCGACTCCATGTCGTCGGGATCCCCGACCACCACGTCGTAGGGCGAGCTCGTGCTCCCCGCCAGCACGTAGGTCGTGCCGCCCTTCAGCACCACGGGAGTGATCGCCTCGTAGCGGAAGCCGTCCTCCAGCGTGCTCTCGCCGTCGATGATGACGGTATCGCTGACGAGTTGCTCGCTCGACTTCTCGAAGATGCCCACGGTGTGCTCGCTGAGGAGGCCGTCACCGCCGTCGTCGTAGTAGGCTAGGGCGGTGACCTCGATGTCCGTCCAAGGCACGAACTCGAGGCCGTCGGTGCTGCTGGCATATGCCTTCGGAGCATCCGCGCTGATAGGCTCCTGCGGCGGGAACGAGTAGGCGGCCACGGGCGTGGTCCGGGTCGGCAGGTCGGTGGGCGCGGTGTCCGCACCGCAGGCGGCGAGCGCCAGAGGCGCAGCGACGAGCGTCACTAGCGCGGCAGCCCACAGGGGGCTTCTGAGACAGGAACGTTTCATGGCCCCGATCCCTCCCATCGTGTGACCACGTCGGACGCCTGCGCCGGTCCGCTCTCGGGAGTCCCGTATGAAGAAACCTGTACGCCCGGTTCGTCGTGGCGACAAGCGTTTGGGACCCGTGCGGGTTGACCGGAGCGTGGCCTGAGGTGGCGTCTGACCGGACGTTCTGTGCGTGCGGCCGCAGTCCCCGAAACGGCGACCGGTCGCCAAAGAGGCCCGCCGCCCTCACGGGCGGCGGGCCTCTGCAACTTGAACTGGGAGCCGCCCGCCGCAGCTCGGGAGAATGCTGACAAGTCAGCCGTCCAAGACGTGCCTACCTTGTCGCTTCCCCAGCGCGTCACGCCGGAATGCATCCCTAGCGTGTCGCGCTGCGCCATGCCGAGCATCTGCGACGGGCACCTTGATACTGTGCGCTTTCGGCGGTGACCACAAGCGTTGGCCCAGCGTTCAGGCAAAGAGGCCCGCCGCCCTCACGGGCGGCGGGCCTCTCCCTGTTCACCCTATCGGTCCGCGTTCACGCGCCCGGGGCGCGGTAGTTGACCGTCTTCTTCGTCGCCTCGTCGACCTCCTCGGGCGTCAGCAGCACGACGACCTTGGAGCGCACGATCCCAGAGCCATTGACCGCGAGACTCGCCGCTGCCGCCGAGACGCTGTCGGGCAGATCCAGGATCGCATACACGTCGTCGTCGCCAAAGGCGAAGTAGAACGCCTCCAGGCTTCCGCCGGCGCCTTCAGCGAGCGCCTTCACCGCTTCGCGGCGGCGGCTGCCCCCCTCCTTGAGCAGGCCATTGACGCCAGCGGACGTCAGGGTCGCACGTACGAGATACTTGGACATGATCATCCTCCCTCGTCGACTCTCGGAGGGTTCCCGCTGCGGCCATGTCTCAGCACGCCGGCGTTTGCGGGACCGACGACGCGACCGCGGATCCCCGCCCGCGGTCGCCACCGTTGGCGGCGCGGCTGATGACCGTCGATCTTATTCCAAGTGGCTGACGGTCCAGCGCCCGCTTGGGTCACGCCCATCCGACGATCACGATGAACGTCTACGCACACTGCCTTCCCCGGGCACAGCAAGCCGCGGTGGCGGTGCAGTCGGGCATGGGCGCGAAGCACGCCCGGTGATGAGCCGTTGGCAGATGCTGGCAAAGGGCACACCAGTGGAATTCGTGGCGTCACCAAAGTGGCGTGAAATGCGGGGAAGTGTGGTGGCGAGGGTCAGAATTGAACTGACGACACCACGATTTTCAGTCGTGTGCTCTACCAACTGAGCTACCTCGCCGCCGGACAAGAAAAGTCGCCCGGGAGGGCTCAGACATGCTAACCGTGAGGCTACGGGCGGTCAACCGGGGCGCGCGCCACGCAGGGCCGCGCGCCCGGGTTGGCCGTCACTGCTCTCAGCCCTCGGACGTGTCCAGCTCGGACTGCAGGAGCACGCGCTCCGGCTCCTCGTCCGGCAGGAACACCTTGATGAGGTCGCGCTCCTTGCCCGGCGGCAGCAGGCAGAGCACGTAGTCGCCGGGGAGGATCTCGGTGGAGCCGCGGGCGACCAGCGCCTTGCCGGCGCGCACGATGGCGGCGAGCAGCGCGCCCTCCGGCAGATCGATGTCCTGGACGTAGGTGTTGGCGAACGGCGAGTTGTCGCCCACCTCCAGCTCGACCACATCGAGGTTCTGCTTGCGCAGCGAGAGCAGGTGCACGAACTTGTGCACCGGCAGCTCGTGCATGATCAGGTTGAGCAGCGCCGTGGTGGCGCAGATCGTGGCCTCCACGCCGAGCAGGTCGAACGTGGGCTGGTTGAAGGGGTTGTTCACGCGCGCCACGACCTTGGGCACGCCGAACTTCAGCTTGGCCACCTGCGAGATGATGATGTTGTCCTCGTCGTCACCCGTGACCGCCACGACCATGTCGCAGCGGCCGATGCCCGCCTTCTCGAGGACCCAGACCTCGGTGCCGTCCCCGAACACCAGCGCCTCGTCGCCGAGCTCCTCGGCGATGATGCCGAAGCGCGTCGACCGCTGCTCGACGAGGACGATCTCGTGACCCAGGCGCATGAGCTGCCGAGCGGTGTTGAGGCCGACCTTGCCGCCGCCGACGATGAGCACGAACATGGCTCAGCCCTCCGTGACGGGGAGTTGACAGGTGCGGACGGCGTCGAAGAGCGCGATGCGCACGTCGCGCGTGGGGCACACGGTGCGGATGCCGGCCTGCGCGAACAGCTCCGCGCGCAGGGGGTCGTACACGCGCGCCACCACGCACCTGATCCCGTACTTCTTCTGCGCGACCTGGGCGATCACGATGTTGGTGTTGTCGCCGTCGGTGCAGGCGACGAACGCGATCGCGCGCTCGATGCCGGCTGCACGCAGGACGTCCCAGTCCAGGGCCCTCCCGACGACGAACTCGCCCGGGAAGTCGTCGCCGAGCAGGTGGAACGCATCCGGGCTCTCGTCGATGACCGAGACGTCGAACCCCTGCGTCACCAGGTCTCGGGCGAGGCCGGACCCCACACGGCCGCACCCGGCGATCACGACATGCATAGCGCTCTCCTCAGTTCTTCACGTCAGGGCCGACCGGGCCGCCGCCTGCGGCGGCGGGAGGCGTCGGCCCCCCGTGGTCGAGCGTCTCCGCGACGCTCGAACCCTCAGTAGGATAGTCCTTCGGGACCAGATTGAGGAGCACTTCGCACGGCGCGTGGTCGAGCACGAAGTCCGTGGTCACCCCAAAGGTGAGGTTCCCCACGCGGCGCTTGCGCGTGGTGCCCAGCACGACCACCTCACTGCGCCTGGTGGCGGCCTCCTCGACGATCGCACGCCCGGCCCGCCGCGCCGTCACCGTGTGCGGCGTGAACTTGACCTTGAACTGCGAGGCGATCGTCGCCGCCGCCTTGAGCGCCTGCGCCGCCTTGGCCCGCTCGTTGGCGAGGCTCGCGTCGAGCGGCAGGTTCAGCGGCACCTCGATCACGTAGAGGCCGTCGATGGCCGACTTCTTCTCGGTCGCCAGCTGGCAGGCCAGCACCATCATCTCGTCGCTGATGCGGGAGCCTGTGATCGGCACGAGGATCTGGTCGTAGTCGATGTCGGCCTGCATCGACGCGGGCACGACGACCTTGTCGACGGTCCTGGTCAGCGAATAGCCCTTGGCCTTGCGGTAGACGACGTACATGGCCAGGCCGATCCCCATCCAGATGAAGCCGATGTTCCGGCCGAACGGGTGCGTGGCGACGACCACGCACCACACGGTGAAGGTACCGAGGCCGCCGATGACGGCCAGCACGGGGACCGACATCTTGCCGACCTGGATGTTGATCGGCGTCCGGAACGGGCGCGGGTAGTCCGGCTCCTTGTGGCGCAGCCAGACCACGGAGACGTGCGCGACGGTGAACGAGATCATGGCGCCGAACGCGTACAGGTCGGCCAGCAGGTTGATCGTGTTGCCCGGGAGGAGCAGCAGGACGCAGGCCACCGCACCGAAGGCGATGATGGCCACGTACGGGGTGAGCCGCTTGGGGTGGACGCGCCCGAGTATCGGCGGCACCTGCCGGTGCTGGCCCAGTGAGTACGCCAGGCGCGACACCCCGATGAGGCCCGCGTTGGTGGCGATGAGCAGGATGGTCGCGGCCAGGATGCCTACCCACGGCATGAGGATCGTCTTCAGCCAGCCGAGGTCGGACGGCAGGAAGCGGACGATGCCGACGACCGGGTCCTCCTTGTAGACGCTCCCGAGCAGAGAGCCGTAGACCTTCGTGTAGCGCTGCCCGTCGCTGACGAAGACCTCCTCGCCGGGCGCCTCCGGCGTCGTCACCCAGCGCCCCCCCTGCAGCTCGGCCGGGACGTAGACATCCCTGCCTTCGTTGCCCGGCGGCGGGGCGTCCTTGAACACGAAGGGTCCGTTGGGCTCCTCCGCGCTCTTG
The DNA here is from genome assembly GCA_963736645.1 of uncultured Thermoleophilia bacterium. Lineage (GTDB taxonomy): Bacteria > Actinomycetota > Thermoleophilia > UBA2241 > UBA2241 > CAIXSE01. The sequence goes on along the minus strand of CAVTPJ010000003.1, from coordinate 26,864 downwards.
GCCACGACCTCGAGCGGCATCGTCTTCCCCGTCGTCGCGTCGATCGGCAACACGTTCGCCTTGACCGGCATGGCCGAGAGCGCCGTCATGGAGATGCCCAGGTAGACGACGAGGACGGCGATGAGCACGAAGTTGATGGCTCTCGGGACGTCTCTGTCCGGGTTCGCCGCCTCCTCGGACATGTTGGAGACGGTCTCGATACCCGTGTAGGCGATGGTGCCGATGGAGATGCCGTAGATGAGGTGCGTCCAGGTCGGCGCGACGCCGAGCTGGACCTGCTCGATGAGCAGCTTGGGCTGGAGAAGCAGCACCACGCCGACGACCATGAGCAGGATCTGCGTGCCGAGATCGAGCAGCGCGAGGACGATGTTGAGCCGCGCCGCCTCCTTGATGCCGAAGACGTTGAGCGTCACCAGCGCGATGATGGTGATGATGCCGCCGATGGAGTTGTACGGCTGCACCTTGAGCGCCGGCCAGAACACCGCGAGGTAGTTGGGCACGAAGTAGGCGCTGATGGCCACCGTGACGATGTAGTCGAGCATCAGCGCCCAGCCGGCGCCGAAGCTGACGAACTCGTTGAAGGCACGGCGCCCGAAGCTGGACGAGCCGCCGGCCTCGGGCACCATGGCCGTGGCCTCCGCGTACGACCAGGCGGTGGTGCAGAAGAGCAGGCCGGTCAGCAGGAAGACGACGGGCGTGACGCCCAGGGCCCACAATGCCACGAGGCCCAGGGCGTAGTAGATCGACGAGCCGACGTTGCCGTACGCGGTGCTGAACAGCGCCGGGACGCCGAGGACCTTCTGCAGGCTCTCGCCCTCACGATGTTTTCTGCGCGCCACCTCTGCCTACACCCTCGCGCCTATCTCAGCGTCCACCAGCGCAACCCGGCGAACACGAGCAGCAGGATGCCGGCGATCAGCTGGATGGATGGTGGCCACACGCCGCCCCAGACGCCACGCGCGACGAGCAGGACCCCGAGGACCCCCGTGATGATGACGATGATCTGTCGCGTTCTCAGCATGGCATGAAGGCGGCCGGCCCACCGTAGGCGAGCCGGCCTCTGGAAGCCGAATCTACCACCGGGCCACACCCCCCCACAACCGGCTTTATGCGTTCTTTACACCTGCAGCGACGCACAACGGCGAAGGCGCGGCGGGCGGCCCGTGGGCCGCCCGCCGCGCCTCGAGTGCTCCGCGGTCTCCCCGGAGCGTCTGCTGCGCTCCGCCCTACTTGATGAGGAACGGGATGACGAGCAGGGCGACGATGTTGATGACCTTGATCATCGGGTTGATGGCCGGGCCGGCGGTGTCCTTGTACGGATCGCCCACGGTGTCGCCCGTGACGGCGGCCGCGTGGGCGTCGGAGCCCTTGCCGCCGTACTCGCCGTCCTCGATGAGCTTCTTGGCGTTGTCCCAGGCGCCGCCGCCCGAGGTCATGCTGATCGCCAGGAAGATGCCGGTGATGATGCAGCCCATGAGCACGCCGCCAAGCACCTCGAAGCCATGCTGGCGGAAGGCGATGCCGATGATGATCGGCGCGAGCACCGGGATGGCGGCCGGGAGCAGCATCTTGTTGATGGCCGACTTGGTGACGATGTCGACGGCCGTGGCGTAGTCGGGTTTGGCGGTCCCCGCCATGATGCCGGGGATCTCCCGGAACTGACGGCGCACCTCCTCGACCACCTGACCGCCGGCCTTGCCGACCGCCGTCATGCAGAGCGAGGCGAACAGGTACGGGAGCATGCCGCCGATGAACAGGCCGGCGAGCACCCACGGGTTGTCGATCATGAACGAGATGGTGTCCTTGAAGTCGTACTTCTGCAGGAAGTGCTCCTGCAGGTCGAGCGTGTAGGAGACGAACAGGATGAGGGCGGCGAAGCCGGCCGAGCCGATCGCGTAGCCCTTGGTGATGGCCTTGGTGGTGTTGCCGACCGCATCGAGCGGGTCGGTGGTCTGACGCACGGACTCCGGCATGTTCGCCATCTCGGCGATGCCGCCGGCGTTGTCGGTGATGGGGCCGTAGGCGTCGATGGCGACGATGATGCCGGTCATGGAGAGCATGGCCATGACCGCGACGGCGATGCCGTAGAGGCCGGCCTGCCCGCCGCCCGCGGCGGTGTAGCTCACCAGGATGCCGGCGGCGATGACGAGCACCGGCAGCGCGGTGGACTGCATCGATACGGCGAGACCCTGGATGATGTTGGTGGCGTGACCGGTGAGGCTCGCCTTGGCGATGCTCTTCACCGGGTTGTAGCGGGCGGCCGTGTAGTACTCCGTGATGACCACGATGAGGGCGGTCACGACGACGCCGGTGACGGCCGCCAGGAAGAGACGCGTCACGCTGGGGACGCCGAAGGCCGCCGCGGCAGCGTTGCCCAGCATCCACTCGGTGATCGGATAGAAGAGGGCGATGGCGATGACGGCGGACACGGCAAGGCCCTTGTAGAGCGCGTTCATGATGTTGTTGCTCTTGCCGAGCCGCACGAAGAAGGTGCCGATGATGCTGGCGATGATGCTCACGCCGCCGATGACGAGCGGGTAGAGCACCGCCGGCTTGTAGACCACGTCGGCGTCGACGCTGATCAGCAGGCCCTTGGCGATGCCGGTGACGTCGACTGTGCCCCTGAAGGTCAGGAACGCGAGGAGCATCGCGGCCACCGCCGTGACGGCGTAGGTCTCGAACAGGTCGGCGGCCATGCCGGCGCAGTCGCCCACGTTGTCGCCCACGTTGTCGGCGATGACGGCGGGGTTGCGCGGGTCGTCCTCGGGGATGCCCGCCTCGACCTTGCCCACGAGGTCGGCGCCCACGTCGGCGGCCTTGGTGAAGATGCCGCCGCCGACGCGCGCGAACACGCTGATGAGGCTGCCGCCGAAGCCGAGGCCGACGAGAGCCGCGACGTCGCCGGTGATCCAGAAGTAGATGCTGACGCCGAGCAGCGCGAGGCCCACCACGAGGAGGCCGGTGACCGCGCCGCCGCGGAAGGCGACGGTGAGCGCGCGGCCGAGACCCTGACGGGCGGCCTCGGCGGTGCGCACGTTGACACGCACGCTGACCATCATGCCGATGTAGCCGGCGGCGGCCGAGAGGCAGGCGCCGATGACGAAGCCCACGGCGGCGTGCCAGCCGTACGTCCAGTCCTTGCCCAGGCCGAGGGCCACGAGCAGGACGAAGAAGACGACCACGCCGACGATGGCGATGGTGCGGTACTGCCGCGCCAGATACGCCTTGGCGCCCTCCTGCACGGCGCCGGCGATCCTCTGCATGACCTCGTCGCCGGCCGGCAGCTTGAGCAGCCAGCGGATGAGCAGGACGCCGTAGATCACGGCGATCAACCCGCAGATGACCGCCACGAGAATGGCGTTGTTGGATACGAACGAAGACACTGCGTAGCTCCTTTCTACAACCCCTCACCACGCGAGCGTCGGGCGACGCCCGTGGTACTTGCCCTTACCCCAGGTACTTGCCGATGAGCAGATCGAGCTTCTGCTTGGTCGCCGGCGGAATGAGCTCCGCCGGGGTGTTGATGGCGAACTCGACCGCGTGCCGGCAGCTGCAGTCGCGCCCGTGGTCGAGGGCGCCGACGGCGCTGCGGACGATCGCCTGCGCGGTCGCCACGTTGCGCCGGACGTTGCTCAGCACCTGATCGAGCGTCACGTCCTCCTCGCCTTCGTACCACACGTCGTAGTCGGTGACCATCGCCATGGTGGCGTAACAGAGCTCCGCCTCCCGCGCCAGCTTGGCCTCCTGCAGGTTCGTCATGCCGATGATGTCGAAGCCCAGCTGGCGATACGAGTTGCTCTCCGCGCGCGTGCTGAACTGCGGGCCTTCGATGCACACGTAGGTGCCGCCCTCGTGCACCGTGGCGCCGACCTCCCGCGCCGCCTCGACGATGAGCTTGCTCGTGTACGGGCAGAACGGGTCGGCGAACCCCATGTGGACGACGACGCCGTCGCCGAAGAAGGTGCTCGGACGTGCCTTGGTGCGGTCGAAGAGCTGGTCGGGGACGACGACGTCGAGCGGCTCGAGCTCTTCGCGCAGGCTGCCGACGGCGCTGGCGGAGAGCACGTAGTGCACCCCCAGCGCCTTCATGCCCCAGATGTTGGCGCGGTAGTTGACCTCGCCCGGCAGGATGCGGTGCCCGCGTGCGTGCCTCGGGAGGAAGGCGACGCTCACGCCGTCGATCTCGCCGAGGAAGTACGAGTCGGACGGCTGCCCGAACGGGGTGTCGATGACGACCTCCCGAGCGTTCTCGAGCAGTTCGTAGAACCCGGACCCGCCGATGACGCCGACGCTTGCAGACTCGGTGACTGCGGTCACGAGTGCCTCCCTTCCGACGATGCGCCGCGGGAAGTATACAGGGCTGGGAGAAGCGCACAAGTGGGCGGTCACACATCCACTATGCGGTCAATATTTCCGCATGGCGGAACGGTCGCCGGAGTGCCGCGCGGTGGCCCGGACGGCCGGGGGAAAGTCTCGGGACGAGCCGGACCCAGATGATAGGCTTGCAGCCACACGCATCTGCCCGGCCGGCCCGCGCCTCCAGTGAGCGCGGGGCCGCCGGCCTCTTCCGCGCAAAGGAGTCAACGGTGCCGAAGAACAAGGTGACCCCCATCGAGGAGGCGATGTCCCACATCGAGAGTGGGATGAGCATCGCCGTCGGCGGCTTCATCGGCCAGGGCGATCCGCTCACGCTGATCGACTACCTGAAGACGATGGACGTTCAAGACCTGACGATCTACGAGAACGACGCCGGCTACCGCGACCGCGGCGTCGTCGAGCTGGTCAAGCAGGGCAAGATCAAGAAGGTCGTCGCCAGCCACATCGGGACCACGCCCGAGATCGGCAAGGCGATGAACGAGGGCCGCCTCGAGGTCGAGGCGACGCCGCAGGGCACCCTCGCCGAGATGATGCGCTGCGGCGGCGCGGGCCTCGGCGGCTTTCTCACGCCCACCGGCATCGGCACCGTGGCCGAGGAGGGCAAGCAGATCATCGAGCTCGGCGGGCGCAAGTACATCCTGGTCCCCTCGCTCACGTGCGACGTCGCCATCATCCGCGCGCACGCGGGAGACACGTGGGGCAACCTCATCTACCGCGGCACGTCCCGCAACTTCAACGTGCCGGCGGCCACCTGTGCCGACTACGTCATCGCCGAGGTCGAGAACCTCTACACGCTCGGCGAGCTCGACCCCAATGCGATCCACACCTCCGGCATCTTCGTCGACGCGGTGGTGCGCGCCAACATCGACTACTGCGTCCTGCGCGAGGAGACGTTCAATGGCTAGCGCAAAACAGGTCATCGCCGCGCGCGCGGCTCAAGAGCTCAAAGACGGGCAGATCATCAACCTCGGTATCGGTCTGCCGACGCTCATCGCCAACTACGTGCCCGAGGGCGTGGACGTCATCATCCAGACCGAGAACGGCGGCATCGGCGTCGGGCCCGCGCCGGACCCGGGCTGCGAGGACCGCGACCGCGCCAACGCCGGCAACCAGCCGATCACGCTGATCCCCGGCGGCAGCTACTTCGACTCGGCCACATCGTTCGGGATGATCCGCGGCGGCCACATCGACGCCACCTTCCTCGGCACGCTCCAGGTCGACGAGAAGGGCAACATCGCCAACTGGATCGTGCCCGGCAAGATGCTCGCCGGCATGGGCGGAGCCATGGACCTCATCACCGGCGCCAAGGTGGTCCACATCGTCACGGAGCACTGCTCCAAGGACGGCGCCTCCAAGCTCATGAAGCAGTGCACGTTCCCGCTCACGGGCGCCGAGGAGTGCGACGTCATCATCACCGAGCGCGCCCTGTTCCGGCGCTTCCCCGACAGGGGTTTCGTGCTGGAGGAGGTCGCCTGCGGCCACTCGCTGGACGACATCGCCGCCTGCACCGACATGGCCTACGTCGTGGCCGACGACGTTCGGCTGGACGCGTTCGGAGAGGCCTGACGCCGCAGGCGCTCAGGCCGATCCACCCGGCCGGCGGCCGGCGGCTCGTCGTCGTGCCGCCGGCCGCCGGCGTTTTCCCCCTCCGCTCCCGCGGTATGTGTGCACCACGAGGCATCGTGAAGGGAGCTCCCGTGACCAAGCTGAAGAGCGAGTTCGGCCGCAAGCAGTGGAAGGACTGCTGCGGCAAAGGCTGCAAGAAGTGCGAGATCGCCCAGACCTACATCGCCGAGTTCGGGCGCAAGGACGGCCTGGAGAAGCTGAATGCGGACCGCAAGGCCGTGAAGAAGGGCGGCAAGACCAAGGGCTCCAAGGCGAAGAAGAAGCAGAAGGCCAAGGCCTGAGCCGGCGTCCGCCGGCGATGCTCATGCCGAGCCTGCCCGCCTCCTTCGCCCCGATCGCGGCCGAGACGGTCGCGTACATCGACATCGGCACCAACTCGGTGCGCCTGATGGTCGTGCGACTGGAGCCGGACCACTCCTGGACCGTGCTCACCATGCAGAAGGAGACGGTGCGGCTCGGAGAAGGCGAGTTCGGCGAGATCCGCCTGCTGCAGCGCGCGGCCATGGATCGCGCCGCCGCCGTGTGCGCGCGGTTCGCCGCACTTGCCCGCGCGCACGGGACCACCCGCTTCGTCGCCGTCGCCACCGCCGCCACGCGCGAGGCGCGCAACGCCGGCGAGTTCGTGCGCCTGCTGCGCGACACGGCCGGGCTCGAGGTGCACGTGGTCTCCGGCAAGGAGGAGGCCCGGCTGATCTACCTCGGCCTCCTGAGCCGCGTGCACATCGGAGGCCGCGCCCTCGTGATCGACATCGGCGGCGGCAGCACCGAGGTCGCCGTCGGCGACGCGTCGGGCGCCGAGATCGTCGAATCGATCTCGCTCGGCGCCATCCGTCTCGCCGCCGAGGCGCCGCCGCCGGGCAAGGACGGGCGCGTGAAGGCGGCCGACTACGAGACCCTGCGGCACCGCGTGAGGTTGGCTTCACAGCACACGCTGCGCGACGTCGGCCGCCCGGACGCGACCGCCTACGGCACCTCGGGCACCATCGTGAATCTGGCGGGGGTGGCCGCGCGCATGCTGCACGGTCGTGCTCCCGGCCGCGACGAGCCGCTCACGCGCGCGGACCTGCGCGCCGTGGCGAAACGCCTCCGTGGGATGACGGCTGCCGAGCGCCGCTCCGTGCCGGGGCTGTCGCCGGCGAGAGCCGACATCATCGTCGCCGGCGCCGCCATCCTGGACACCCTGATGGAGGACCTCGGCGTCGAGACCATCGTCGCGCTCGACGACTGCGGCCTGCGCGAGGGCCTGCTGCTCGACGACCTCGCGCGCGCCGGCCAGCACGAGCTCAGGCACGGCGCGGGCGTGCGCGAGCGGAGCGTGCTGCAGCTCGCGCGCGCGACCTCCTTCGACGAGGCGCACGCGCGCCAGGTGACGCGGCTCGCTCTGGAGCTCTTCGACTCCTCCCGCGACGCCCGGCTCCACCGTCTCGGTCCGGAGGAGCGGGAGCTTCTCCAGCACGCGGCCATGCTGCACGACGTCGGGACGTTCCTGAGCTACACGCGACACCACCAGCACACGTACTACCTCATCCGCCACGCCGACCTCGTCGGCTTCGACCAGGAAGAGGTGGCGATCATGGCGTCCACGGCGTACTTCCACCGCAAGGCCCTCCCCACGCCTCGGTTCGAGGCGTTCTCCGGGCTCGACCGCCGCTCGCGCAAGGTGGTACGGAGGCTCGGCGCGCTGCTGCGGCTCGCGGAGTACCTGGATCGCGGCCACACCGCCGCGATCGCCCACGCCCGCCTGACCCGCGCGGGCGACGGTCGCCTGCGCCTCGCGCTGGAGCCGGCGGGTGACTGGCGCCTCGAGGAGTGGGCCGTCGAGCGGCGCCGGGACAGCCTCGAGAAGGCGCTCGGCGGCCCGATCGACATCGTCTCGGAGCAGGCTGCCGGCTGAGGATCCGCCCGCGAACGGCCTCCGCCTCGCCGGCTCAGATCTCGGCGATCACCGACGCCAGGTCGCGGCTGAACTCGTTGCCGGCCACCGTGGGCCAGGCCTCCGGGAAGGTGAGCACGAGGCGCTCCATCTCCTCTTCGCGCGCCGCGAAGTACCTCGCCGCGCCCGGGGCCACGATGACCTCGACGGGACCGGGCAGGTCGTGCCCCTCGTGCCGCCACGTGCCCCACGTGAGGTAGTCGCGCAGGATGCCGCTGGTCACGACGGCGTCCTGCAGGTCGCCGAGGTGGTCCTGGAGGCCCTTGACGCGCTTGATGAGCGGGCGGGCGCCCGGCCCGAGGACGTCCTCGAAGAACTCCAGCGTGTAGCGCAGTCCCTTGCACGCCTTGCGCAGCGCGTGGAAGCGAGGGAGCGGCGTCTCGAGCCCGCCGAGCTGGCCCTCGAACGCCCAGACCACGGCCATGTCCTTGTAGAGGACGCCGGGCAGCACCTGGGCCACGCGCTGCGGCCGGGGGGCGATGACCGTCTGCGGCGCCAGAGCCTCGGCCGGTCCCGCGAGCAGCTCCGTGGTCCTCTCGACGAAGCGCCGGTACCGACGCCCGTCCAGGTAGGTGACGAGGCGCTCGCGTTGTCTGTCGCGCTCCGCCCGCCAGGCTTCGAGCAGGCCGTCGAGGTCGCCCGCGCGCTCGTCGGGCAGGCCGTCGAGGTACGTCTGGGTCTTCTCGTTGAACACGTCGAGGTCGCGCACGGCGCCGAGCGTCCGGCCGGTGCGGCGCAGCCCCTTCAGCACCGGCCGCATCACGTCGGGGTCGAGGTAGTCGGCGAACACCCGGAGCGCCATGCGCATGCGCCGCGTCGAGACGCGCATGTCGTGCAGCTCCTCCGGGTCCTCCCCCAGCCGGGTACCCTCCTCGTGCTCGAGCATCTTGGCGAGGTGGAAGCGCAGGGTGGCGGCCGCCGCCTCGGTCATGGTGTCGGCGCGAGAGATGTCCGGCCGCTTCTTGCGCTCCGGGACGGCGGCGGGCTGCGCGGCGCCCGGATCGACGGCCTCGTCGTCGTAGATCCCCGTGCCCTCGACCCGGTACCGTGCCAGCCAGTACCGCACGCGGCGATCGGAGAGGCCGGCGACCCGGCCGGCCTCGACCTGGGACAGACCGCGATCGAGGGCCAGCAGCGCCTGCGCGCGGCGCGCGCGGGCGCCCTCGCCCGAGGCCTGCGTCTCGTGCACGCGACGCTCGGCGGCGGCGATGAGCAGACCGTCATCGCCCTCGCCGGCCAGCTCGAGAGCGCGCGTGAACTTGGCGCGGCCCTCGGGCACGAGACCCCAGTCGTCGCGGAGCGCGGCCGCGAGCGCGGCGACGTCCCCGTCGCCGCCCCGGCCGCGCGCCTCGACCTCGGCCTCGAGCCAGCCGCGGTCGCCGTCGGGCGCGCTCGCGGTCACCCGGTCGAGGCTGAGCTCCGCGACCTCCCGCCGGCCACGCCGGACGACCCGCGCGACCCGTGTCTGCTCGAGTGTGAGCAGCGACCCCAGGGACTCCCCGGCCGTCAGCTGCTCCACCCGTTCGCGCAGAGGCCCTCTCGGCCACTCCGCGACCGGGACGTCCGCGGCGACCAGAGCTTCGATCTCCTCCCGGCGCAGCACGCCGTCGGAGGGCGCGACGAGCTTCTTCAGGGTGAGGCGCACGCCGTCGGTCGTCTCGCGGCGACGGAAGTAGAAGCCGGCCGTGAGCAGGCGCCGGTCGGCCGTGTCGAGGAAGGTGTCGACGTCGCGGCGGGCCTCGCCCGGCTCGACGTCGTACCCGGCCAGCGACGCGACCTCGATGAGGCGCGCGAGCGTCTCCTCGTCGGGCACCAGGAACTTGGCTTCGACCTCCATCGTCATCTGCTCCCCAGGAGAGGCGGCGTCAGCAACCACACCAGCTGACCGCCGCCGGCCGCGGGCGTGGTCACGTCGACTCTCGCGAGCCCGCCCTTCTTGAACACGATGTCGCCGCCGCCGATGAGCTCGGCCACGGTGGCGCTGAAGTCGGGCTCGTGCCCGACGACCATGATCGCTCCTGCGCCGACGTGCGCCGCCGCCAGCTGCGCGAGGCGGCGCGCGTCGAACCCGCCCGCCAGGCGGTCGTCGTCCACGAGGCGCGCGCCCATGCCGAGCTCGTCGGCGACGATCTCGGCCGTCCGCCGGGCACGGACGAGCGGGCTCGTGACGATGACGTCGAGCGCGAGGTCCATGGCGCGGAGCGCCTTCGCCTCGCGCCGCATCGCCTGTTCGCCCGCGGTCGTGAGCGGGCGCGAGGCGTCGTCACCCGGCCACTCGCCCCGGTTCTCCGCCTTGCCGTGCCGCAGGAAGTAGACGCGCATCAGGCGTTCTCGCTCTCGTCGATCGCCGTCTCCCGCGCCCGCGCGACGAACCACTCCTGTGCGTTCAGCGCCTCTTCTCCGTCGCCCGGCCAGATGTGCGTCCACGAGCCGTCGGCCGCCAGCACCCTGGTCTTCATGTTGTCGGCCATGTACGTGGGCAGGATCTCGTCGCGGATGCGCCGCCGGATGCCGGCGTCGAGGACGGGGAACAGGATCTCGACGCGGCGGTTGAGGTTGCGCGGCATGAGGTCCGCGCTGCCGAGGATGACCTCGTCGTCGCCGCCGTTGCGGAACCAGTACACGCGGCTGTGCTCGAGGAAGCGTCCGACCACGCTCTGCTCGGTGATGTTCTCGCTCACGCCGGGGATCCCGGGCCGCAGACAGCACATGCCGCGCACGTTGAGCTCGATCTTGACCCCGGCCTGTGACGCCCGGTACAGCTTGCGGATCATCGGCTTGTCCACCAGGGAGTTCATCTTGAAGATCAGGTGGGCCTCCCGACCCGCCTGGGCATGCTCGATCTCCCTCTCGATCCGTGCCGCGATGCCCTGGCGCAGGTTGACCGGCGCCACGAGCAGCTTGCGGTACTCCGTGGCCTGCCCGCCGCCGGTGAGGTGGTTGAACACCAGGTTCGCGTCGGCGCCGATGTCGTCGTCGGCCGTGAGATAACCGAGATCCGTGTACTGCTTGGTGGTCACACTGTTGTAGTTGCCCGTGCCGAGGTGCGTGTACCGCCGGATGCGGTCGCCCTCGCGGCGCACGACCATCAGGGCCTTGCAGTGCGTCTTGAGGCCGAGCAGGCCGTAGACCACGTGGGCGCCCTCGCGCTCCAGCGCCTTGGCCCAGCCGATGTTGCTCTCCTCGTCGAAGCGGGCCTTCAGCTCGACGAGCGTCGCGACCTGCTTGCCGTTGGCGGCCGCCTCCATGAGCTGCTCCACGGCGGGCGCGTTGCGCCCGCAGCGGTACAGCGTCTGCTTGATCGCCAGCACGTCCGGGTCGTTGGCGGCCGCGCGGAGGAACTCCACCACGGGGTCGAAGGAGTCGTAGGGGTGGTGCAGCAGCACGTCGCGCTGGCGGATGGCGGCGAAGATCTCGCTGCCCTCGAGCCCCTGGAGCGCGGGCGGCACCGACTGGACGAGCGGCGCGTACTTGAGGTCCGGCCGGTCGATCGAGCCCGCGCCCCAGAGGCTGCTGAGGCCGAGCGGCGACTTGACCGTGTACAGATCCGTCTCACCGAGCTCGAGGTTCTCTGAGAGGATGCCGCGCACGCGCTCGGGCATCTTCTCGTCGATGGTCACGCGGATGACGGAGCCGAAGCGGCGGCGGCGCACGAACTGCTCGATCGTCTCGAGCAGGTCGTCGGCCTCGAGCTCCTGGATGGCCAGCTCGGCGTCGCGGGTCACGCGGAACGCGTGCGACTCGACGACCTCCATGTTGGGGAACAGGGTCGGGAGATTGGCCGCGATGAGCTGCTCCAGCCACGTGAACCACTGGTGCTGCCCTTCTTCGGGGGCCGGCGCGCCTGCGGCGGCCGGCACCGGGACCAGGCGCGGCAGCGTGTCCGGCACCTTGACGCGCGCGAAGTGCTCGTCGCCGTTGCCGTCGCGCACCAGCACGCCGAGGTTGTGGCTCATGTTGGAGATGTGCGGGAAGGGGCGGCCGGGATCGAACGCCAGCGGTGTGAGGACCGGGAACACCCTGACCTCGTAGTACCGGTCGAGGGCGGCGCGCTGCTCCGCGTCGAGGCTGCCGTAGTCGGCGATGTGGATGCCTGCCTCCTCGAGCTCGGGACCGAGCTCGGAGAAGCACTGGCGTGCGGCCTTCATGATGCCCCAGGCGCGCTCCTGCGCGATGGGCAGCAGCTGCTGCGGCGTGTAGCCGTCTGCCGCGGCCTCGGTGACGCCGGCCTCGACCTGCTGGCGCAGGCCGGCGATGCGCACCATGAAGAACTCGCCGAGGATCGACCCGACGATGCCGACGAACTTGACGCGCTCGAGCAGCGGGTTGTGCGCGTCGCGCGCCTCGTCGAGCACGCGCCCGAAGAAATCGAGCATGCTGAGCTCGCGGTTGATGTAGAGCGACGGGTCGCGGAGGTCGGCGTCGGCAGGCTCGGTCGTCAGGGCGGCGTCCGGGGAGAACTCCTCCTGCGCCGCCTTCGTGGTCTGCTTGACGGCCTCCCGGCCGTGATACTCGTCGGCGCGGGTCCGATCCTGTGGCCCCCTCACGGCGTACCTCCTCACTTCCGGGCGCGCGGCGTGCCTCACCCCCGGCTCTTCGTCTCCGGACTTGAGAGTATACGCCCTGATCGTGAGCCTGCGTGCCGGCGGGCGCCCCGCAGACACAGCGACGGCGGCCGGCGGCGTCACCTCCCGGTGACATCGCCGGCCGCCGTCAGGACTCGTGCCCGAGGCTCAGTAGCCCACGTTCTCGATGCGCTCGACGCCGGGCACCACGTTCTTGAGGTGGCGCTCCACGCCGTTGGTCAGCGTCAGCTGGGACATCGGGCACCCCGCGCAGGCGCCCTGGAGGCGCACCTGGACGACGCCGTCGTCCAGTACGTCGACCAGCTCGATGTCGCCACCGTCGGCCTGCAGAGCCGGGCGGATGTCGCCCAGGGCCTTCTCGACCTGCTCCTTGATCTCTGCCATATGAATTGTCACCTCCCCGTTGCCTGCAGGCGGACGCCTGAAGCGGATGCACGTCGCCGTGGATCGGCCAGGGCCGCGAACGTCACCGTCTCGAGCTCCCCCGTGAGGAGCCTCTCGACACCGTGCCAGAACTCGTGAGTGTCACATACGTCGTCGCCGCAGGGCTCTACCCTCTGGCGACACCGGCACAGCAGTATCGGGCCCTCCACCGCCTCGTACACATCGCGGACGGTGATCTGCGCCGGAGGCCGGGCCAGCATGACCCCGCCCAGGTGCCCCCGCTGCGTGCGCACCAGGCCGGCCCGCGCGAGGTCGTGGATCACCTTGGCGAGCCGTGGCCCGGGGATGCGCTGGGCGCCGGCGATGTCGCCGGTGTGCAGCACGGTCCCGGGCTCGTGCAGCGCCAACTCGTAGACCGCGCGCACGGCGTAGTCCGCTTGGGTGGAGAGCTTCATGGACCCTTTCTACCCTAATCGGAAGAAAATATCCACTTTGGCCCGCCGTGACCGCGCGGGCAAGCGATGCGCACGGAGAGGGCCCGACCGGCGGCTACACCTCGTCCCAGGCCCAGAGCAGGTTCTCGCGGTGGACCGCGTCGTAGACGTCGTCCACGGCGACGCCGTCCTCCAGGAAGCGCGCGGCCGGCAGATCCAGCTCGCCGCGGCCCACCCCTGCCGCCTTGGCCGCGGCGACGGCCTCGAAGACGCCGGCCACGTAGCGCTCATTGGCGTCGATGATCCGCTTGTCCATGGCCGGTCCGTGACTGGGCACGATGACGTCCGCGGGCAGCTGCTTGAGCTGCCGCAGCGTACGGATCCACTCCTCGGCAGCGTCGCGCTGGGAGAAGTTCGGCAGCGGCCATTCGACGGTGTCGCCCCCGAACAGGAGTCGAGCCTCGGCCAGAAAGACCACCAGTGAGTCCTCGCTGTGGCCGGGTGTGTGGATGAGGTGGACCGTCTCCCCGTCGTCGGCGTAGGTGAGCCGGTCGCCGAACGTCACCGTCGGCATGGGCACGCCCTCGGAGGGCGGCAGGCGGAGCGACTCGTCACCGCCCTGCAGCTCGGCCTGCATGAGGCGCGGGCAGGCGCGCTGCGCGACGATGTCCTGGCCGGCGAAGGCGGCATTGCCGAAGACGTGGTCCCAGTGGTGGTGGGTGTTGACCACGAGCAGGCGGCGGTCGCCGGCCTCCGCGGCGAGGAAGTCGAGCACGGGATCCATGTCCCGGGGTCCGGTGAGCGTGTCGACGACGATCACCCGGTGCGGCGTCCTGACCACCGCCGACAGCGTCGGGAACCCTTCGGCGTCGATGTCGTGCGTCCACACGTCCGGCGCCAGCTGCTTCATGGGTGCTCCTCCTTCACGTCTCCGGGTCCCGCACGCTCACTCTTCCCCGCTTCGCGCGGTTCAGTCGATGATGCCGATCGTCTCGGGCGCCCGCGTGAGCCGCTCCAGCCCGCCCGCGGTCATCGCCCAGGTGTTCTCGATGCCGATGGCGCCCGCGCCCGGCAGGACGAACTTGGGCTCCAGCGCGAACACCATGCCCGCCTCCAGCTCGAGGTCGCTGCCGGTGAGCACCGGCAACTCGTCGAGCTCGATGCCGAGGCCGTGGCCGACGTACTGCACCTGGCCGGGGCCGTGCCCCATGAAGCTCGCGGCCAGGCCGGCGGCCGCGGCGGCGTCCCGTGCGGCCTCCCACACGGCGCGGCACGCCACGCCCGGCCTGGCGGCCGCCACCGCCGCCTCCTGCACCCGCAGGGCGGCGTCGTAGGCGTGCAGGAACGCCGCGCTCAAGGGACCGATCGAGAAGGTGCGCGTGAAGTCGGCCATGTAGCCGTCGCGCACGGGCACGAAGTCGAAGACGACCGGCTCCCCGCGTCCGATGCGCCGAAAGCTTGCGCCCTGCGCTATGGACGGGCTGAGCCCGGCCCCGGCGAGCGGCGTGTCGAGGTAGCTCGGCACGCAGCCGCTCGGGCCGATGAGGAGCTGCCCGTAGAACATCTCCTGGTTGAAGCCGCGCATGCGGATGTAGCCCTCATGCCCCAGGCGCCGTGCTTCGGCCTCGACCCGGCCGGCGAACTCGACCTCCGTGAGACCCTCCTCGAGGAGGCCGGGGATCAGGGCGCTGACCTCGTCGGCGACGCGCGCGGCAGCGCGGATGCGCTCGACCTCCCACGCCGACTTGACGGCCCGCTGCCGGACCACGTCGCGGCCGACGTCCTCGAACACAGCGTCGGGAAGCAGTACCTCGAGGCGGCGGAAGGAGGTGACGGGCAGCACGTCCAGCTCCAGGCCGACGCGCCCGGGCAGGACACCGTACCGCTCGGCGATGAGCCGAGGGAGTTCCTTCTGCGACGGCAGGTCGACGATCGCGCCGAGCGCCGACTCCAGACGGGCGCGCTCGGCGATCTTGCGCACGAACAGGGTCGCATCCCCTTCGGCGGGGACGTACAGGTACGACTGCTGGACCGTCCCGGCGAAGTAGAAGAGGTCGGCGTTCTGCTGGAGGAGGGCGGCGTCGAGGCCGCGGCCCGCGAGGCCGGCCTGAAGGCCGGCGATCCTGCCCGCCAGCTCCGCGGCCGGTGCGAGCGCCGCGCCCGGCTGGACCAGCGCCCCTGCGCGGACGGCCGTCATCCCCGCCCCGTCAGAGCGAGAAGCTCACGACGCTCCACCACGTGAGCACGACGAGGACGAAGACGATGCCGAGCACGGCGAGGCCGTCCGGCAGCTCGAAGGGGCGTCGCGGGTCTTTGCGGCCGCCGAGCATCATCGCCAGCATCACCGCCGCACCACCGAGCAGGCCGCCGATGTGCGCCTGCCACGAGATCCCGCCCCTGAACGAGAAGAACAGGTTGATCACCAGCAGGAACAGGACGTTGCCGAGGAGGGCGCGAGACTGGAAATCGCGCCCGCGATTGAGAAACGCGTGTACGGCGAGCGCCCCGAACAGACCGAAGATGGCCCCGGAGGCGCCCACGACCGTGACGTTGGCCGGCGCCGCCAGCAGGACGAGGACCGAGCCGGCGAACCCCGAGACGAAGTAGAGGATCACGAACTTGAGCCGTCCGACGGCCGCCTCGATGAACCCGCCGATGGCCCACAGCGCCCACATGTTGAAGGCGAGGTGGATGAGTCCGGCGTGCAGGAACATGCTCGTGAACATGCGCCAGTAGTCGTGTCCGAGGAAGACCTGGACCGGCGCCAGCCCGCCCAGGTCGATGGTGCCGGAGCCGCCGCCCAGCAGGCCGGAGTAGCCCGTCGCCAGCTCGAGCACGAACATGATCACGTTGAGCGCCATGAGCACCTTGGTCGCGGACCAGCCCGCGGGCGCGCCGATCGCGCCGCCGCTCCACCGGGAGCGCACCTGCCCGCGTGTGACGACCTTCGCGCGGGAGCCGTGCGCGTTCTGCTCCTTGACGCACTCCGGGCAGCGGAACCCGACCGGCGCGGGGATCATGCACTCGTGGCAGATCGGGCGCCCGCAGTTGGAGCAGGAGACGCCGGTCTCGCGGTCGTGGTGCCGGTAGCAGTGCTTGACCTCGATGTCGTCCGGCATCCTGGTCTCGAAGTCAGGCGGCAGGTCGCCGCCGGGGAAGCGGTACACGTTGCTCATGGAGTGTCTCGTCCCGCATCCGGCGCGCGGCCGAACAGGCCGCGCAGCCACCCGGGCAGCGCCATCGCGCGTCCCGTCTCGCGTTCGCAGGCGGCGAGCCGGGTCCAGCCGGTCACCAGGAGGAGCCCGTCTTCGCGCGTGACCTCGTAGTCGAAGGAGAACGACGCCGGGCCGATGGAGTCCGCCACGATGGCGACCGTGAGCAGGTCGTCGAGGCGTGCGGGACGGAGGTACTTGAGGCGCGCCTCGACCACCGGCAGGATGACCCCGCGCGCCTCGACCTCGGAGATCGGGAAGCCGAGGGCGCGCAGGAGTTCCACGCGCGCGACTTCGAAGTACACGAGGTAGTTGGCGTAGTACACGACGCCCGCGGCGTCGGTCTCGGCGTAGCGCACGCGCACGCGCGTCTCGAAGCGGGGCTGTGACGGCTGCGGCGTGCTCACGCAGTCGAGTCTAGCACGGCGCCGGGCGGGGCACGTCCCGCCGGCGCGGGACCTGCTCTCGATGCGACGAGGGCGGGGCGCCGAAGCGCCCCGCCCTCGCGGACGTGCCGGTGTCGTGCTGCCGGTCAGGCGAAGACGACCTTGGCGGCCTCTTCGAACACGCCGATCGCGTAGTCCATGTCGGCGTCGCTGATGTTGAGCGGCGGCAGGAAGCGGACGCCGTTGCCCTGGGAGCAGGCGCCCATGAGGATGACCTTGTGCTTCTGGCACTCGGCGATGAACGCCTTGGCGACGGCCGCATTCGGCTCCTTGGTGCCCGGCTGCACGCACTCGATGGCGAGCATGAGGCCCTTGCCGCGCGCCTCGCCGATGGCCGGATACAGCTCCTGCTGGCCCTTCCAGAACTTGAGCAGCTTGTCGCCCTGCTTCGTGGCGTTGGCCAGCATGCCGTCCTCTTCCATCGCCTCCATGGTGGCGACGCCGGCGGCGCAGGCCACGGCGTTGCCGCCGTAGGTGCCGCCCATCGAGCCGGGCAGGGTCTTGTCCCAGATCTCGTGGCTGGCGCAGATGGCGCCGAGCGGGTAGCCGGAGGCGATGCCCTTGGCGACGGTGACGATGTCGGCCTTGACGCCGTAGTGGTCCTGGCACAGCCACTTGCCGGTGCGGCCGAACCCGGCCTGGATCTCGTCGATGATCAGGCAGGCGCCGATCTCGTCGGCGATGGCGCGGAGCTCCTGCATGAACTCCGTGGTCGGGACGACGAAGCCGCCCTCGCCCTGGATGGGCTCGACGATGATGGCGGCGACGTCGTCGCCGTAGATCTCGGCGCGCAGCACACGGCGGACGTCCTCGATGGCATACGCCGTCGGGTCCTCGCTGGCGGGCGTGCGATACGGGTAGCAGTAGCGCGCGTGGTAGATGCTGCCGACGAGCGGCTCGTGGTGGCCGCGATAGTGCACGGCGGAATCGGTGAGCGCCATCGTGAGGTGGGTGCGCCCGTGGAAGGCGCCCTGGAAGGCGATGACTCCCGGCCGGCGGGTGGCCTGCTTGGCCAGCTTGATCGCGTTCTCGACCGCTTCGGCGCCCGAGTTGGCGAACATGACCTCGTCCATGCCGTCGGGCATGATGCCGGTGAGCTTCTCGGCCAGCTCGAGCATCGGGCCGTGGCGGTAGATGTTCATCTGCGCGTGCGGCACCTTGGCGGCCTGCTCCTGCACGGCCTTGACCACTTTGGGGTGGCAGTGGCCGGTGTTGACCACGGCGATGCCGACCACGAAGTCGAGCCACTTGCCGCCGTCGGTGTCGTAGACCCAACTGCCCTCGGCGTGGTCGATGGTGATCGGCGCCACCGGCCCGAGGAAGTGGGGCATGTGCTTCATGTACGTGGGCTTGTCCGACATGTAGTGACCTCCAGCTCCGACCGTGCTTCGTGAGTGAACCCCATGGCTCGCTGGCGCCACTGTACCAGAGCCACTTCGTCGAGAATGCTCCACGTCAACGTACGCGCGACACGACGAGCACGCTTCGTTTGGCCAAGTTGGACAATGCGCGACTGTGTGTCCTTGTGCGCGAGAGTGTTGACACACGACGTCCGGCGAGGGAGAATCGTGACAGAATTCACAGCGTTCGTTTTGTAACGAACTCAGGGGAACGAGACCACAACCCACCGCCCGGGAGTCATCTGTGGTATCGAGGAAGACTGTGTCGCGCATGAGCCGCTACCGGCGGCTTCTGCAGTCACTCCGCGACGGCGGAGTCGAGAGCATCTACTCCCACCAGCTCGCGCGGCATGCCGTGGTCAGCGCCGCCCAGGTGCGCCGCGACCTCATGGTGATCGGGTACTCGGGCAGTCCCAACAAAGGCTATGACGTCGCCGCCTGCATCGAGAGCATCGCCAGCTTTCTCGACGGCTCCGACCGTCAGGAGGTCGCTCTCGTCGGTGTCGGCAACCTGGGTCACGCGGTCCTCGCTCATTTCGCCGACAAGAGCCCGGCCGTGGCGATCGTCGCCGCCTTCGACGTCGACCCCGCGCTCACCGGCACGCACGTCCACGGGGTGCGCTGCGTCGACGTCTCGCGCATGGAGGCGCTCGTCCGCGACCTCGGCATCGAGATCGCCGTGCTCACCGTGCCGGGGCAGGCCGCACAGGAGTCGGCCGACAGGCTCGTGCAGGCGGGCGTCAAGAGCATCATCAGCTTCGCGCCCACGCCGCTGCACCTGCCCAACGACATCTTCATCGAGTACATGGACATCACGGCCGCGCTCGAGTCGGCCGCCTACTTCGCCCGCCTCGGCGGCCGCGAGGAGCCGCCGTCCAACGGTGACGGCGACATCGAACCGATGGTCAAGAAACTGGAATCCCTTCTCGCGAGGTCGAACATGAAGCTCGAGGATCTGGCCGCCAACATCGGCGCCCACGTGGTGACGCCCGGCAAGGCGGGCGGCACCAAGGTCTCCAAGGTGTACGCCGGCGACCGCGTCAGTGACCTGCTCAACGAGGCATCGGACAGGACCCTGCTGGTCAGCAACCTGGCCAGCGTGCAGATGCTGCGTGTCGCCGAACTCATGGACGTGCCCGGTATCTGCTTCGTCAACGGCATCGAGCCCGATGCCGAGATGGTCCAGCTGGCGCAGGTCAACGACACCCTGCTCATGGTCTCCCCGCAGGGCGTGTTCGAGACCTGCGGCCTCATCTACCAGGCGTTGGACGGCGAACAGGCCTGAGCGATGGAGCACCTGGCCTACGACATCCGCTGCGGGGACTTCACGAGCGCCGGCGCGGCGTCGCGCGATCTCAAGCAGCACCTCAAGCGGATCGGCGCCGAGAGCGACGCCGTGCGCCGGGCCATGATCGCCGCCTACGAGGCCGAGATGAACGTCGTCATCCATGCCGACGGTGGCGGCCGCCTCGAGGCGGCGGTGAGCGACGGCCAGCTCGACGTCGACGTCATCGACGGCGGGCCCGGAATCCCCGACGTGGACTCGGCCATGAGAGAAGGCTGGTCGACGGCGTCGGCGGAGGCTCGCGCCCTGGGCTTCGGCGCGGGCATGGGGCTCCCCAACATCCTGCGCAACAGCGACCGGCTCAGCGTCACGTCCACCGCCGGCGCAGGCACGCGCGTGAGCTTCTCTGTCGCGCTTCGGCCCGAGGCGGCCGACCAGGGGGCGCGGCCCTCCTCGCTCGGCGTCGTCGCCGAGCTCTGCAAGGAGTGCCGCCACTGCCTGGTCGCCTGCCCGACGGCCGCCATCCGTGTGCGCGACGCGCGCCCCGACGTGCTGGACCACCTGTGCATCGACTGCACCGCCTGCATCGCCGCCTGCGCCCCACGGGCGCTCACCATGACCGACGCGCCGGGCGCGCTCCGCGGCGGCGACGCGCTCGTCGTCCCGCCGGCGCTGCTCGCCGGGTTCGGCGAGCACCCCGTGAGCGCCGTGCTGGAGGAGTTGCGCGGCCTCGGCTACGACGAGGTCGTCTCGGTCCATGGGTACGAGGACGCCCTGCGGCGGGCCGTCATCGAGCTCGCCGCGACGGGCGACGGCCCGGCGCCGCTCATCTCGCCGGTGTGCCCCGCCGTCATGAACCTCGTCGAGGTCAAGTTCCCGTCGCTGCTCGACCACCTCGCTCCGCTCGCCTCTCCGTGGGAGGCCGCGCAGCGGGATCTCGCCGGCCGCGACGCGACGTTCGCCGTGTCCTGCCCGAGCCAGCGCAGCGCGCTGCTGGCGCAGCTCCCCATCGCGCAGCGCCACGCCGTGACCGCCGCGGCGGTCCGTGAGGCCGTCCTGCCCCGCCTCGCCGCCAGAGCCCCCCACGTGACGGGCGCGGCGGCCACGTCGCCCCAGGCCGGCGGCGCGGACGACCTGCTCGTCGTGACCGGCGTCTCGCACGTGCTCGCGGTGCTGGAGGCGGTCGAGGACGACCGTCTGCCGGGCGTCGCGGCGATCGAGCCCTACGTCTGCGACGGCGGCTGCTTCGGATCGCCGCTGCTCGGCGAGGACGCCTGCGTCGCCTCCTGGCGCTGGGCCGCCGTGGGCGGCGCCGCCCCCGGGGGCGGCGGCAGTCCCGAGCGCTCGCGTCCCTTCCGCGCCCGCCCCGGCATCCGCCTCGACGCGGACATGGCGGTCGCGATCCGCAAGCTCACCCAGCTGGACACGGAGACCCGGGCGCTGCCCGGCAAGGACTGCGGCGTGTGTGGCGCACCGACGTGCGCGGCGCTCGCCGAGGACATCGTGATGGGGCGTGCCGGGCGCGCGCTCTGCCCGTACGTCGCCACCGAGGAGGAGAGCCGCACATGAAGCTCGACGACATCGCCAGCAAGCTCGGCTTCACCGAGCTCACGCCGGGCGTCTCCGCCGACCACGACGCCGACGTCGATCGCGGCTATGCATCGGACCTGCTCAGCGACGTCCTCGCGCACGCGCCCGAGGGCGGTCTGCTGGTCACGCTCCAGGTACACCTCAACGTGATCGCCGTGGCCAGCCACGCCGAGCTCGCCGCCGTGGTCTTCGCCGGGAACCGCATGCCCGACGACGACGTGCTCGCCAAGGCCGCCGCCGAGGGACTCGCGCTCTACGTCTCGCCGGAGGACACCTTCGACATCGTCGGCCGCCTGTACGCCCTCGGGGTGAAGGGAAGCCATGCGTGAACGTCTGCTTCGCAGACCTGCACGTCCACACGGCGCTCTCTCCCTGCGCGGACGCCGAGATGACCCCGCCGGCGATCGTCGACGCGGCGCTCGCTGAGGGCCTCGCCATGATCGCCGTCTGTGACCACAACACCGCGCGCAACGCCGCCGCCGTCCAGGCGGCCGCCGGCGCGCGCCTCGCGGTGGTCGCCGGCATGGAGGTCACCACCGCCGAGGAATGCCACGTGGTCGGCCTCTTCCCCGACGCTCCCGCCGCGGAGGCGGCGGCGGCGGAGATCGCGGCGACCCTCGGGCGCATCGACGATGGATACGAGGCCTTCTTCGGCGAGCAGGTCGTCTGTGACGCCGGCGGCGCGGAGACCGGCCGCGAGACGCTCGCGCTGGCGACGGCGACGTCGCTCGGCGTCGACGCCGTCGTCGACCTGGTGCATCGCCACTGCGGCATCGCGGTGGCCGCGCACATCGACCGCTCGAGCTTCGGCGTCATCGGCCAGCTCGGGTTCTTCCCGGAGGAGGCCGGGTTCGACGCCGTCGAGCTCTCACGGCACGTGCCGCCCGGGTCCGCGCGGGAGGCCGAGTTCGGCGTGTACGGCCTCCCCATCCTGCACTCGTCGGACGCGCACTACCGCGGCGATGTCGGCGCCGCGCGCACCGCCGTCCGCTGCGCACGGCCTGACTTCGGCGAGCTGGTGCTGGCCGTCCACGGCCTCGACGGACGAGGGATCGGCGATGCATGACCTCTCGCTCTACCTCCTCGACATCCTCGAGAACTCGGTGCGCGCGGGGGCGACGGTGATCGCCACGGCGATCGACGCCGACCGTGAGCGCGACGAGCTCTCGCTCCGGGTCGAGGACGATGGGCCCGGTCTGCCGGTGACCCCGGAGCAGGTCCTCGACCCGTTCTTCACGACCAAGGCGAACAAGAAGACCGGCCTCGGCCTGAGCCTCTTCCGCCAGGCGGCCGAGGCCGCCGGAGGCGGTCTCAGTGTGGGCCGGTCCGACGAGCTCGGCGGCGTCGCCGTGCACGCGTGGATGCGCCTCGGCGACGTCGACCGCCCGCCACTGGGCGACGTCGCCGCCTCCGTCGCCACCATGATGGTGACCAACCCGGAGATCGAGTTCCGGATCGACCTCGACGACGACGGGACACGCGTCTCGCTGCGTGGCCCGGACATCCCCCAGCGTTTCGGGGAACTCACCGCGTTCCAGGAGGCATATCAGTGAGCCACGGACATCATCTGCGAAGCGATCGCAGCGGACTCAAGCGAAGGAGAGGGGAATGAGTGAAGAAGTGAAGTCGTGCGCCTGCTGCGCCGAGGAGCCGACCGAGGAGGAACTCCTCGAGCGCCTCGACGCGGTCATCGCCGAGTACAAGGGCAAGCCGGGCGCCCTGATCCCGGTGCTCCAGCTCGCGCAGGGCATCTTCGGCTACCTGCCTGAGGTCGCGCTCAAGCACATCGCGCGTGAGCTGCGCAAGCCGTACAGCGAGGTCGCCGGCGTGGTCGGCTTCTACTCGTTCTTCACGACCGTCCCGCGCGGCAAGCACCTCATCCGCATCTGCCTGGGCACCGCCTGCTACGTGCGCGGCGGCGTCGCCGTGATGGACGCGTTCAAGAAGGAGCTCGGGATCGACCTGGGCGGCACCACCGAGGACCGGCTGTTCTCTCTGGAGATCGGCCGCTGCTTCGGCGCCTGTGGCCTGGCCCCCGTGATCATGATCGACGACGACGTCCACCACCGCGTCAAGCCCAAGCGCGTCAACGAGATCATCGCCCAGTACGCCGAAGAGCCGGTCCTGGCCGAAAGGAGCGCCTGACATGGCCGACAGGATCACCAGTCCTGACCAGCTGAAGAACCTGGCCGCCAAGGCGAAGGCCGACATCGACCTGCGCGACGGCCGCAAGGACACGCAGGTGACCGTGCACATGGGCACCTGCGGCATCGCCGCCGGCGCGCGTGAGATCGTCGCCGCCTTCATGGCCGAGCTGTCCGCCAACGGCGTGACCTCGGCCAGCCTCCACCAGTCCGGCTGCGCCGGCCTGTGCGAAGAGGAGCCGATGGCGACCCTCACCATGCCCGACGGCACGCTGTACCGCTACGGCCTGCTCGACAAGGCCAAGGTACACACGATCGTCACCAATCACCTCGTGGGCGGCACACCCGTCGAGGCCTACCTCATCAAGACCTGAGAGCGAGTGATCCGACTATGGCTGATGTGAGAAGTCACTTCCTGATCTGCACCGGCGGCGGGTGCATCGCCTCCGGCGCCCTCGACGTGAGCGAGGCCGTGCGCGCCGAGCTCAAGGAGCGCGAGCTCGCCGGCGAGATCGACGTCGTCGAGACCGGCTGCCTCGGCCCGTGCGTGCAGGGTCCCGTGGCGCTCGTCTACCCCGACGGCGTCTTCTACCAGAACATCAAGGTCGACGACGTGCCCGAGATCGTCGAGGAGCACCTCCTCAAGGGCCGCGTGGTCGAGCGCCTCGTGAGCCACGCGCCCGGCACCGAGAAGTCCCAGGCGGAGATGAACGACATCCCGTTCTTCAACCGCCAGGTCAAGATCGTGCTCCGCAACTCCGGCATCATCGACCCGCTCAACATCGACGAGTACATCGCCCGCGACGGCTACCAGGCCCTCGCCAAGGTGCTCACCTCCATGGCCCCCGAAGCGGTCGTCGAGGAGATCCTCGCCTCCGGCCTCCGCGGCCGCGGCGGCGCCGGCTTCCCCACCGGGATGAAGTGGCGCTTCGCCCAGCAGCAGGACAACGACACCAAGTACATCCTCTGCAACGCCGACGAAGGCGACCCCGGCGCGTTCATGGATCGCTCCGTGCTCGAGGGCGATCCGCACTCGCTGATCGAAGGCATGGTCATCGGCGCCTTCGCCATCGGCGCGCACCAGGGCTACGTGTACGTGCGCGCCGAGTACCCGCTCGCCGTCGAGCGTCTCGAGCACGCCCTCGGACAGGCGCGCGAGTACGGCCTGCTCGGCGACGACATCATGGGCAGCGGCTACGACTTCGACCTCGAGATCCGCATGGGCTCCGGCGCCTTCGTCTGCGGCGAGGAGACCGCGCTCATGACCTCGATCGAGGGTCATCGCGGCGAGCCGCGCCCGCGCCCGCCGTTCCCGGCGGTCTCGGGCCTCTGGGGCAAGCCCAGCGTGCTCAACAACGTGGAGACCTTCGCCAACATCGCCCCGATCATCCTCAAGGGGTCGGCCTGGTACGCGAGCACCGGTACCGAGAGCAGCAAGGGCACCAAGGTGTTCGCGCTCGGCGGCAACGTGCAGCACACCGGCCTCGTCGAGGTCCCGATCGGCATGCAGCTCGGCGAGCTCATCTACGAGGTCGGCGGCGGCATCCCGGGCGACAAGGCGTACAAGGCCGCCCAGCTCGGCGGTCCCTCGGGCGGCTGCATCCCCAAGGAGCACCTCAACGTGCCCGTCGACTACGCCACCCTGCAGGAGCTCGGCGCCATCATGGGCTCCGGCGGCGTCATCGTCATGGACGAGGACACGTGCATGGTCGACATCGCCCGGTTCTTCCTCGAGTTCACGCAGGAAGAGAGCTGCGGCAAGTGCCCGCCGTGCCGCGTCGGCACCAAGCGGATGCTCGAGATCGTGGAGCGCATCTGCCACGGCGAGGGCGAGGAGGGCGACATCGAGCGCCTGGTCGCCCTCGGCGAGTCCATCAGCCAGACCGCGCTCTGCGGCCTCGGCCAGACGGCCGCCAACCCCGTGCTCTCGACCATCCGTCACTTCCGTCACGAGTACGAGGCCCACATCAAGGACAAGTACTGCGAGGCCGGCGTCTGCTCGACGATGTTCAAGGCGCGCTGCTCCAACGCGTGCCCGGCCAGCGTCAACATCCCCGGCTTCGTGAGTCTCGTGGGCGAAGAGCGCTACAACGACGCGCTCAAGCTGCACCGCGAGCGCAACCCGCTGGCCAGCATCTGTGCCCGCGTCTGCTTCCATCCCTGCGAGAGCAAGTGCATGCGCTCGAGCCTGGACGGAGCACTGGCGATCCGCCACGTCAAACGTTTCATGGTCGAGCAGGAGCAGGAACCGCAGCTCCCGGAGATCCTCGAGAACGCCGAGAACGCGGCCCGCAAGGTGGCCGTCGTCGGCTCCGGCCCCGCCGGCCTCTCCGCCGCCTACTTCCTCGCCCGGCTGGGCTACAAGCCGGTCGTGTTCGAGGCCGAGCCCAAGGCCGGCGGCATGCTCGTGCAGGCCATCCCGGCCTACCGCCTGCCGCGTCCCGAGCTCGAGCGCGAGATCGAGATGATCGAGGCCATGGGCGCGCGCTTCGAGTACGGCAAGGCGCTCGGCCGCGACTTCACCCTGCAGAGCCTCAAGGACGAGGGCTACGAGGCCGTGTTCGTCGGCGTCGGCGCCCCCGAGGGCATGGGCATCGGCGTGCCCGGCGAGGACGGTCCCGGCGTGTACGACGGGCTGTCGTTCCTCAAGCAGTACAACGTCCACGGCACCGGCGAGGTCGGCAAGAACGTCGCCGTCATCGGCGGCGGCAACGCGGCCATCGACGCCGCCCGCACCGCCCTGCGCCTCGGCGCCGAGAGCGTCAAGATCCTCTACCGCCGCACCCGGGCGCAGATGCCGGCGTGGGGCGAGGAGATCGACGCCGCCGACCTCGAGGGCATCGACATCATGACGCTCGTCGCCCCGGAGGAGATCCTCCGCGACGCGAGCGGCAACGTCACCGGGGTCCGCTGCAAGGAGATGGCGCTGGGCGACTACGACCGCAGCGGTCGTCGCCGTCCCGTCGCCGGCCACAACCCCGACTTCGTGGTCGAGGCCGACACGGTCATCGCCGCCATCGGGCAGAAGCTCGACGCCGCCGCCCTCATGGACGGCACCGACATCGAGCTGAACCGCTGGGGCTACCTCCAGGGAGACCCGAACACGGGCCAGACGTCCGTCGACTGGGTCTTCACCGGCGGCGACGCCGCCACCGGCCCGTCATCGGTGGTCGAGGCCATCGGCGCCGGCGAGCGCGCGGCCGCCGGTATGGACGAGCACCTGACCGGCGCCAACCACGCGTTCTGGCGCCGCGACATCGAGCCGCCGACGTTCTTCGACCCCGACGCCGACCCCGAACTGGTCGATCGTCACCAGGTCGAGGAGCTGGCCGTGGGTGCCCGCGTCACCAACTTCGACGAGGTCGAGCTGGGCTGGGCCGCAAAGGTAGCTCTCGCTGAGGCGAGGCGCTGCCTGCGTTGCGACTACGGCAAGTACGGCTCGTGAGC
>CAVTPJ010000002.1:472500-637829 GCA_963736645.1 uncultured Thermoleophilia bacterium | reverse complement strand
CTCTCCGACGAGGACAAGGTCGTGGTGCAGCGGGCGCGCAAGATCGAGCGCTTCCTCAGCCAGCCGTTCAACGTCGCCGAGGCGTTCACCGGCACGCCGGGCAAGTACGTGCCGCTCGCCGACACGGTCCGCGGCTTCAAGGATCTCGTCGAGGGCAAGTGCGACGAGCTTCCCGAGCAGGCCTTCTTCATGGTCGGCGGCATCGAGGAAGCGGCCGCCAAGGCGAAGCTCCTGTCGGGCGACGACGCGTGAGAGGCGCCAGGTGAGCGACGAGCGCACACTCCAGGTCGAGGTCGTCACTCCCGACGGTCCGGTGTACACGGGAGAGGTGGCCATGGTGGTCCTCCCCGGCGTCGACGGCGAGCTGGGCGTTCTGCCGCGCCACCAGCCGCTGGTGACGCTGCTCGCGATCGGCGAGACGCGGGTCCGCACCGTCTCCGACGACTGGGACTACATCGCCACCGGCATCGGGTACGCACAGGTCCTCTTCGACAAGGTGCTGGTGGTGGTCGACCACGGAGAGCTCGCAGGGGTGATCGACGTCTCGCGTGCCGAGGAGGCCCAGGTCAGGGCACGCGAGCGCATGCGCGAGAGCGGCGATCTGGGTGCTCAGGCCGAGGTCGACTACTTCAGGGCCGAGCAGGCGCTCAAGCGCGCCGAGAACCGTCTCAACGTCGCTCGCCGCACGCGCTGAGCGCCCTCGGGCGCGGCAGCCGCTATACTACTGAGCGTCTGATGGACGGCTCGAGCGAACACGACGCGCGCCTCGAGGTGCGCGGCGGCCGGCGTCTGGAGGGAGAGGTCGTCCTCTCGGGGGCCAAGAACTCCGCCCTCAAGCTGCTCGCCGCCAGCCTGCTCACCACCGACCCCTGCGTCATCCGCCGCGTCCCGCGGATCACCGACGTGGACACGATGGTGACCATGCTGCGCGCCCTCGGCGCCGACGTTGCCGGCGAGGGCGACGAGCTGCGAGTGCACGCCGGCGCCGGCCTCAGCGGCTGCGCCCCTTATGAGCTCGTGCGCACCATGCGCGCCAGCATCATCGTCATGGGACCGCTGGTCGCGCGGCTCGGCGAGGCGACCATCGCCATGCCCGGCGGCTGCAACATCGGGCCGCGGCGTATCGACTTCCACATCCGCGGCCTCGAGAAGCTCGGCGCCAGGATCGACATCGATCACGGCTTCATCCGTGTGCACAGCGCCGGACTCAGGGCGGCCGTCGTGCCGCTGGACTACCCCAGCGTCGGGGCCACCGAGAACCTCGTCATGGCGGCGACCGCCGCCGACGGCGAGACGGTGATCGAGAACGCCGCCCGCGAGCCGGAGATCGTCGACCTCTGCGACTTCCTCCGCGGCATGGGTGCGGAGATCGAGGGCGCGGGTTCGAGCACGATCCACATCGCCGGCGGGAGGCCGCTTCACGGCGTCGAGCACGCCGTCGTGGCGGACCGTGTCGAGGCTGGGACGTACCTCCTCATGGGGGCGGCGACCGGCGGCCGGGTGACGACGGTGGGTCTCGACCCTGCCCATCTCGAGCTGTTTCTCACCAAGCTCCGCGGCATGGGTGTGGGCGTGGAGGAGCACGGGCTGCGCATCACCGTAAGCCGTGACGGCCCGCTCGCTCCCGTCGACATCTCCACGTTGCCGCACCCGGGGTTCGCCACCGACCTTCAGGCGCAGACCATGGTCCTGCTCTCCCTTGCCGAGGGGACATCGATCATCACCGAGAACGTCTTCGAGAACCGCTTCGTCGTGGTCGACGAGCTCAACCGCCTCGGCGCGGGCATCGAGACCAGCGGGCACCACGCGGTGATCGCCGGGCCGCGGGTCCTCAGCGGGACGGTGGTCGAAGCGCCAGACCTCCGCGGAGGTGCGGCGCTCGTCACCGCCGGCCTCGTCGCCGACGGCGTCACGGAGATACGGAGCGTGTACCATATCGACCGTGGATACGAGGACCTCGTCGGCAAGCTGAGAGGCCTCGGCGCCGAGGTCGCCCGTTCCGGCGCCGGCCCGCGAACCGCGCCCGGGACGCCCGCGTCTCCCCAGTCATGCGAGGACGAGGCCGTGCGCAGCGCCTGAGCGCGCCGCGGCGGAGGATCATGGGCAGCTACAGGGTCTACAGGGTAGGAGAAGACGAGTACGTGCGCGAGGCAGTAGCCGCCGCCGCGCCGCTGGAGCGCGGCGTGGACCGCTCGCGCCGCCGCGCCGCCGCGCCGCCGCGCCGCTGGTGGCTCTGGGCGCTGATCGTCGCGGCCGCGGCCGCGGCCGCGGTCCTCTACTGGCTCTACGGTCGCGACGTCGTCGGCAACTCCAAGGCCGCTCTGGACCTCGCGAAGCTGTCGGGCAGGATCCCGGACTGGGCGGTCCTCGGGGCGCCCGTCATCGTCGTGGCGGCGATCGCCGCCGTGACCGCCTACCTTGCGTTCGGCCGGCTCCTCACCGTCAAGCTCATCGGCGTCGCGGCTGTCGTGCTGGTGCTGGCCACGCCGGGGCTCGCCGTCGGCTACGCCAACGGGCTCGTCGACGACCTCGGGACGTCCGGGGACACCGCGATCACCCCCGCGGATGAGGCCGCCGTCGCGGCCGCCGACGAAGAGGTCGACCGCCCGATCCCCGACGAGCCGATGAACATCCTGCTCATCGGCTCGGACAAGAGCGCCGTGCCCGGCGACCCCGGGCGCTCGGACACGCAGATGCTCGTCCGCCTCGACCCCGAGACCAAGAGCATCTCGATGCTGTCGCTGCCGCGCGACCTGCGCGTCTACATCCCCGATCACGGCTACGACAAGATGAACGCGGCCTACTCCTACGGCGGGCCGGCGCTCGTGATCCAGACGTTCAGGGAGCTGACCGGCCTGCCGGTCAACCACTGGATCGAGGTCGACTTCGCCGGCTTCTGGCACGTGGTCAACATCCTCGGCGGCGTGTACATCCCGGTCGACCACCGCTACTTCGTGCCCGAAAGCGCCGACTACAAGTCGATCGACCTGAAGCCGGGCTACCAGCTCGTGCGCGGTCGGCAGGCGCTCAACTTCGTGCGCTACCGGCACGACCAGAAGGGCGACTTCACGCGCATGCAGCGGCAGCAGCTCTTCCTCAAGGAGACGCAGCGCCAGTCGGGGCGCTGGAGCGGCGACTGGACCAGAGTCATCAAGCTGATCAAGGGTGCCACCCGCGAGACCAAGTCCGACCTGAGCTCTCTGAGAAAGCTTCAGCCGCTCGTGGAGCTCGCCTTCCAGGTCGACACGTCCAAGGTGCACCAGGCGCACCTCGAGGGCGCGACACCGATGATCGACGGCATCTCGTACGTGACCGCGACCGAGGGAGAGATCGCGGACGCCGTGGACCAGTTCACCAACCCGACGCAGGCGCCCATCAGGACCAAAGGCGCCAAGATCGGCAAGAAGATGTTCCCGGTGCGCGTGTACAACGGCAGCGGAATCGACGGCCTGGCGACATCGGCGGCGTCCCAGCTCGGCGCGGAGGGCTACCGTGCCGAGGCCGTCGCCGACGCATATGAGTACCCGGACAAGGTCACGGCCGTGTACGCGCCTAAGAGCCTCCAGGCCCACGCCAAGCTCATCGGCGAGATGCTCTGGCCGTCCGACGTGCGCTTCGTCGAGCGGGCGCCCGGCGCGAATGACGGTATCAGCGTCTTCGTCGCGTCGTCTTTCGACGGCACCCTCGAGCTGCCGGAGGAAGACGCCGCGGCGCAGCAGACGCTCGAGGAGGGTCAGAAGTACGACTGGGCGACGTGGCAGGCCACGGACGCGAAGACGCCGCTCAAGCTCCAGGCGCCCACCGCGTGGTCGGCGGGCATGGTCTACGACGAGTTCCGCAACTACTCCATCGAGACGACGGAGGGCAAACGCTCCGCCGCGTCCGTGGCTGTGGTCCGGACGCCGCTGTCCGCGTACTGGAGCATCCAGGCGATGCGCTGGCAGGATCCTCCCGCCATCGAGAACCCGGACTCCACGGAGTCGGTCCGCGGTCGCAGGTACAAGCTCTTCTACCAGGGCAACCACCTGCACATGGTGGCGTGGAGGCAGCACGGGACGCTCTACTGGGTACTCAACACGCTCGACAACGAGCTCTCCAACGACTTCATGATGGGTATCGCGACCTCGTGTAGACCCGTGAAGTGAGCCATCTGCGCGCAGTGATGCGGCGGCTCGACCCCTGGGCCGCCCTCCTGCTCGGCGTCCTCCTCGCTCTGGGCGTCGTCATCCTGCTTGCCACCCCGGGACCGTGGCAGCGCGTCGTCGGCAAGGCGCAGCCGGTCCGGCTCGAGGCGCCGGCGCCCGATGACGTCGCGGTCTTCGTGCTCGGCGGGCGTGGCGGCGCGTGCACAGGCGTCGTGTGGCTGCACCTGGAGTCCACGGAGAATGCGCTCTCGGCTGTGGTCGTCGCGCCGCCAGTCTCGGGCTTCGCCCCGGGGGACGGCTACGCGCCGCTGGCAGCCGTGGTCGACGCCGCCGGCGCGGACGTGGGCGCCGCCGCGCTGGGGCACGCGCTCGGCGTGAGCATGGACGCCTGGGTCACGCTCGATCGCAGGGCCCTGGATCTGGCCGTGAAGCCCATGTTCCCCATGGACGACGTGCGCGCGGCACGCACTCGCTACCGCGAGGCGCGTGCCTCCTGGCGCGGCCGCGGGAGCCTCGAGCATGCCTGGTTGACGCAGTATGAGACTCTGCGGCTCGCTCTGCCCCGGGTGTCGTTCGCCGAGCTCGGCGTGGTCGCGTTTTCCAACTACGTCCTCGGCTTCGGTTTCGTGGAGAGCGATCTGACGCTGCAGGGCGCCACGTCGCTCGGCGAAGCTCTGAAGGAGGTGGACCCGGCGCGCGTCAGCGTGCGGGCGGCTCCGGTCATCGTGGAGGAGTGCAGGGGCGGGGAGGTGTGGCATCTGGACGCAAGCCGCGTGGAGCCCTTGCGCCAGTCACTTGCCATCGGCTTGGGGCCGCCGGAGACCGGGGTGCTGGTCAAGCGGCGCGTACGTCCGGCGCGCGTCCTCGTCGTCGCGCCGCTCGCGCGTGCGCGGGCGGCGCGTTACGCCGCCGAGGTGGAGGCGCGCCTGCGCCGGTCGGCGGGAACGCCGGTCGAGGTCACTCTGGTGGCCGGTGCCGACGACCGGCTGGCGTTCCGCGCCGCCCGGGAGCTGGACGCGCGTCCGGCGCTGGTCACACTCGTCGCCCCCGCGCCGGCGAGCGAGCTGGCGACGGCGGCGGTGGCCAAGGTCGGCGCCATGCTGCGCGATCGCCGCCAGGAGGCCGTCGTCGCCGGCCCTCTGCCGGCGCGTTCGAGCGCGGCTGCCGGCTCCGCCGCAAGGGTGAGGCTCGAAGCCGCTCTCATCGGGACCCGGCTTCCGGTCTCGTGGTCGCCGGAGGCCGGTGCCGCGAGTGCGGCGCGCCGCTACGGATTGAAGGATGCGGCGCGCGCCAACGCGCAGACGCTGGTGCGCGCCGGCTGGCCGGGGACCCTGGCGCCGGACCTTCGCTCCACGCAGCTCGGGTTCGCCTTCGTGTCCGCTCGCCACACGGCGGTGGGGGTGGTGAGCGACTCCGACGAGCGGTCGGCGGTCGCGCTCGCGCGGCTGCGACTGTGGGGGTTCGCAGCGGGCCGCCTCACGCCGGGTGAGGGAGAGTGGACGCCGGACGACCGTCCGGGTCCCGCGATCTTCTTCCGTTCGGGGTCGCGGACGGCGGCGATCGCGCTGGCCGGTGATCTCGGGGTGCCGCCAAGAAGTGTCATCAGATCTGACGACAGTCCCCGAGAAGTGGTCTACGTGACCGGCGAGTGACACCGCAGACACCGACGGCGCCCGACCCTTGCGGGTGGGGCGCCGTCGGTGGCGTACGCGGTGCAGCGGCCGTCAGGCCTGACTGCGGCGAAGCAGCACGCCGCCGCCGATGAGACCTGCGCCGGCCGCGAGGATCAGGAGCACTTCTCCGCCGGTGAAGGCGAGCTCGCCGCCTTGCTCACCGGGATCCTGCAGGCTTGCCAGATAGTCCTCGAGGACTCCCTCGAGGGCCGAATACTGAGCGTAGGTCGGGTTGTCCTGCAGATACGCCAGGGCGGCGTCGATCTGTGCCTTCGACCAGTTGCCGTCGATCGTCCCGTCCTGCGCGTCCTGGATGATGGCGTCGATGGTGGACTGCGAAACGGCAGCCTGCGCGACGACGGCGAACACCAGGACGAGCAGGAGGGCGACAGTGATGGCGCCCAAGAGCTTACCCCTCATGTCTTCACCCCCCCTCGAACCTTCCGCTCGGCGATGTGCCGAGTACTGACCTTCTTGTACCATGTGCCCGCGTAGATGACCATACCTCATTCGCAGGACGGCGAAGCCTGCGGGCGGGCACGCGCGTTGACAAGGAGGACGACAGTATAATGCCGTCGATGGAGACCCCCGCAGACACCGCCCGCCTCGCGGGGGCCGCGTTCAGGGCCCGTAACGCGGTGCCGTACGTGGTCGCGATGGCGGCCGTGGGGGCCCTTTCGTTCCTCTCCGGCGGCTACATCATGGGGCGCAGCGCGCCCGTCGCCGTCGCCGTCCTCCTCGCCGCCGCGGTGTGGGTCTGGTTCCTGCGTCGCAGCACCCGCCCGCCCGTCCTCTTTCTCGTCGCTCTCGCCGCCTTCGCCGCGTTCACCGTGTGGAGTAGCGTCTCCGTGCTGTGGTCGTTCGGTCCGGACCTCACCTGGATCGCCGCCAATCTGACCGCCTTCTACCTTGCCGTCGTGGCGGTGCTCGGCCTCACGTCTGTGCGCGGGCTGCAGCTGCGCACCGCGGGCTACGGCTACCTCGTGGTGGCGGCCGCGATCGGGATCTACGCCTTCCTCGGCAAGGCTGTCCCCGACGTCGTGACCCACGCCCACTCCTGGGCCCGGCTCAGCAGCCCCATCGGCTACTGGAACGTCCTCGCGCTGATGATGGTCCTCGGTCTCTGCGTCGCGCTGTCGCTCGCCGGCGACCGCCACGCGCATCCCGCGTGGAGGACGGCCGCCGCCGCCGCCGCCGTGCCCATGTGTGTCACGTTCTTCTTCGCGTTCTCCCGCGGTGGGTGGATAGCGCTCCTGGTGGCGCTCGTGCTCTACTTCGGCTTCACGACCACCCGCCTCGCCAGCCTCTTCAGCCTCGCCGCGATCGTCGCGCCCATCGCGCTCGTCCTGTGGCGTGTGCGCGAGCTGGGGACGCTGTTCACCGAGACCACCGACGATGCGCTGCGCGCGCTGCAGGGAGGCGAGCTCCTGCGCTGGTCGATCGCGGCGCTGGTCGTCACCATCGTCGTGCAGCTCCTCGTGGCCCTGGCGCATGGGGCGGTCCGCTGGCCGCGATGGTCCACGGTCACCGCCGGCGCGGTCGTGCTGGTCCTCCTGGCCGTCGTCGCCGTCGGCGGCTCCGCCCGCTTCCTCGGGCCCCGCGGCGGCTTCACATGGGTCCAGGACCGTGCCCACGAGCTGCTCACCGACGCCGCCGCCGGCACCGCCTATCCGTCGAGCGGTCCCGGCCGGCTGATCTCGCTGAACACCGGCCGGCCGGAGCTCTGGCGTGAGGCCTTCGAACAGTCGCGACACGACAGGGTCAGGGGCGCCGGAGCCGGCACGTTCCCCTTCACGCACTACCGCTTCCGCGAGGGCGGCGGGGTCGTCAAGCATGCGCACAGTCAATGGTTCAACGTGCTCAGCGAGTTGGGCGTCGTGGGACTCGCGCTCTACGTGGCGGCGATGGCGCTGTTCGTGGCGGCCGCCGTGGGCAACCCGTTCTCGCGGCGGCGAGACCCGCTGCACCCGCTCCTCGTGGCCATGCAGGCGGGCGTCATCGCCTTCTTCGTCCACCTCTCGTGGGACTGGGACTGGGACATGGCCGCCATCGGCACCCTCGTGTTCGTCTTCATCGCCGCCTGCGTCTCGTACCGGGCGACGCGTCGGGGGGACGAGGGCCGGGCCCGCCGCCGCGCGGCCGAAGGACCGGCGGCGCGGGAAACGGACGCGAGGGCCGCGTCCGGCGGGACGACGCCGGCGGGCCCCCCGGGCGTCGTGGACCAGGGGACGCCCACGCATGCCGGACGGCATCCCGGCGAGGCGCGGTCCGAAGGCGCCGCGCCGTCCGTCGCCGGAGGCGCGGACGTGCCCGCGCGACCGGTGCGGCGCTCTCGTGGGGTGGGCTGGGCGCCGCGCGCCGTCGCCAGCGCCGCGCTCGTGCTGCTCGCCGTGAGCTGGCTGCCGCCGTACCTCGCCCACCGCGCAGAGAACGCCGCACTCGCCGCCTCCGGCGACGGCGACGTGACCACGGCGCTCGACCACGCAAGACGGGCGGCCGACCTGGATCCGCTGGCGGTGAGCCCGCTCCTCACCGAGGCCATGCTGCTGCAGCAGCTCGGCCGCAATCGCGAGGCGCTGGCGCGGCTGCAGGCCGCGGTGAAGCTGCAGCCGCAGAACTTCGAGGTCTGGTACGACCTCGGCGTGCTCCAGCACGAGGCCTTCGGGCGCGACGAGGCGGCGAGGGCGGCTCTGGTCCGCGCCCTGGGGCTCAACCCGCGCGACGGCGCCAGCCGCGACGAGCTCGAACGGCTCGTCCCGTGAGGGGGCCAGGCTGCGTCCGGAGGGGCCGGGCGGCGGCCACGCCTGTGGTAGACTTCCGCCCGTAGTCGGGGCTCTTTCTCACCGTTCACGGAGGTTCTGGTCCGCATGGATGCCGCTCCGCTCGGGGTCGTCGGTACCGGGTACGTCGGCCTCGTCTCGGCCGTGTGTTTCGCCCACCTCGGGCACGACGTCGTGTGCATGGACGTCGATGAGGCCAAGATCGCCAGGCTCGAGCGCGGAGAGGTCCCCATCTACGAGCCGGGTCTCGAGAAGCTCGTGGCCGACAACGCCGCCCGCCTCTCGTTCACGACGTCCTACGACGTCCTGCTGGAGTCGTGCCGTGTCCTCTTCATCGCCGTCGACACGCCACCGTCGCCGTCGGGCGACGCCGACCTCTCTCGAGTGCAGCACGCCGTCCGCGAGATCGCCGCGCGCGGCGGGGAGCGGCTGCTGGTCATGAAGAGCACCGTCCCGGTCGGCACGGGCGAGAAGGTCTCGGCCGATCTCGAAGCGCTCGGCGCGGACGAGATGACCTACGCGTCCAACCCGGAGTTCCTGCGCGAGGGCGCGGCCATCCAGGACTTCCTCGAGCCCGACCGCATCGTCATCGGCAGCTTCCGCGAGGAGGACGGCGCTACCGTCGAGGCGTTGTACCGGGGCATCGACACCGACGTCGTGCGCACCAGCGTTCCCACTGCGGAGATGGTCAAGTACGCCTCCAACGCGTTCCTCGCGACCAAGATCTCGTTCATCAACGAGATCGCCAACGTGTGCGAGCAGGTCGGCGCCGACGTGCGCACGGTCGCGCACGGCATGGGCCTCGACCACCGCATCGGGCCGCACTTCCTGCAGGCCGGGATCGGCTACGGAGGGTCGTGCTTCCCCAAGGACGTGCAGGCGCTCAAGCAGCTGGCGGGCAACAGCGGGTATCACTTCCAGCTGCTCAACGCGGTCATCGAGGTCAACGCTCTCCAGAAGCGCCGCGTGGTCGGCAAGCTCAAGGAGCGGCTGGGCGGCCTTCGCGGCGCCACCGTGGCGCTGCTCGGGCTCACCTTCAAGCCCAACACCGACGACCTGCGCGAGGCGGCCTCGATCGTCCTCGCGGGCCGCCTCATCCACGAGGGCGTCACCGTGAAGGCCTACGACCCCATGCTCGACGCCGGCGATCACCCGCTGTTCCCCGGCGTCGAGATCTGCGCGGAGCCGCTCGAGGCGCTCGACGGCGCCGACGCGGCAGTCCTCGTCACGGAGTGGGCGGAATTCGCGCGGCTCGACTGGGACGCGGCCGCGAGGGCCATGGCGCGGCCGCTCCTCATCGACGGCCGCAACTTCGTCGACCCGGCCGCGGCCGCGGAGGCCGGGTTCGAGTACGAGGGCATCGGTCTCGGCGACGACGTACCGGCGCCCGTCGCCGGCTGAGCTGCCGCGATGAGTGCGGCGAGAGGCATCCCGCGGCAGGCCGTCATCCTCGTCGGCGGCGAAGGCACGCGGCTGCGTCCCGTCACATCCCGCGTGCCCAAACCGGTCGCGCCCGTCGTCGAGCGCCCCTTCGTGGCCTACATCCTCGACAACCTCGCTCGTCACGGCGTCGAGCGCGCGGTCTTCTCCACGGGCTTCCTCGCCGAGGCTATCCAGGCGGTCATCGGTGACGGGGCGGGATACGGCCTCGAGGTGGAGTACGCGGTCGAGGAGGAGCCCCTGGGCACGGCCGGCGCGATCGCGAATTGCGAGACGAAGCTCGACGACGGCAGCTTCTACGTCTTCAACGGCGACGTGCTCAGCGACGTCGACCTCGGCGCGCTCGCTGCGACGCACGTCGCCAGGGGCGGCATGGGGACGATCTTCCTGACCCCCGTCGACGACCCGCGGCGCTACGGCCTGGTCGAGCTGCGCGAGGACGGCGCCGTCGCCAGCTTCCTCGAGAAGCCCGGCGAGTGGGAAGGCACCGCCCTCATCAACGCCGGCGTGTACGTCCTCGAGCCCGAAGTCCTCGAGATGATCCCCCGCGGGCGGCTGTTCTCCATCGAGCGCGGGGTGTTCCCCAAGCTCGCCGCCGCCGGCTCGCTGTACGGGTACGTCGACCGGGGCTACTGGCGCGACATCGGCACCCCCGACAGCTACCTGCAGGCGCACTTCGACATCCTCGAGCGGGCCGTCGACACACGCATCGCCGACGCGCTCGGCGACCAATACCTCTACGTCTCGCCGTCGGCGGAGGTCTCCGCCGGTGCGCGGGTCGTACCGCCGTGCTACATCGCCGACGGCGCGCGCGTCGGCGCCGGCGCTCGGATAGGCCCGCTCGCCGTGCTCGGCGCCGGCTCCGTGGTCGGCGAGGGCGCGACCGTCGTGGAGGCTGTCGTCCAGTCCGGGGTCGTGATCGGCGCCCACGCGCAGGTGGAGGGCAGCATCCTCGTGCGGGAGTGCAGCGTCGGCGCCGGGACGCAGGTCAACGGCGCGGTGCTCGGCGAGGCCTGCGCGGTCGGAGCCGGCAACCGGCTCGCCGGCGGCATCTGCGTGTATCCGGACACGGAGCTGCCCGACAACTCCATCCAGTTCTTCGAGCAGCTCCGCGGCAGGGAGGGCACATGACGATCCCCGACGGCATCTTCAAGGCCTACGACATACGCGGGCTGTACCCGCAGGAGATCGACGAGGGAGTGGCGGAGCGCATCGGCTGCGCGCTCGCGCAGCAGCTGGGCGCGGCCCGGCTCGGGGTGGGCATGGATCCGCGCCCCTCGTCCGTGGGCATCCTCGAGGCCTTCGCCGCCGGGGCCGCTGCGGCCGGCGCCTCGACCGTCGACTTCGGCCTCGTGCCCACGGAGATGCTCTACTACGGCGTCGCGTCGCGGGGGTTGGACG
This sequence comes from uncultured Thermoleophilia bacterium, assembly GCA_963736645.1. Lineage (GTDB taxonomy): Bacteria > Actinomycetota > Thermoleophilia > UBA2241 > UBA2241 > CAIXSE01. The sequence continues at coordinate 626,390 of CAVTPJ010000002.1, read as the reverse complement.
GCGGCGCCATGGTGACCGCTTCGCACAATCCCCCGCAGTACAACGGGATGAAGCTGGTGGGGGAGGGGGCGCTTCCGCTGAGCGGCGACGCCGGCATCCCCGAGCTCAAGGAGCGGAGCCAGGCGCTCGCCGAGCTGCCGGCGAGGATCGCCGGGGCCGGCATCGAGCGCCTCGATCTGTATCCCTCCTACGTCGAGCACCTGCACGGCCTCGTCGACGTCGCCGGCTTCCGGCCGTACAAAGTGGTCATGGACGCCGCCAACGGCGTCGCCGGCAAGCTCGCCCCGCTCGTGTTCTCGCCCGCGCCGCTCGACTGCGTCGAGATGTACTTCGAGGTCGACGGCACCTTCCCCAACCACGAGCCCAATCCACTGCTCGAGGAGAACAGCCGGGAGATCCGCGAGCGCGTCGTGGCCGAGCGGGCGGACCTCGGCATCGCCTGGGACGGCGACGCGGACCGCTGCTTCTTCATCGACGAGGCCGGGGAGTTCGTGCCCGGCGACTTCGTCACCGCCCTGCTCGCCGAGGCGTTGCTGCTCAAGAACCCCGGCGCCAAGATCCTCTACGACCTCCGTGCCAGCCGCGCCGTTCCGGACGTGATCAGCGCCAATGGTGGCGTGCCCCTGCTCAACCGCGTCGGGCACGCGTTCTTCAAGCAGCGCATGCGCCGCGAGGGCGGGCTCTTCGGCGGCGAGGTGTCAGGTCACTACTACTTCGCCGACAACTACAACGCGGACTCCGGCTTCATCCCCGCGCTGCTCATCCTCGATCTGCTCTCGCAGAAGCGCGCGACCATGGCGGAGCTGCTGGAGCCGCTGCGCGCCAGGTACTTCATCAGCGGCGAGATCAACTCCGTCGTGGACGACGTGCCGGCGGCGCTGGCCCGCATCGAGGAGCGCTTCTCGGACGGCCGGCTGGGGCACTTGGACGGCATCTCCGTCGAGTACGACCGCTGGCATTTCAACGTGCGGCCGTCCAACACGGAGCCGCTGCTGCGTCTCAACCTGGGCGCCGACTCCCAGGAGCTGATGGAGGAGAAGCGCGATCTCGTGCTCTCCGTCATCCTGGAGGACTGACGTGACAGGTCCTGCCGACCTCGGCCCCGCGCGGGTCGCGGCTCTCGATCACGGCGGCATGTTCTCCCAGGTGGCCGCGCTGCCGCAGCAGCTCCGCGACGGCTACGAGATGGCTCGCGTGCGGCTGGCGGGCGCCTTCTTCGGGACCTTCCCGGCGATCCCGCCGGCCGAGCCCGACGGGCTCGTGGTCTGCGGGATGGGCGGCTCCGCCATCGGCGCCGACCTCGTCCTTGCCTGCCTGCCCGGGCTCTCCGTGCCGGCGGAGGTCGTGCGCGGGTACGCGCTGCCTGAGTGGGCGGGTCCGGAGACGCTGGTCGTCGTCGTGAGCTACTCGGGCGAGACGGAGGAGGCGCTCTCGTGCGCGGCGCAGGCGCGCTCGCGCGGCTGCGCCCCCGTGTGCGTGGCTTCCGGCGGGCGCCTCGCGGCGTTCGCCGAGGCGGAAGGATTGCCCCTGGTGCTCGTCCCGGGCGGCGGCCAACCGCGTGCGGCCGTCGGCCTGCTCTCGATGCCGCTGCTCGCGACGCTGGAGGCATCCGGGCTGTGCCACGAGCACGCGAGCGACGTCGCCGCGGCCGCCACGCAGCTCGAGCAGGACGACGCGATCCTCGCCCCCGGTTGCGACGACGACGCGAACCCCGCCAAGGCGCTGGCCCGGCGGCTCGAGAAGCGGCTCGTGGTCGCGTACGGCGCCGGGCCCACGCGTCCTGTCGCCCGTCGCTGGAAGGGGCAGATCAACGAGAACGCCAAAGCTCCGGCCTTCTTCAACGAGCTGCCGGAGCTCGATCACAACGAGCTCATGGGCTGGACGAGCCTGCCACACGTGACCTCGTCCACGGTGGCGCTCTTCCTGCACGACGAGTCCGGCGAGGCGCGGCTGACCCGCCGCGCGGAGCTCACGGCGCGCGAGTACGAGGCGCTCGGCGTCGAGACCGAGCTCGTGGCCGCGCGGGGCGCCTCCCGGCTCGCGCGGCTGTTCTCGCTGGTGCAGCTCGGCGACTACGTCTCGTGCTACCTCGCCGTGCTCTACGGCGTCGACCCCACCCCGGTCGACGCCATCGAGGCGCTGAAGGCACGCCTCGCCGGCGACGCCGGCTGACGCTGCGTGCCCGGCGGCCCTCTCGCGCTGGTCCTGACCGCCGGCGACGCGGCGAGCCGCCGGGCCGGCGCCCTCCTGTTCCCCGGCCTGCCCCTCGAGACTCTGGAGCGTGACGCGCTGCGGCCGTGCGTCCCCTTCGAGGGGCCGCTCTTCGAGCTCCTCGCGAGCTCACCGCGGGGCGCGTGCATCGGGCTGGTCGTCACCGCCGCGTGGGTGCGACCCGCCTGGTCCGGGCAGGCTGGAGACCCGGCGTTGCCCGGGCAGCCGCCGGCCGCCGGAGACGTCGTCACGATCTCCGACCACGTCGGCCTCGAGCCGCGCGGCCCGCTCGCCGGCCGGTGGCCGGCCGGCGTGCCGCGCGCGTTCCCCGGCATGACCGGCATATATCAACCCGGCCTCGTTCGTCCGCGCGAGGGGGCTCGGGTATACTCTTGCGGCGTCGTGGCGGCGGGCGTCGCCGACGCCCGCCGCCTCACGCCCTTCGAGGCGCGGGCGGTCCGCGAAGGGGGCTGCGCCATCGTGTCCGATTCCCTCGTCCCCGCCGCCATCGTCGCCGCGTACTACGGCTTGAGACTGGCCGCCTGCGGAGTGCTGCAGGCGCCGCGATCCGACAGAGAGTGAGGCTCGGTTTGAGCAACGACTACGACATCAAAGACATCGGGCTCGCCCCCGAGGGCGTGCTGCGCATCGAGTGGGCCGACATGCACATGCCGGTCCTCCGCGCCATCCGTGAGCGCTTCGAGAAGGAGAAGCCGCTCCAGGGTGTGCGCATCGGCGCCTGCCTGCACGTCACCACCGAGACGGCCGGCCTCATGCGCACGCTCGTCGCCGGCGGCGCCGACGTGGTGCTGTGCGCGAGCAATCCGCTGAGCACGCAGGACGACGTCGCCGCCGCGCTCGTCAAGGAGTACGGCGTCCGCGTCTACGCCATCAAGGGCGAGGACGACGCCACGTACTACGCGCACATCAACGCCTGCGTCGACCATCGCCCCAACATCACCATGGACGACGGCGCCGACGTCATCGGCGTGCTGCACGGAGAGCGCCCCGACATGGCCGCCGACATCATCGGCGGGACCGAGGAGACGACCACCGGCGTCATCCGTCTCAAGGCGCTCGAGGCCGAAGGCCGACTCATGTTCCCCATCGTGGCCGTGAACGAGGCCAATACCAAGCACATGTTCGACAACCGCTACGGCACCGGCCAGAGCACGCTCGACGGCGTGATCCGCGCCACCAACATCCTCATCGCCGGGAGCACGGTCTGCGTGGCCGGCTACGGCTGGTGCGGCCGCGGCCTCGCGATGCGCATGAAGGGCCACGGCGCCGACGTCATCGTGCTCGAGGTCGACCCGCTGCGCGCTCTCGAGGCCGTCATGGACGGCTTCCGCGTCATGCCCGTGGCCGAGGCCGCCAAGATCGCGAAGCTCTTCGTCACCGCGACCGGCGACATCCACGTGCTGCGCGGCGAGCACTTCGAGGTCATGCAGGACGGCACCATCATCGCCAACACCGGCCACTTCAACGTCGAGATCGACATCCCGGCGCTCGAGAAGCTGGCCGTCAAGAAGCGCACCGTGCGCGAGTTCGTCGATGAGTACACGATGGCGGACGGCCGCCGCATCTACCTGCTCGCCGAAGGCCGGCTGGTCAACCTGGCGGCGGCCGAGGGTCATCCGGCGGCGGTCATGGACATGAGCTTCGCCAACCAGTCGCTCAGCGCCGAGTTCATGGTCAAGAACCACGCGAGCCTCGAGAGCAAGGTGTACGTGGTGCCCAAGGACATCGACGACGAGATCGCGCGGGTCAAGCTCGAGACCATGGCCGTCGCGTGCGACACGCTCACCGAGGAGCAGGCCGCGTACCTCGCCTCTTGGGACCAGGGCACCTGAGCCCGGGGCCGCGTTGAGTCACGGGCCGGGAGCAGCCGAAGGGCCAGGGACCGCCGACGAGCGCAGCGGGCCCGGCGGCTCGCGCCTGCGCGTGCACACCGTCCAGATCCTGCCCGGCGAGGTCGTGCTCATCGACCAGCTGGCGCTGCCGCAGGAGGAGCGCTACGTGCACTGTCGCACGTGGCGCGAGGTCGCGGACCGCATCACCGACATGACGGTCCGCGGCGCGCCCGCGATCGGCGTCACGGCGGCCGGCGGCATTGCGCTCGCGGCTGCAGAAGCCGCCGCCGTGACGGACGATCCGGCTGCGATCCGGGCCGCGCTGGAGCAGGCCGCGGGCGGCCTGCTGGCCACGCGGCCGACCGCCGTCAACCTGCGCTGGGCGCTGGACGAGATGCGGCGAGCCTGGGAGACGGCGCTCGCCGCGGGCGGACCGCAGGCCGCTCCGGCGGCGCTCGCGACCGAGCTTCTAGCCAAGGCGCAGGCCATCCACGACGACGACGTCGACCGCTGCCTGCGCATCGGCCGGCACGGCGCCGCCCTCTTCCGTGCCGGCGACCGCATCCTGACGCACTGCAACGCCGGCGCCCTCGCGACGGCCGGCTACGGCACCGCGCTCGGGGTGATCCGTGCGGCGGCGGCCCGGTACGCGGACATCTCCGTCTGGGTCGACGAAACGCGGCCCTGGCTCCAGGGCGCGCGGCTCACCGCCTGGGAGCTGCAGGTCGAGGGCATCCCGTACCGGCTGATCAGCGACAACATGGCCGGCCACTTCATGCGTCTCGGTGAGGTCGACGGTGTCGTGGTCGGCGCGGACCGCATCGCCGCCAACGGCGACACGGCCAACAAGATCGGCACGTACAGCGTCAGCGTGCTCGCCAAGGCGCACGGCGTGCCGTTCTACGTGGCCGCTCCGCTCTCGTCCGTGGATCTCACCATCGCGTGCGGCGACGCCATCCCGATCGAGGAGCGCGACCCGGCTGAGGTCACGTCGTTCCGCGGCGAGCAGGTCGCGCCGGCCGGCGCCCCCGCGCGCCATCCGGCGTTCGACGTCACCCCGGCCGCCGGCATCGCCGCGATCATCACCGAGACAGGTGTGCTGCGGCCGCCGTTCGGCCCGGCCCTTGCCGGGGCGTGCGCGCGAGGGGAGTGCGCGCCGTGACGGTGCGCGCCTACCTGATGGCCGCGGGTCTCGGCACGCGGTTGTACCCGCTCACGGGCCTGACGTCCAAGCCGATGGTGCCCATCCTCAACCGGCCCGTCATGGAGCATCTGCTGCGGCTGCTGCGCCGCCACGGAGTCGTCCAGATCGCGGCCAACCTTCACTATCACCCCGACAAGATCCGCACCTACTTCGGCGACGGGACCGACTTCGGCGTCGAGCTCCACTACAACCTCGAGGAGCACCTGCTCGGTACGGCCGGCGGGGCGAGCGCGTTCCGTGAGTTCCTCTCGGGGTCGACCTTCCTCGTCATGAGCGGCGACGGCCTCACCGACATCGACCTCACCGCGTTCCTCTCCGCGCATCGGGCCTCGGGCGGGATCGCCACGATGGCGGTCAAGGAGGTCGACGACCCGTCGCTCTACGGGGTGGTCGTGCACGATGGCGACCAGCGCGTGATCGGCTTCCAGGAGAAGCCTCCGCGAGCCGAGGCGCTCTCGACGCTCTGCAACTGCGGCATCTACGCCTTCGAGCCGGAGATCTTCGACTACGTCGCGCCCGGCGAGTTCGTGGACTGGGCCAAGGACGTCTTCCCGGCGCTGCTTGGCGACGGGCGCCCCTTCCACTGCTGGGAGCTCGAGACCTACTGGAACGACGTCGGCAACATCGAGCAGTACCGGCTCAGCAACTTCGACGCCCTGCTCGGCCGGGTCGACCTCGACGTACCCGGCCGCGAGGTCCGCCCGCGCGTGTGGGTCGGGCAGGGGACCGAGATCGAGACGGGCGTGCGGCTCGAGGCGCCGATCCTCCTGGGGGCCGGGTGCCTGGTCGAGGCCGGCGCGGAGCTGATCGGCCCGCTCATCATCGGCGACGGCTGCGTCGTCGAGCGCGGCGCCGTGCTCGAGGGCGTCATCCAGTGGGACGGCGCCAAGGCGGGTCGTGGCGCACGCCTTGCCGGCAGCATCCTCGGCCGCAACGTCGTGGTGCACCACGAGGCGGTGGTGCATGAGGACGCGGTCCTCGGCGACCGCTCCGACGTGGCCGCGCACGCCCTCGTCGACGCGGGCGCGCGCGTCGAGCCGCGCACCCGCGTCGGGCCCGGCCGTCCGCACCCGGGCGTCGAGAAGGCGTGACTCCCATGTCGGGAGTGCACGCCGGGGGCGCACTCGACGGACTGCTCGATCTCGTGTTCCCCCGCCGCTGCGTCGTCTGCGACCTCGCCGGGAGCTGGCTCTGCGCGACCTGCGCCGCCGACCTACGCCCGCTGCCGGCCGACCGCTGTCGCCGCTGCGGCGCTCCGCAGCGCCGCGCCGGCCGGCCGGCGCGCACCCGGCGGGCGGCCGGGGCCGGCGCGGGCATGCCGGCCTGCCGCGAGTGCGCCGGTCGCGACCTCGCCTTCGCCGCCGCGTCGGCGGCGTTCTGCTACGACGGGCCCGCCCGTGCGCTCGTGACGGCGTGCAAGTTCCGCGCGCTGCGCTCTCTGACCGACGACATGGCCGGTCGCGCCGCGCCGGCGTTCACGGCTGCGGCCCGGGCCGCTGGGGCGCCCGCCGGCGCGGCCCGCCCGGCCGGGGGCGGGGAGGTCGCCGTGACGTCCGTCCCCGCCCACCGTGGGCACCGGCTGGATCGGGGCTTCGACCTCGCCGAAGCGCTCGCGCGCCGGCTTGCGCGGGAGGCCGGGCTCACCTATGCTCCGCTGCTCCGCCGCGTGCGGCACGGCGCCCGTCAGAGCGGGCTCGACCGGGCCTCGCGCGCCGCCAATGTCCATCACGCGTTCGCGTTGCGGGAGGGCGGCTTCGGGGTAGGTAATAGACTCAAGCGAGTGATCATTGTTGACGACGTCTACACCACAGGTGAAACGTTGAACCAGTGTGCTGAAGCGCTCGCTCACGCAGGCCTCGACCCCCACGTCTTCACCTTTGCACGCACCGTTCGTGCAGCGCATGCCCAAGCATCGCGAGACCACGCCGTCCCGAAGGAGCGATGTCGATGAAAACGCAGATCAAGGGCCGCAACGTCACCGTCACCCCCGCACTGCAGGACTATGCCAACGAGAAGATCGAACACGTCCACAAGCTTCTGCAGCAGCGCAAGATCGACGACGTGACGAGGGTGGAGCTCGAGCTCAAGGTGGAGAAGAACCCGAGCATCCCCGAGCCGTGCGTCGCCGAGGCGACGGTGTTCACCCGCGGTCCTGTGATCAGAGCGCGCGAGACGTCCACCGACATGTACGCCGCCATCGACCTCGTGTCGGACAAGCTGGTGCGCCGCGTGAAGAAGTACCACGACAAGATCCACGGCAAGACCAGGCACGGCCACGACAAGCCCGCGATCGACGCCACGCCGGCTCCCGAGCTCGCGCCCGTCGCCGCCGCCGCTGCCCTGGCCGACGAGATCGCCGGGGAGACCGAGCACGCCGGAGACAACGGCCGCATCGTCAAGACGAAGCAGTTCGCGCTCAAGCCGATGTCGGTGCACGAGGCCACGCTCCAGATGGAACTCGTCGGGCACGGGTTCTTCGTCTTCACGAACGCGGAGTCCAACCGGACCAACGTCGTCTACCGCCGCAACGACGGTCACTACGGCTTGATCGAGCCTGCCGAGAGCTGAGCCCGCGAGTACTCGTCGATCTGCACGCCCGGTGTCGCTCTTCAGGAGCCGGCCGCCCGGTACGACGCGGGCAGCAGGCTGTGCGACAATGGGCGCTGACGCCATCCACGAGACCCCGGGAGCCGTACCCCTGTGATCAAGATCGTCGATAAGCTGCTGCACGCCGGCGAGGGCCGGCGCCTCAAGACGCTTCAGGACCAGACCGCGCGGGTGACCGAACTCGAGCCCGAAGTCGCCGTTCTCAACGACGAACAGCTGCGCGCCAAGACCGCCGAGTTCCGCCAGCGTCACGAGAACGGCGAGCTGCTCGACGACCTGCTGTTCGAGGCATTCGCCGTGACCCGCGAGGCGGCGAAGCGCGCGCTCGGCATGCGCCCCTTCGACGTCCAGGTGCTGGGCGGCATCGTGCTCCACGACGGCGATATCGCCGAGATGAAGACCGGTGAGGGCAAGACCCTCGTCGCCACCATGCCCATGTACCTCAACGGCATCGCCGGCAACGGCTCTCACCTCGTCACCGTCAACGACTACCTCGCCAAGCGCGACGCCGAGTGGATGGGTGAGGTCTATCGCTTCCTCGGCCTCGAGGTCGGCGTCATCCAGGCCAACATGACGCCGGAGGAGCGCCGCGCCCAGTACAACGCGGACGTCACCTACGGCACCAACTCCGAGTTCGGCTTCGACTACCTGCGCGACAACATGACCATGCGCCGCGAGCACATGGTGCAGCGCGGCCACCACTTCTGCATCGTGGACGAGGTCGACTCCATCCTGATCGACGAGGCGCGCACGCCGCTCATCATCAGCGGCGCGCCCGAGACAGCCGCGGACACGTACCGCCAGTTCGCTCGGGTCGTCCCTCGGCTCATCCCCGGCGAGGACTACGAGGTCGACGAGAAGCAGCGCACCGTCGCCGTCACCGAGAGTGGCGTGGCCAAGGTGGAGCGCGCACTCGACATCGACAACCTCTACAAGGACTCCAACGGCGGCCTCGTCAACCACTTCATCCAGGCCCTGCGCGCCGAGGCGCTCTACCAGAAGGACGTCGAGTACGTGGTCCAGGGCGGCGAGGTCCTCATCGTCGACGAGTTCACGGGCCGCATCCTCGACGGCAGGCGGTACTCCGAGGGTCTGCACCAGGCGATCGAAGCCAAGGAGAAGGTGCCGATCCGCGAGGAGAACCAGACGCTCGCCACGATCACCCTGCAGAACTACTTCCGCATGTACGAGGTCCTGGCGGGGATGACCGGTACCGCGAAGACCGAGGAGGACGAGTTCCGCCAGATCTACCAGCTCGAGGTCGTGCAGATCCCGACCAACTCGCCGATGATCCGGCTGGACGAGAACGACTACATCTTCACGACCGCGAAGGAGAAGCACGCCGCGGTCGTCGAGGACCTCATGGAACGGTACGAGAAGGGCCAGCCCGTGCTGGTCGGCACCGTGTCCGTCGAGATCAGCGAGATGCTCTCGCGCCTGCTCGAGCGCCACGGCGTGCCGCACAGCGTGCTGAACGCCAAGCAGCACGAGCGAGAGGCGCACATCATCGAGAACGCCGGCCAGCGGGGCGCGGTCACGATCGCCACCAACATGGCCGGCCGAGGCGTCGACATCAAGCTCGGCGAAGGCGTTATCGAGCTCGGCGGCCTCTACGTGCTCGGCACGGAGCGACACGAGAGCCGCCGCATCGACAACCAGCTTCGCGGGCGCTCGGGGCGCCAGGGCGACCCCGGCGAGAGCCGCTTCTATCTCTCCGCGGAGGACGAGCTCATCCGCCTGTTCGCCGGCGACCGCATGTACAAGATCCTGAGCCGACTCGGCCCGCAGGAGGGTCAGCCGATCGAGGCCAAGATGCTGAGCAACGTGGTCGAGAAGGCCCAGGTCAAGGTCGAAGAGCTCAACTTCATGCGCCGCAAGAACGTGCTCAAGTACGACGAGGTCATGAACGAGCAGCGGCGCGTCATCTACGACCAGCGCCAGCGCATCCTCATGGGCGAGGACTTCGGCGAGCAGGTCCGCGAGATGGTGGCGGGACTCGTGGAGAGCACCGTCCGCGGCAGCCTCGAGGGTGTGCAGTACTCGGAGGACTGGGACCTCGACTCTCTGTTCATCGGCCTCAAGCAGGTCTACTCGCCCACACTCAGGCAGGCCGACATCGACATCGAGGGCGCGACCGTAGACGAGATCGTCGACCTCGCCGTGGACGACGCGCTCGAGCAGTATGACGAGCGCGAGCGCCTGATCGGCGAGGACCAGATGCGCACCGTCGAGCGCGCCGTGATGCTGCAGGTCATCGACGGCCGCTGGAAAGAGCACCTGCTGGACATGGACTACCTGCAGGAGGGCATCCACCTGCGCGCGCTCGGCCAGCGCGATCCGCTGGTGGAGTACAAGGGCGAGGGGTTCGACCTCTTCAACGACATGCTCGAGGGCGTCAAGATGAGCACGGTCACCACGCTCATGAAGAACCGCCCTGAGGATCTCGCGATGTTCACAGCCATCACACTCGACGAGCCGGTGGTGGCGCTCAACTACACGAGCGGCGACGACCTGATCAACCAGACGTCGTTCACGGGCGCGGCGATGGCGGCCGGCGAGTACGGCGCCGGAGACGCGCTGGCCGACCAGCCGCCGCCCAATGTGGCGGCCGGCGGCAAGGGCGCTACGACCAGCACGGGCCCCGTGCAGGTGCAGCAGCGCATCGTCTACGACAAGGTCGGGCGCAACGACCCGTGCCCTTGCGGGAGCGGGAAGAAGTACAAGAAGTGCCACGGCGCATGAGTCGGCCGGCTCCGCCGGTCCCCGCACACCGTGACCACTCGCGCGCTGCGTAGCGGATCGTCATGGAGCCTGACCGGCTGATGTGCGCCGTGGATTCGGGTACACTACCTCGGTCATGAGTCCCACTGCCCCAGAGACACTCGTCCAGCTGGACGCGCTCCGCGAGCGGTTGAAGGAAGCCTCCGGGCGCCTTGGCTGGCTGCGGAGCTATCTTTGACCCCCCCAGGCTGACAGCCGAACTCGCGGCGCTCGAGGAGCGCATGCGTGCGGGCGACTTCTGGGACGACCAGACCGCCGCGTCCAGGGTCTCCGCCGACTACAGCCGCACCAAGCGCCGGCTCGAGGAGTTCGAAGCCGTCGAGGCTCGCTTCGCCGATCTCGAGTCCACCGAGGAGCTGCTTCGCGAGGACCTGAGCGGCGACGCCGTCGACGACGAGCTCCTGCAGGAACTCGTGACCGGCATCGACGCCCTCGAGGCCGATCTCCAGCGCGGCGAGGAACTCCGCTTCTTCGGCGGCAAGTACGACGAGGGCGGCGCGATCCTCACCATCCACCCGGGCGCGGGCGGTACGGAGTCGCAGGACTGGGCCGAGATGCTGCTGCGCATGTACCTGCGCTGGTTCGAGCGGCGCGGCTTCAAGGTCGAGATCAACGACACGCAAGAGGGCGACGAGGCCGGCCTCAAGAGCGCCACGCTCACGGTCGAGGGCGAGAACGTCTACGGTCTGCTGCAGGCCGAGAGAGGGGTCCATCGCCTCGTCCGCATGAGCCCCTTCGACTCGGCCAACCGCCGGCACACGAGCTTCGTCTCCGTCGACGCCTCGCCGCTCGTGAGCGACGATGTCGACGTCGAGATCGACGAGGACGAGCTGCGTATCGACACGTACCGCTCCAGCGGCGCCGGGGGGCAGCACGTCAACAAGACGAGCTCCGCCATCCGGATCACGCACCTGCCCACCAACATCGTGGTCCAGTGCCAGAACGAGCGCTCGCAGCTGCAGAACAAGACGGTCGCCATGCACATGCTGAAGTCGAAGCTGGTCGAGCTCGAGGAGCGCCGTCTGGCTGAAGAGCTCGCCCGGGAGCGCGGCGAAGTGCTCAACGTCGACTTCGGCAGCCAGATCCGCAGCTACGTCCTGCACCCGTATCAGATGGTCAAGGACCTCCGCACCGGCCACGAGGTCGGCAACGCGCAGAGTGTGCTCGACGGCGACCTGGACGGGTTCGTGCACGAGTACCTGGTGTGGCGCGCGGGCGGCAGCGAGCCGCGCAAGTAGGAGGGTGCGGGGCCGCGGGCGCAGCCGACCCATCAGGGCACTCCTCTGGTAGTCTGCGACCGTGCATCGCGCACCCGACATCCCTCCGGCGCTTTGCGGTCGCCTCGTCACGCTGCGTCCCGTGGCGACGGCCGACCTCCCGGCGCTGCACGCGATCCTGGAGGAACCCGAGGTCGCGCGCTGGTGGCGCCGGGCCGAGTGGGAGCGCGTCGACGAGAAGGACGCGGTGACCTTCGTCATCGCTCTGCGCCGCCCTGAGGATGCCGCGGACGGGGCTGCCGGCCGCCCCGGCATCGTCGCCGGCTGCATCCAGTACGCGGAAGAGACAGACCCCGACTACTTCTCGGCCGCCGTCGACATCTTCGTGGGGACGGCGGCGCAGGGTCGTGGCGTGGGCCCCGACGCCATGGACACGCTGCTCCGGTGGCTCTTCGACGAGCGCGGGCACCACCGCCTGACCGTCGACCCCGCGGCGGAGAACGCCCGCGCGATCCACGTCTACGAGAAGCTCGGCTTCCGCCGCGTCGGCGTGCTCCGGCGCTACGAGCGCGTCGCGGACGGAGTCTGGCGCGACGCCCTCCTCATGGAGCTGCTGGCGGAGGACTTTCGCCGATCTCGAACTCCATGAGGAACGCGCTCAGCGCCTCGAACTCGGTCTCCAACTGCCGTTCGAGCCTGCCCGGGTAACGCTGCTCGATGTAGCTCAGCGTGTCCTTCCTGCTGTGCCAGATGTCGTGGTCCTTGGTGGTGTTCAGGTAGCCGTCCTTGTCGCCGAGGAGCCAGTTGGTCGCCTCGAAGTAGAGGTAGGGGATGCCCGCCTTTTCGAAGGCCACGTGGTCGCTCCAGTCGCCGGTGGTGCCGTACGGGTGATCCCTGTTCAGCCCGGGGCTCGTGAGGATGTACTCGCCGAGCTGGCGCGCCATGCTGCGCAGCGCGAGCTGCGGCCACGGCGCGTCTTTGCCGCTGTAGCAGTAGAGGCGGTCGCCGGTCGCGACGGAGTCGAAGTTGATCATGAGCACGGTGTCGGCCCGAGCCTGCTCGCTCATCTCGGCCACGTAGTGCGCCGAGCCGCGCATGCCCGCCTCCTCGGCGCCGAAGGCGACGAAGACCAGCGTGTACGGCGTCCTGACGGAGCGCAGGGCGTCGGCGAGCTGCATCATGAGGGCGACGCCGCTCGCATTGTCGAAGGCGCCTCGACCGGCGGCCACGCAATCGTAGTGGGCGCCGATGACGATCTGCTCGCCGCTGACGCCGGGCTTGACGGCGACGATGTTGCGCGAGCGATGGGGCTCGCCGCCGGCGCGGTAGGTGAACTCCTGCGTGTCGGGCGCGTATCCGAGGTCGCCGAACCACTGGAGGATGCGGTCGCCGGCGCGCGTCTCGCCGGAGAGTCCGGCGACGCGCGGGCCGATCTCATCACTGAGCTCGGCCAGGTACTCGTAGGCCGACGTGCCGGCCGTGGGGCCGGCCGCCGGCACGGGCTCTTCGGCCGCCCCGGACGTGTGGGTGCTCACGGCCGCCAGGCCGAGCGCGAGGACGGCCGCCAGCACGGCGACGACGATGACGGCGAGCGTTGACCTGCGCATGGCGACTCCCTCGGCGGCGTGATGACGGCGACGTCCTCAGCTTCTACACGGCGCGGGCGCGCGGGTCAATCCGGGTGCGCAGGGCGCCGGCCTTCGCGCCGCGGCGCCCTGCGGTAGCATGGGGCGGTGAGCGCGCCGTACCCAAAGATCGAGCTGCACGTGCACCTCGAGGCCACGATGCGCCCCGACCGGCTGCTCGAGTTCGGCCGGCGCAACGACGTGAAGCTGCCGGCGCGCACCGTCGAGGGCCTTCGCCGCTTCTGCCGCTTCCGCAGCTTCGACGACTTCATCCGCGTCTGGATCAAGACCACGCGGGTGCTTCGGCACGGGCGGGACTTCCGTGAGGTCGTGGCGGACTACGCCGCCGACCTGGCCGCCCAGGGATGCCACTACGCCGAGCCCCTGTTCTCCCCGTCCGAGCCGGTGGCGCGCGGTACGCCGTGGCAGGAGGTCTTCGAGGGCTACTGCGACGGCGCCGACGAGGCGCGCGAGCAGTACGGCGTGGAGCTCCGCTTCACACCGGACGTCACGCGCGACTTCCCTCCCGAGATCGGCGAGCGCCTCGCCGGATGGGCGGTCCGCTTTCGCGATCGAGGCGTCGCCGGCATCAGCCTCGGCGGGAGCGAGGCGAGGTTCCCGCCGGCGCCGTTCGCGCGCGCTTTCGCCATCGCCCGCGAGGGCGGCCTCAAGGCGGCGCCGCACGCCGGCGAGACCGCCGGGCCCGCATCCATCCGGAGCGCTCTGGACGACCTGCACGCCGACCGCCTGCGGCACGGCGTGCGCGCCGTGGACGACCCGGCGTTGCTCGCCGAGCTGGCCGGTCGCCGCGTCGTCTGCGACGTCACCCCGGTGAGCAATCTGCGCACCGGGGTCGTGGACTCGCTCGAGCACCATCCGCTGCCGGTCATGCTCGCCGCCGGCGTCCCGTGCTCCATCGGCAGCGACGACCCGGCGCTCATGGACACGTCGCTCTCGGCGGACTGCGCCGTGGCCGTGAGCCTGGGGCACAGCCCGCGGGCCATGTACGAGCACGCAGTGGAAGGCGCGTTCTGCGATGAGCCGACGCGCGCCCGCCTCCGCGCCGTCGGGGATGCCTTCGACTGGGGCGCAGTCGCGGCCTCCTGACGGCTTCAGGCGCGTGAGTCGCGCCCCACGCCGGCCATCACGCTCAAGGTCGCGGGCGTTGTGCCGACACGAGTCAGAGAGGGCCTGACGACCTTGTCGCCCCCGCCGACACAAGAGGCCGCTGTGAACTCAGTGCGCGTCAATCGCGCCGTCGCCGCCGTCGCGCTGCTGTACGGCGTCCTTGCGCTGCTTCTGCCCCAGTCCGCGATCGAGATCCTGGGCGTGCCGCTCGTGGTGGCGGGAGCCTGCCTCGGCGGTCTGCGCGGCGGCCTGCTGACGGCGCTGTGGACGATCCTCGTGACCACGGTCTCCTTCTTCGTGCTGCACGACGTGCAGACGGACCACTACGCCGTCAGTGTGGCCGCCTATGCGGCGGTCGGACTCGGCCTGGGGTGGGCCGTCGAGCGCGTCGTCACGCAGAGGCGCCGGCTGCAGGATGCGGTCGACGAGCTGCAGGCGATGCAGCGCCAGCTGTGGGCGAGCCAGAGGCGCTACCGCTTGCTGTTCGAAGCCAGCAACGACGCCGTCTACCTGCACGGCCTTGACGCGCACGGGGAGCCCTCGCGCTTCGCGGCGGTCAACGACGCCGCCTGCAGGCTCCTCGGTTACACCCGCGAGGAGCTGATGGGGCTGACCCCGCGCGCCGTCGACGCGCCGGCCACTCCCGGCCAGCTGCGGCGCGTGATGGAGCGGCTCCTGCACGAGGACAGCATCGTGTACGAGAGCGCGCGCAAGTCCCGTGACGGCCAGCAGGTCCCCGTGGAGATCAGCTCGAGCCTGACTGATGTCGACGGCGAGCTCATGGTCCTCTCGATCTCGCGCGATATCGCGGTGCGCAAGAAGACCGAACGCCGGCTGGAGCAGCTCTCCCTGCACGACGAGCTGACCGGCCTCAAGAACCGGCGCGGCTTCTACGTGCTGCTGCCCGAGCAGGCCAAGCGCGCGAAACGCTCGGGAGCCAAGGTCGTCGTGCTGTACGGCGACATCGACGGATTCAAGGCCATCAACGACCGGCTCGGGCACAGGCACGGGGACGATGTCCTGAGGGCCGTCGCCGACGCCCTGCGCGCCGCTTTCCGGGAGACCGATCTCATCGCGAGACTCGGTGGAGACGAGTTCTGCGTGGTCGCCGAGTCGCCCTCCGACCCGACCATCCTGGTCGAGCGCCTGGATGCGGCGATCGGTGTGGCCGGGGAGGATCTGGGGCTCTCCATCAGGCTCAGTTACGGTACGGTCATCGCGGACTGGCGGGGTCTCGAGGACCCGGACGAGCTGCTGACGCGCGCCGACATGCTGATGTACGAGGTCAAGCGCGCCCGCAAGGCGGACCGCCGCCTGGAGCCGCCGGAGTCGCTGGCCAGCGGGGCGTAGACGCGGGCTCATGGGTGCCCCGGATGCCGGCGCTCGCGGCCGCGACGGACGCCCGCCCGGCGCCCGCGGCCGCGTGTGGCGCGAGGCGGTCCGTCGACTTCAGGGCGTCCAGCAGGCGCGCGTCGTCCTCGAAGAGCTCCACCGCGCGCGCCGCGATGACCATCCTGAGCGCCATCTGCAGGCGGTCGAGACGAGCTCCGACCACAGGATTGGCGTAGTTCAGGGCCTTGCGCGGCAGCACCGACCGCAAGGCCTTCCCGACGACCGCGCGACCGGGCTGTCGAGGTGGGCACAGGATCGCCTGCACCGTGTCCCCGAGCGCGTCGGCATCGAAGAGCCGCACGGCGGTGTCCGTGCACAACGCCTCGGCGATGGCCGAGCGCATCTCCGGCCGGCACAGGATGTCGGGCGGCGTCGCCGCCGGACGGCTCGCGAACGGCACCTTGGGTCCGTGGCGCTCGAGCAGCTGGACCAGTGCTCCCGGGTGCAGTCGCAGCGGTTCGGGCAGACGCGCGACCACGCGGGATACCCGCCGCGCCTGGAGCGGGTTGGCGATCTCCACGTGGGAAGTCTTCGTCTGGTTCAAGGGTGCGATCCGGGCGGGGTTGTAGACGTAGTGCTGCAGCCGGTCGCGATACTCCAGGAGGCTCTCTCCCCGCTGCCGTTCGAAGCGTTCGGGCCAGACCTGCTCGGGCAGCCCCAGGCGATGGATGGGGTGGATGGGAGCGTACTCGGACATGAGGGTCACCCCGTTGTGCCAGCGCACGTTGCAGTCGTTCTGGAACTCGTCGAGGTATGACCACTGGTAGCCGTGGCCTCTCACGATCCCGTGGCAGCCCCGGGCGACGAGGCTCCGCCACACCGCGAATCCGTCCGCGTACATGGTGAGATCGACGACCTGCCCCTCCGAAAGGGCGATGAACTCCTCGAGGGCGTCCGTGGCCGCACAGGACGCGTCGTCAAGCGGGAAGTACTCGAAGGGGACGTCCAGGCTGCGCGCCAGTGCGCGCGCGACGAAGGCGTCGCTCCTTTCGTCCCGGATCGCGGTGCTCAGACCCCACGTGACGCACGATGGCGCGGCCCCTGCCTGGACCATCCCCACGAGGATGGCGCGGCTGTCGTACCCGCCCGAGAGCGAGACCTGCCAGTCTTCCGAGTCGGCGGCCAGGTAGCCGCACGTCTCCACGAGGGCCTCGTTCAGCCGCCGCACGTGTTCGTCGACGCCGACCGGATCGGCCTGGGGCGGTTCCCAGTGGGAGCGCACGTCGATGGACCAGGCGCGCCGGTCGAGCAGCACCGTCCCGTCGGCCGGGGCGCGGAGCAGGCGTTTGTCGTAGGACGCGCAGGGTCCGAGCGATCGCGAGGCCACGAGCCACGTCACGACCTGCGGCTCGAGCTTGAAGCTGCGGAGCAGCGCGATGAGGGGGCGTTGCGACGTCGAGGCCAGAAAGACGTCGGCGTCGTGGTAGTACCACACGGTGCGCGACGCGATGACGTCGGTGACGATCTCGACCTCGTCCGTCGAGCAGCGGCAGAGAGCGTAGGTGCCGTCGGGCGCGGTCGCGCCGGGCCGCCACCATTCTCCCGGCGCATCGAGGATGCACCCCACGCAGACGCTGGACGCATGGACAGGGGCGCCGCCGCTCGTATCCACCAGGGCGAGCGCCAGCCCCTGCTCGACGATGAGCGTCGGCGCACGTGGTTCGACGCCCTGCGGCTGCAGCAGGTCGGAGCACGCGCGCAGCTGGTCGGAGCGCTCCGTGCCGGGCTTTGGGTCACGCTCGCAGACGAGGATGAAATGGCTCATGACGCGCTCCCCCGCTCTCTCGGCAGCGACCGGCGCTTCATGCCGGTCGGCATCGGACACGCCGGTCGGCTCGCCGCCCGCTTCCAGGATGGTAGCATCGCCGCCCGCCGAGAAACGGTGGTTGTCTGGCCGGGCGACACATTCGCGGCGTCAGCTGTGGATCTCCGCTGCCCCGCAGCTCGCTCGAGCACCTCGCCGCCGGCTCTCTGCGTGTTGGCGTCCGGGCTTGAGGGTAGAATGCAGACCTGATAAGGTTTGATTCAGAAGACGGGAGCCGGTTTCTCCCCAGGCGCCTCGCGCCGGGCCTTCCTCCCGCAGCAGACCCCCCAGACATTGTGACGACCGGGCAGTGTTCTGAAAGAAAGGAACACCAGTCCGTAGTCAGTCTGGCCGCCCAGAGGGCGGCCCCCCACACGACGAACTCCCGCGCACCCCGTTGATCCCAGGCGAGCACTCAAGCCCGCCCGCGGAGCACGGTGGCTCGGCGCGTACGGAGCCGTCAAGGAAGAGAGATCTTGTGACCCCCAGCACCACCGAAACGACCATCGCCTCCAGCGGTCAGGCCGCCCCTCAGTCCGCCGAGGGCGGGCAGAAGCGCCGCCGGCGCGGCGGCCGCCGCCGCCACGGGAGCGGCGCCGGCGCGGACGGCGCGCCGCAGGCCGGCGCGCCGCAAGCGGCGCCGGCCGAGACCGCCTCCGCCGGCAGCACGGAGAAGTCCGGCGCCGAGCGCCGTGAAGGCAGCGGCGGGCGCGACGACCGCGGATCGCGTGAGCGGGACCGGGGCGGCAAGGGCCGCGGCGACCGCGATCACGGCCGCGACCGGGGCCGCCGCGGCGACCGCGGCGGCCAGGGCGTCGATGAGAGCTACACGGAGCGCAAGCACGCGGAGCGCCCCGCCGGCCCTGCCCCCGAGGTCGACATCCCGGCGTTCGCCGCTCTCGGCCTCGCCGGCGACCTGCTCGCCGGCGTGGCCGCGATGGGCTACGAAGACCCCACTCCCATCCAGGAACAAGCCATCCCGCGCGTCCTCGACGGACGCGACGTGGTGGGCTGTGCGCAGACCGGTACCGGCAAGACGGCCGCTTTCGTCCTGCCCATTCTCCAGCGCATGACAGGCCCGACCGTAGCCGACGGCCGCACAGCTCACCCCTCTGCCCTCGTGGTCACCCCCACCCGTGAGCTCTGCGGGCAGATCGAAGAGGTAGGCGAGACTCTGAGCACCTACAGCGGGCGCAGCGTCGTCGCGGTCTTCGGGGGCGTGCCCTACGACCCGCAGGCCAAGCGCATCCGCAAGGGCGTGGATCTGCTGGTCGCCACGCCGGGCCGCCTGCTCGACATGCTGCGCCAGGGCGACATCCTGCTGGACAACGTCGACACCCTGGTCCTCGACGAGGCCGACCGCATGCTCGACATGGGCTTCTGGCCGGACGTCAAGCGCATCATCGACGCGATCCCGTCGAAGCGCCAGAACCTGTTCTTCAGCGCCACGATGACCAAGACCGTGCTCAGCATCATCGCGGACACGCTGCACGACCCGGTCTTCATCGAGCTCGGTGGCAGCGCCCAGCCGGTCGAGAACGTCGAGCAGAAGGTCCTGCCGGTCAACCACGAGCAGAAGGTCGACCTGCTGGTCGAGTACTTCCGCCATCACGACCCCGACCGCACGCTGGTCTTCACGCGCACACGACGCCGGGCGGAGCGTCTGGCGCGCACGCTGAACAAGGCCGGCATCACCTGCGAGGCCATCCACGGCGACCGCTCCCAAGGCCAGCGCCAGCAGGCGCTCGACGGCTTCAAGAGCGGCAAGATCGCCGTCCTCGTCGCGACGGACGTGGTCGCGCGCGGCATCGACGTGGACAACATCACGCACGTCATCAACTTCGACATCCCGACCAACCCCGAGGACTACGTGCATCGCATCGGGCGCACCGCCCGTGCGGGCGCCAGCGGCATCGCCGTGAGCCTGCTCACCGCCGAGGACGTGCACGATCTGGTCGCCATCGAGCGGCTGATCGGCGCGACGCTCGAGCGCCACGACCTGCCGAGCTTCGACTACGAGAAGCGCGTCATCCTCGAGAGCCACCAGGTGCAGCCGCGCCCGGGCAAGCTCCTCTGGAACGGCGGGGCCCGCCGCTCCTGGAACAAGACCGGCGTCAAGCGTCGCGTGCCGGGCAAGCGCTCCCGCTGACGCGTTCGGGTCGCGGCGCGGCGCTCGGCTGACACCGCGCCGCGACCTTGCTATACTCCCGGTCCTGCGTGGGCGACTAGCTCAGTTGGGAGAGCGCCTGCTCGACAAGCAGGAGGTCGTTGGTTCAATTCCAACGTCGCCCACCACTGCTGATGGCTTCTGCCCTTTGGGGCGGGAGCCTTTTCGCGTTCCGGGGTCACGCAAGGCGACGTTCAGAGGGCGCCGCTTCAGGCGGCGCCCCCGGTCAGGCGCAGGAAGTTCCCCAGCAGGTCGAGCCCGACCGTCGTCAGCACGCTCTCGGGGTGGAACTGCACGCCGTGCACGGGCAGCTCGCGGTGACGCAAGCCCATCACGACGCCGCCCTCGTTCCACGCCGTGAGCTTGAGGCACTCGGGAAGCGCCTCGTCGACCACGAGCGAGTGATAGCGGGTGGCGGTGAACGGGTCGGGCAGTCCGGCGAAGACGCCGTGGCCGTCGTGGTGGATCTCGTCCGTCTTGCCGTGCACCGGCGCTCCGGCACGGCGCACGACGCCGCCGAAGACCTGCCCGATCGCCTGGTGGCCGAGGCACACCCCGAGTACCGGCAGCCTCTCGGCGCCGAAGCGGGCGATGGCGTCCATGCTGATCCCCGCCTCGTTGGGCGTGCACGGGCCCGGCGAGACCACGAGGTGGGTCGGCCGGGCCGCAGCGATCTCGTCCAGCGTCACGTGGTCGTTGCGCTTCACGGTGATGTCGGCGCCGAGTTCGCCCAGGTACTGCACGAGGTTGTAGGTGAACGAGTCGTAGTTGTCGATCATGAAGACCCGGGCGGCGTCCCCGGGCCGTGGAGCTCCAGCCGTCATGTCGTGCCTCCGTCACCGGATTCGTCGTGGGCGCGGTCGATCGCGTGCAACGGGGCTGCGGCCATGCCCCGCGTCTCAGCGTACTCCAAGACCGGGGTCGAGGTCGCGCTCGAGGCAGTCGCCTTCCGCAGGGCCTTGCCTGTAAGCTCGACCCGGTCCGGCGGACGGCGAAGGAGCGAGCCACGATGGAGACTGGGAGCGTCGTGCGGGGAAGGCGGAACGTGCGCACGAGCTGTCTTCCGCCTGCCGGGTGCAGCGCATCCTCGCCGCCCGGCTGCTGAGCGATCCTCGTGGGTCTGCTGCAGCGCATCACGGACGAGGACGCTCATCGGCGCCGCTGGGAGCTGCTCGCGCTGACGTCCATCGGCGCCTTCATGGCGCCGCTGGACGGCTCGATCGTCTCGGTCGCACTGCCGGTGATGAGCCCGGACCTGCGCCTCACCTTCTCCGCGGCGATGTGGGTGCAGGCCGCCTACCTGCTCACCATAGCGGTGCTCCTGATCCCGCTCGGCAGGCTCGCCGACCAGCACGGGCGCGTGCGTTTCTATCTCCTCGGCATCATCGTGTTCACGATCGGATCGCTGCTTGCCGCGCTCAGCATGAACGGGGCGTGGCTCATCGGCAGCCGCATCGTGCAGGGCGTGGGCGGCGCACTCATGGTGGTGACGTCGGCCGCCATCGTCACCGCCGTCTTCCCGCCGCAGGAGCGTGGTCGCGCGCTGGGCGTGAACGTCATGGCGGTGTACATCGGCCTGAGCGTCGGGCCGCCACTGGGAGGCTTCCTGGTCGACGCGCTCGGCTGGCGGTGGATCTTCCTCATCAACCTGCCGATCGGCCTCGCCGTCTTCATCTGGGGCTCGATGATGCTGCCGCACTCGGAGCGGGTCGAGGGTGCGTCGCGGGTAGACATCGCCGGCACGGCGCTCCTGGGCTTGTTCCTGATCTGCCTGTTGGTGCCGCTCACGTTCGCGCCGCAGTGGGGATGGGCGGAGCCGGCGACTGCGGGGCTGCTCCTGCTGTCGGGCGCGGCGCTCGTCGCCTTCGTCGTCGTGGAGCGCCACGTGGCCGACCCCGTCCTGGACCTCGACCTCCTGGTGCACAACCGGCTGTTCGCGGCCGCCAACCTCGCCGCGCTGCTGAACTACATGGCGCTGTACGCCATCAGTGTGCTCACCGCCATCCACCTCGAGATCGTGCAAGGCCTCTCGGCGACGGCCACCGGCCTTCTCATCCTCAGCCAGCCGCTGCTGATGGCCGTGCTCAGCCCCTTCAGCGGCCGTCTCAGCGACCGCATCGGCTCGCGCGTGCTCACGACCGGAGGCATGGTCACCATCGCCGCGGGCATGGTGCTGCTCGCCGCCATGCCCGGCGACGCACCCGTGTGGCGGGTCGCCGCGTACCTTGGCCTCGTCGGTCTCGGCATGGCGGCCTTCAGCGCCCCCAACGCCTCGGCGATCATGGGCAGCGTACGGCGCGACCAGTTGAGCGTGGCCAGCGCGATGATGGGGACGATGCGCACGGCCGGCCAGTCGCTCAGCGTCGCCCTGCTCGGCGGCATCGCCGCCAGCCAGCTCGGCCGGCTCGGCAGCCGGCTGCTCTTCTCGCACGGCCATGCGGGGGGAGACTCCGGCCTCGCCGCCCGTGCCGTCGAGGGCTATGCGCAGGGGTACGGCTACGCCATGGCGGTGGGCGCGGCGCTGGCCCTGGTCGGCGCTCTCGTCTCGCTCACACGAGGCGCGCGCTCCGGCCGGCCGGCCGGAGCGCGCGGTCCTGCGGCGCGATGAGGGCGGTGGGGCCGAAGCGGACCTGCCGACCTCACGTGTCTCACGCTGCTCGTTCCTCCGCCGGGATCGGCGAGACGGCGGGCCCGCTCGGTGGGCCGGACGGGCCGCTCCCGCTGCCGGGGGCCGGCGCGATGTCGGGACTCGGCGCACCCTCGATGCTCAGGTGCGGCAGCCACTCCAGCCAGCCCGGCAGGTACCAGTTCCAGCCGCCGAGCAGCTTCATCGCCGCAGGCACCAGCAGCGTGCGGATCAGCGTCGCGTCCAGCAGCACGGCGACGGCCAGGCCGAAACCCATCTGCTGGAACATCACGAGGTCGCCGGCGGCGAAGCCCGCGAAGACGGCGACCATGATGAGCGCCGCGCCGGTGATGATCCCCGCCGTGGCGTTGACGCCCTCCGAGACCGCCAAGGTGTTGTCGTGCGTGCGGTCCCACGCCTCCTTGATGCGGCTGAGCAGGAAGACCTGGTAGTCCATCGAGAGGCCGAACAAGACCGCGAAGAGGAACAGCGGCACCCACTGCTCGACGGCCTCGACCTGCTGGAAGCCGAGGAAGTCGGCGCCCCAGCCCTTGAGGGAGACGAGGGTGATCAGGCCGTAGGCGGCTCCCACGCTCAGGAGGTTCATCAGGATCGCCTTGAGTGGGATGACCACCGACCTGAACGCGACCAGCAGCAGCAGGAAGCTGAGACTGAGGACGAGGGCCACGACCCACGGGAAGTACCGGTTGACGATGTCGATGTAGTCGACGTTGAAGGCGCTCTGCCCGGTCACGTACACGCCGGCGCCGGACCCGGCGAAGGCCGCCGGCACCGTCGTTCCTCGCAGTTCGCGGACCTTGGCCAGTGCGAGATCGCCCACGGCGTCACCGTTGACCGGCACGGAGAGCAGCGCCAGCGTGCCCGACTTCGCCGTCTGCGTCTGGACCGGTCCGAACGACGTGTCTGTGGCGAGCTCGTCCTTGAGGCGCTCGATCCCGGACTGGACGGCCGGGTCGTCGACCCGGCCGTCGACGACGATCTGCACGGGGCTGACGCCGCCGGCCGAGAACTGCGTGTCGAGCACGGCGAACCCCTGCTTGCTGTCGAAGCCGTCCGGGAAGGTGCTGACGCCGGAGACGCCCGTCTTCATGTCGAGCGCGGGGTACGCGCAGAGCAGCAGGATGCCGACCCCCACGACCAGAGCGATCGCCGGCCGCCTCATGGCGCGCTGGGCCACCCGTGCGATCCACGAGGTGCGTCCCTCGGCGTGGCCGTCGAGCAGCCGGCGGCCGAGGTATGGAAGCTTGAGGCTGTTGACCCGGTCGCCGAGCAGGCTGAGCACGGCCGGCAACAGCGTGAGGGCCGCGACCACCGACATGCTCACCACCAGGATGGCGCCGATCGCCAGGCTGGCGAAGATGTTGGTCGGCACGATGACGAGGCCGAGCAGGGCGAGCACGACCGTGAGGCCGCTGAACAGCACGGCACGGCTTGCGGTGCCGCCGGTGACTGCGATCGCCTCGATCTTCTCGCGACCGCGTGTCCGCTCCTCGCGGAACCTCGAGATGATGAACAGCGAGTAGTCGATGCCGGTGGCCAGGCCCATCATGCTCACCATGTTGATGGCGAAGATGGAGACGTCGAAGGTCTGGCCGACAAGGGCCGTCAGCGCCACGGCCGCGGTGATGGCGACGAGGCTGAGGACGATGGGCAGGCCGGCCGCGACGACGGCGCCGAAGACGACGAGCAGGATGACGAGCGCGATCGGCACGCCGATGCCCTCGCCCTTGCGCAGGTCGGTCTCGGCCGTCTGGCTGAAGTCACTGTTGATGCTGGCCGTGCCGGTGACGAGAGTGTCGAGACCGGCCTTGCCGTCCGCGGCGTGGACGATGTCGTGCACCTTGTCGATGTTCTCGTCCGCCTGCGCCAGGTCCCCGGCCATGACGATGGGGAGGATGGTCGTCTGCCCGTCTGCGGAGATGAGCGTCTCGTCGCCGCCCTCGTAGGCGCTGGCGACGCTGTCGACGACACCAGGGCCAAGGGCGGCGATGTCCTTCTGCAGCGCGAGCACGCCGGCTCGGAAGGCAGGGTCGGTCGCCGTGGCCGTCTGCGAGCGCACGATCACGACCTCGTTGGCCTTCTGCGGCAGGTCCAGGCGCTGCTGCAGCAGGTCGAGGCCGCGCTTGGAGTCGGGATCGCCGAGGAAGCTGTACTGTGCGGTCAGGCTGCCGGGGAGCACGAGGGCGATGATCGCGCCGGCGGCGAGGAGCGCTGCCGCCCAGAGCGCGAGTGTCAGCCACGGCCTCCGTGCGGAGCCTCGCGCCAGGCTGGTTGTGGAGAGTCGCATGGGTTCCCCTTCTGAGACACGGTCCCGCGTCGCCGCGGAAACCAGAGTAATTCAGTCCTGTTACGGGTGTGCCTGCCCCGGTGGGGAGCGGGGGAAACGCGACGGCTGTTGACGGCCTCGGGCACGCCGCCGGCCTGCCGAAGGCGCCGCGTCATCGTGCGCAGGTGCGGGATGCGTCGGCGACGGAACGGCGACGGGCCGGGGCTGCGGCGCAGCCCCGGCCCGTCCGGGTCTTCAGATGCCGTCAGACCTCAGGCCAGCGGCGGAGGCGGAGGCGGTGAGCTCGACGGCGGAGCGGCCGGCGGCGCGTCGGGCGCCGCGGGCGCCTCTGGAGGCGTGGCCGGCGCCTCGGGAACGGCGGCATCTGCGGCGTCGGCCGCCGGTGCCGCCTCCGTGGCGGCCGTCTTCTCCGGGGCAGCCTCGGTCGGAGCGGCCGGCGGCGTCACCGGCGCGGCGGGCTCGGCGGCCGGCGTCACCGGCTGTGTCGGCGTGGCGGGGGCGACCGGCGTCACCGGAGCCGCCGGGGCGGCCGGTGGGGCCGGCGGCATGGCGGCCGCGGGCGGCGGCGGCGGCGGTGGCTGCGTGCCCATGCCGCCCGCGGGGGCGGCGACGGGACCGACGTACTGTGCGTCGCCGAAGCCGAGGATCGGCATGAAGACGAAGCTCAGCAGCCAGAGGCCGATACCGTACCCGGCGCCCTTGCCGAAGCACTTGGCCATGTCCAGGCAGCCCAGCAGGAAGAGGACGAACATCAGGATGCCGAGGATGACGTTCACGATCGGGATCCAGGACAGGAGGATGTAGGCGAGGAACGCCCAGAACCACCAGCGCGGCCTGCCGATGATCTCGACCCAGACCCACCAGTTGTAGATCGGGATGATGGCGGCCCAGCCGGGCCTGCCGGCCTTGACGTACATCTTCCACAGGCCGATGACCGCGACCACGTAGATCGCGATGACGACGATGATGTAGACGGCGAGCAGCGCCCCTAGCGCTCCGCTGTCCACGTTGTAGTCGACGGTGGTGTCCATGGCCTCCTCCTCGAATGCCCTTGCGCCTTCGTCGGCGCTCCCGTGGGTGTTCCCCGCCCGTCGCGCTCCTCCTGCATGCGAGCGGTGTCGGTCTCGAGGGGCAGGAGCCGGGCTCCGGGCGTGCGACGCGCTGCGTCTGCGGCGAGGCGTTCGGTGGCATACTGGTGGCGGCACGCGAAAGGGGCACGTATGAGGAGTGTCATCCCGGCGCCGGTCGCAGCCGGCGTGTACCAGCTCGGGCTCGGCGGCGTGAACGTCTTCTTCGTCGAGGACGACGACGGGGGGCTCGTGCTGATCGACACGGGCATCAAGCCCGGAGCGGAGCGCATCGGCGCGGGGCTCCGGGCACTCGGCCGCGCGCCCGAGGAGCTCTGCGGCGTCATCGTCACGCACCTGCACGGCGACCACGTCGGCGGGCTCGCCGCGGTCAAGGCGCACACCGGCGCCGAGGTCTGGATGCACGCGGCGGACGCCGCCGCCATGCGCGACGGGGTGCGCGGCCGCACCCTCGAGCCCGGCCCCGGTCTGATCCGCACGGCGATCGTGCGCACCGTCGGCGGCATGTCGGCCGCGCGCACCGGGGACCCCATCGTGATCGAGCACGAGGTGCAGGACGGCGACGTGCTGCCGCTCGCCGGCATGACGGCCGTGCATACGCCGGGGCACACGGCCGGGCACCTCGCGCTTCTGCTGCCGCGGGACGGCGGCGTGCTCTTCGCCGGTGACGCGGCCACCAACGTGGGTCGTCTCGCCGCCGGCCCGGTCTTCGAGGACGTCGCCGAGGGCATGGAGAGCCTTTCGCGGCTCTCGGAGCTCGAGTTCGCGACGGCAGCTGTTCTCTCATGGGCGGCCGCTGCGACCGCGGGCCGCCGAACGCTTTCGCGCCCGGTTCGCCCGCACCTGAGCGGTCGTCGGGCGCCGGCACCTGCCACGCGTGACGGCCCGCGGTGTGTGGCACGGCCGCTCAGTTTGCCCAAGAATCGCTCGTTGACGCTCGCGAGCCGCGACGTATCGTGAACCCATCGTGCTCGGCCAGGGGAACGACCGGGCGGCCGGGACCGCGTGCAGGGTGCAGTGACCAGCGGCCGGGGCCGCCACACATCACGAGGAGCGGGGGCGTCATGAAGGTACTCATCGTCGGCAGCGGCGGGGTGGGGGAGTCCACGGCGGCGATCGCCAGGCGCCGCGATCCGGGCGGAGAGCTTTTCGAGACGATGGTGCTGGCGGACTACGACCTCGCCAAGGCGCAGGCGGCGTCCGCGCGGATGGGCGACGAGAAGCGGTTCCCGGCCGAGCAGGTCGACGCCGCCGACGTGGACGCCGTCGTCGCGCTGTGTGCCGTGCACGGCGTCGACGTGCTCTGCAGCTTCCTGCCGGTCGAGTTCAACCCGTACACGCTCCAGGCGGCGCTCAAGGCGCGCGTGCACCATATGGACGCCTCGACGACCCTCTCGATCCCGCATCCGACCGATCCCTGCAACCAGGCGGGGACGGTCCTCGGGCAGGATGAGCTCGCGCTGAGCGGGGAGTTCGAGAGGATCGGCAAGCTCGGCCTCATGGGCTTTGGCGTCGAGCCGGGGATGGCCGACTGGTACTGCCGCTACGCGGCCGACCACTTCTTCGACGAGATCGACGAGATCGGCGTGCGTGACGGCGCCAACCTCGAGATCCCCGGCTTCTCCGGCATCAGCTTCGGCTTCTCCATCTGGATGACGATCGAGGAATGCACCAACCCGGCCGTGGTCTGGGAGCGGGACCGCGGCTTCTACACCGTGCCGCCGCTCTCCGACCCCGAGCCGTTCTACCTGCCGGAGGGCATCGGCTGGGTCGACGTGGCCCACGTGGAGCACGAGGAGGTGGTGCACGTCGGCTACTTCGAGCACCTGCTCAAGGGCGTCAAGAAGGCGACCTTCAAGTACGCGCTGGGGGACGAGTTCATCCAGGCGATGGAGGTCTTCAAGTCCGTCAACATGCACTCGTTGAAGCCGGTGAACGTGAGGGGCAAGGAGGTGCGGCCGCGGGACGTGGTCGAGGCGGCCGCCCCCGACCCCAACGAGATCGGCAAGCGGTACGTGGGCCAGACGTGCGGGGGCACGTGGGTCAGGGGTCGCAAGGACGGAATGGAGCGAGAGATCTACCTGTATCAGGTGGCCGACAACCAGGAGAGCGTGGCCCTCTACGGCACCCAGGGCGTCGTGGCGCAGACGGCCTTCCCTGGCGTGATCGCGCTGGAGCTGCTGGCCAGCGGCAGGCTCCAGGGCTACAAGGGCAACCCCGAGGCAGGGGTCTTCCCGGCGCAGGCGTTCACCTGCGACGACTTCGTGAGCCTGCAGAAGGAGTACGGGTTCCCCGGCGGCATGCTCGAGATGGACTCGGAGTACAAGCGGGCGCTGGACCACGGCGCGTTCACGGCGCCGGTGGAGCGCGCGGAGGCGGCGTTGTGAGCCGCGCAGGTGGGTCCGGCGCCGTCAAGTGCCGCCGGTTCGAGGGCAGGGTCGCCCTGGTCACCGGCGGCGCCTCGGGCATCGGGCTGGCGACGGCGGAGCGGCTGCTCGAAGAAGGAGCCGCCGTCGTGATCGCCGACCTGGACGGCGACGCCGCCGAGGCCGCGGCGGCCGCGCTGCGCGGCCGCGGCCTCGAGCTCGCGAGCGCCGCGCGCTGCGACGTCACGCGCGGCGATCAGGTGCAGGCGCTCGTGGCCGACGTCGTCGCCCGCCACGAGCGCCTCGACGTGCTCTTCAGCAACGCCGGCGTCTTCGAGCCCGGCGAGGTGCACGAGGTCGAGGAGGAGGCCTGGGACCGCCAGCTCGGCGTCAACCTGCGCGCGGTCTACCTCGTCGCGCATCACGTCGTGCCGGTGATGCTGGCGCAGGGGGGCGGCGCGATCGTCCACAACGCCTCCGTCGCCGCGCTCGTCGGCGATCATGCCGCCGCGGCGTACTGCGCCAGCAAAGGCGGCGTGGCCCTGCTCACCAAGCAGATGGCGCTCGACTACGCTGCCCGCGGCATCCGCGTCAACGCCATCTGCTGCGGCGAGATCGACACGCCTCTCTTCGTCAAGGAGTCCTACCAGATCGGCATGACGCCCGCCACGTATCGCGAGGTGCTCAACGAGGCGCATCCGATCGGTCGCATCGGTCTGCCCTCTGAGGCGGCCGCCGCGGTCGCGTTCCTGGCCAGCGACGACGCGAGCTTCGTCACCGGCGTGCTGCTGCCGGTCGACGGGGGCTACGCGGCCCAGTAGGAGGAGACATGCGCGGATTGGACGGCAAGGTGGCCCTCGTCACCGGCGGCTCCTCGGGCCTCGGCGAGGCGATCGTCTACCGCTTGGCGGAGGAGGGCGTGGGCGTGGCGGTCGGCGGCCGCGACGCGGCGAGGGCGCAGGCCGTGGCCGCGCGGGCGGCCGTGCGCTCCCGCGAGCTCGGCCACGCGCGCGAGCACGCGGTCGTGCTGGGAGACGTCTCCTCCGTCGCCGACTGCGACCGTCTCGTCGCCGAGACGCTCGAGCGCTTCGGCGGCCTCGATATCCTCGTCAACTCGGCCGGCGTCTGGCTCGAGAAGTCCATCCTCGACACGAGCGAGGAGGATTGGGAGTGGTGCGTCGGCATCTGTCTCAAGGGCACGTACTTCATGTGCAAGGCGGCGCTGCGGCACATGGTGCCTCATGGGAGCGGCGTCATCGTCAACCTGGCGAGCGACTCGGGCATCCACGGCGAGCCCGGCGCGGCCGTCTACTCGGCGGCCAAGGCCGGCGTGGTGATGATGACCCGTGCGCTCGCCATCGATCACGGCCCGGACGGCGTGCGCGTCTGCAGCGTCTCACCGGCCATCTTCGACACGCCGATGCTGGCCGACGCCATCGCCGCGGCGCCCGACCCCGTCGCCTATGCCGACGGGATGGAGGACGCCTATCCGCTCAAGCGCATCGGGCGTCCCGAGGAGCTCGCCGCCGCGGTCGCCTTCCTGGCCAGCGACGACGGCAGCTTCATGACCGGCCGCACCGTGGTGGTCGACGGCGGCGTGACGGCCTGAGAGGGGCCGCGGCGGCGAAGCCGCCCCGCGGCCTCAGGCCTCGGCCGCGACGCGGTCGATCTCGACGATCAGCTCGGCCTTCCGCTCCGGGGGAAGCAGGGACGCGGTGATCGAGTTGCGCGCCAGCTGCGCCAGGTCACCGTGGCTCAGGCCGAGCGCCTGCTGCGCGGCGAGGTAGTTGTCGAGCAGGTACCCGCCGAAGTAGGCGGGGTCGTCGGAGTTGACCGTCACGACGACGCCGGCGTCCAGCAGCCGCTTCAGCGGATGTTTCGTGAGGTCGGGCGTCACCTGCAGCTCGAGGTTGCTGAGCGGGCACATCGTCAGCGGGATGCGGTCGTCGGCGAGCCGCCGCTGCAGGTCGGGGTCGTCGATGGCGGCGACCCCGTGGTCGATGCGGCGCGCCCCGAGGACGTCGAGCGCCTCGGTGATGTACGCGGGCGGGCCCTCCTCGCCGGCGTGCGCGACGGCGATGAAGCCGGCCGCCCGTGCCCTCTCGTACACCGCCGCGAACTCCTCCGGCGGGTGGCCGATCTCGGAGGAGTCAAGCCCGACTCCTGCGATCACGTCCCGGTGGGGCATGGCCAGCTCAAGCATCTCCATGGCCTCGGTGGCGGGACGGTCGCGCAGGAAGCACATGATGAGCCGCCAGCTCACGCCCGACTCCACCTCGCCCGAGCGGAGGGCGCTCGCGATGCCCCCGACCACGGCGTCGAAGGGCACGCCCCGCGCGACGTGGCTCTGCGGGTCGAAGAAGACCTCCACGTGGCGGGCGCCGTCCGCGGCCACGCTGCGCACATAGGCCGCGGTGAGGTCGTGGAAGTCCCGTTCGGTGACGAGGACGGTGACGCCCGCGTAGTAGATGGTCAGGAAGTGCTGGAGGTCGCTGAAGCGGTATTGGGCGCGGCACTCCTCGGCCGAGGAGCAGGGCAGGGCGATGCCGTTGCGACGGCCGAGCTCCAGGAGCAGCTCCGGCTCGAGCGTACCCTCGAGGTGGAGGTGCAGCTCGGCCTTGGGCAGGCGGCGCACGAACGCGGCGAGGGCGGCGCCCGTATCGGTGGACGCGGTGGGGTCGGTGGCGTCGGACACGGTCCTCCTTGCGGCCGTCGGTTGCCGCCCTTGTACCCGTTCCGCGCGATTGCCGCACGGAGACGCGTGACGGCAGGAGGCGGTAGTCGTGCGCAGGGAAGCGGATGACGTGCCGGGGGAGGAGGCGTCCGGCCGGGCTGGTAGTTTCACCCTGTGACCGGCACCATCCTTCTCCTTCGCTCGCTCGTCGCCGCACTGCTGGCCGTCGCCGTCCTTGCAGCTGCGGCGACGAGCGGCTGCGGCGGCTCCGCCGGAGCGGTGGCGACGCCATCCTCCGCCGCGAGCACGACGGCCACGCGGGCGCCCAGCGCTGGGCCGGAGCGCACCGCCACGCCGAAACCTGCCCCAACGGCGGGGGGACGGCGGCCGCGAGCTCCGCCGGCGGGTCCGCATCCGGCGGGTCGCCGGCGCTGCGCGTCGTGTTCGTCGACGTGGGGCAGGGCGACGCCGCCGTCCTTCGCAGCGGCGCCTGGACCGGGCTGATCGACGGCGGCCCGCGCGGTTCCGAGAGCGCGGTCGAGGCGGCGCTCGCGCGGCTCGGGGTGCGTCGCCTCGACACGCTCGTGATCTCGCATCTGCACGCCGACCATACCGGCGGGTTGCCGCCCCTGGTGACGGAGTACCGGCCGCGGCGCGTGTGGGTGGCCGGCGCCGTGCGAGGCAGGCTCGCGACTGCGCTCCGCCGCGCCGGCACCGTCGTCGTGCAGGCCCGCCGCGGCCTCACGCAGCGGTTCGGCAAGGTCACGGTGAGGGTGCTGTCGCCCGGCGGCCTCAGCGGCGACGCCAACGCCGACAGCCTGGTGCTCGAGCTGGATGCCGCGGAGCGCCGCGTCGTCTTCACCGGTGACGCCACGGGCTCCGGCGAGGCCGCGGCGGGCGCCACGCTCGCCCGCGGCCCGCCCGTGGACGTGCTCAAGGTGTCCCACCACGGCTCGCGGTACTCGACCACCGCCGGCTTCGTCGCCGGTGCCCGGCCGCGTACCGCGGTGATCAGCGTGGGGAGCAACTCCTACGGCCACCCGTCGAACGATGCGGTGAAGCGCCTGCGCGTCGGCGGCGCTCGCGTCTTCAGCACGCAGAGAAGCGGCTCCATCACGCTCACCGTCACGAGCGGTGGCGCCGTGCGCTGGGGCTTCGCGCGTTCGGGCGCCCCCATCACGCGAGGTGTCTCAGGCGGCGGCTCGACGTCGGGCTCTTCCGGCGGCGGCTCGGGCGGCGCTGCCGCCGCGGGATCGGCATCCTCCTCGGCCTCCGCAGACATCACCACCGTCTACGTCACCGCCACGGGGGAGTGCTACCACCTCAAAGGGTGCCGATATCTCTCCTCCAGCCGCATCGCCATGAAGCTGGCCCACGCCAAGGCGGACGGCTACAGGCCCTGCAGCGTGTGCGACCCGCCGCGCTGAGGCCGTCCGGCCGCGCGGCGCTCCGGAGCCGGCCCTCCTCTCGCCGTCACTCCCTCGTGCACCCCTCAGGGCGACGTCACGACGCGGATGTTGAACGCGCCGGTGCCGGCGGCTCCCCACAGCTTCAGCCAGAGGGGCATCCACATCTCGAGTCCTCGTGCGGCCCCGATGTCGCCGAGATCGAGCACCTGCTCCCACCCGAACCAGCGCTCGAGCAGCTCGTGGTGGACCCAGTCCTTGGCCTCCTGGTCGTCGCCGGCGACGAAGATCGCGGTCGGCTCGGTGAGCTGACGTGGATCGACCATCACGTGGGCGTTCACGGTGTTCAGCGACTTGACGACGCGGGCGTCCGGGAAGGCCGCCTGGATGCGCTCGCCCAGGGAGTCCGTGTTGCAGTAGAGCAGCGTCGGCGGCATCCCTGCGGAGAAGTCGAGCGGGTTGGCCACGTCCACGAGGATCTTGCCGGCGAGGTGGCCCGCGCCTGCGGCTTCCAGCGCGGCCAGCGAATGCTCGCCGGCGGTCGCGTTGATGATCACCGCGCCGTGGGCGGCGGCGTCGGCGAAGCCCCCCGCCGCCGCACGTCGCCCGAGCCGGCGCTGCGCCTCGGCGAAGTCGTCGGCCGACGGGATGGCGCCCCACTCGCCGCGATCCTTGGGCTTCGCTGCGTCGCGCGAGCTGATCATCACGTGGTGGCCGAGCTCGAGCAGCTTGGCGGCCAGCGTCTGCGCCACCTGGCCCGAGCCGATGATGCCGATGTCCATGAGGCCCTCCTCGGGAGCGGTGAGGCAAGGGCGGCGCACCCGGTCGTCGACATCCGCGCCGGTCGACCGGTTCGGCGGCCGCCGCCCATACGCACGTGTTCCCACGGCGCGCCCGGGTGATGCCTGCGGAGAGGAGGAACGCGGCTCGGCCGCGCGGCGCGCCTGCTAGCGCACCTGGTGCCGCATCAGGTAGAGCGTCTCTGCGATCGCCGCGGCGTCGATCGGCGCGACGCGCGGCCTGACGGCCAAGGTGCGCGCCGTCGTGGCGATGGCGTCGCAGCTCAGTGGGACCAGCTCCGCGCCCAGGCCGGTGAGGAACCGCTCGCTCTCGCCTGTGGCCTCACCCGGCAGCGCCGCGCCGAGAAGGGGAAGGCGCAGCTCGGCCGCGGCCTCCAGCGCCCACCGCACCCACGCGTCGTCGAGCGTGCGCGCCCCATAGAGGCACAGCGCGCCCTCGCAGCGGCGCAGGCGCGCGAGGAGGCTGGCGCGGACGATCTCGCCGCGTTGGGTCGCGAAGGGCTCGCTCGAGAGACCGTGGTCGAGGGCGAGCGCCCCGTCGGCCCGCAGCCGCGCCGTGATGGGGCGCACGCGCTGCAGATCGCCGGCGGCGAAGGTGAGGAACACTCGTTGTCTGGTGGTCGTCTGGGTGCGCACCGAAGCTCCCGCTGGCTTCGTACCTGCTTGTCCATCGGCATGTTCGGCGTGGGTCTGCAGGAACCTGTGTAGCCCGGACTGGCGCAGGAAGCGTCGGCCCGGCGCGGATGAAGCCGGGCGCCGGGAGTCAGTCGTCGCCCGGCAGGCGCACGCCGTAGAAGCGGCGTACGGAGGCCATCAGCGAGACGAGGACGATCAGCGCGCCGATGACGCCGAACACGACCTGCAGCAGGTCGTAGGGGATGATGGTGATCTCGACGAGGATCCAGATCATGAGGCCGCAACCGACCACGAACGAGGCGTACCACGCCCAGCGGCGGCGCAGCCAGAGGCCGGCCGCGGCGACCAGTGGAAGCACGCCGAGCACGAGCAGCAGGATGAGCCCTGGGATCAGATAGTCGCCGAAAGGCGACCCGTCGAGGTAGGAGACCGGCATCCCCATGATCGAACCGTCGGGCTTGATGGTGAGCGCGAGTCCGCCGGCGAGCCCGCCGAGACCCTGGATGAGCACGAGGATCGTCAGGATCCAGGCCGCGGCGGGCCGGCGGGGGCGGTCTGCTGTCGGCAAGATGGTTCCTCCGTGGCGCTGTCGGGTCGGGCGCGCCCAGCATACTGCGTCCGGCGCGCCCGCGCCGTCCGGATGCGCGGCGGCGCCCGACGACGCCGGAGTCGCGCCGCCGAGGCCGCAACGGGTTTCGGTGGCAAGGGCACTCGATTCCCGGTAAAGTGTCTTCTTGCAGTCGATTCTGGCTTCGTAAGCTCACAAAGGAGACGCATGGGAATCGTGCACGTACATCGCGGGCGTCTGACGCCTGCGCTCACCCTGCTGGTGTTCGCGGCGCTGGCTGTGGTCGCGATCCTCGGGCTCACGGCGGGCCCGGCATCCGCGGTCGGAGGCTACTCGCACGGCGGGACGAGTTGCGGTTCCTGCCACACCAGCGTGCCGTACAGCTCTGCCAACGTGTCGAACGCCCAGTGCCAGACCTGCCACACGGGCTTTGATGCGCACCCCCAGAGTGGCGCAGCCGCTACCTGCTGGACGTGCCATGAGCCGGGCGCCGACATGACGACCATCCAGTCTGCTGCCGGCTGCGGTACCGCAGCTGCGGGCGCGGGCTGCCATGGCGCCACGGCCCACAAGGGCTCGACGTTGAAGACCTGCACGACGTGCCACACGCCGTCCACCGGCCCGAAGACGCCGGGCCAGAGCGCCCATCACAAGGCGTCGGTCACCGACGTCACCGTGAAGCCGGTGCTCACCGCCAAGTTGAGCGCGACCAGCATCAGGCTCGGGAAGACCTTCAAGGCCACCGGCCTTGCGAAGCCGATCAACCTTACCTACAAGGTCACCGTCCTGATCCAGAAGAAGGTCGGCACCAAGTGGGTCAAGGTCACGAAGAAGACGGCCGCGCCGAACGCGACGAGCTACGTCTGGACCGTCACGTACAAGCCGGCCAGGAAGGGCACCTACCGGGCGATCGCCAGCGTCCCGGCCGTGGCCAGCACGACGAGCCCGGGCGTGATCGCGGTCCTCAAGGGCTCCAAGACGACCAAGCCCTGCGTCGTGAAG
This sequence comes from uncultured Thermoleophilia bacterium, assembly GCA_963736645.1. Classification (GTDB taxonomy): domain Bacteria; phylum Actinomycetota; class Thermoleophilia; order UBA2241; family UBA2241; genus CAIXSE01. The sequence continues at coordinate 590,927 of CAVTPJ010000002.1, read as the reverse complement.
TAGAGCCGCGTCGGCCCTCGCGGCCGGACGGTGAAGTGCACGAGGGCGGGCGGTCCGTGCGGACCGCCCGCCCTCTGTCGTTCCCGGCAGGGTCGGCCGGCCCGGGCGACTCCTACAGATCGACGAAGTCCGGCGCCTCGCGCGGGTCGGTGAACCACTCGCGCTCGGCGAAGTCGTCGTCCGTGATCCCGGCGATCGTCATCTTCACGTACTTGCCCGACGCCTCGACGGCGATACTCCCGTCCGGGAGCAGGATCTCGCCGCTGCCCTCGAAGAGCCGGCTCGTGTCGCGGGTGAGGCGCGCCACGCAGCGGATCTCCCCGTCCAGCGGCAGGGGCTTGCGGAAGCGGACGGTGAACTCGGCGGTGACGCCCCAGGCGCCGGGCTGCACCAGCAGGATCGCCCGGCCGATGGTCTCGTCGAGGATCGCCGAGCTCACGCCGCCGTGCAGGCGGCCCGGGTAGCTCTGATGCTCCTCCCGCGGCGTGAAGACGCCGAGGAGTTCACGGCCGGCCGCGGCGCCGGCGGCCGCAGACTCGTCCGGCGCGAGCTCGAAGAAGCGGGCGTGCAGCCCGAAGGGGTTGTCGCGCCCGCAGACCAGGCACATGCGGCTGATGTTCTGGGCGCCGACGATCCTGCGCGATCCGCGAGACGTGGCGTGCTCCTGTGACGATGGGCCGGACGGCGTCCATCATACGCGACCGCGGCCCAATGGCCGGACTGCAGGCGGGGCGGCGCAGCCGAAGGCGGCCGCGCCGCCTTCGTCACGAGGAGCGCCAGGTGGCGACGTACTCGATGCCAGACCCCGGCGACGGCAGGCCGGGGTCCGCGACGATCCAGCCGCCGGTCAGCCCGTCCTCGCGGGCGACGAGCTCGAAGTGACACATGGCGATGCCGAGATCGACGCGCTGCAGGTCGGCGATGCGCAGCACCCTGAACAGCGCGCTGCCCTTGCCGTAGCCGCGGGTGCGCATCAGGTAGAAGTGCCAGTGGTCGCCACGGCGCACGATCCGCCAGGGCTGCTTGTTGGTGGCCGACGGGCCCACGCGAACGGCTTCCAGCGCGCCGGCGTAGCCGTCCGCGGCGTGGAGGCCGAGCGGTTCCCAGAACTCGCCGTCGAAGAACAGCTCTCCGGGGGGGAGGCGACGGTCGCCCTCCTCGCGCTCGCGGATGCGCTCCGTCCCGTCGTCGCCCGGATACCCGGTGGAGACGACGGCCGGGATCACCTCGTCGTCGCTCACCCCGCCGAACCGCCTGGTGAACGTGCTGCGCCTGAACGTGCCGCCCAGCCAGCAGGTGCCGAGCCCGAGTCCCGTGGCGTGGAGGATGACCTCTTCCAGCAGGTAGCCGTAGTCCTCGAGGTCGCCGGGCCCTCGGCGCACGGCGCCGACGATGTAGCCGGTCGCGCCCTTGATGAAGCCGTAGGTCCCGAGCCGCCGGAGGGCGTTTGCGTCCTCCGCCGCCGCCGCGATGAGCCCGAAGCGGACGGCGGAGCCGAGCGGGCCGAGCGTCCTCGTCGCCATGAAGTCCGCGAGCGCGCCGCGGTCTTCCGGGGAGAGCGGCCGCTCGAGGTAGGTGCGGCACGAGTAGCGTCGGCCGATGAGGTCGCGGGCGTTCATCGCCATGCATACTGCCACAACGAGCGGGTCGTCGGCAGCCGGGTCGGGCCGGCGGCCGGCACGACGCCCGCCCTGCCCGTTGTTGGGTGCCCGCCCGGACGGTAGGCTGGGCCACGGGCGACCGGGAGATGCGCGTGGCCAAGGCGGACGGAGAGCACACCTATCACGAGGGGCGATTCCCCCGCCTCGTGGAGCGGGTCTCGGCGCTCGGCCGCCACCGCGTCGCCGTGCTCGTCCTCGTCGCCGCCGCCATCGCCGGGGCCCTCGTGCTCGATCTGGCGTTCCCGAGCTACCCCATCGCCGGCTTCTACCTGGTCCCTGTGACCCTGGCGGCGCTCACGCTGAGGGTGCGAGAGACCATGCTGGTCGCGGTGGTCTGTCTGGGTCTCGCGCTCTACGTCATCGTCATCCAGGATCGCTGGGATGGACCGACCATCACCGTCGTCTGCTTCAGCGTGCTCAGCGGCGCCGCGCTCATCGCGCTGTCCTACCTGTTCACGCAGGTCGGCCGGCTCTACGAGACGGAGCGGTCCACGACGCAGATGCTGGAGCAGCTGGCGGCGCAGCTGCAGACGCTGCAGGAGGTCGTCGTGCTCGACTCCCACCGTCCGCTCAGCGATCTTCTGCGACGCGTGATCGATCAGGCGAGCCAGCTGCTGGGGAGCGATGGCTGCTGTGTCTACCGGTATGACCCCGAGAACGGCACCCTGGGCGTGGCGGCCGCCACCGGCGGACCGCCGCCGAGCGGCGACGCGCTCCCGCTGATGCGACGTGAGGATCCGATCGTGCGCGCGCTCGAGGAGCGCGCGCCGGTCGCCGTCTCCGGCGCCGAGGCCGGCGGCGGCGCCGTGCTGGCCGTGCCTCTGACGGTGCGCGACGACACCTACGGGGTGCTCGCCCTCACGTACCGGGAGCGGCGCCCGTTCACCGACGTCGACGTGCGCCTTGCGGCGTCCTTCGGCGGCCAGGTGGCGCTGGCGATCGAGAACGCTCGCCTGCGCCACCAGGTTCAGCAGAACGCCGCCGCCAGCGAGCGCTCGCGCATCGCCCGCGACCTGCACGACTCGGTGACCCAGTCGCTGTTCGCCGCGAGCCTCAAGGCGGAGGCCGTGCGCCGCCGCTGGCGGCCGTCGTCGGACGAGGCGCGGCGCAACGTCGAGGACGTGGAGCACCTCGCCCGCGGCGCGCTGGCCGAGATGCGGACCCTGCTCATGGAGATGCGCCCGCAGTCGCTCGCCGAAGCGTCACTGGACATCCTGCTCGAGCAACTCGCCGCGGCGACCGAGGGGCGGTCACGCGTCGCCGTCGACCTCCGGGTGGAGGGGTCGAGGCAGCTGCCCCAGGAGGTGACGGTCGCGATGTACCGCATCGCCCAGGAGGCGCTCCAGAACGTGGTGCGTCATTCGGAGGCGCGGGCGGCGTGGGTTATGCTGGACCTCTCGGGACCGGTCGTGCGGTTGTCGGTGCGCGACGACGGCCGCGGGTTCGACGCGGGGGCGGTCACGCCGGAGCACTTCGGACTCGCGATGATGCGCGAGTGGGCGGAGGGCGCCGGCGTCGCCGTGACGGTCGCCGGCGCCCTCGGCGCCGGAGCGACCGTGACCGCGGAGTGGACGCCGGAGGCCGACGAGACGTGACCCAAGGAGGCGAAGTGCCCGCATCGGGTGGTGACAGGATACGAGTCGTCATCGTGGATGACCACGTGCTGGTGCGCAGCGGCCTGGAGGTCGTGCTCGCCATGTTCGACGACATCGAGCTCGCCGGCCAGGCCGGCGACGGCGCCGAGGCCGTCGAGCTGTGCCGGACCCTCCAGCCGGACGTCGTGGTCATGGACCTCGTCATGCCCGGCAAGAGCGGCGTGGAGACGACGCGAGAGGTGCTCGCCGCCTGCCCCGACGCCAAGGTCGTCGCCCTCACGAGCTTCACCGAGGAGGATCTCGTCGGCCAGGCGCTGCGCGCCGGCGCGATCGGGTATCTGATGAAGAACGTGTCCGGCGACCAGTTGGCGGAGGCCATCCGCGCGGCGCACGCGGGGAGGGCCACGCTCGCGCCCGAGGCAGCAGACGCTCTCGTGCGGTCAGTGTCGGCGCCCGAGCCGTCGGCCGACTCGCTCACGGCCCGGGAGCACGACGTGCTCAAGCTCATGGCCGATGGGCTGACCAACGCCGACATCGCCGAGCGTCTCGTCATCGGCGTGGCCACCGTCAAGACGCACGTCAGCAGCATCATCTCAAAGCTGGGCGTGTCGAGCCGCACCGAGGCCACGGCGACGGCGATCCGCCGCGGCCTCGTCTGACGCCCGCGCACCGCGCTCGCGGGTCGACGTCCGCAGACGGAGTCATTCTCATGAATGATACCGGACTCCGTCATGAGGATGGTCGTGTGCTCCATCGTTAGCTCGATGCAGGGCAGGCCCGGGGCTGCTTCAATGAGAACCCACAGAAGCAGTCCCGGGCCGACGCTTCGTCGTCGGCTTCGTCACCGGTCTCATCGCACTGAACAGACGCACGCTCGCGGCGTGCCCGGGTGCGGTCACAGACGAGCCGGGATACCGGTTCCGATCAGGTTCGCGAAAGGCGCCGCTTGGCACGCCGCAAGCGCAGAGAGGGGCAATCGCTCCACAAGGTGCTGGGGGTCGGGGCCCTCTTCAGCACCGCCTACGGCAACGTAGGGTCGTCCATCTACTACGCCCTCGGCGTCGTCGCCGCGGCCGCGCTCGGTCTGACGCCGCTCGTCTTCGTCATCACCGGCATCCTCTTCATCGCCACCGCGTGGTCGTACTCCGAGGCCACGGCGGCCATGCCCGAGGCCGGCGGCGCCTCGAGCTTCACGCGACGTGCCTTCAACGAGTTCGCGAGCTTCGGCATCGGCTGGGCCCAGATGCTCACGTACACGGCCACCATCGCCATCTCGGCGCTGTTCGTGCCGCAGTACCTCTCGGTCTTCTGGCCGATCCTCAGGGACCCGCCGTACAGCGTCATCGGTGGCGCCATCACCATCATCGTGCTGGTCGTCATCAACATCATCGGCATCAAGGAGGCGGCGAGCCTCAACGTGGTGCTCGCGCTCCTCGACCTGGGGACGCAGGTCCTGATCATGATCATCGCCCTCGTCCTTCTGCTGGAGCCGAACATCCTGCTCTCGCAGATCCACTGGGGCGTCGCGCCGACCTGGGGGCAGTTCCTCTACGGCCTCGCCATCGGCACGGTGGCCTACACCGGCATCGAGACCATCTCCAACATGGCCGAGGAGGCGGCGCGGCCGGACAGGGACGTGCCGCGCTCGATCAACTTCGTCATCATCGCCGTCCTCGTGGTCTACATCGGCATGCCGCTGGCGGCGCTCTCGTCGATGACGGTCGACTACAACGAAGTCGCCATCGACCCGGCGACCGGCAAGACCGTGCCGGTACAGGTCGTGCCCGGTGAACCGGAAGGCACCTACCGCCTGAAGTCGGACCCCGAGCAGGTCGTGTACGTACCGGTCGAGACCCTGGCGGACGGCACGGTCGTCATCCCCGAGCAGGAGCCGACCGGCGATGTCTCGACCGTCGACGGCCAGAAGGTCACGAAGCTGTACGGCACCCAGCTCGGCAGCAACTACGTCGAGGACCCGGTGCTCGGCATGGTCCGCTTCCTGCCCGACAACGTGAACTGGCTGAAGTGGATCCTGGGCCCCTGGGTCGGTGTGCTGGCCGCGACCATCCTCTTCATCGCCACCAACGCGGGGATCATCGGCGTCTCGCGCCTGGCGTTCTCGCTCGGCCAGCATCGCCAGATGCCGCGGGTGCTCGGGCGCGTCCACCCGACCCGCCTCACGCCGTACGTCGCCATCGCGGTCTTCGGTGTCATCGCCGTCCTGCTCATCTTGCCCGGCGAGATCGCGTTTCTCGCCGAGCTCTACGCGTTCGGCTCGATGATCTCCTTCACCGCTGCGCACGTCTCGGTGATCAGGCTGCGCTACAGGGAGCCGGACCTCGAGCGACCGTTCCGCGCCCCACTCAACGTGCGCATCCGCGGCACTTCGGTCCCGATGACCGCGGTGCTGGGCGCGATGGGCACCTTCGCCGTGTGGTGCGTGATCATGTACTACAAGCCGCTGAGCGGCATCGTCGGCCTCGCCTGGGTGGCACTGGGGCTCGTCGTCTACGTGATCTACCGCAGGTCGCACGGCTACTCGCTCACGCAGACCGTGAAGACGCCGACGCTGCCTTCCTCCCTCCAGGAGGACGTGGTGTACGACCAGCTGCTCGTGCCGGTTCGCGACACCCAGGTGAGCGACGAGATGATGGTGCTCGCCTGCCAGCTGGCCACCGAGCGCAAGTCGTCCATCGACGCGCTGTACGTGATCGAGGTGCCGCTCAACCTGCCGATCGACGCGAGCCTCCCGGAGGAGCACGAACGGGCGCGGCAGGTGCTCGAGCGCACCGGGCACGCCGCGGACCAGTTCAAGGTCAAGGTGACGCCGATCGTCGTCACGGCGCGCTCGGCGGGGCGGGCGATCGTCGAAGAAGCCATCGCCCGCCGCTCCGAGGTCATCGTCCTCGGCTCACAGGGCAAGCGGCGCATCGCCGACAAGGTGTTCGGGCGCACCATCGACTACGTGCTCGACCACCTGCCCTGCGAGGCGATCATCAACGTGATCCCCAAGGAGATGCTCGCCTCCACTGCGCCGGGTGGCACCGGATCGGACGGCGGATCCCTGCCGGCGACGACCTCTGTGCGGCCCGGCGTCGACAAGCGGTCGGTGAGACTGCGCACGGACAAAGATGACGCGAGCCGGCCCGCGAACGGCGGCGACCGCGACGGTGGCGGCGACCGCAGCGACGGCTCCTAGACTCGCGGCAGCGAGACCCGGACCGTGGTGCCGGCTTCGGAGCTGGTGAACGAGACCGTGCCGCCGCCGCGCTCCACCGCCGCCTTCACGATGGCGAGCCCGAGGCCGTTGCCCGGATACGCGGAGACGTTGCGGGCGCGGTGGAAGCGGCCGAAGATCTCGGCCTGCTCGTCGGCCGGGACGCCGACGCCGGTGTCGGCGACGGTCGCGACCGCGAAGGCGCCCTCCGGGCGCACGACGAGCTTGACCGTGCCGCCCTCCGGCGTGAACTTGAGCGCGTTGTCGAGCAGGTTGGCGAGCACCGTCTGCAGGCGCGCGTGCTCGATACGGACCGTGACCGAGGCCTCGGTGATGTCGAGCTCGAGCTCGATCCCGGCCTGCTCCGCCCGCGAGGCCACGCCGTCGGCCAGCTCGCGGGCAACCGAAGCCAGGTCCGTAGCGCCGGCGCCGCCGGCGGGCTCGTCCGCCTCCAGGCGCGAGAGCTGCAGCAGGTTGTTCGAGAGGCCGGCGAGACGCTCGGTCTGGCCGAGGGCCCTGCCGACGAGCCGCCGCTCATCGTCGCTCGTGGCCTTGCGCTCGGCCAGCTCGAGATCGGCCTGCAGCGCGGTGAGCGGCGTGCCGATCTCGTGCGCGGCGTCGGCGACGAAACGCCGCAGCGACGTCACCGTCGCCTCGACACGCGCCGCCATCCCGTTGAAGGACTCGCCGAGGCGCCCGACCTCGTCGCCTCCGGCGACGGGGGCCCGGGCGCCGAGGTCCCCGGCCGCCATGCGGTCGCTCGCCTCCGTGAGCGCGACCACCGGGCGGGCGATGCGCGCGGCGACCAGGTAGCCCGCCAGGGCGGCGAGGCCTACGGCGAGCGCGGCCGCCAGCACCCACGCCAGGGCCGCGCTCACGAGAGCGTCGCGGCCCGAGGCGGGGCCCTCGGACAGCTTGACGAAGGCGCCGTTGCCCATGTCCATCGTGAGCGCCCTGCTGGACCGCGCGTCGCCGGCGCTGCCGAAGAGGCCGCCGCCGAGCGGGTTCGGCAGCTCGTCCCGTTCGTGGCGCTCCCGGCCGAACCCGTCGTGCCCACGGTCCAGGAGCGACTCCGCGTCGAGGGCGTTCGGCGGTCCCGAGTCCACGACCAGCGTGCCGTCCTGCGCGTAGACCTGCACCCGCGTCTGCGTGGTGAGCGCCGCCGCCTGGGCCCACGAGGTGAGGTCCTCCACCGTGGTCAGGGGCGGCGGGTCCGCCACCACGAACTTGGCGCTGGCCTGCAGGTAGTCGTCCTCCGCGCGCGTGTAGTGGTTGCCGAGAACGGCGAGCAGGATGCCGCCGAGGATGACGGCCGTGAGCAGCGCCATGCCCGCGTAGGTGAGCGCGAGCTTCAGTCGCAGGGAGCGGGTGCGCACGGCGAGGCTCAGGTGGCCAGCCGGTACCCGATGCCGGGCACGGTGAGGACGACGGCCGGATCGCTGGGCTCGTGCTCGACCTTCTCGCGCAGGCGACGTATGTGGACGCTCACCGTCTTGTCGTCGTAGAAGTCGGCGTCGCTGCCCCAGACGTTCTCGATCAGCTGCCCGCGGCTGAAGACCTGGCCGGGGTGCTGGGCGAGGAAGACCAGCAACCGGAACTCCGTAGGCGTGAGATTGAGCGAACGGCCCTCGCGTGTGACGGTGGCCCGGGTGCGGTCGATGGTGAGATCGCCGGCGTAGAGCACGTCCGCCTCGGTGGAGGCGAGCTCCCCGTAGGCGCGGCGGAGCAGCGAGCGGATGCGGGCGATGAGCTCGCGCAGGTGGTACGGCTTGGTGAGATAGTCGTCGGCGCCCATCTCGAGGCCGAGGACCTTGTCCATCTGGTCGGACTGCACGGTGAGCATGAGGATCGGCTGGCGCAGGCCGAGATGACGCAGCTGCCGGCAGAAGTCGAAGCCGTTGCCGTCAGGCAGGCGCACGTCGAGGACGATGAGCTGCGGCGACTCGTCCCGGGCGTAGGCGACTCCGCCGCCGCCCGTGGTCTCCCAGTGGACGGTGTAGCCCTCGGTCCCGATGCCCTCGACGAGGGCCTCGCCCACCGCCGGGTCGTCCTCGATCACGAGGATGGTCTGTGCGCGGTCCGCCATGCCGGCATCGTAGCACGGGCGTCCGGCCGCCCCCGCCGGCACCACGGGTCGGGGGCGGCCGGACGCTGCCGTCATCGGATCACTGCGCCTGCGGCGTCGTGGTCGGCGCCGGCGTCGCACCCGGCGACTGCGGCGCCTGCGGCTGTCCGTCGTCCGGCCGCCCCGGGCCGTCGCCGTCCCGGTCCCAGCCTTGGCCGCCGTGGCCGAAGCCCTGGCCGCCCTGGCCCATGCCCGGCGGCACCATGCCCTGGCCACCCTGACCCGGGGCCATCCCGCGGTCGCTCCACTCGCCGTGGCCGTCGCCATCGCGGAACATGCCGCGGCCGTCGTGGCCACCGCCGTCGCGCCCGTCGCCGATGGCGGTGCCGATGGCGACGCCGCCGAGCAGGAGGATCGCCGCTGCGGCGGCGGCGCCGGTGATGACCGCCCACCGCCGCCGGTACCAGGCCTGGTGTGGCGGCCCCCCCGCGGGACCGGCCGCGGCCGGCGCGATGGTCGTCGTCTCAGTCGATGCGGCCGCCATCGCCGCGGTCGGGGCGTCGTCTGCGTCGTCCGCGGTACGGCTGGTGTCCGGTGCAAGCTCCGCCGGCGTCTCGGCCGGCGTCTCGCCGGCCGCCGCATCCTCAGGCGGAGTGGTGCCTGCGTTCTCGTTCGTGGGATCTGCCATCGTCCACCTCTCAGTGGTGTCGCTGTGCCGGCGACCAGCCGGCCTTGTGACGTGACTATCTCCCGCCCATGTTGCACGCCGTCTGCGCCCGCACTACAGGTCCGTAACCCTGTCCGCCGGCCGGTTACGGACCTGTAGCCGGGACTCAACAGGCGCTTCACATCAGCCTGCGATAGTTGCCGCGGCGCCCTCGACGAGGCGCCCGTTCTGCGAAATGCCCGCGTGAAAGGAGCGCCGATGACCGCACGATCCCGGCTGTACCTCGACCTGGCGCTGTTCGGCGCCCTCTTCGTCGCGTACAACCCCGCGTGGACCGGGTTCGCGGTGCATGAGTGGCTCTGCGTCGTCGCCATCGTCCCCCTGCTGTTCCACATCGTCGTGAACTGGGACCAGACGCTGCAGATCCTGCGCCGGTTCGCCGCGATCGTCCGCGCTGCGCCGAAGGTCAACCTCGTCGTCGACGCGGCCCTGTTCGTCGCTGCCGTCGCAGTGACGCTGAGCGGCCTGCTGATCTCGCAGACGGTCGCCGGCGCCCTGGGCGTGACCATCCTCCCGAGCGGCCTCTGGATGACGGTGCACTCCGTCTCCGCCGACCTGACCATGGGGCTGCTGCTCGTCCATTTCGGGCTGCACTGGAAGTGGATCGTGAACGCCGCCGGCAGACTCGGCCGCGCGTCGCGGACGGCTCGCGCGTCCTCCGATCCCGTCGCCGAGATCCGCCTGGCGACTCGCCGGCTGGCCACCGCGGCCGTACGCACCGACACCGTGACGAGCGAATCGTCACGCCGACCCTGACCAGAGGAGAACGATGAAGATCTTCAGGAACACCGCCGCGGTCCTCGTCCTGACGCTGTTCACCGGGCTGGCCGTCTTCACCGCGATCCAGCTGGGCGACCGCCTCTTCGGCACGCCGGACGCCAGCGCCCAGACGGTGAGCGCGCAGGACTCGACGGCGACGGAGCAGACTACGGACGACTACTACGACGACGATGAGGGATCATCGGCCGCGACCGACGTGTACGGATCCGGCCAGAACGCCGATCCGTACGGCCAGAGCGCCGGGAGCAGTTCGGGCGCGAGCTCGGGCGAGACGTACACCTGTCCGGCGACGGGCTGCAGCGCCTCCACCTGCCACGCGACGCAGTGACGTCTCCTCCGGCCCCTGGCCGATGACCAGCACGCCGAGAGAGGCATCGCCCGCCTGCGGGCCGCCCCTCTCGGCGCGCGTCACGCTTTTGTTCACGCCTTCGCCGGCGCCCCCCACAGCGAGCGTACGCCGGCGCGAATGGAGGCCGTCGTGACGCGTGCGAGGGGCCCGTCGTCATCCTCGGTCCGCTCGGGCCCCGTCTGGACCTCCTCGAAATGGGCCGTCACCGGCGTCGTGAGGAAGCGCGAGCGTTGCGCGTAGCCGTGGGTGTCGGCCTTTGCCCACGGCTGCGTGTAGTAGCGCAGCGGGTGGCTCACGTAGAGCTGCTCGCGCGCTCGCGTGCAGGCGACGTAGAGCAGGCGGCGCTCCTCCTCGATCTCGGCGGCGCTGCCCGTGGCCATGTCCGACGGGATGTTGCCGTCGGCGGCGTGGATGACGAAGACGACGTCGAACTCAAGGCCCTTGGCCGAGTGCATCGTGCTGAGGATGAGGTAGTCCTCGTCGAGCAGGGGTGGGCCGGCGAGCTCCTGCGTGTACGCCGGCGGGTCGAGCACCAGCTCGGCGAGGAACTGCGAGCGCGTCCGCGAGCGCGCCGCCAGCCCCTCGATCTGCTCCAGGTCGCGCAGGCGCGCCTGGACGTTGTCGTAGCGGCGCTCGAGCAGCGGCCCGTAGACGCTGCGCACGGCGTGCACCTGCGCCGGCACGTCGGACGGGCCGGCCGCGGCGAGCGTCGCGAACAGCTCGACGACCGCCGGCCAGGCGGCGCGCGCCGGCTCGGGGACGCGGGCGCCGGTCCAGGCCGCCGTGAAGTCGCCGGCGGCGGCGCCCAGCGCCTCGAGCAGCGCCGCCGCGGTCTTCGGCCCGATGCCCGGCACCAGACCGAGCACGCGCAGGCCGGCCATCGCGTCCCTGGGGTTCTCCGCCAGGCGCAGGAAGCTCACGAGGTCCTTGACGTGCGCCATCTCGACGAAGCGCAGCCCGCCGTACTTGTGGAATGGGATGTTGCGGCGGCTCAGCTCCATCTCGAGCGCCATGGAGTGGTGCTGGGCGCGAAAGAGGACGGCCTGCTGCTTGAGCTCCGTGCCCTGCTCGCGGTGCGCGAGGATGCGCTCGCAGAGCCACTGCGTCTGCTCGTCCTCGTCGCGGCAGGTGGCGAGGACCGGGCGCCCGCCGCCCTCCCGGTCCGTCCAGAGCTCCTTGTCGCGGCGCTCGGCCGCCTCGGCGATGAGCGCGTTGGTGGCGGCGAGGATGGGCGCCGTGGAGCGGTAGTTGCGCGAGCAGCGTGACGACCTCGGCGCCGGGGAAGCGCTGCTCGAAGTCGAGGATGTTGCGCACCGTGGCGGCGCGGAAGGCGTAGATGGCCTGCGCGTCGTCGCCGACGCAGGTGACGCCCGTGCCGTCCGGGCGCAGCAGGCTGACGATGTCGGCCTGCAGCGCGTTGGTGTCCTGGAACTCGTCCACGAGCACGTGGTCGAAACGCTCGCGCACGCGGGCGCCGCCGGCCGGGTCGGCGAGCAGGCCGCGCCAGAAGAGCAGCAGGTCGTCGTAGTCCAGGACCTGCTGCTCCTCCTTGGAGTCGGTGTAGGCGGCGAAGAGCTGGGCCAGGCCCTCCTCGGCGGGCAGGCACCAGGGGAAGGCCGTGTGCAGCACCTCGTGCAGCGGCAGCTGGGCGTTGACGCAGCGCGAGTAGACGTCGAGGCTCGTGGACTTCTGCGGAAAGCGGGCGCCGCCGCGGCCGAGGCCGAGACGCGTGCGCGCCACGTGCATGAGGTCCTCGGAGTCGCCGCGGTCCACGATCGTGAAGTCCGGCTCCATGCCGATGTCGCGGGCGTGGATGCGGAGCAGGCGGGCGGCGGCGGCGTGGAAGGTGCCGCCCCAGACGCGGTCGGAGGCGCCGCCGGAACCGTGGCCGCGCGCCGCGAGCACCGCCTCCACCCGGCGCAGCATCTCGGCGGCGGCGCGGCGCGTGAAGGTGAGCAGCAGGATGCGGCGCGGGTCGGCGCCGCGCTCGATGAGGTGGGCGACGCGATGCACGAGCGTGGCCGTCTTGCCGGTGCCGGCGCCGGCGACGACGAGCAGCGGGCCGTCGCCGTGCTGCGCGGCGGTGAGCTGCTCTGGGTTGAGCTCGACGAGCATGGGGGAGTCCTCCTCGGTGCGCTGCGCGCACCGTAGCAGCGCCGGCGGACGGATACGTACAGGCGTTCGCGGCGCTCGGGTCGCGGTGACGCGCGGGTCGCTAGAGGAGTCGCGCGAGGCCGACGAGCTCGTAGAGCACGACCGCACCGTAGGCGACGAGGAAGAAGATCGCCGTGGCGAGGGCCGGTCGGCGCCGGCGCAGCTCCCAGATCCCGAGAGAGGCGGCGGCGATGATGCCCATCTTGACGACCGCCGCCTGGGCAACGCCGTTCGCGAACAGGTAGCGCATGAAGGGGTTGGCCTCGCCGGCACCTTCACGGAACAGCATCAGGGTCAGGATGAGATCGAGGACGCTCAGGAGATTGGCGAGCAGCAACACCTCGACGAGCGTGCGCGGGTCGTCGCGCAGGCGGATGAGGGCGGCATCAAGACCGGGGATGACCGATCTGCGCTGCAGCGCCCGCCGCTCGAAGCCCGAGCGGCGGTCCCTGAAGACGAAGCGGCGTGCACGGCGCCGGTCGGGACCTCTCGGCGTATGGGGCTCCGTGCTGGTCACCTGCTCCTCGTCATGCCGATACTCGTGGCGTGATGCTACCCGCGGCGGTGCGTTCTGATTCGTTGACGCGGCGCCGCGTGGCCGCAGGCTCAGCGCGGCGGCGCGAACGGCCCGGCCGGCACCTGCTGCGTGATGCAGCCCAGCCCGCCGCCGCCGAAGGCCGAGAGCTCCGTCGGCAGGCCGACCGGCTCTCGGCCCACCAGCTCGCCGATCTCCCGGTGCATCTCGTCCTCGCCGTCCTCGCCGGTGAGCGGCAGCAGGACGGCGCCCTCCACGAACACCATATTCACGTAGGGCGCCGGCATGAGCTTGCCGGCGCCGGGCCCGGTGACTCCGTCCAGCCCGGCGCCCACGCCGCTGACGTACGGCAGCAGCGGCGACTCCACGACCTCGAGACGGCGACCGGCGGCGTCCGTCGCCGCCTCCAGGATCGCCAGGTTCTCCTGCAGGCGCGAGTGATTGGGGTTGTCCGGCTCGCAGGTCTGTGCCATGACCACGCCGGGCGCCACGAACTGCGCCACGTCGTCGACGTGCCCGGACGTGGAGAGCGGTCCCGAGTCCTCGACCAGACCGAAGGGCAGCCAGATGACCTTGTCGACGCCGAGCCAGTCGCGCAGCAGCGCTTCGTTGTCGGCGCGGCCGAAGCCCAGGTTGCGGTTGTGCAGCAGGCACTGCTCGGTGGTCAGCAGGGTGCCTTCGCCGTCGGTGTTGAAGGCGCCGCCCTCGAGCGTGAACGGCGCCTCGTAGAGGCGCGCCCCCCAAGCCTCGGCGACGCGCGCGGGCACGGCGGCGTCCTTGTCGTAGGGCGTGAACTGCTCGTTCCAGCCGTCGAAGAGGAATCGGACGGCGGCGACCTCACCGGAATCGTCGCGGACGAAGATGGGACCGTTGTCGCGGATCCAGGAATCGTCCAGCGGGATGGGGAGGAGGTCGATGGCGGGGCCGGCTGCGCCACCGCCGTCGCGCCCTCGTCGATGCCGAGCAGTGCTCGCGTGCCTCGGCCTCCTGCGCCGGGTCGACGACCACCGTCACCGGCTCGAAGCGGGCGATGCCGCGAGCCACCTCGGCCCACTCGGCGCGGGCGTCGTCCATGAGCGGGCCGAAGAGATCCTCCCGGCACGGCCACGACAACAGCGTGCGCTGGTGAGGCGTGAAGCGTGCGGGCAGGCGGAAGCCCGTCGCCGCGCGGGGTGGACGTGGTCGCGGCGCGCGAAGAGGGCGTGGCCTGCGTCATGAGGACCTCCGGTGGTGACGCCGACCCGGCGTAGCGCCGGCCGGCGTGAGCTCGTCGTGATGGCGAGATGCTAGCACGAGCGCGCTGGGAGCGGCCGGCGCTGCGGCCGGCCGCTCCCGTCGTCCAGACGGCTCAGGTCACCTCGTCGCCGGCGTGCGGCCCGGGCCACAGGTCCACGACGGAGTCCACGGTGATGCAGATGACGTGCTTGACCGGGGGCAGCTTCCACTTCTCGCTCACCGCCGCCAGCCGCTGCCTCATCTCGTCGACGAGGTCGCCGTGATCGAGGATCTCCGCGTGTCCCTTGATCTGCATGGCGATCTTGTTCGGGTAGTCGTGGATGCCCACCGCCACGCGCGGTTCGTGCGCGAGGTTCTCGAGGGTCTCGCGGTGGTAGAGGTCGGCGAAGTAGACGTGCTCGTCGTCGAGCAGACTGCCACTGCCCTTGATGGAGACGTTGGGTGACCCGTCCGGCGCGACGGTCGCCACCCAGATGTTGTGACCTCCCGCCAGCAGGTCGTGGAGCTTCTGAGGGATGGTGGTCATGGTCCCCTCCTTGTCTGCCGCCCCTTTGTCCGCCCCTCCTTCGGGAATGTTCCCGGCTGCGGGGCGTGACTGACTGTTGGGGGCCCGGGCCTGCCGTCGTCTCGGCGTGGGCCGGCCCCTCGCCGTTGTCCGGCCTGTATCCGGCTGTTGGCCGCGTATGGACGTTCGTCCTATGCGCGGTCGCTCCGACGCCGCCGACGCCGCTGTGTAGAAGCGGTCACATCGCCCCACCGGGTGGGGCGCGATCGGGAGGGGCACCGATGCGAGTCCTCATCGCCCACAGAAGCAGCACCTCACGCGCGGCTCTCGCCGACGCGCTCCCGCCGGACGGCTGCGAGCGATTGGAGGTCGTCGAGTCCGCCGACGGTCACGAGGTGCTCGAGATGCTGCTGGCGGAGGACCCGCCGGCACTGGCCGTCGTCGACTGGGACCTGCCCGCGGTCGATGGTCCGGAGCTCTGCCGGCTCGTTCGCGACTTCCACCTCAGCAGTCCGCCGTACATCCTGGTGCTGGCGGGCGCCGCCCACGCCGATACCTACGATGCCCTGGGTGCGGGCGCCGACGACTGCGTGCAGACGCCGGCCTCGGCGCCCGCGATCCGCGACCACCTCGCGGAGGGCGTGCACGCCGCGCGCGAGCGGCGGGCGGGCGACGACTGCTCCTCCGTGCGCGCGACGCTCGAAGCCATCTGCACGAGCGATACCGACTCCGTGGACTTCTTCCGCTTTCCCGGCGCGGAGCGCCGGCTCGACCTCGACCGCCGGCCGGACGACGAGGCAGAGAGGCCGATGGTCGACTCGAGCGGCGCGGCGCTGCTCGAGGCGATGATCTTCCAGCAGTGACCGCCGCCCGGGTCGGCGTCCGAGGGACGGCGACCCACGGAGGCGCGTCTGAGGGGCGGGCCGCGGCCGCCTTGCCCGGTCTTGCCGCGGCCCGCCTCGCCGCTCTTCGCACGCAGCCTGTCTTGCCGCCCGCGTAGCGCCGTTGCCGAGAGGAGCCCTGGAACGGCGATGAGCCCGCGCCGGCCTCATGGTAGCCTCGGTCACGGCGAATGGGGCGCGTCCGCATCCCACCGAGGCGGGAGGTCCGGCATGATCCAGCTCATCGAAGGTGCGCCGGAGGGGGTGCTGGCGTTCGAGGCCGTGGGCGAGGTGGACGCGCAGGACTACGAGGACGTACTGAGGCCGGCCATCGAGGAGTCGCTGGCCGGCGGGGACAGGCTGCGCTTCGTCTTCGAGATCGGCTCGGAGTTCGACCGCTACACGGCGGGAGCCGACTGGCACGACATGACGCTGGGGTTCGCCCACCTCACCGACTGGCAGCGCTGCGCCCTGGTCACCGATCTCGACTGGGTGGAGCACGCGGCCAAGGCGCTCGGCTGGCTCATGGGGGGCCGCCTCCGCGTGTTCCCCATCGACGAGCTGAAGGCGGCGCTGGAGTGGGCGGCCTCCGACGACTGAGGCTCGGGGCCGGAGTTCGCGGCGCCCGGCTGGGACCGCGCCGGCGCGGTAGAATCGCCCGGCCCCGGCGGAGACCTCACGAGGACGACATGACCCAGGAAGAGACGCTCGACCCACAGGACTGGGCGGCGCTGCGCGCCCTCGGCCACCACGCGCTCGACGACGCGATGGACTACATGGAGTCGCTTCGGGACCGCCCCGCCTGGGAGCACGCGCCGGCGCGCGTGAAGGCGCACTTCGGCGGGCCGCCGCCGGCCGAGCCGCAGCCGATCGAGGACATCTACCGGGAGTACGTCGAGTACGTGCAGCCGTACCAGCTCGGCAACAGCCACCCGCGCTTCTGGGGCTGGGTGCTGGGCAGCGGCACGCCGATGGGGGTGATCGCCGAGATGCTGGCGGCGGCCACCGACTCCGTGAGCGGCATCTACTCCTTCGTGAGCAACAACTACGTCGAGCTGCAGGTGCTGGACTGGTGCAAGCAGCTGCTCGGCTACCCGATCGACGCCGGCGGCCTGCTCACCAGCGGGTGCTCGGCCTCGAACCTGATCGCCCTCGCCGTGGCGCGCAACACCGGGGCCGGATTCGACGTGCGCGAGGAGGGCCTGGCGGGCGCGCCCGTGGGTGCGGGCGGCGCGCCCCGGCGCCTCACCATCTACTGCTCGGCCGAGGCGCACTCGTCGCTGACCAAGGCCGTGGAGCTGCTGGGGATGGGCACGCGGTCGCTGCGGCGCGTGCCCACGGACGACCTCCTGCGCATCGACCTCGCCGCCCTCGCGGAGATGGTCGCGCACGACCGCGAGGACGGGCTGCTCCCCGTCTGCGTCGTCGGGGTCGCCGGCACCACCAACACGGGATCCATCGACGACCTGCCTGCCCTCGCCGATTTCTGCGAGCGCGAGGGCCTGTGGTTCCACGTGGACGGCGCCTTCGGCGCCTGGGCCGCCATCGCTCCCGAGTCGAGCCACCTCGTCGCCGGGATGGAACGTGCCGACTCGCTGGCCTTCGACCTGCACAAGTGGATGAACCTGACCTACCCCGTCGGCTGCGTGCTGGTCCGCGACGCGGAGGCTCAGCTGCGGACCTTCTCGCTGACGCCGTCGTACCTGGCGCACGGGGAGGGGGAGCGCGGCCTGACCGGGGTGGACGTGCCCTGGCTCTCGGACTTCGGGTTCGAGCTCTCGCGCGGGTTCCACGCGCTCAAGGTGTGGATGGCGCTCAAGGAGCACGGCGCGGACAAGTTCCGGCGTGTGGTCCAGCAGAACATCGACCAGGCGAGATACCTCGAGGGCCTGGTCGCGGCCGCGCCCGAGCTCGAGCAGGCGCTGCCGGCGGCGCTCAACATCGTCTGCTTCCGCTACGTGCGCCCCGGCCTGGACGACGCCGCGCTGGACCAGCTCAACAAGGAGATCGAGCTGGAGCTGCAGGAGCGCGGCATCGCCGTGCCGTCGGTCTCGACCATCGACGGGCGCAAGTACCTGCACGTGGCGGTCGCCAACCACCGCAGCCGCCGCGAGGACTTCGACCTGCTGGTGCGCGAGGTCGTGCGACTGGGCGGGGAGCTGGCGGGCGGCTGACACGCTTTCTGGACCGGTGGACGTTCCCGGTCCACCCTTGAAGCTCTCATCGGCTGCCTGTGACACTCGGGGTCGGCACCTAGCACTGCCGAAGAGGTGGGTTGTCACTTGACAACCTCCTGGTCTTTGCCGATACTCCCAGGAGGGCTCGTGTCACGACGGCGCCACCCCGATCGGAGCGTAGAAGATGCCCTCAGCTACGCGGAGGCCCACGGTTGGCGCGTCGAGCTGCTTGGTCCGCGGGCACACGGTTGGGCCAAGCTGTTCTGCCCGCACGACGACCCGGAGTGTCGCTGCGGCGAGTTCTGCATCACCGTGGTGTGGGGGACGCCGCGGAGTCCGGAGAACCACGCGCGGCAGATCCGGCGCGTGGTCGACGGGTGCATCGGGCTGCGAGGTCCGCAGGACGTCGAGGAGTGACCGATGAGCGAGTACGAGTTCACGCTGACCTTCGTGCTTCCGGCATCGTGGTCGGCGGACATCGACGAGGTCGTCGAGCGGCTGGGCGCGGCGGGCTGCGACGACGCGACCGTCGGTATCGGCAGGTGGGGGCGGCTTGGCGCTCGCGTTCACGCGCGACGCGGGCACTGCGACCGAGCGCGGTGTACAGCGCTCTGGGTGACGTGCGCATCGCTGTTCCCGAAGCCAGGCTCGCTCGAGGCTTCCCCCGACCTGGTGGGCCTGAGCGACGTGGCCGCGCTGCTCGGCGTCACCCGCCAGAACATGCGCAAGCTCATCCTTGCCTGCTGGCGCATCCGCGCCTGTGCCGGTCCACGAGGGCAAGCCGACGATCTGGCGGCTCGCCAAGGTGCTCACCTGGCTGCGGGACGAGAAGCGGTATGGAGTGCCGCCTCACCTCGTCGAGATCGCGCTGGCGACGATGCAGGCGAACCTTGCCGTTGAGGCACGTGACGCCGACGGCGACGTGCAGGAGGAGCTGTCCGCGCTGATCGCCTGAGCGGGTGAGAGGGCCATCGGGCCGTGCGGCATGATGGGCCGGATGTGCTCGGACTCCTGGCCTGCAGCATCCCGCGCGCGCGAGCACTGCCTCGGCGGCCTATGATGCAGCTCATGTCACTCGAGGCCGACTACCACGAGGCCGCGCGCCTGCTCGCCGCAGGCGACGCGCGCGCGGCCGCCGAGCGCCTGCGCGCCGTCGTCGCGGCGGGCGGGCTCGCGCCCGGGTTCGAGGCGGAGGCGCGCTACCTGCTCGGTCGTGCGCTGGAGGCCGGCGGCGATCGCGACGGCATGGCGCTCGAGTGGCTCCGGGTGCTGGAGCTCGATGCCCTCGCCGAGCGGCCGCGGCCGCTCCTGACCCCGGAGGAGTTCGAGTCCGTCGCCCAGGCCGCCCTGGACGAGCTCCCGCAGGCGCTGCTCGACGAGCTGAACGGCGTCGCCATCATGATCGACGACCGTCCCTCGCCGGAGATGGTGGCCGACGGCATCGACCCGCGCATCCTCGGCCTGTACCACGGCGTGCCGCTGAACCGGCGCTCCGCCAGCTTCGGCGCCCCCTACGCGGACACGATCCACCTGTTCCGCGCCAACCTGGAGCGCGCGTTCACGACGCGCGCCGCGCTGGCCGAGCACATCCGCGTGACGGTGTTGCACGAGACGGCGCACTTCTTCGGCTACTCGGAGGGCCAGCTCCGGAGCATGGGGCTGGCCTGACCGGCCCCGGGCGTCCGGCTGCAGACAACGCGGGATGCTTTACAAGATATGCTTTAAAGGGTATCTTGTGAGACATGAAGACGGACGAGACACCCGGGACCGGCCGGCCGCGCAGCGTCGAACTGCGTGACGCCCGCGCGCTGCGGGCGCTCGCGCACCCCACGCGCCTCAAGCTCGTCGGCCTGCTGCGCCTGCAGGGGCCGCTGACCGCCACGCAGGCGGCCCGCGAGCTGGGGGAGACGCCGCAGCGCTGCACGTTCCACCTCGGCCAGCTGGCCAAGTACGGGCTCGTGGAGGAGGCCGGGGGAGGCCGCGGGCGCGAGCGCCCGTGGCGGGCCACGGCCTCCTTCACGAGCTGGCCCAACGTCCTGACCGAGCGGGAGGCCGCGACCGCCGGCCAGCTGCTCGAGACCGTCGTGACCGAGCAGCACTTCGAGGACGTCATGGGCTGGATCGAGCGCAAGGACGAGGAGCCGCGGGAGTGGCAGGACGCCGCGCAGCTCGACGACGTGGCGCTCTACCTGACCGCCGGCGAGCTGGGCGAGCTGGGTCGCGCCATCTGGAGCCTGTTCGAGCCGTACCTGGCGCGCGCCGAGCGCGCCGAGCTGCGGCCGGAGGGCGCGCGCGCGGTCACCGTCCTCAGCCTGGCGTTCCCGCGGCAGAGGCCGGAGGAGGAGGCCGGCGGCTGACGGCGCGTCGCCCCCGGCCCGTGCCCACATGGATGCTCTCTCACGTCTGACTCCGGCGCTCCTCCGCGCACACCCGCAGTTCCGCCGCTTCTGGACGGGGCAGACGGTGTCGCTGATCGGCGACCAGGTGACGTTCATCGCGCTGCCGCTGGTCGCCGTGCTCATGCTGGACGCGAGCGCCGCGCAGATGGGCTATCTGACCGCCGCGGCGCTCATCCCCAACCTGCTGTTCTCGCTGCACGCCGGCGCGTTCGTGGACCGCCGTGGCCACCGCCGGCAGGTGATGATCCTGGCCGACGTGGGACGAGGCCTGCTGCTGGCGCTCGTCCCTCTGACCGCCGCTCTCGGGCTGCTGTCGCTGCCGGTGCTGTACGTGGTCGCGTTCCTCACCGGCTGCCTCAGCGTGCTCTTCATGGTCGCGGACAGTGCGCTGTTCGTCGCGCTCGTCCCCAGAGACGGCTACGTGGGCGCGCAGTCGCTGCTCAACGGCAGCCGCGCGGTGGCCGGTGTGGTGGGGCCGAGCCTCGGCGGGGTGCTGGTGCAGGCGCTGACGGCGCCGCTGGCGATCGCCCTGGACGCCGCCTCCTACTTCGTGTCGGCGGCGTACCTGCTGCGGGTCAGGGCCGTCGAGCCGCCGTGCGAGGAGGAGCGCCGCGGCCTGCTGCTGAGCGGCGCCCGCTTCATCGCCTCGTCACCCGATCGTCCGCCCGGCGCTGCTGGCCACGGCCACGCTCAACTTCTTCGACTACGCGTTCCTGGCGCTGTTCGTCCTGTACGCCACGCGCTCGCTGGGGATCGCGCCGGGCACGCTCGGCGTGGTGCTCGGCGCCGGCGCCGTGGGCGCCGTGATCGGCGCCGCCGTCACCAGCCGCGTCGTCCGCCGCATCGGTGTCGGCCCGGTCTTCGCGGTCGGCTGCGTGCTGTTCCCGGTCTCGCTGCTGCTGGTCCCGCTCGCCGGCGGCCCGCACGCCGTCGTGCTGCTCTGCCTGCTGGCCGCGGAGTTCGGCGCGGGGCTGGGCGTGGTGATGCTGGACATCAGCATCGGCTCGGTCTTCGCGGCGGTGATCCCCGACCGCTTCCGCTCGCGCGTCTCCGGCGCCTACATGATGGTCAACTACGGGGTGCGCCCCCTCGGGTCTCTGGCAGGGGGCGCCCTGGCCACCGCCATCGGTACGCGCGAGACGCTGCTGATCGCGGCCGCCGGCGGCACGCTCGCCGTGCTCTGGCTGGTCCGCTCGCCGCTGCTCGGGATGCGGGAGCTGCCGGAGGCCGCGGAGGCGGAGCCAGCCGGCGAGGCCGCGGCCTGAGCGCGTCGAGCGCGTGGAGGATGACCCGACGGCGCGGCTCGCCTGTGACTCGGCGATGATGCGCGAGTGGTGCGCGCCGTAGTAGCCCTGGGACCTCCAGCCCTCCGGCTCCGCAACATGGAAGGTCGACCGAGCCGCTCCGCGCGCGTCGTCTGTTCTGGCAACGCATTGCCTGCTCGAAACGGTTCCCGCAGGGAGCGCTGGGGTGCACACTGCCGTCTCAAACGGGTCGTTTCTGTGACGCCAGGTCGAGGATCGGCGGGTCTAGTCCGTGCGGTGGTGAATCCGCGAAAGGGGGACGTGTGATGGTGAGATCAGGAGTCCACAGACACCGGAACCGGCGGGCCGGGGTGGCGCTCGTGCTCGCGGCCATCCTGGTGCTGCTGGTCGTCTCGGCGGTTGCCTCGGCTTCACCGAGGTCCGGCGCCGGACCGGTGCTCGACGCCAAGGCGTTGCAGAAGGTGCTGCTGGCGCAGGACCTGCCGGCGCTCGAGCTGCTGCCGGTGACGGCGACGTCGCACCCGTTCAACGGGGCGGCCTGGCAGAACAAGCCGATCGACCTCAAGAGGTACGGGTACGTCGAGCGCGAGTACCTCATGAGCGGCACGGCCAACGTGTACGGGTGGGTCGCCGGCAGCGACTACAGCACGCAGGTGCTGCGCGACGGGCCGTACGCCACACGCATCATGGTCCGCAGGCCCGCCAACCTGAACAAGTGGAGCGGGCGCGTGGTCGTCGAGCTGATGAACACCTCGGCGGGCTACGACTGGACGGCCATCTGGTCGGCGCTCTGGGAGCGGCTGCTCGCGCGCCACGACGTGTACGTGGGCATCACGTGCAAGGCGGCCGTGTTCCCCGGCATGCAGACCTTCGACGCGGAGCGGTACGCCGGCCTGGCCATGGCGAACCCGCTGCCGCCCGAGGAGCAGGCCGGTGGCCTCATGCCCGGCGACGAGGGCTACGACCCGAACTACTCGAAGCTGTACGAGAACGGCCTGGTGTGGGACATCGCCACGCAGGCCGGCCGTCTCTTCAAGAGCCCAGGGCCGGCCAACCCGCTGAAGCGCGCCGCCAGGACGGTGGTCCTGAGCGGCGAGTCGCAGCAGGGCAACGTGCTCGTCTCGTACTACAAGTGGTTCACGCCGGCCGCCTCTCTCAAGAACGGCCGGCCCATCTTCGACGGGTACCTCGCGGAGTGCTTCGTCAACACCAACCCGCAGGATCCGCTGCCCGGCTCCGGCTACGGGTTCGTCCAGGCGCCGATCAACCAGACGGAGCCGCTGACCAACCCGCTCCCGGCCGACGACGAGCAGCTGGGCTGGGTGCCCGCGCGCCCGGTGCCGTTCGCGGCCATCAACTCGCAGTGGGACTACTCCGCGGCGCGCGGGTTCGCCGCGCCGCAGAGCTTCAACACCCGGAGCCACAAGGCCGTGTTCTGGGAGTTGGCCGGCTGCAACCACGGCTGGGAGTGGCAGTACCTCTACGGTGACGCCTGCGCGGCCGACCTGCTCAAGGCCGGCTTCTGGGACCCCGCCACCTACAACTGGAGCACCACGCCCAACAACCCCGAGGTGCCCCTGTACATGGCGGAGAAGGCCCTCTACCGCGACCTGCTGCAGTGGATCAAGGCGCCGCGCAAGGCTCCCCCGGTTCCCAACACAATCGAGAGCGTGCCCAACGACCCGTCCGTCGGCTTCGGCATCTATCGCGACGCCGCGGTGTACGACGAGTACGGCAACGCCAAGGGCGGCCTGCGCTTCCCGATGATCAAGGTGCCCGTGGCCAGCTACGGCGAGGGGCGGTACATCCTGACCCCGCCGGACGGCTCGGCGGAGATCGTGCCGTTCAGCGCGGACGTGCTCAAGAGCCTGTACCCGTCGCGGAACCAGTACGTGAACAGGTACACGCACGCGGCGATGCGCCTGGTGCAGCAGCGCTACCTGCTGCCCGCCGACGCGCACAAGCTCGTGCGGCAGGCGAGGCAGGCGGTCATCCCCGACTGATCCTCAGCCTGAGGTCGACGTGGTCGAGCAGGGGCGAGGCGCGAGCAAGCGCCTCGCCCCTGCGCGTTACTCGCGCAGTGCCTCCTGGGAAGTCCCTGGCCCTGACACTGGTCAGGCGCCCCGGGCGGAGGGGTATCATCGTGGGGTGGACCGCGCCGCCTCGGGGATGAGCGGGGAAGCCCCCTCCGGTGACGCGGCCGGGATCACGGGGGAAGGGGTCGCCATGTTCCGCACTCGACGCTTCAGGCCGCTCGTCGTCGCACTGCTCGCGGCGCTCGCGCTGCTCGCCCTCACAGCCGCGGCGCCGGCCGCGCCGGCCGCGGGCGCCGCGCCGCCGAGCGCCGCCGCTCCGTGGACGTGCGCCATCTATGTCGACGGCGACAACAACCTGGAGAGGTACTGGGACCAGTACAGCCTGGCAGGGTTGCTCGACGTGCCGGCGAGCGCCGGCGTGAACGTCGTCGCCATGGTCGACCGGTTCAGCACCAGCGGCACCGAGCTGGTCGAGATCGACGGCGGCGTCCAGCACGTCGTCGCCACCTACCCCGAGAAGAACTTCGGCGACGGCGGCACGCTCGCGTGGTTCATCCAGACGGTGAGCGAGCTCTACCCGTCCACCCATCTCGCCGTCACCCTGTGGGATCACGGCAACGGCTGGCGCTACATCGCCAAAGACGACACGTCGGACGGCGACCGCATCACCATGGACGAGATGGGGCAGGCCCTGACGGACGGTGGGGCCCGGATCGACATCCTTGCCTTCGACGCCTGCAACATGGGCGACGTGGCCGTCGCCTACGAGGCCGCGCTCACGGGCACGGTCGGCATCATGGTCGCCTCCGAGGAGAGCATCCCGTACAACGGCTTCCCCTATGGCCGGATGTTCACGCCGGTCGCGCAGGACCCGTCGCGCACCCCGGCGCAGGTCGCTGCCGACCTGGTCGCCGGCTGGAAGGCGTACTACGAGACGCTGAGCTGGGCCAAGGGCGCGCACCTGGCAGCCGTGGACGTGGCTCGGATCGGCGCCGCGGTGCCCGACCTGCAGAGCTGGAGCGCGAGGCTGGCCGCCGGTCTACCTGCCTACAAGAAGGCCTACGCGAACGCCCTCGGCAGGAGCTGGACGCCGTGGGCCACACGCTACGAGGATCTGGGTGATCTCTGCGGGCAGCTGGACGCCAGCGCGTCGATCACCGACCCGACCCTGAAGGCGCTGAGCCGGACCGTGCGCGCCGACCTGGCCGCGGCCTTGATCGCGCAGGACACCGCCCCGAAGACGGCGACCGCCACCGGCCTCACCATCTGGTGGGCCCAGAAGAACACCTGGACGGCCTTCCAGGCCGACCTCAAGGCGCAGGTGAGCTTCGCGCAGCCGGCGCCACTCGGCGTGGACTGGTGGGCGTTCCTCAACGCGTACAACGGGAAGTAGGGGACGCTGTATGCCTGCGACAAGGCGAAGGCGCAGCTAGCGGATTTCTGCGCCGTGGTGGTGAAGACCCGCCGCTGAGGGCCAGGACCCTCGCTCAGTCGACCCTCCGGGCCGCGCGCAGCACCTCGAGCGCCCGCAGCGTCACCCAGCGGCTCGGCTCGCCCTTGGCCTCGATGGGGACGACGAAGCGGTCGTTGAAGGTCTGCTGGAGCTTCCAGCGGCCCTGGGCGTCGGCGCGGGAGGCGACGAGGTCCAGCGCTTCGCGCATCCGCTCGTCGCCCAGGATCGGCGTGCCGCCGGTGCCGTCGGGGGCCGCGCCGGCCACCTCGCCCTCGCGCCCGAGGCGCGCGAGGATCAGCAGGATCTCGAGCGCGTCCGTCTGGTACATGAGCGGGAAGCCGAAGCGGCGCCAGCCGGGCTTGGAGTCGCGCGTGAGGTCGTGGCTGCGCCGGTGGACGTGGTGGCGCAGGAAGAACTCGGCGCCGGCGCTGATGGTGGCGTGCACCGCCGGCGTGCGGCGCTCGGGCGGGATCTCCGCGAGCGCCTTGAGCGCCTTCGCCGCGCCCATGTGGCAGGTGTGGCGGCCCCAGCACATCTCGAACCTGTCGTAGGGCCAACCGGTGGGCGCGTCGCCCTCGGCGTCGTCGAAGCGCTGCCAGGTGGTGATCCAGTCGACGGCCCGCTGCACGCGCGGGTCGTCCAGCATGCCGAGGCGGATGAGGCTGAAGGTGAGGTTCCCGGTGAGGCACGGGATGACCATGCTGTGGAGGCCGCCGCCGGCCCTCTTGCTGCGGGCCGTGGAGAAGCCGCCTGAGTCCGGGTCCTGCGCGTCGCGCAGGATCGCCTCGCAGGCGGCCCGCACCCGCGCGTCCGCGCCGTCGGCGCCGAGCTCGGCGAGGATGAGCAGCGTCCAGACGGTGCCGCGGTACTTGGCCGTGTAGAAGCGGTCGGGTCCTTCCCAGTGCCCGTCCGCCTGCTGCTCGGCCAGGATGCGCGGCACGGGGCCCTCGGTCATGATCGCGCGCCGCGCCTCCTGCACCTCCGGCGCATCCGGCGCGGCGCCGAGGAGGCGGGTGAGGGCGGCGTGGCGCACGGAGGGGCCGCCCTCGAGGAGCCAGGGGATGGGGTCGGACGGCGCCTTGCCGGACCGGTCGATCATCGCACCATCATAGCCCGACGTTCGGGCCGCGAGACTGATGTCAGGCGTCTAGGACCTTCACCCCGTGCCCTTGCAGTCGGGCGGCGGTGGCGTCGAGCTCGGTCAGGGGCGGGACGAAGATGACGACCCCATCGCGGCCACGGGTGAGCAGCACCCGGTAGGCGTTGACGCGGAGCTGGAAGGGGTCGCGCACATGGGTGCCGCGGGCGTGGTTCTTGGCGCGGGCGTTGGACCACGCGTCGCCAGTCCACATAAGGTCGGTTCCCCAGGCTAGCAGTACGCAGTCGAGCTCCAGGCCCTGGGCTCCGAACTCGGTGACGCACTGGATGAGGCGACGGCACGAGCGAGGGTCGTGGTCGCCCTCGCCATACCAGGGGCCGAGGTTCAGACGCTGTGTGGAGTGCCAGTCGTTGGGGACACCCCACTCCGCGAGGCTCTTATCGCGAGACGAGGCGAGAAGGCCGTAGCGGGCGTCGGGGGCCTCAGCGTAGCGTTCGTGGAAGTAGCCCTTGGCCGTCTCGAGGTCGCGGGTCATGCGGAGATGGTAGCCAGCAACTTCAAGTAGAGCGGCCAAATCTCGTCCGCGTGCGTCGTCGCCATCGGTGAGGATGCCGTCGACCCACTCGTCGAGGTCTGAGGCGAAGTGGAAGCGAAGCTCGACGGTGAGATCCAGCGCTTCGCTGGCGTCAATGCCGGCGGAAAGAGACGGATCCGCGAAGAACTCGTCGAGCACGTGCTGCGGGGCATGCACCGTCCAGTTGTCCCTCGAGCCAGCCTCCCGCAGCGCTTCGCGCCACTGGCCAAGGCCAGCCTCCTCGCCCACGTGAATCTCCTGCCCGGTGCCGATGAGCCCGACTAGCACGCACCACTCGGGGATGCGCTCGCCGAAACCGACGAAAGCCTCCGGCTCCGAGACGGGGAAAGGGAGAGCGTGCTTGGCCGCCACCTGCTCGACGTCCCAGGCACGCTGCGCCTCGTCGTAGACGATCACGTGTTGTGGCGGAATGGCGGCCTTGTCGCCGAGGTACTGCTTCACGTAGTTCTTGACGTCGCGGACGAAGGTCTTGCCTCCGCCGCCCGCGCTGCGCAACTCGTACTGAAGGACCTGAACGAGCGGACCGTTGCCGCTGAGGAAGATTGCCGGCGCCGTCGGTTTGCCGCCTGCGCGTTCGACCGCCAGGTCCTCGAGTGCCGGATTGTGGACGGCGCTAAGCCCGACGAGCGTCTTGCCCGATCCTGGCACTCCGGCGACGAGTACGAGGTGCCGAGTGTGCGTACGCGCTGCTTCGTGGGCTATTGCCGCGACCTCATCGATAGCCGGCTGAGTCTCTGCCCAGGCACGATGGATGGGTCGGATCTTCCCATCCAGGAAGAGTTCGCGCGCTGCCTGGACGAGCGTGGGGAGCGGGCAGTAGGCGTCCTTAGCTAGGAACTCCTCAGCGGTGAGCGGCCCCTGTGCCCACGGCCGCTGCAGATCGTTGATCAGCCCGTGGAGCGAGTCTGGCCCAGCGACGTGCACACCGTCGTGCACTCCCGCATAGCCGTGCGCCCGCGTGGGGACGACCACCGCGTGAACTTCCCGTTCGGCACAATGCTTGTGGTAGCAGCGCAGGTCGCGGGCGTAGGCCGCGGCCTGGTCCAGGTCTGCCTGCTGTGGCTCTGCCTTACCCTTCAGTTCGAGTACCACGACAGCGCCGTTCACAAGGAGCACGACATCCGGCCGACGAGATTCGAGCGGGAGCTCGTATTCGAGAATGGCGGTGTACTGCTGGGCGAGCTCGTCGATCTCGACGACCTCGCCCACCTCGACCTGGATCTTCGGGATGGAATCGTCCCATGCGAGGACCTGAGACTCGCTCGCTCCGGCGAGGAACTCCTGGAGCTGAATGCGAACGATGCGGGGCTCAGTCTCAGAGAAGGTCGGGAAGTCGCTCTGCCAGCCGTAGCGAGCACGCGCGGAATCCGAGTGAGCGGTCACGCGCGGCTTCGAGTGAGGGCCTCAGGCGTCACAACGAGGATACTAGGTGACGATCCAGACCGATGACAAGGCTTCAGGCACGTTCTCCCCATGAGCCTCCGGATCGACGATCCTAGTTTGATCGTGGCACACTCGACCTCCTGACCCGAACCTGCGACTTCGGGAGTCCTCGTGGGCGAACTCCTTGCCGTCACCTGCGACTCGTGCGGCGAGCCGATGGTCCCCAACGTAAGCACGCTGGACGACGACGGCTGCGGTTGGATCTGCCTAAACCCCGGCTGCCCAGAGCTGGCTGCCGGGGAGCTGGAAGCCGAAGATCTGGTGGAGGCCGGCGTGCCGGAGGCGCTCGCCGGCCGTCTCGCGCGGCTGGTCGACCACTACGTGGACGCGGAGGAGGCGCGCGCCCGTGAGGCGGACGCGCCCGCGAGGGCGCGCGAGCGGGCGCAGGCCGATCTCGCGCGCCTCCTCGCCCTCGTGCTCGAGCTGGGGCGCCTGGCCGAAGGCGTGGGCGCCCAGGCCGCCCACCTGAACGACTCGCTCGCCGTCTCGTACCACAGCGACGACTTCGCCGAGGCTCAGGAGGCCAAGCAGGCGCTCACCGCCGTCGCCGCGCTCTGCGCCGTCCTGTGTCGCACCGCTGCCGACGCTCACCACTGGCTCGCCGGCGTCGACTCCGAGCAGCCGGGGCTGCTCGACCCCGGCAAGTTCTGAGCGCACCCCTCCGTCGCCCGCGCTCCAGCGTCCACCGGGAGCGGCCGTTGACATCCTTGAGCGCGTTGCCGGCAGGCAGCAGAGTCGGCCCATGCCTCGTTCCGCGCACATCGTCACCTTGGCGGCGCCGCATATTTCGGGCGCTGTCGGAGCGCTCCGGGCCATTGACGTGTATGTCATATCTGACATATGCTGTGAGCCGTGACGCGGCGCGCCGGCAAGCCGCTGGTGTGGCTTCACGGTGAGGTGCGCACCCCACCACTGACGGCCGCCGCTCGTGTCGAGGCCGGAGAGCTCCTGCGCCGCCTGCAGCGTGGCGAAGTGCTGCGTCTGCCGCACTCGCGGCCGATGCCGGCCATCGGCAGGCGTTGTCATGAGCTACGTGTCGTCGACGAACGCGCCACGTGTCGCATCGTCTATCGCGTCGACGCGGATGCGATCGTCGTCGCCGAGGTCTTCTCGAAGAAGTCGCAGGCGACCCCGCGGTCCGTGCTCGACGCGTGCAGACACAGGCTCCGCGTCTATGACGTGATCTCGGCGGAGGAGGAGTGAGCACGATGGACAAGACCAAGCTCGACCGGCTGCGGGCCGCGGGTTGGCGCAGCGGCGACGCTGCCGACTTCCTCGAACTGAGCGAAGAAGAAGCGGCGTTCGTGGAGCTCAGGCTGGCGCTGGGCGACTACCTGAGGCGGTTGCGCAGGGAGAACTCCTGGACGCAGTCCGAGGTGGCTCACCGGCTTGGCTCCAGCCAGTCCCGTGTCGCCAAGATGGAAGCGGCCGACGCCTCAGTCTCCGTCGATCTGCTCGTCAGGTCCTTGCTCGCGCTGGGAGCATCCCTGCAGGAGGTCGGTCGCGTGATCACAAGGGCGGCGTGACCAGGACCAGCTCTCCGGTGTTCAGTCCGCAGCGGCTCGAGATCCTGAGCATGGAGTTCCTGATTCCGCTCGGGATCACACGGGTGGCTCTGGCGGCGTACACACGACGTGGGGCGCAAGAGGCCCGAGCGCACACGATACCGCTGCTCGATTCCGCGACCTGACTACTCGGCGGGCGGTTGTACGTCCACCGCGCACCCGCTTCGTCAATCTGGCTGCGCATACGATCGTCGCGCAGGCTGACGCCATGGCTCCCATCGCTTGTCGCTAGTTAGCGGATGTGCTAACTTTCATGCCGTACTCCATCGAGTACTTCAACGAGCGTGTCCTCGTCCAAATCGAGGGCTGGCCTGACGGCCTGCTTGCCGACTACGCGCGCCGCGTCGAACTGCTCATGGAGTTTGGGCCCGATCTACGGATGCCGCGGTCGCGGGCGCCGGGCGACGGTCTCTTCGAGCTCCGTCCCCACGGTCGCGAGGGGATCGGCCGGGCGCTGTACTGTTACGTCGACGGTGGACGGGTGGTCGTGCTCCACGCTTTCGTCAAGAAGACCCGGCGACGCCTGAGCGGCACCTGAGGCTGGCTCGCCGCCGCATGAGGGAGGTACGCGATGGCTGACCGCGAGTATCGCCCGGTCGTTCACGACCACGACCAGTTCCTCGCCCGCGCCATGAAGCGCAAGGGCTTCGCCGAAGCCTACGCGGAGAGCGCCGGTGAGTACGAGCTGGTGCGTGAGCTTCTTGCCGCGCGCGCCAGCGCCGGGCTCACCCAGGAGCAGGTCGCCGAGAGCATGGGCACGACCAAGAGCGCCGTGTCGCGCCTGGAGGCCGTCGGCAAGCTCTCGCCGTCGGTGAGCACGCTGAAGAAGTACGCCAGAGCCGTGGGCTGCGAGGTCGAGATCCGGCTCGTGCCCTCCGGGCGTCACTCAGCCCCCGAGTATCTTGCGGATGTCCTTCAGGAGCACGAAGAGGTGTAGCGGGTGTCTCGCCCGGCGGCGACCACGTCCGTGACCTGCTGATTCACCCGCGTTCGCTCAGCTCGTGGGCGAGGGCGTGGTACCGCTCGTGTGCGCCCTCGCCCGTCTCCTCGCGCTCGACGCGGTCGAACTCGGCGGCCAGAGCTGCCTTGTCCGCCGCGCCGAGGGAGCGCTCGGCGAGTGGGAACAGCACCTTGTTCTCCTTGCCGATGTGGGCGCGGAGCAGGCCGGCGTAGCCCTCGAGGCCGCCGGCGACGGTGAGCGCTGCAAAGGGGTCGCCGGTGCTCGCTTCCGGCAGCGCCTCGGAGATCGTCCGCGCGTGACCGCGGCCCATCTCGTGCTCGGCCAGCATCGCGTTCACCGGGTTCACGGCGATCGCCACCTTTCCGCTCAGCAGCGGGAAGAGCGCCTTCTCCTCCTTGATGTGGTGGCAGCCGTCGGTGAACTCGCGCGTGAACGTCACCATCTTCTCGACGGCGTCGCCGTCGATCTGCTCGCCGGCGCGGATGCGCGCCGCCTCGCGCTCCATGGCCGCCACCACCAGCAGCACCACCTCGTGCTCGTGCGTGAGGACGGCTGTCGGGGTGAGGGCCGGGTCGCTGTTCCGCTGGTCGTCCATGGTGTCCCCCTCGGTCGGGTCGTCTGACGACGGCTTACCCGGCGGGGTCGCGGAAGAGGCTTGACCGGCGTCACTGAAGGGGCGCCAGTCGGCGCCAGAAGCATCTCGGGCCGCTCACCAGCGCCGCGTCACGCGCTGCGCCTCGATCGCCTCCTCGTCGAGTGCGATGCCGAGGCCCGGTCCCTCGGGCACCACCATCGTCGAGACGCCGTCGCGCAGCTCGCCCTTCAGCCCGCTGCCGAGGTCGCGCTTGAGTCCCCCCGGGCGCCACGGCAGGTCGGCGTCCCAGTGGTCGACATTGGCCAGCGCGATGCTGGCGTGGAGGTGGGCCGCCAGGCCGAGCGAGCTCTCGCCCATGTTGCCCATCGTGACGCTGATGCCGGCCGCCTCGGCGATGGCGTTGACCTTGAGCGCGTTCAGGATGCCGCCGGTCTTCATGAGCTTGACCACGAACATGTCGCAGGCGCCCGCCTTGACGCAGGCGAGCGCCTCGCGCGGGCCGCGCACGCTCTCGTCGAGCGCGATGGGCACGTCGACGCGCTCGCGCACGAAGCGCGCCGCCTCGAGGTCGTCCATGCGCACCGGCTGTTCGGCGAACGCGACGTCATAGGGTTCGAGCAGCCTGATGGCGCGCACGGCCGTCCTCGCATCCCACCAGCCCTGGTTGGCGTCGACGGTGATACGCGCGTGCGGGCCGGCCGCTTCGCGGACGGCGGCGACGCGCTGCTCGTCGCGCTCGGGCGCGTCGCCGGTCTTGACCTTGAAGGCGGCGACGCCCTCGGCGCGCATGCGCCGCGTCTTCGCCGCCAGGGCCTCGGGCGCATCCCAGCCCCAGGTGACCTCCTCGACGAGCCCGTCATGGGCGCGGCCGCCGAGCAGATCGCAGAGCGGCCGCCCCAGCGCCTTGCCCTGCAGGTCCCACAGGGCCATCTCGAGCGCCGCCTGGGCCGCCTGATTGCCGACCGTGAACAACTCGCGTTCCCAGCGGCGCACGATCGCCTCGACGTCGAAGGGGTCCTTGCCGATCACGGAGGGCCCGAGGTACTCGCCGATCACGTCCTGCACGGTCCACAGCGTGTCCCCGGTGAACTCGTAGGCCGGGCAGGCCTCGCCGAAGCCCGTGAGCCCCTCGTCGGTCTCCACACGGACGAGGTCGCAGGGGTTCGCGGCCAGCGCCGACGAGGCGATCACGAACGGCTCCTCCATGGTCAGCTCGAGGGTGTCGACGTGCACGGCGGTGATCCTCATCGGGTGCGCTCCTGGCTGTTGTACCGGATGTGGGGGTCAACGTATCATGCGCTCATCGCGGTGGCGTCGGAGACAGTCTTCGCACGGCCGCCTCGGGGGCATGGCCCGGGGGTCTGTGGTCGCTGCGTACCGACCCGATCCGGGGCACGAGCAAAGGGGGAGCGTATGTACGGCAGAGCACGATCCACACGGAAGATGAAGCTTGCGGCGTGGGCGGTGGTGCTGCTCGTCGCGCTCGCCGGGGTCCTGCTGGTCGCGGGCTGCGGCAGTTCCGACACCGAGGGTGACACCTCGGGATCGCCCGCTTCCACGACGTCGGACATCCTGCGCGTCGCCTCGCTCTACAGCGTCACCACGTGGGACCCGAGCGCCAGCTACAGCACGGAAGTCATGTACATGGCCAACTGCTACGAGCCGCTGGTCTACGCCAACCCCGCCGGCAGCGCAGAGCCGTTCTCGCCGGGCCTGGCCACGGAGTGGACCGCCGCCGATGACGGCCTCTCCTGGACCTTCAAGCTCCGTGAGGGCGTCACGTTCCACGACGGGACCCCGTTCAACGCGGACGCCGCCAAGTACTCCATCGACCGCACGATGAAGCTGAATCTGGGCGCAGCCTACCTGCTCAGCCCGATCAAGGAAGTCAAGGTCGTCGACGAGTACACCGTGGAGTTCGTGCTCTCGGACCCGGCGCCGATCGACCGCATCATGTCGGCGGACTACGCGACCTGGATGTTCAGCCCCGCGACCGAAGGCAAGGACCAGGCCTGGTGGGATGAGGGCAACGAGGCCGGTACCGGCCCCTACATGCTCGAGTCGTACACTGCCGACCAGGAGGCCGTGTTCACGGCGAATCCGGACTGGTGGGGCGGTTGGGAGGACAACCAGTTCAAGAAGGTCGTCGTCCAGTTCGTGGGTGACGCCGGCACCCAGCGCCAGCTGCTGGAGTCCGGCGAGGTCGACGCCATCAACCAGGTGGCTCGTGACCAGGTCGAGGCTCTCAAGGCGAATCCCGACCTCGTCGTCTACGCGGGTCCGAGCCTCAACTCGTACCTCATGTTCTTCAACACGCAGCGCAAGCCGCTCGACAACGAGAAGGTGCGGCAGGCACTCTCGTACGCTGTTCCGTACGAGGACCTCATCGCCATCGGCGCCGGGGGCTTCGGCACGCAGTCCAGGGGTCCCGTCCCGATCGACCTGTGGCCGAACACGGACGGCACGGTGCGCCAGTACACCACCGACTTCGACAAGGCCGAGCAGCTCCTGTCCGAGGCCGGGTACCCGGGCGGCGGCTTCACCCTTGAGCTCACGCACGCCTCCGAGAACTCCAACGAGGCCGCCTTCACGCCGCTGATCAAAGAGGCGTTCGCGAAGGTCGGAGTGACGGTCGACATCAAGGCTCAGCTCAACGAGACATACTCCGCGAAGGCTCGGGGAAACCCGGACGATCGCCAGGATCTGGCCATCCAGCTCTGGTGGCCGAGCCTTCCCGACGGCGTCGACAACCTGGTGCCCATGTTCGGCTCCGAGGACGAGGTGGGCTACAACTGGTCCTACTGGTACAACGAGGAGTTCGACGATCTCGTGGCCGAGGGCTTCAAGCTGAGCGCCACGGATCCTGAGGCTGCGCTCGTCCCCTACGACAAGGCGCAGAACATGCTCGTCGACCAGGCGGTCGCCGCGTTCCTGTACGACGATCAGACCGTGGCGGCGCACCTGGCGACGGTCAAGTACAGCGACTCGGCGATCAACTTCAACTACCCGCAAGTGCAGTTCTGGACGCAGATCACCAAGTGACGTTGTGACCTTCGATGGGCGGCGGCCCGCCATCTCTCGTGTCGGCCGCCGCCCATCGTCTTGCTTTGGTGGAGCCGATGACCCTGAGAGGATGGGCCGGGATTGACGATCAGAGCCTATGTAGTCCGTAGACTGGCGCTGGCGATCTTCGTGCTCCTGGGCATCGCGTCGATCACCTTCGTGATGGCGCGCATCGTCCCGTCCAACGTCGCCCAGACCTACGTTGGCGGCAACGCCCGCCCGGAGCAGATCGCCGAGGCCGAGAAGATCCTGGGCCTCGACAAGCCGCTCTACGAGCAGTACGCGATCTACATGAAGGGCCTCGTCACCGGGGACTGGGGCGACTCACTGCGGACCAAGCGGCCCGTGCTGGACGACATCCTCCACTTCTTTCCCTCCACGCTGGAGCTCGTCGTGGCGGCCCTGATCGTGGCGACGGTGTTCGGCATCATCCTCGGCGTGACCACGGCGCACATGAGGGGCAGCTGGCTCGATCACTTCATGCGCCTCTTCTCGACGGCTGGGGTATCGATTGCATCGTTCTGGCTCGCGCTGATGCTGCAGATCCTGTTCTTCAGGATGCTCGGCTGGCTCCCGGTGGCCGGGCAGACCAGCATCGCGGTCGCGCAGGCTCACCCGATCACCCAGGTCACCGGGATGCACGTCGTCGACGCGCTGATCACCGGCAACTGGGTGGCGTTCTGGGATGCCGGCAGGCACTTCATCCTGCCGGTCATCACGTTGGCCGCCTATCCTATGGGCGTGATCATGCGCATGACGCGTTCCTCCATGCTGGAGGCCATGGGCCTCGACTACATCCGCATGGCTCGGGCGATGGGGGTGCCGCCACGGACCCTGCTGTACAAGGCGGCGCTCAAGAACGCCCTCGGACCTGTCTTCACCGTGGTGGGCCTGACCTTTGCCAACGCGTTGACGGGCACGTTCTTCGTCGAGCTCATCTTCGCCTGGCCCGGCCTTGGCTACTACGCGACCACGTCGATCCTGGGCTCGGACTACCCGGCCATCGTGGGGGTCACGGTGATGATCGCCTTCGTCTACGTGATCGCCAACCTCGTCGTCGACATCGCTCAGGCGATCGTCGATCCGCGGATCGCGCTGAGATAGGAGCGGCGGAATGGCCCACGCGCAGACCACGCCGCGACTCGCCGACTGGCGAGTGCGCCATCAGTCATCGATCGAAGAGGCGCGCTACAACGTCCGGGTGTTCTTCAAGGACAAGCTGGCCGTCGCGGGCCTCATCATCATCGTGTTCACCATCGTCGTGGCGTTCATCGGCCCCTGGATCGCGCCGTACCCGGAGCAGGGCCGCGGGGAGTCCAACATCACCGAGCGGCTTCAGGCGCCGAGCTCGAAGCACCTCATGGGCACCGACAACTACGGCCGCGACGTGCTGAGCCGCGTCATCTACGGCGCTCGCATCCCGCTCCTGATCTCGTTCGTGACCACGGCCGCGATCGTCCTCATCGGCGTACCCATCGGCGGGATCGCCGGCTACTACGGGGGCAAGTTCGACGAGGTCGTGATGCGCATCTGCGACGTGTTCCTCGCCTTTCCCTCACTCATTCTCGCCATCGTGTTCGTGGCATTCCTCGGCCCCAGCATCCGCAACGCGATGATCGCCATCGTCCTTTCGTGGTGGCCCTGGTACACCCGGCTCGTGCGCGGCATGGCTGTGTCCCTTCGCGAACGGCCGTACATCGAGGCTGCGAAGACGATGGGGGTCCGCGATTTCACCATCATCGGGCGCCACATCCTCCCCAACTCCTTCGGGCCGGTCATCGTGCAGATGACGCTCGACATCGGCACGGTCATCCTGGCGGCCGCCGGCCTCAGCTTCATCGGCCTCGGCGCCCAGCCGCCGGTCGCGGATTGGGGCCTCATGATCTCGGAGGGGCGTGAGTACATCCTCGATCAGTGGTGGATCGGCGCCTTCGCCGGATTGGCCATCCTGATCCTGGTGCTGGCGTTCAACCTGGTGGGCGACGGCCTGCGCGACGTCCTCGATCCGCGTTCCAAGAGGTAGGTGGCGTGGACGAACTGCTCACGGTACGCGGTCTCAAGCTGCAGTTCCGCAGCATGCGCGGTGTGGTCAAGGCGCTGGACGGCGTCGACATCAGCGTGCACGAGCGGGAGATCCTCGGGCTCGTGGGCGAGTCCGGCTGCGGCAAGACCATCACCGGGCTCGCCATCCTCGGTCTGCTGCAGAAGCCCCAGGCCGAGATCACCGGCGGGGAGATCAGCTACCGGGGCCAGGACCTCCTGGCCAAGAGCGACAAGGAGATGCAGGACCTCCGCGGGCGCGAGATCTCGATGGTGTTCCAGGATCCGCTGGCGTCGCTCAACCCCGTCTTCCAGGTCGGTCACCAGATAGAAGATGTCGTGCGCATCCACAAGGGCGTGTCGAAGCGTGAGTCGCGCGAGACCACCCTCGCAGCTCTTGCCGAGGTGGGCCTTCCGGCGACCGACGAGACGCTGAAGCGCTATCCGCACCAGTTCAGTGGCGGCATGAGACAGCGAGTGTGCATGGCCATGGCGCTGGCCTGTGGCTCGCCGCTGCTCATCGCCGACGAGCCGACGACGGCTCTGGACGTGACGATCCAGGCCCAGATCCTCAACCTCCTGCTGAGGTTGCGCGAGGAACTGGGCGTCGCTCAGGTGATCATCACGCACAACGTCGGCGTGGCTGCCCAGACGTGCGACCGCATCGCGGTGATGTATGCCGGCAGCGTGGTCGAGGAGGGGCCGGTGGTGGAAGTCCTCAGCCGGCCCCGACACCCCTACACCATCGCGCTCTACGAGTGTCTGCCGCACGGCCATACCGCCTCCGAGTTGCGGACCATCCCCGGGACCGTGCCCGACCTCATCTCTCCGCCCACCGGCTGTCGCTTCCACCCGCGCTGCAAGCACGTCCTCGACGTGTGTCCCACCACCAAGCCGCAGCCGGTGCAGGTGGCCGACCGCCACTGGGTGTCCTGCTTCTGGGCGACGGGCCAGGACGGCGCGGCGTCCGGCCACGAGGCGGCACCGTGAGCCTGTTGCAGGTCAAGGATCTCACTGTGCACTTCCACATACGGAGGGGCCTCGGCAAGAAGTCGACGGACACTGTGCACGCCGTTGACGACGTGACCTTCGAGGTCGTCGAGGGAGAGACGCTCGCCCTGGTGGGTGAGTCCGGCTGCGGCAAGTCCACGGCCGCTCGCGCCGTCCTGCAGCTGGTCAAGCCGACCGCGGGTACCATCCGCTTCCTCGACCAGGACCTCTCCGGCCTGAGCACGGGCCAGCGCCGCAAGGCGATGCGCGACGCGCAGGTGGTGTTCCAGGACCCCTACTCGTCACTCGACCCGAGGCTGACCGTGCACGACCTGGTCGCCGAGCCGCTCAAGGCGCAGGCCCGCATGAGCGCGCGCGAGCTCGAGGCGCGCGTCCTCGCGCTGCTGGAGATGGTAGGTCTGGGGACGCAACACCTCTGGCGCCGTTCGCACGAGTTCAGCGGCGGCCAGTGCCAGCGCATCGCGATCGCGCGAGCCCTTGCGCTGGAGCCGAAGCTCGTCGTGCTGGACGAGCCGACTTCCGCCCTCGACGTCTCCGTCCAGGCGCGCATCCTCGTCCTGCTCGACGACCTCCAGCGGCGCCTCGGCCTCACCTACCTCTTCATCGCCCACGACCTCGCGGTCGTCGAGTCCA
The DNA here is from genome assembly GCA_963736645.1 of uncultured Thermoleophilia bacterium. GTDB lineage: Bacteria > Actinomycetota > Thermoleophilia > UBA2241 > UBA2241 > CAIXSE01. The sequence goes on along the minus strand of CAVTPJ010000002.1, from coordinate 552,887 downwards.
TGGCGCATGCGCTGGCGGTGATGTATCTCGGCCGCATCGTCGAGCAGGGCCCGGCCGCGGAGATCTTCCGGGCCCCCCGGCACCCGTACACCGTCGCCCTGCTGCGCAGCTCGCCTTCTCCCGACCCCGAGGAGCGCGGGACGATGAAGGTGCTCGAGGGCGACGTGCCCAGCGCCGTCCGGCCGCCCGCGGGGTGCCGGTTCCATCCGCGCTGCCCGTTCCGCATGGACGTCTGCGTCGCGGAGTGCCCTCAGCCGCATGCGGTCGGCGAGCGTCTCGTCGCCTGTCACCTGCCGGACGACTTCGACACGAGCACCACGGGCTCCACGGTGCTTCTGTGACCGCGCAGTACGACGCCATCACCGTCGACGTCTGGCGCGGGCCCTCGGTCGAGAGCCGGCACCAGGTCGTCGCCAGCGTCGTGGACGAGCGCGGCACGGAGGTCGCCCGCTACGGCGACGCCGGCTTCTCCACGTACTGGCGCTCGTCCGCCAAGCCCTTCCAGGCGCGTCCGTGGGTGGACGACGGGACCGTGGGCCACTTCGGCTGGGGCGACGAGGAGATCGCCATCATGTCCGCCTCTCACGTCGGGGCGCCTGTGCACGTCGAGCTGGTGCGGCGCATGCTCGCCGACATCGGCCTGTCCGAGGACGACCTGCTCGCGGACCGCGACCTCAAGGCCAGGCAGAACTGCTCCGGGAACCACACGGGCATGCTGGCCGCCTGCGTGCGGCACGGCTGGGACGTCGCCACCTATCAGCACGCGGATCATCCCGCCCAGGTGGCGGGGGTCGAGTCGGTGGCGGAGGCAGCGGGCATCGCAGTGCGCGCGATGCCTTGCGGCGTGGACGGGTGCGGCATCGTCGTCTGCGCCACGCCGATCACCGCCGCGGCGCGCGCGTATGCGCGGCTGCCGCGCCTGGCGCCGCGCATCGCGGCCGCGATGCTGGCGCACCCGGTGCTGATCGAGGGCGACGGCGAAGAGGACACCGTGATCATGCAGGCCTTCCCCGGCGTCCTCTCCAAGGGCGGCGCGGAGGGGCTGTGCTGCGTCGCGCTGCCGGACGGAGGAGGCATTGCCGTCAAGGCCCTGGACGGCGCCAGCCGGGCCCCGGGCCCCGCCCTCATCGCCTTGCTCGTGCGGCACCTCGGCCTGCCGGACGTGCCGGACGCCGCCCGCCGTCGCAGCCGCCCGCCGGTCGTCACCTCGGCCGGCGACGTCGTGGGCGAGCTGGTCGTGTCGCTGCCCGGCGGCTGAGCCGGGCAGAGTCCGTCACTCCAGTCGGGCGAGCACGTCTGCGGTGGTGACGATCTCCGCGAAACCGGCGCCGAGCGCCGTGCTCGTGTTCGCGAGCACGACGTCGTGCGGGACAGCGCGACCCTCTGAGTCCTCGAGATCCGGACCCTCCACGGCGTCGGCCGCGAAGAGCACTTCGTAGTCGCGACCGTGCGCGTCGCGCGCCGTGGTCTCACAGCAGAAACTCGTCATGAGGCCGCAGATGACCACCGCCCGCACACCGGCGGTGCGCAGCACCGCCTCCAGGTCCGTGCCGCGAAACGCACTGTAACGGCGCTTGACCACGACCACGTCGTGCGGCTCGGCGTGGAGTTCGGGGATGAGCTCGGCCCGCGGTGTGCCTTCGACGAACGACGCCTCCTCGCCGGGCGCGGAGAAGTCGCCCATGCGCCCGGCGTCGCTGCCGTCGGCGCGGTGGAGGTGCTTGAGAAACACGATGGGGAGCGATGCGGCGCGGAAGGCGTCGATGAGCCGGTTCACGTTTGCGACGATGTCGTGCGCATGCTCGACGTACGCGGGGCGCGTCCGCGTCGAAGTACTCCCCCTGCACGTCGATGACGAGCAGCGCCACCCGCCGGTGTCCCAAGTCGTAGATCATGTCGGAATGCTAGCACTTGCGCGGTCCGGCGAGGCGCCTTGCTGCGGCCGTGCGGTCCACCGGTGGAGATGCTGCACGGGTCAGGCAGAGGAGAGTCGCCGACGCGACCGGCCCCGTCGCGACCTGGCCTTGGGAGGGGTGAAGTCCGCGCTGGTGGGTAGGACCGCCCTGCGAGTGCGTGTCGATCCAGAGAGCAGGGAGCGAGCGATGAGCAAGAAGAAGGACAAGAAGAAGGACAAGAAACAGAAGAAGGGCAAGAAGAAGGGCAAGAAGAAGTAGGACCGCGAGTCCTTCTTCGGAGCGCCGGCCGGGAGCCGCGAGAGCGTCCTCCCGGCCGGCGCTCCGTCGCGTACGGCCGCACAGCCCGGCCCACGCCACCTGCCACCGGACCTCGAGGCTCGACACGCGGACCAACGGGGACGGGTGCCTGGCGGCGCCCTCCCGGTGACCGGAAGCGCCGGCGGCGCTCACGGTGTAGACCGGGCCGTCGACACTTCCGGTCAAGCCGTGTCCCCTCCTCGCCGACAGGACAGGCGACAAACGCTCATGGAGGTGGGTCATGATCCGACGCTGCTCGAGTGCGCGCGAGCCTGCGGCTGCTGCCGGTGCTCCTCGGCGTGCTGCTCCTCACGCTGCTGCTGGCGCCCGCGGCGCTGGCGATGGTGGAGGCCGGCCCCATCACCTGGCTGCCGGCCGAGTCCACCTACGGCGTCGCCGAGACGCCCTTCGTGACTCTCCCGTTTGCTCCGGCCGGCACCGGCGCGACCTCGCTGGATCCGGGCGCCGCCTACGGCGCGGGCTTCTGGGACGGCGGCCGCGGGGTCTACGTGATGGGCTTCCTGAACGCCCCGCCGGCGAGCGCGGGCATGCCCGGCATCGCGGAGACCGAGCTCGGCTTCACACCGCTGGTCGCCGGCGTGCCGCTGGAGCTCGTGTTCCAGAAGACGGCGGGGCAGCGCATCGACTCCGTCGCCATCCTCGGCGATCCGGACTCGCTCGTCTCCATCGACCCGGCCGATCCGGCCGCGCTCACGGCGGCCACCGCGTTCACCGTGCGCGCCACGGTGGCCGACCCGGTCTGGTCGGCCAGCGGCGACGTGGGTGCGGCGTTCGGTCTGAGCGTCGACTGCTCGAGCCTGCCCGCCCGCGACTTCCAGGGCAGCCTCTTCGTCACCGACATGCACTGGCTGGACATCGACCCGCCCACGTTCAGCTCTACGAGTCTCGCCGGCCTGAGCGCGCACGGCCACTACGGCACCGAGGCCACCTTCGACGGCATCTTCGCACCGGCGTTCCTCACCGCGATGGGCTTCACCGACTTCAGCCAGGTGCAGGGGTACGTCGACCTGACCGCGGTCACCGGCTGGACGGGCGCGGCGCTCACGGTGCCCGGCGTCGGCGACGGCAGCCTGTGGCCCGCGGGCTCCTGGAAGTACCGCATCACCAACAGCAACTGGTGCACGCACAACATCCTGTTCGGGCGCCTGACGAGTCCGGCCAGAGCAGCGGCGATCTCGCCCAGGGGCTTGATCGGCACCACGCGGCCCACGTTCAAGTGGAAGAAGACGAGCCTGGCCGCCAGGTACGAGGTGCGCGTCTACAGGGGCAGCAGGCTCCTGCTCAAGAAGACCGGCGCGACCCTGCTCTCCTGGCGCGCCAGCAAGGCGCTTCCCAAGGGTGTGTACCTCACCTGGAAGGTGCGCGCCGTCAACGCGGCCGGCGTCGGGTCGTCCAGCACGGCTCTCAGGTTCAAGATCCGCTGACGGGAGGGAGGGGTGCGCGGCCGCCGTGCGGCCGCGCACCCCTCGCGGTCCCTCACGGCGACTCGGCGCTTCGACGCCGGCCCTCGCCCCGCGCCGCCTCAGGTTCCCGGCCGACGGCGCTCGGGTAGGACGCACGCATGGACGAGTCCGCCGACCTCTTCGCCCTGCTGCGCGAGCTCTTCGCGCGGCAACGGCTCGGCGTCCTCGCGACGCACGCGCCCGAGCATCCCTACGCCAGCCTCGTCGCCGTGCGCGCCTCGGACGATCTCCGCTGCCTCTACTTCAGCACCACGCGCGCCACGCGCAAGTTCCACTTCCTGACGCAGGATCCCCGGGTGGCGATGCTCGTCGACAGTCGCTCCGACGACGACCTCGACTTCCACCAGGCGGTCGCCGTCACGGCGGTGGGGACGGCGCGCGAGCTCGAGGACGACGAGCGCGCCGGGCAGCTGGCCGCGTTTCTCGAGAGGCACCCACAGATGCAGCCCTTCGCGAGCTCGCCGACGAGCGCGCTGGTGGAGCTCGCCGTGGACACCTACTACATCGTGCGCCGCTTCCAGAACGTCACCGAGCTGCACCTCGAGTAGTACGGTGGCGGCCTCCGGCTTCGTCATCCCGCAGGACCTGGTCGATGCGGGCGTCGCCGCGCGCGTGGGCGGCAAGGCGCTGGCGCTGGCGCGCATGGCTCGCGCGGGGATCGCCGTACCGCCGTTCGTCGCCGTGACCACCGACGCGTACGCGGCGTACCTGGAGGCGACGGGACTGCGCGCGCGCATCGGCTTCGAGCTCGAGCGCAAGGACCTCGCCGACATGCGCTGGGAGGAGATGTGGGACACGGCCCTGCGCATCCGCAACCTCTTCCTGACCACGCCGCTGCCGGACGACGTGCGCGCGGCGCTGGCGGAGCCGCTCGCCGCGCGCTTCGCCGGCACGCCGACCGTCGTGCGCTCCTCGGCGCCCGGAGAGGACTCGGCGGCCGCCTCGTTCGCCGGGCTCCACGAGTCCTACGTCAACGTGCGCGGCGTCGACGCGATCCTCGAGCACGTCAAGCTCGTGTGGGCCTCGCTCTGGTCCGATGCCGCTCTGCTCTACCGCCGCGAGCTCGGCCTCGACCCGCGGCGCAGCGTGATGGCCGTGGTGGTGCAGGAGATCGTCGCCGGGGAGCGCTCCGGCGTGGCGTTCAGCTGCCATCCCGAGGATGACGAGCGCGCCCTGGTCGAGGCCGTGCACGGGCTGAACCAGGGCCTCGTCGACGGCGTCGTCGAGCCGGACCGCTGGACGCTCGACCGCCGCGACGGCTCGCTGCTCGAGCACCACGCCGCGGAGCGCCTGGAGATGGTGGCCGCGGCCGACGACGGCGTGCGTCTCGTCGGCCTGCCCGGCGACCGCCGCGACGCCCCTCCGCTGGCGCCCGGCGAGGTGACAGTCGTGTACGGCCTCGCCCGGCGCGCGGAAGGGCACTTCGACGCGCCGCAGGACGTGGAGTGGACGCTGCGACGCGACGAGCTCTTCGCGCTGCAGTCGCGGCCGATCACCACGCTGGCCGGCGCGGCGGGCGACGGACGCGCGCAGTACCTCAGCCTGCGGCGCAGCTTCGAGAACCTCCAGAGGCTGCGCCGCCGCATCGAGGACGAGGACCTCCCGGAGCTGACCGCCGCCGCCGACCGGCTCGCCGCGGTCCGCCTCGACGAGCTCGACGACGCCGGGCTGCTCGCCGCGCTCCACGCGCGCAAGGACGCGCACGAGCACGGCGTGGATGTCTACACGGCGGACTTCATCCCGTTCGCCCACGGCGTCCGCCTGTTCGGCGCCGCCTACAACGACGTGTTACATCCCGAGGATCCCTACGAGTTCACCGACCTGCTCACGGCGACGCCCATGATCAGCCTGCGGCGCAACGCCGCCCTGCAGCGCATCGCGGCCTGTCTGCGTGACGGGGAGGAGGGCGCGGCGACGGGCGCCGCCGACGACTTCCTGGCGGAGTTCGCCGACGCCGCCGGCTTCGGCGGATCGCGCACGGGGGCTGGGGTGGTCCGTGTGGGCAGTGGCGCCAAAGACGGCACCACGGATGGCGCCAAAGACGGCACCACGGATGGCGCCAAAGATGGCGCCACCGCGATGACCGACATCGCCCCCCGCGCCCAGGTGCTGGCACTGGCACGGAGGCTCGCCGCCCGGCCCGCCGCGGCTTCGGGCGGCGCTGCCTCGGGACGCCCGGACCTCGCCGGGCGGGCGCGCCGCTTCGTCGAGGCGCACCCGGAGGCGGAGCGCGAGCGAGCCGAGGCCCTGCTCGACCTCGCTCGCGCCAGCTGGCGGCTGCGGGACGACGACAATCTGTACCTCGACCGCCTGCGGCGGCTCCTGGACGAGGCGCTGGACGAGGCGGCGCGGCGCGGCCTGCCTGTGGACGACGCGTGGCGGCCGCGGGAGGTGGCGCTGCCGTCGCCGCTCGCGCCGCTTCGGACCGCCCGGCCGCGCCCGCTCTCGCCCGCCCGGCCGCGGACGCCGCCGTGGGCGGCGTCCGTGCCCAGCCCCGGCAGATCGTGGGGCAGCCGGCCGGGCCGGGGCTCGCGGTGGGCCCGGCCCGTGTGGTCCGCACGCGTGAGGATCTCGCGGCCTTCGCCGACGGCGAGATCCTCGTCTGCGACGCGATCGAGCCCGAGATGACCTTCATCGTGCCGCTCGCCGCCGGCATCGTCGAGCGCCGCGGCGGCATGCTCATCCACGGCGCCATCATCGCCCGTGAGTACGGGCTGCCGTGCGTCACCGGCGTCCCGCGCGCAGCGGAGGTCATCCGCACCGGCGACCGCGTCACCGTGGACGGTTACCTCGGCATCGTGATCGTCGGCTGAGTCAGTCGCCCTCGGCCTCGCGGCCGCCCGGGTGGCAGCGGACGCAGTCCTGAAGCTCGGCGAGGGACCGGCCCTCGTGCTGGCCGCGCACGTTGCCCGTGGTGTGCTCGTGGCAGCCGTAGCAGGTGTAGGTGCCGGTGCCGTCCGGGTGGCAGGTCTCGCAGGTGGGCTTGCGCTCCTCGCTGCCGTGGTCGAGGGGGAAGACCTTGTGGTCGAAGGTCACGTCGGCCCATCCCTTGGCGGAGTGGCAGTCGCCGCACTGCCGGCCGTAGGAGCCGTCGTGCTCATCGTCCTCGGAGTGGCAGGCGTGGCAGTCTTGGGGCGCCTGCCGGTAGTCCTGCAGCGACCGGGCGCCTTCGTGGCAGGCATCGCAGGCCACCCCGGCGTGCTCGCCGGTCAGCTTGAAGGCGAACCTGTCGTGGTCGACGGTGACGGCGCCGCTGCCGTCATGGCAGGGCAGGCACTCCTTGCCGAAGGCGGCCTCGTGCTCACGCATGAAGGCGGCGTCGATGCCGGCGTGGCAGTCGGCGCACACAGCCTCGTTGAACCGCTCGTAACCGTCGGGGTGGCAATCGGCGCAGGCGAAGCTGCCACCGGACTCGGTCTCGTCGTGGCTCGTCAGCGAGAACCCGGTCGCCTCATGTGCGCCGCGGAACGCGCGCTCGTCGATCTCGGTGAGCGCCCCGTGCGCCCCGTTGTGCTCCGGGTGGCACGGACCGCACGCCGGCGCCTGCCCGTCGCCCGCCAGGCCGCCGTGCAGGCCGTCCCCGGCCTCGAGCTCGGCGGCCACGCCGGCGTGGCAGTCGAGGCAGCCGTCGGCCATGGTGCGCCCGCTCCAGGGAGCCGGGTGGCACGGGCCACAGTCGCTGCCGAGCTCGGCGTGGTCGCGGACGCCGCCGAGCTGCCGCTGCTGCGCCTCGGCGTTCAGCGGTCCGGGGCTGAACAGCTCCGGTCCGGCGAGGTGCGTCACCGCCCCGGCGCCCAGAAAGACGACGACGGCCGCCACGATACCGGTGGCCGAGACGAAGCCGGGACGCCCGCCGGTCCTCATCGCTGCAGAGTCGCGTAGTAGAGCGCCGCGACGACGTGCACGATCGCGGCGGCGAACAGCGCCCAGGTCAGGGGCAGATGGACGAGGTGCCACGTGGCGAGGGCGCGCCGCCGCGCCGCCGCCTCAGGCGCGCGCGGCACCCGCGTGTAGAGGTACCGTCCCGTCAGCCCGCTGGCGACCACGACGACGGTGAGCAGCATGGTCAGCCCGGCGAGCCCGTGGAACCGGGCCGCGGAGTGCAGCAGAACCATGTACGGTCCCACGAGACCCGTGACCATGTGGAACCTGAGCCACGCCGCCGTGCTCCCCCAGCGGGCGTCGCTGCGCAGCTTGCGCAGCGAGTACAGCGTCGCGGTCATCAGCATGAGCACGGACCCGGCGATGCCGAACCCGTGGCCGACCAGGCCGGAGGCGGCGGGGAGGCGCCCCGCCTGCGACGCGGCCGCCGCGTACAGCGCCGTCACCGCGACGATCGCGGCGAGCGCGTAGAGGAGCTCGCGGCCGCGGGACCGGACCGGCACAGCTCCACGGCCGGCCTCGACCTGCCCGCTAGCCACGGCACGCCTCCCAGTCGCCGCGCGCGTCGCAGATGACGTCCGCCAGCGGCGTCGAGAGGACGCGCTCGGCCGCGCTCAGGTCGACGCGCGCCTCGACGAGCTCCTGCAGCGGGAAGGAGAGGGCCTGGTCGCCCATCACCACGGCGCCGTCGATGGTGCGCTCCCCCAGCGCGACGCGCACGTGCGCCTCGCCGCGCTCCACCTCCACCACGTCCGCTTCGGTGAGCTCCGACCACACCTGGCTGTCCCCGCGCGAGAGCCCTTGGAGGTCGGCGTCGCCGCCGTTGCCCACCGTGCCGATGATGGTGGTGTGCAGGCCGGCCAGCCTGGTGATGTTGAGCGGCTTGTCCTCGGAGTAGACCTGTCGGGGCTCCGTCGCCATGTTCAGGCCGGCCACCGCCCCCTTGGCGACCGCCACGTTCCAGAGCACGTTGAGGACGCCGCGGCCGGTCTCGGGGTCCGCGATCTCGGCGATGTCGCCGGCGGCGTAGATGTCCGGGTCGCCGGCGCGCAGGAACTCATCGACGAGCACGCCGCGCGCGCACGGCAGCCCGGCCGCGCGCGCCAGCTCCACCCTGGGGCGCACGCCGACGGCCACGGCGACCAGGTCGCAGGGGATGGCGGCGCCGTCCTGGGTCTGCACTCCGCTCACCTTGCCGCCGCGGCCGGTGATGCCGGCGAGGTCGGTGAACGGGTGGATCTCGATCCCCTCGCGGCGCAGCCGCCGCTCGACGATCGTCGACTCGGTCGCGGAGAGCACGCTGCTCCAGTAGCGGTCCCTGCGCATGAAGTAGTGGACGTGTGCGCCGCGGGCGCGCATCCCCTCCACGATCTCCAGTGCGGTGATGCCGCCGCCGACCACGACCGCCGTTTTCGCCTCGCGGCTGCGGCGGACGATGTCCCGGGCGTCGTCCATGTTGTCAAGTTTGACAACGCCGTCCAGGTCGGCGCCGGGGACGCTCGCCCGGATCGCCGAGGAGCCGGTGGCGAGGAGCAGGCGGTCGTAGTCGAGCCGCCGGCCGCTCGCGAGCACCACCTGGTGCGCGCCCGGCTCGATGGCCTCGGCGCGCTCCCCGATCCACGAGACTCCCAGCGCGCGCAGCTCGGCCGCGCCGAAGGGGAACAGCCGTCGCTCGGGCAGCTCGTCGGTGAGGTAGTAGGCCAGGCCGGGGCGGGAGTAGTAGCCGTGCGGGTCCGCGCCGACGACGACGATCTGGGCGTCCGCGTCGGCGCCGCGGATGGCCTCCGCGGCCGCGATGGTCGCCGGCCCTCCGCCGACGAGCACGTGGCGGCGGGGCGTCCCCACTCCGCTGGGTTGCCGCCCCGGCGCGAGCCCGTCGCCCTGCCGCACCGGCGCCTCCGCCCGGTCGCGAAGCGCAGGAGCCACCTGTCCGGCGCCCGCGTCCATCGGCTCGAAGTGCAGCAGTCCCCGCGGGCAGCGCTTGGCGCACTCGCCGCAGGTCAGGCAGCCGCCGTCGCCGACCGGCTCGTCGCGCCAGGCGTGGCGGCGCACGTCGAGACCCATCGGGCAGTTGAACGAGCACACGCCGCACTGCACGCACCGGCGCGGCTCGGGCACGACCCACGCACCCGCCAGCGTCCGGTACTTCTCTCTGTCGGCGGTGAAGAACCCCACGTCCGCATGGTAGCGCGCGCGCGGACCGTGTGCCGCGCAGGAAAGGGTTGCAGCGCCCGACCTCAAGTCGCACACCGTCGACGCATCGCGCCGCACAGAGTCAACGCTTATCGCCGCCCGACTTTCCGGCCCGCGGGGGAAACCCCTCTCAGGGACCCGTGCGCGAGCAGCGCTGAGGGCTCGTCGACGAGGAGGGAGGTCGCCATGACCCGCATCGAGCGGAGTGTGTACATCGATGAGAAGCCGGAGGTCGTCTTTCGCATCCTCACGGACCTGAAGCTCATCCCGCGCTGGGCGGTGATCGCGCAAGACACCTACGTGCGGCCGGAGAGCTTACTGACAGAGGCGCAGCAGGAGTTCCACTGGACCATCCGCCTCGCCGGCATCGACCTGGAGACCGACTGGACCGTGACCGAGTTCGACCCGCCGCGGGCGGTGAGCTACGCGGTCAAGTCGCCGCACGACGGGCGTCTGGAGATGAAGCAGCGCGTGCTCGACGCGGGCGACGGCGGCAGCCGGGTCGAGCTCGAGGCGGACTACGATCTGCCCTACGGCTTCCTCGGTGAGGCGCTCGACAAGGTGGTGGTTGAGCACCGCAACCAGGCCGTGATCGAGCGCTCGCTGCAGAACCTCAAGGACCTCGTAGAGGCGATCAGGGACTACGCTGCGGCGTGACGTCACCGTCCGCGCTGCTCGTGGCGGGCGCGCAGGTAGGCGACGAGCAGGGCGTCGCGTTCCGCGACCAGCTCGTCGTAGCTGCGCGCTCCCTTCTCTCCGGCGAGGCCGGCCGCGAGCGCCTCGCCGGTCTCGGGCGGGAAGGTCGTCCACGTCGCGAGGTCCCGCAGCATGCCCTGCTTGACCCCGGCCAGATGCTCCATGTGGCCGAGGATGCCTTCCTCGCCGCCGCCGAGGTCGTAGAGCAGGTGCGGGCCCATGGCGGCCCAGCGCAGGCCGGGCCCGTATCTGACTGCCTTGTCCACGTCTTCCACAGTCGCCACGCCGCGCAGCACGAGGTCCACGGCCTCGCGCCAGAGAGCGGCGGAGAGCCGGTTGGCGAGATACCCGGGCAGATCGCGGGTGAGCGTCACCGGCTCCTTGCCGACCGCGGCGTAGAAGGCGGCGGCGCGCTCCATCGCCTCCGGCGAGGTCAGCGCGCCGGGAGCCAGCTCCACCAGCGGCACCAGGTGCGGCGGGTTGTAGGGGTGGGCGGCGAGGCAGCGCTCCGGGCGCGTCGCCGCCGTCTGGATGTCGCTGATGGAGAGCCCCGACGAGCTCGAGCAGATGAGCGCGTCGGGCGGCGCCGCCGCGTCCGCGGCGGCGAACACCTCGCGCTTGAGCGCCAGGTCCTCGCGGACGCACTCCTGGACGAGCGTCACGCCCGCCACGGCCTCCGCCACGTCCGTGGTCGCGGTCAGCATCTCCACGCCGCGCTCGGCGGCCACCATGTCCGCGAGGCCGCTGCCGGCGAGAAAGCCCGCCGCCTGCGCGGCGCGCTCGACCGCGGAGGCAAGCCGCTCCCCGTCCACGTCCTGGAGCCGCACCTCCAGGCCGGCGGCCGCGAACAGGCCGGCCCAGCTGCTGCCGGTCAGGCCGGCTCCGACGACCGCGACGGGGCCGCGCGCGGCGTCGGCTGCACTCTCTGCGCACATCGGAGGACGCTCCCTTCGCTCGCTGGCGCCGATTGTACTGCGCGTATGATGGCGTCATGACGACTGGCTCACGTCACGCAGACGCGGTGCGCATCGCCCTGGCGCAGCTCACACCGGTCGACGGCGACAAGGCGCGCAACCTCGCCGCCGCCGGCGAAGCCGTCGCGGCGGCGGCCCGGGCGGGTGCGCACGTGGTCGTGCTCCCCGAGTACGTGCTCACCGGCTTCCCGGTCGAGCGCATGGCCGCGCTGGCCGAACCGCTGGACGGACCGAGTGTCGCCTCGTTCCGCGGCATGGCTCGAGACGCCGGCGTGCTGCTCGTGGCAGGCCTGCCGCGCGCCGCCGTCGCCGAGGCGGGCGCCGCGATCCCCATCTACGACACCACCGTCGTCATGGCGCCGGACGGCGAGCTGCTCGGCGCCTACGACAAGACCCACCTCTTCGACCGCGAGAAGACGGTCTTCACGCCGGGCGCGGCGCTGGCGCCGCCGTTCACCTTCCGCGGCGTCCGCTTCGGTGTCCTGTGCTGCTTCGACATCGAGCTGCCCGAGCCGGCACGCACGCTGGCGCTCCGGGGCGCCCAGTGCCTGCTCGTGCCGAGCGCCAACATGGCGCCCTGGGGTGGGCACCACCGCGCCTTCGTGCGCTCCCGCGCGCTCGAGAACCACGCGTTCGTCGCCTACGCCAACGCCGTCGGCGCCGCCTCCGGCTACGTCTTCGAGGGCCAGAGCTGCCTCGTCGACCCGCTCGGCCGGGTGCTCTGCGACGCCGGCCGCGCCGAGACGGTCGTGTGGGCCGACCTCGATCCGGCGGTGTGCGCCGAGGCGCGCGAGATGGCCGACTACCTGAGCGAGCGACGGCCGGCGCTGTACGACTGAGCGCCGGCCCACCCCGGCCCGCGGCTGCGATAGGCTAGCGCCATGACAGCTCTCGCCATCGCCGCCGCCGCCTTCGTCGTGCTCTGGGCCGTCCTCGTCGTCGTCGCGCAGGTGCTCAACCCGGAGCAGAGCCCGCTCTCCATGGGGATGAGCGGGCTGGCGCGCGGAAGGGCGCCCCTGGTCATCAAGGCGTCGTTCATCGCCCGTGGGCTCTCGGCGCTTCTCCTGGTCGCCGCGCTGCCGACGGTGTTCGGCACCGATGGGTTCGCGTTCGCCGGCCTCGTCCTGCTGTGGGTGTGGGGAGTGGGGTCGGCCGCACTCGCCATCGCCGACACCGACATGCCCGGAGAAGAGCCGACGCGCGCCGGCGCCGCGCACGCGCTGATCGCGCTCGGGGCCTACGTCGCCGGTACCCTGGGAGCCGTGATCCTGTCGCTGGCGCTGAGGAGCGAGGAAGCGACCGCCGGCGTGGCGCGATGGGCGTTGCCCATCGCGCTGGCAGCGGCGGTCGCCCTCGTCGTCCAGCTGCGCCGGGTTCTGGGCGGCGGCGCGAGAGGCGCGGAGCGTCGCGGCAGCCTCGGCCGCCGATCCGGGAGGCACCCCGGCCGCCCCGGCCGGCGATCCCGGCGTCGCTCCGGCCGCCGCGGGGGTGCCGCCTCAGCTCACGGGCGGCGCGGCGGGCGCCAGCGGGAGCTCCGCCGGCCCGCGCGGGAGCGCGGCGGGGTCCGCCTCGGCGCTCTCCCGTGGGCTCGCCGACTACGCGGGGCTCCTCCAGCGCGTCTTCGTGGGTCTGCTGATGCTCTGGACGCTCGTGGTCGCCCTCGCGATCTGAACGGCCCGCCGGGCTCTTCCGCGCTGGCCGCGGACAACGGGCGAAGGTGCCGTTTAGTGTGAAAGAGGGCACTAAAACCCTGTGTCATTCAACGCAGACATCTGATTCCCACAGCGACCGCAAGGAGCTGCTCTATGGATCCCCGTGAATCGCGGACGTCGGGCTGGCGGACGTACTCCGGCCTCGTCCTCGCCTTTGGCGGCATCTTCGCCGTCATCTCCGGCCTCACGGCCGTGTACAAGTCAACCTTCTTCTCGCCCGATGCGGTGTTCGTGTTCAGCGATCTGAACACCTGGGGCTGGATCATCTTCAGCCTCGGCGCGCTCGGTGTCATCTCCGGTCTCGCCGTCTTCAGCGGCCGCGAGTGGGCCCGCTGGACCGGCATCACCATCGCCGGACTCGGCGCCCTCGGGCAGTTGCTGTTCGCGCAGGCCTACCCGCTCTGGTCGCTCATGATCATGGGTGTGTACCTGCTGGCCGTCTACGGCCTGGCCGTGTACGGCGTTCGGGAGAGCGCCGCGGGCTCGCGCAGCGGCTATCGCGACGAGCGGATCGGGGGGACATCGGAGCGTGCGTCCGCTGCCTCCGGCGTGACCGAGTTGAACGAGAGGGAGCGCCGCGCGGCGTAGCCGCTCGCGGGCGCATCGCCTGCGCCGGCGCCGCCTCGGACGGCGTGCGAAGAGAGCGGGCGCCGGGTCCGATGTGATGGACCCGGCGCCCGCTCGCACGCTCACTCGTGTGTCAGTGGTCGGGTGACAGCGTCCCTGTCACTTGCCCGAAGCGTGTGCCCCCACGGCGCCGGGAGCGCTCTGGGCGAGACCGCTGACGGCGGCGCCCCACGCGGAGCCGGACAGGCCGTGCGCGGCCGGCTTGCCGCCCGAAGCGCCGCCGCTGACGTGCGCGGCGACGGCGCCGGGACCGCTCTGCGCCAGACCGCTGACGGCAGCCCCGAAGGCTTTGCCGTCCAGGCCGTGGGCGGCCGGAGCACCGCCCGGCGCAGCGAGCACCGGGACGGCCATGATGGCCATGAACATGGCGACCACAGAAACTACGATCATCGTCTTCTTCTTCATGGTGATCCACCCCTGCTCTGATCCGTTCTCGTCCTGCGCGTCTGCGAAGGACTCCCGGGAGTCATCCGTGCAGTGAGGATGTCTCGATTGACGTGATACCCAACAGTAGAGATATATAACCTGCTGAGCCAGTTGTAGGGGCGGCGGGCGCATGGACGGCGCCCTCGCGAAGTCCTACGATGAGGACAGCTCGCAGCCGGCGACTCCAGGTCCCCGGCGGTGTCTGAATGGAGGGCAGCACCATGAGCCACACGGGGGGAGCCTGATGAGCTTCGACGACGTCCGCGCGCGCCTCAACCTCTTCGCCGTCCTGCCGAACCTGGAGGACGTCGTCCGCGACGACCCGGAGATGCGCGCGCTCGTCGCGGACGCCCGCATCACCGTGCGTCTCACCGTCGTCAACGGTCCCGGCGCCGACGTGCGCTTCGCGGGCGGCGCCTGCTCCGTGGGGCCGCCGCCGAGACGCGACCAGGCCGGGGGAGCCGGCGCGGCCGGCGGGTCCGGCCCGGTCGTGCGCTTGGCCTTCACCTCATCGGCGCACCTCAACAGGATGTTCGACGGCGCATCGCAGCCCATCCCCGTCTGGGGCTTCAGTCACCTCGGCTTCCTCAAGAAGCAGTTCACCGAGCTGAGCGACCGGATGGCGTACTACCTCTCGCCGACCGACGAGCTCCTCGAGCACCCCGGCTACCTCGCCATGAACACGCTGCTCACGCTCAACACGGCGGCGTTCGCCGTGCCCGTGCTTCTCGGCCACGACCCCGACTGCATCCCGCTGCGCCACGGGCTGTCACAGGGCACCGTGGTGATCAAGGTGCTGCCGGACGGTCCCGCCGTCAGCCTCGTCTGCGGCGCATCCGGCGTGCTTCCCGTCAAGGGCGAGCTCTCGCACCCGAGCGCCCTCGTGCTGTTGCGCGACCTGCCCACGGCCAACGCCTTCCTCGGCGGCAGGCTCGACACCTTCGCCGCCGCCGTGACCGGCGAGGTCGAGCTGTGGGGCCGCGTGGCCATGGTCGACACGCTCGGCCTGGTGCTGGACCGCGTGGGCAAGTATCTGGCGCCGGCGGGCGAAGCCGCCCCGGCCGGCTCATCGACCCCCGCGGCCGCGGCCGCGGGCTGAGGAGGGCGAACGCCATGGACACGTACTCGTTCGCCCGCTCACAGGAGCTCTTCGCGCGCGCCACCAAGGTGATCCCGTGCGGCATCCCCGGGCACTTCAGTCCTGCCCCCTACGTCCCGCCGACCGCGTACCCCTTCTTCGCCCAGAGCGGCACGGGGGCGCACTTCACCGACGTCGACGGCAACGACTTCATCGACTACATGTGCGCCTACGGGCCCATGGTGCTCGGCTACGACAACGCGGTCGTGCACGAGGCGGCGGCGAAGCAGCGCGCGCTCGGAGACACGCTGGGCTGCCCATCGCCGCTGATGATCGAGCTGGCCGAGAAGCTCACCTCCATGATCGCCGCCGCCGACTGGGCGTTCTTCGCCAAGAACGGCGGCGACGTCACCGACTACGCGACGATGATCGCGCGGGCGGCCACCGGCCGCCCGCTCATCGTCGCCGTCGACGGCGGCTACCACGGCGTCTCGCCGTGGATGCAGGGGCTCGGCCACCACGGGGTGTTGCCGGAAGACGTCGCCGGGTTCGTGCGCATCCCCTGGAACGACACCGTCGCCTTCGAGCGCGTGCTCGATGAGCACGCCGGCAAGGTCGCCGGCTTCATCGCCACGCCGTATCACCACCCGACGTTCGCCGACAGCGAGCTGCCGGCGGAGGGGTACTGGCGGCGCATACGGGAGCTCTGCGACCGGCACGGCGTGGTGCTCATCGTCGACGACGTGCGCTGCGGGTTCCGGCTCAGCCTCCGCGGCTCCGCCGACTACTTCGGCTTCACCCCCGATCTCGCGTGCTACTGCAAGGCCATCGCCAACGGCTACCCGATCTCGGCGCTGGTCGGCGCCGACGCGCTCAAGGGAGAGGCCGCCAAGGTCTTCTACACCGGCAGCTACTGGTACCAGGCCGTGCCCATGGCGGCCGGGCTCGCCTGCCTCGCGGAGCTCGAGCGCCTCGACGCGCCGGCGCTCATGCAGGAGTACGGCCGCGAGCTCACCGTGGGCCTGCAGCGACTGGCCCACCAGCACGGCTACGAGCTCAAGGTCACCGGCGTGCCGAGCATGCCGACGCTGCGCCTCACCGACGACCCCAGCATGATGCTGCACCAGCGCTGGTGCGCCGCGGCGTCCCGCCGCGGCGCCTACTTCACCTCGCACCACAACTGGTTCATGAGCTGCGCACACACCCGGGACGACCTGGAACGGACCCTGGCGATCGCGGAGGACGCCTTCGCGTCGCTGGAGAGGAGCCCCGAGGGGCAAGGGGGTGGCTGATGCCGCTGTCCGCCGATGAGATCCGCAAGCTGGAGGCCAAGGCGCGTCAACTGCGCTGCGACATGGTCGACGTCACCGTGTGGGCCGGCGGAGCCCACATCGGCGGCGCGCTCAGCATGGCCGATGTGCTCACCGCCTTGTACTACCACTACCTCAACGTGAAGCCGGACGAGCCGGACTGGCCCGAGCGCGACCGCTTCGTGCTCAGCAAGGGCCACGGGGGCGTCGGACTCGCGCCCGTGCTCGCCGACAAGGGCTACTTCGACAAGGAGCTTCTGCGGGAGTTCAACCACTTCAAGAGCCCGTTCGGCATGCACCTCGACGGCAACAAGGTGCGCGGCGTGGACGCCAGCACGGGCTCGCTGGGGCACGGGCTGTCGATGGCTCTGGGGATGGCGCTCGGCGCCAGGTTCCAGAAGCAGGCCTGGCGCACCTACTGCCTGCTCGGCGACGGCGAGTGCAACGAGGGCTCCGTCTGGGAGGCGGCGATGGCCGCCCACCACTACAGGGCCGACACGCTCACCGCCTTCGTCGACCGCAACCAGATGATGATCGACGGCCGCACCGAGGACATCATGAGCCTGGAGCCGCTCGCCGGGAAGTGGGCGGCCTTCGGCTGGGAGGTGCGCGAGATCGACGGCCACGACTTCGCCCAGATCGGCGAGGCCATCGAGGGCGCCCGGGCGACGCAGGGCGCCCCCACGGTGGTCATCTGCAACACGGTCAAGGGCAAGGGCGTCGACTTCATGGAAGACGACGTCAAGTGGCACTACGGCAGCATCGACTCGGAGCTGGCGGCGAAGGCCAAGGCGAGCATCATGGGCGCCGCCGCGGCGACCGCGGGGGGTGCGTCATGACCGAGGTCACCGGCACCACCTGGAACGTCTACGACGCCAACACGCTCACTCAGGCCGAGATCTACGGGCGCGTCCTCTGCGACCTGGCCGAGGCCGACCCGCGGATCGTGGCGCTCACCGCCGATCTCGCGCGCAGCACCAAGATCGGCGTCTTCCAGGACAAGTTCCCTCACCGCGTGTTCAACGTCGGCATCGCCGAGCAGAACCTCTTCGGCGTCGCCGCCGGCATGGCCAAGAGCGGCCTGCTGCCGTTCGTCAGCACGATGTCGGCGTTCGCCAGCATGCGCGCGCTCGAGCAGGTGCGCACCGACATCTGCTACCAGGACCTCGACGTCAAGATCATCGCCACGCACGGCGGCGTGAGCTTCGGGCAGGCCGGCACCACGCATCACTGCACCGAGGACATCGCCATCCAGCGCTCGCTGGCCAACATGACCTTGATCGTGCCGGCCGACGGCTGGGAGACGGCCAACGCCGTGCGCGCCGCGGTCAAGCGCCCCGGCCCCGTGTACATCCGCCTGGGCCGGGGCTTCGAGCCCACGCACTACGAGAACGACGACTACGGCTTCGAGATCGGCAGGGCGGTGACGATCAGCGAGGGCACCGACATCACCGTCATCGCCTGCGGGGTGGCCGTCTATCACGCCGCCGAGGCGGCCAAGCTGCTCAAGGACCAGGACGGCATCAGCGTCCGCGTGCTCGACGTGCACACCATCAAGCCGATCGACGAGGAGGCGATCCTCAAGGCCGTCACCGAGACGCGGCGCATCCTCGTCGTCGAGGAGCACAACGTCATCGGCGGGCTCGGCAGCGCGGTCGCCGACGTCATCGCCGCCAGCGGCAAGGGCTGCGCCTTCGCCAAGGCGGGGCTGCCGGACTGCTACAGCGAGGTCGGCTACCCCGAGGACCTCTACAGCCACTACTGCATCGACGGGGACGGCATCGTCGGCCTGGTGCGCGACCTGCTGCACCGCGAGTTCGAGGCCGACGAGGACTGGGAGGACGAGTTCTGATGGGCGCCGGACCCGCGGCGGCGGCCGGCGCCACGCAGGCGCCGCCGGCCGCTTCGCCATCGGCGCCCAGGCCGGCGGCCAACGAGCTGCCGCAGGCGCGCACCCGCGAGTTCCTGCGCGCGCGCCTGTTCCTGCGTGCGGCGCTCCCGTGCGTCAAGGTCATGCTGGAGGACGATCCGGCGACGGCGAAGCGCTTCAAAGGCGTCACCGCCGTGGTGCAGTTCGTCGCCAGGAACCAGCCACGCGACGTCGGCGCGTATCTCCGGTTCGAGGACGGCGACCTCCGCGTCGAGCAGGGCTTCTGGGACGCGGACGGCCTGGGCAAGGAGCCGGACATCACCTTCACCTTCGGCTCTCTCGGCAAGCTCTGCGACTTCTTCGCCGGCAAGACGGTGCTGCCGTCCATCCGCGGCTACGACCACCCGGCGCTGCTCGCCAAGGTCGTCCGCCTTCTCCTCAGCCTGAAGCTGATGCTGCCCGGCGCGCAGCCCGCGGACCCTGTCAAGCGACGCCTCAAGGTCAAGCTCACCGTCTACATGATCACGACCGCCCTCAGCCAGTACAACAAGGGCGGCGACCCGGAGATGCTGCGCTGGACCGCCGGGCAGCCCGACCGCATCTACCAGTTCTCGGTCGAGCCCGAGGGCATCGCCGCCTACCTGCGCGTGCGCGGCGGCCAGACCAAGGCCGGGCGGGGCGTCTACGAGCGCCGCCGCCCCTTCGTCCACATGCGCTTCAACGGCGTGGACGGCGCCCTGGCCGTGATGGGCAAGGAGGTCGAGTTCGTCGAAGGCGTGGGCAAGGGCATGGTGCGCATCGACGGCTCACCCGAGTACGCGGCCAACCTCAACGACTTCATGATGCGCGTGCAGACGCTGCTGACGGGCTGAGCACGCCTACCCGTCAGGCCGCGTCGAGGACGAGGCCGCCCGCCTACAGGGGCGTCGTGCGGCCGGCCTCCTGGATCACCGTCACCGGGACGCTGCTCGGGATCTTCGCGCGGATCGCCGCCTTGAGCTCCTCGAGCGGCGGCGGCTTCTCGGGTCCGATCACGGTGATGACGATCTCGTCGCCGGACAGCACGACCTGGTCGACGTGCCACGCTGAGCCCTGCAGCCACTGCTCCGTCGTCGTCTGCGCCTCCTGCTGCCAGATCTGGTAGAGCAGGGTGCGCGCGGAGGCGAGGCCGAGCGGCACGAGCAGGACGACGACGAGGACGACGATGGCGATGGTGGCGCGGCGTCCGGCGCGCGCGTCCCTCGCGTGCGCCTCCCGCTTGTAGCCGGCGGCCGTGAAGACGAGCGCGCCGGCGATGAGGATCGCGGCCGCGTTGGTCAGGAAGAGCACCAGGGCGCCCAACGCGAGGTCCAGCCGCCAGGCGCCGAGCGTGATGCCGACCACGGCGAGCACCGGGACCAGGGAGATGGCGATGGCGACGCCGGCGAGGATGTCGGCGATGTCGCGCCGGGAGAGGGCGAACGATCCGGCGATGCCGACGGCGACGGCGACCGTGAGGTCGAGGACGGTCGGCGCCGTACGCCCGACGATCTGAGGGTTCACGTCGAGCGGCATGCGGTCGACCGTCACGAAGGCGATCAGCACGCCGATGAGGATGTTCACGGCGACGCCGCCCACGAGCAGCGCGAGCGAACGGCGGATCTCGCGGCGCTCGCCGGCGACGGCCGCGAGCGCCAGCCCGTAGATCGGCGTGCCGAGCGGCGCGATGATCATCGCGCCGATCACCGCAGGAGTGGAATCACCGATCACGCCGCCGGCGGCGATCACACTGGCGAGCACCAGCTGTACCCAGAACTTGGTCGCCTTGGCGCGCCGCGCGCCGATGTCGAGGTAGAGGTCGTCCTCGATGTCGGCCAGCGGCTTGCGGAACTCGTTGCCCGCGTCGATGACCCTCGCCATCCAGCCCACGCCGCCCTCCGTCGCGTCGTCCTGCAGTGACCGCGAGTATACGAGAGGTCGAGCCTGCGGGGGAGGCTCAGCTCCGCCGCGCGCGCACGAAGCCCAGCGCGACGAGCCCGAGCGCGACGACGAACAGGATCGCCGAACAGGTCTTCACGACGAGCGCGACCTGGTCCGTCGCTTCAAGCCAGCCGAGCGTGGTGAGGATGTTGTGCCAGTCGTGGCCGGCGCCCGAGCCGTCGTCGCCGAAGAGCGGCAGGACCATCACCTGCGCGTCGGCGATGTACACGGAGACGTTGTGCAGGTTCTCGCCGGCCCAGGCGATCATGAGGATGGCGGCGAGGGAGTCCCTCCGCCACCAGAAGTACCCGCCGAGCGCGAGCGGCCCGGCGACCTGGAGAAAGGACCCGGCGAGCGAGCACAGCAGCGGGGGCGCCCAGATCGTCAGCAGGTGGCCGAACTCGTGCACGCCCAGATCGAAGGCGGAGAGGATGGGGATCCAGCCGCCGCGGGAGTACGTGAGCCAGGCGAGCGCGATCGTGACCGCGGCGGCCGCCACCCACTGCCAGGTGAGGGCCCAGGAGGTCGTCGCCGGCGCCGGCTCCGGCCGGCCGGCAAGGACGAAGCGCGCGCGGCGAGCGCGGACACCGGCGCCCGCGCCCGTGCCGGCTCGCGCGTCCGGCGCCGCCCCGGCCGCGCCCGCCCCTTCGAGCGGGCGCGGCGCCGGCGGCGCCTCGCTGCGGTTCGTCATCGGTTCCACCAGTCACGACCTCCCGCACACTCCATCGGCAGCCACGCGCGGGCGCCTGAGCCTTCCCGCCGCCCCCGTTCCGTAGCTGGCTCTCACGGCTCTCCTCGAGACCGTCCCGTCTGCCGTGTGAGAGCGCCGCAGCGGCGTTGTGCGACGCCCGTCGTGCAATACTTCTCCCGGGTGCCCATCTACGACGACATCGGGATCTCGACGGGAGCGTACGCGAACTTCTCGCTCGCGGCGGCTCTGCTGCGCATCGCGGAGATCGCCCCCTCCGCCGAGATCCTCTCCCTCGGCCAGCACAGCCTGCTGCTGGCGGCCAACGCCCGCGTCATCGAGCTGGCCGGCCTGCCGTTCAGCGTCCACGGTCCCTTTCTCCACTTCGAGTACGGCAGCCGGTCCACCCGACGGCATCGCGCCGCGCTCGACGAACACCGCCGGCACCTGGCCGTCGCCGCGGAGCTGGGTGCGCGCGTCTACGTGGTGCATCCCGACCTGCAGCGACGCCAGCGGGGCTGGGACCCGCGGGTCGTCAAGGCTCTCGAGCGCTCCTTCGAGGAGCTCGCCGTCCTCCAGCAGGAGTCGGGTGTGACGATCGCCGTCGAGAACCTGCCGTTCGCGCGGCACACGCACTTCCGCGCTCCCGGCGACCTCGATCTCCGGGGGCTGGGTCTTTCGCTGGATGTCGGTCACGCCGCAGTCACCGGCACGCTGGACACCTGGCTGGCCGACAGGAGCTACGACCTGCGCCACGTACACCTGCACGACAACGAGGGTCACGTCGGCGGCGACCAGCATCTGCCGTTGGGGCGCGGCGTCATCGACGCCGCGCCGGTCATGGAGCTGGCCCGCGCCGCCGGCGCCAACGTGGTGCTCGAGCACAAGAACGAGGCCGACGTGATCGAGAGCCTGCGGCACCTGCACGAGCGCGGCCTCATCGAACGGGCGACCAGGTAGGAGGCACGATGACGCCGACCGCCGATCCGGCGCGCATCGCGGACAGGGTGCGATTCCTGAGCCGCGTGCCGCCGTTCAAGGACCTGCCGGCGGAGGAGCTCCACGAGGTCGCCGCCGCGATCCGCGAGCGCGCCGTCGCCGCCGGCGAGGCCGTCCTCGTCGAGGGTGGCCCTCCCGGCCACGAGCTGTACGTCGTGCGACTGGGAACGCTCGAGCTCCTGCACAAGGACGCGTACGTGGCGGTGGCGACGGCCGGCGACGTGGTGGGGCACCCCACGCTGCTCACCGGCCTCGCCCCCGAGTTCACCGTGCGGGCGCGGGAAGACTCCCTGCTCTACTGCCTTCCGCGCGATCACGCCATGGACCTGCTCACGCGCCCCTCGGGGGTCCAGTGGATGGCGGCCAACGCCCGCGAGCGTCTCATCCAGGCGGCCGGGACCATGCGGGCGCTGCCCGACGTGCGCACCCTGCCGGTGACCTCGGTCACACGCAGCAAGCCGCTCTTCTGCGACCCGCACACGAGCATCCGCGAGGCCGCCCAGATCATGATCGCCGAGAAGCGTTCGGCGATCCTGGTGCGCGCCGGGGAGGGCCCGGGCATCATCGGCATCGTCACCGACGTCGACCTGCGCAACAAGGTCGTCGTGGAGCACGTCTCTCGGCACGCCCCGGTCACCGCGATCATGTCGGCGCCGGTGCACACGATCGGCGCCGAGGTCCTCGCGCCGGAGGCGGGCATCGCCATGATGTCCGCCGGCGTCAACCACATGCCGGTGCTCGACGACGAGGGCGAGGTCGTCGGCATCCTCTCCGCGAGCAGCCTGATGACGCTGGAGTCGCGCAGCCCGTTCGCACTCCGCCGCGAGCTCACGGGCTCGAAGACGGAGGAGGAGCTGATCGCCGCCTCCGCCGACATCCCCAAGCTGTTCGTCGACCTGATGACGGCTCATCTCGACGCTCCGTCGGTGACGCGCGTGCTGACCGTGCTCCACGACGCGATCACGGCACGGCTCCTCGAGCTCGTCATCGACCGGCTCGGCGAGCCGCCGGTGCCCTATGCATGGCTCGCCTTCGGGAGCGCCGCGCGCGCGGAGCTCACGCTCGCCTCGGACCAGGACAACGGGCTCGCCTACGACGACACCGACGACCCGGCGGTGGCCGACTACTTCCGCGTGCTCGCCCGCGACGTCAACACGGGCATCGCACGCTGTGGCTTGCCCGCCGACCCGCACGGCGTGCTCGCCAGCAACCGCGCCTGGCGTATGCCGCTCGCGCAGTGGAGGACGACGTTCGAGGACTGTCTCCAGGGCAAGGACCTCGACCGCATGGCTCGCGCCAGCGTCTCCTTCGACTACCGCCAGGTCGCGGGCGAGCTCTACGTGGACAAGGTGCTCACCGATGTGATCCGAGAAGCGCCGGAGCGCCGGCGCTTCCTGGAGGGGCTCATCAAGCTGGGCACGCGCGTGCGCCCTCCGCTGGGCTTCCGCGGCAAGCTCGAGGGCAGCATCGACATCAAGAAGAACGGCCTGGTGCCCATCCAGAACTACGCCCGCTACTACGCCTTCGCCTCGTCCATCACGTCGGCCTCGACGCTCGAGCGGCTCGCCGCGATCGTCGAGGTCGCCGGCGACGACGTCATTCCCGAGCTCGCCCTGCGCGAGGCGTTCATCAGCATGCAGCACCTGCAGCTGCGTCACCACGCCCACCGCCTGCGGAACGGGCGCCCCGTGGACAACATCATCGAGACGTGGACGCTGCCGCCGCTCACGCGAGCGAGCCTGCAGGAGGCCCTGCGCGAGATCGTCTCGGCGCAGAAGCGGTTCAAGCCGGTCGAGGCGCCGCGCTGAGCGGCGCCGAGGCGCGTTGCGCGCCTGGGGAGGGGTGGTCATGAGCGAGACGATCCTGGTGCTGGGCGGGTACGGCACGACGGGCACGACACTCTGCCGGTTGGTGCTCGAGTACGGCGACGACGACGTGGTAGTGGCCGGGCGGAGCCTGGAGAAGGCCGAGGCGGCGGCGCGGGAGCTCGGGGAGCGCTTCCCCGGCAGAGTGACGGCGCGAGCGGCCGACGCCGCGGACGCGGCGTCGCTGGCTCGCGCCTTCGCCGGGGTGGACCTCGTGGCCGTCGCCGCCAGCGTCCTCGAGCACGCCGGCACGGTCGCGCAGGCGGCCCTCGACGCCGGCGCCGACTACTTCGACCTGCTCCTCAGCGGCGACCAGAAGCTGGCGGCGCTCGAGCGGCTGCGCCCGCGCCTCGAGGCGGAGGGACGCTGCTTCATCACCGACGGCGGGATCCATCCCGGCCTGTCGGCCGCGCTGATCCGCGCGCTGGCGCCGGCCTTCGGCCGCTTGGAGCGCGCCGAGGTCGGCGGACTCCTCAAGGTGGACTGGGCCGCCTACGACTTCCAGCCCTCCACCATCCACGAGTTCGCGAACGAGTTCCGCGACTACCGGGTCGAGAGTCTGCGGGACGGCGTGTGGCAGAAGATCGACTGGGGCGACGCCATGCGTTCCATCGATTTCGGTCCGCCGTGGGGTGGCGTGCACTGCACGCTCATGTACATGAAGGAGCTCGAGCTGCTTCCGGAGCAGCTGCCGGACCTCCGGACCTGCGGTTTCTACGTCTCCGGCTTCAATCCGGTCGTGGACACGACGGTGCTGCCGCTCGGCCTGGCGGTGATGAAGCTGTCGCCGGACACGCTCGGCAGGCCGTACTCGCGGCTGCTGGCCTGGGCGCTCCGCCGGTTCAGCAGGCCTCCGTACGGCACGGTGTTCCAGGTGGAGGCCGAGGGAGAGGCCCGGGCCGGCGAGGCGCTGCGGGCCGGCCTGAGGATCACCCACCCGGACGGCTACTGGCTGACGGCCGCCGCCGCGGCCGCCTGCCTGCTGCAGTGGCTCGACGGCTCGCTGCGCGAGCCGGGCCTGCACCTGCAGGCCCTGGCGGTCGATCCCGCTCGCCTGCTTCGCGACCTGCAGCGCATGGGCGCCGGGCTCGCCGGGCGCGGCGTGGACGTCGGCGCGCTGCTCGCGGCGGCGCCCGCCGGTCCCTGAGACCCCTCTGCTCGCTCCCGCCACGCGTGGGCGATCGTTCTATCGCGGCGGCCGCCGCGGGCGCCGAGAATGGCGTCGAGAGAATCCTCGCGCCGTCCCGGTGCGGGCAACCCGGCGGAGGGAGCATCGTGAAGCTGCTGATCGCACACGGCGACGCCGCGTCACGCACCCTCATCCGCGAGGTCGCCGCCGGCCTCTCCGTCGTAGGCCTCGATCCGGTCGAGGCGCGCGAGGGCGCCCAGACAGTGGCGATGCTCCTCGCGCCCGACGCGCCCGACGTCGCCGTGGTCGACTGGGAGCTGCCCGGTTGCAGCGGGCTGGAGCTCTGCCGCCGGGTGCGCGCGCGGCGCGGGTCCCGGCCTCCGTACATCATCCTGCTGACTCACGGCGACCACCCCGTCGCCGAGGCCCTCGAGGCGGGGGCGGACGACTGCGTGGCCGCCTCGGCGCCGGTGCACGAGCTGCAGGCGCGCATCGCGGCGGCACGCCGGTTCACGACGCCGGCGTGACGGCCGCCGGGCGGCGTCCCCCGACGCTCGTCTGCTACACTCTGCCGGTCAACAGCCCCCGCAAGGTGCGCGGGCGCGCAAGCCCAGAAAGGATCGGCCCCGCATGACCCTGCACGTCACCCTCCCCGACGGCTCCCCTCTCGAACTCGACGACGGCGCGACCGTGCGCGACGCGGCGGCGGCGATCGGCCCGCGACTGGCGAAGGCCGCCATCGCGGGCCGTGTGTCCACCGCCGCCGACCCGGACGTCAGCCTGCTGGTCGACGCGACCGCGCCGCTGCACGACGGCGACCGCCTCGACATCGTCACGCTCAAGGGCGAGGACGCCGACGCCGTCGACGTGCAGCGGCACTCCGCTTCCCACATCATGGCGCAGGCGATGGTCCGCCTGTTCCCGGGCGCCAAGTACGCCATCGGTCCTACCATCGACAACGGCTTCTACTACGACCTCCAACTTCCCGAGCCGATCTCGGAGGCCGACCTTGCCCGGATCGAGAAGGAGATGGGCAGGGTGGTGAGCCAGAACCTTCCGGTGGAGCGCTACGAGCTGCCCGTCGACGAGGCGCTGGCGGTGTTCGGGGCCGGCGGGCCCGGCACGGGCGCCTCCGGCCTGCCTCTCGGGCTCGACCAGCCCTTCAAGGTCGAGCTCATCGAGGACCTCGTCACCGCCGCCGAGGCGACCGGCGACGAGGTCCCCACCATCAGCGTCTACCGCCAGGGCGAGTTCGTGGACCTGTGCCGCGGGCCGCACCTGCCGAGCACCAACAAGCTCGGGAGCGGCACCTTCAAGCTCACCAGCCTCGCCGGCGCCTACTGGCGCGGCGACGAGAAGAACCCCATGCTCACCCGCGTCTACGGCACCGCCTTTCCGAGCAAGGAGGAGCTGGCGGCGCACCTCGAGGCGCTCGAGCTCGCCCGCCAGCGCGACCACCGGCGCATCGGCCGGGACCTCGACCTCTTCAGCTTCCACGAGGAGGGCCCCGGCTTCCCGTTCTTCCATCCCAAGGGCATGCGCCTGTGGAACGCGATGGTCGACTTCTGGCGCGCCGAGCACGTGCGCGCCGGTTATGAGGAGATCAGCACGCCGGTGATCCTGCGGCGCGAGCTCTGGGAGCGCAGCGGCCACTGGGACAACTACAAGGAGAACATGTACTTCACCGAGATCGACGAACAACCGTACGCGGTGAAGCCCATGAACTGCCCCGGCGGCCTGCTGATCTACAAGAGCCGCCGGCGCTCCTACCGCGACCTGCCGCTGCGCATGGCCGAGCTCGGCCGCGTGCATCGCCACGAGATGAGCGGCGTGCTGCACGGCCTCTTCCGCGTGCGCTACTTCACCCAGGACGACGCGCACATCTACTGCACGCCCGAGCAGCTCGAAGAAGAGGTGCTCGGCGTCGTGCGCTTCATGCAGCACATCTACGCCTCGTTCGGCTTCAGCGACGTCAAGATCGAGCTGAGCACCCGGCCGGGTAAGAGCATCGGCTCGGACGAGGTGTGGGAGCTCGCCGAAGGCGTGCTGCAGCGGGTGCTCGAGGGGGAGGGCATCGACTACGTGCTCAACCCCGGCGACGGCGCCTTCTACGGCCCCAAGATCGACTTCCACATCCGCGACGTCATGGGGCGCACCTGGCAGTGCGGCACCATCCAGGTCGACTTCGCCATGCCGGAGCGGCTGGACATCAGCTACACGGGGGCCGACAACGAGGAGCACCGGCCGGTCATGATCCACCGCGCGCTGCTGGGGAGCATCGAGCGCTTCATGGGCATCCTGCTGGAGCACTACGGCGGCAACCTGCCGACCTGGCTGGCGCCGGAGCAGGCCCTGGTGCTGCCGATCGCCGACCGCCACGCGGACTACGCCCGCGAGGTGCTGGTCGCGCTGCGCGCCGCCGGCGCGGGGAGTGGGGCGGAGGCGCCGGTGGCGCTACACGCCGACGTGGACGACCGCGGCGAGAGCATCGGCAAGCGCATCCGCGACGCGCAGCTGCAGAAGGTGCCCTACATCCTCGTGGTCGGCGACCGCGAGGCCGAGAGCGGCGCCGTCGGCGTGCGCGAACGCGGCGAGGACAAGGGCCCGCGGCCGCTCGCCGCGTTCGTCGACCAGCTGGTCGCCGAGGTGCGCGAGCGGCGCCTGCCGTAGACGTCGCCGCCCGTCTGACGTCGCACCACCGGGAGGAGGAGTCCCTGCCCGCAGAGACACGCTACGGCCGCGAGAGGCTGCCCGCCGCACGGGAGGACTTCCTGCGGCGGTTCCCGGCCTATCGCGACACGGCGGCGATCGACGAGCTGCGCGCCCGCGACTACGCGCGCCTGGATGCGCTCGGCCACACGTATCTCGACCACACCGGCGGCGGCCTGTACGCGGAGTCGCAGCTCCGCCGCCACCAGGAGCTGCTCGCGGGCCGGGTGCTGGGCAACCCGCACTCGCAGAGCCCCACGTCGCTGGCGTCGGCGGAGCTGGCGAGGCAGGCGCGCGACGCCGTGCGCCGCTTCTTCAACGCCCCTGAGGACGAGTTCGAGATCGTCTTCACCGCCAACGCCAGCGGAGCCCTGAAGCTGGTCGGAGAGGCGTACCCGTTCGAGCCCGGCGGCGTCTTCCTGCTCAGCTACGACAACCACAACTCGGTGAACGGCATCCGCGAGTTCGCCTGCCGCAAGGGCGCCACGGCGACGTACATCCCGGTGCGCGAGGAGGACCTGCGTCTCGACGAGGAGCAGGTCCGCAGGGCGCTTCGCGGGGCCGGCGCCGCCGGCGCTCGCGCCGGAGCCGCCGGCCCGGCCAAGCTGTTCGCCTACCCCGCGCAGTCCAACTTCAGCGGCGCCCAGCACCCGCTCGAGTGGGTCGCCGAGGCGCAGGAGCTCGGCTGGGACGTGATCCTCGACTGCGCCGCCTTCGCGCCGACCAACCCGCTGGACGCGCTGGCGACCGGCGCCGACTTCGTCCCGCTGTCCTTCTACAAGCTCTTCGGCTACCCCACCGGCGTCGGGTGTCTCATCGCCCGCCGGGAGGCGCTCGCCAGGCTGCGGCGTCCCTGGTTCGCCGGCGGCACCATCACGCTGGCGTCGGTGCAGCAGGAGGACTGGTACCGCCTCGCTCCCGGGGCCACCGGCTTCGAGGACGGCACCATCGACTACCTCGGGCTGCCGGCGGTCACCTTCGGCATCGAGCACCTGGAGGCGGCGGGCATCGACACGATCCACGCGCGCGTCTGTGCCCTGGGATGCTGGCTGCTCGAGGAGCTGCACTCGCTGAGGCACAGCGACGGCTCGCCGCTGGTCAGGGTCTTCGGCCCGGCGGACGGCGAGTGCCGCGGGGCGACCGTCGCTCTCTACCTGGTGGATCCGCACGGCGAGCCCTACGACGTGTACGACGTCGAGGCCGCCGCCGCCCGCGAGCGCATCTCCGTGCGCAGCGGCTGCTTCTGCAACCCCGGGGACGGCGAGGTGGCGCACCGCATCACCCGCGCCGACGTGGAGAGCTGCTTCAGCGACCCGGGCGCGGCGATCACGCTGCAGCAGTGCCAGCAGCGCATCGAGGACGCCACCGGCAAGGTGCCGAACACGATCCGCGTCTCTCTCGGCCTGGCGTCGGACTTCGGCGATGTGCACCGGTTCCTGGCGTTCGCCGAGAGCTACCGGGACCGCGCCGCCGGCTGATCGCCGGGGGCCCGGCGTCGCGGCGCCTCAGCGCACGACGAGCCTGGCGCTCCCGATCCTCGACTGGGCGTTCCCGGCCTGGTCCACGGCGTAGACCCTCCACGTGTAGGTGCCCCTCGCAAGCAGGCACCGAGGCCAGGAGTACGTCTGTCGCACGCCGGTCGGTCTGCCGCCGACCGAGAGCGTCTTCTTGAGCCTCGTGCCCAGGTAGATCCGGATCGTCACGCGCGCCCTGGGCGTGAGGTCGCTGACCTTGAACGGGAAGGTCGCCCTGCCCCCTCTCCTCACGACGACCCGGGCCAGGGCCGACGTGATGGGCCCCACCGGGTCCACCTTGACGAGCGCCGAGCGGGGAGCCTCGGAGTTGCCGGCCTTGTCGACCGATCGGTAGCGCAGCGTATGCGCGCCGGGCGCGGAGACGACCACCGCGCCGCCCGGCTGGAAGGGCGCGGCGTCGAGGCTGTACTCGGTGGCCTGTACGCCGGAGAGGTCGTCGCGCGCCGTCAGGGTGACGGTGACGGGGACCTTGCTCCAGCCCGTGGGGACGCCGCTCGCCGTCGTGACCGGCGGCGTCGTGTCCAGCGCGCGGAGGGCGTTCAGGCGACCGCCCGACACACAGATGCCGGACCACGCGGGCAGTCGGTCGACGCCGCGCACGACGCGGTCGATGCGCGCCTCGACGCCCTCGGTGGGGAAGGCCGCCGCGCACAGCGCGACCACGCCGCTCACCTGCGGCGCGGCCATCGAGGTCCCGGTGAGCGCCTTGTAGCCGGACGGATCGGTCGACGTGCCCACGGTGCTCAGGATGCCCGTCCCCGGCGCTGCCAGGTCGACGCTGGTGAGTCCCCAGTTCGAGGTCGCCCGCCGCTCGTCCGTCGCCGTCGAGTTGGCCACGGCCACGATGCTGCGGGAGTCGTAGGACGAGGGGTAGTACGGCGTGACGTCGGTGTCGCGGCCGTTGTTGCCCGCAGCCGCGACGAAGACGATGCCGGCGTCGCCGGCCTCGTCGATCGCCCAGTGGAGGAACGCCGACTGGTCGTCGCCGCCCCACGAGGCGTTGATCGCGACGACGTTCACGCCGTGCTGCTTCTGCCAGACGGCGTAGTCGATGCACTCGATCGACTTGCTGACGCTGCCGGAGCCCGCAGCGTCCAGGCAGCGGAGCGCCATGATCCTGGTGCTCCAGCCGACGCCGGCCACGCCCACGCCGTTGTTCCCGGCTGCGGCGATGATCCCGGCCACGTGCGTGCCGTGGCTGTTCGTGGCGTCCCCGTCCGCGGGATCGGAGTCGGCGTCCGAGGTGTCGATCCCGTACAGGTCGTCCACGTAGCCGTTGAGGTCGTCGTCCTCGCCGGTGACGCCGCCCCACTCGGCCGGGTTGTGCCACATATTGGCGGCGAGGTCCGGATGGTCGTAGCGGACGCCGGTGTCGATGTCGGCGACCACCACCGACGACGAGCCGGTGGTGATGTCCCATGCCGCCGGCGCGCCGATGACGGCCATCCCCCACTGCGAGGCGTACAGGGGGTCGTCCGGCGTCGTCGCGGCGATGCTGAGCACGTAGTCCGGCTCGACGCGGTCGACCCTCGGGTCGGCGGCGAGTCTGCGCACGAGCTGCATGGTCCCCGACGTGGCCGACCGGACGGTGTAGAGGCGGCGGCCGGCCGGGAGCGCCCGCGTGTTCAGGCGCTCGACGACGGAGCCACCCGCCCGGAACGCGGCGGCTCGCGAGGCCGCGGCGGTGACGCCGGGAGCGAAGGAGACGAGCACGCGGCCGTCTCTCGCTCCGGCGCCGGCCGCGGCGGGCGCCGGAGCAGGGGCCGGCGCCGCGGTCGTGGTCGCCGGGAGAGCCGCGCCCGCCGCCGCCGTCAGGACGATGGCGAGGAGCGCAGTCAGTGTCGCGCGTCCGCGCATGGACCCTCCTCGTCGTGCACGTGCACGGAACGGCTGTGCCTTCTCGCTGTCATCCGGCGGATTCTACTCCTCTTCGCCGATGGTGCGGCGGCGGGCTCCTGCGTCCGGCGCGCCGGATTCTCCGGATGCCTCTTGACGCCGCGCCGCCGGAGCCTTGTGATGCACGTGGCAGTGCGAGCGACGAGCGGGGGCGGCATGCGACCACGGGTGAGCTGGACGACGGCGTCCGAGCGCAGCCTCGTCATCGACCAGGCGCTGGAGCTTCTCGACACGGTCGGCATGCGCTTCGGACCGAGCGCGTCGCTGGAGGCGCTGGGAGAGGCCGGGGCGCGCGTGGACCGCGCAGCGGGGGTCGCGCGCCTGCCTCGCGAGCTCGTGGAGCGCGCGCTGGCCACCTGCCCGCGCGAGGTCCTGCTCGCCGGCGCGACCGAGGCCGACGACGTCCTCCTCGACGGCTCGGCCGTCCACTTCCTGCCGTCCGGCACGCCGACGGACGTCCTCGACGCGGAGACGGGTCGCGTGCGCAGCGGCACGACCGAAGACGTGCGACAGGCGATCGTCGTGGTCGACGCCATGCCGGCCGTGGACGTGCTGTGGGCGCCCGTGAGCCCCTGCGACGTCCCCGACGACGAGATGTGGTTCGTCGAGCTCGCCGCCGCCCTCGAGTGGAGCCCCAAGCACTTCCAGCACGAGGTGACCGCGTCGTGGCACGTCGACGCCCTCACCGCCGTCTGCCGCGAGCTCAGCGGGAGCCTCGACGCGTTCCGCGCCAGGCCTCGCCTCAGCCTCATCTGCTGCACGCGCTCACCGCTGGGCGTCGGCCATCCCATGCTCGACCTGAACGTCGCGATGGCGCGCCTGGGCGCGCCGATCGTCGTCTACCCGATGCCCATCGCGGGGGCGACGGCGCCCATCACCGTGGCCGGCGCCGCCGTGATGAACGTCGCCGAGTTCCTCGCCTGCGCCGCGGCGATCGAGCTTCAGGCGCCCGGTGCGCCACTCATCATGGGCGCCGGAACGAGCCTGCTCGACATGAGGGCCGGCACCTTCAGTTTCGGCGCCGTGGAGACCGCCATGATGTGCGCGACCTGTGTGGAGGTCGGGCACGAGCTGGGGGTGCCGGTGTTGGCGCCGGGCCTGGCCACGGACGCGCTGTACGGCGGGGTCCAGGCCGGCTACGAGAAGGCGCTCAAGGGTCTCGCCGTCGCTCAGAGCGGCAGCGACCTGATCACCGGAGGCGTGGGGCTGCTGCACGGCGCCGGCCTCTTCAGCCTGCCTCAGGTGGTCATCGACGGGGAGATCGCGGCGATGATCCTGCGCCTGCTGGCCGGGGCCGAGGTCACGGCGGACGCCGTGATGAACGCGGCCACGGCGCAGGTCGGCTTCGACGGCCACTTCCTCGGCCAGAAGGAGACGACGCGCCGGCTGCGCGCCGGCGAGGTCTTCCAGCCCGACATCTCGACGCGGGAGTCGGTGGAGTCGTGGGAGAAGGAGGGCCGCGACGAGCTCACCAGGGCGCGCGAGCGCGCCCGCGAGATCGTCGCGGCCGCCGACGCCCGCGGCCCGGTGCTGCCGGAGAAGACGAGCGAGGCGCTGCGGGCGATCGTCGCGGATGCCGTCACGGCGGCGCGCGGTCTGACGACGAAGGAGGCGGACTGATGCGGGTGGCGCGGGGCGGACGAGGCAGGACGGCGCCGGCGGTGCCTCCGGTCGGAGCGCGCAGCTGGTGGCTCGACGAGGCGCTGCGCGCCGACCCCGGCGAGCCGTGTCCGGCGCTCGCCGCCGACGCGACCGCCGACGTCTGCGTCGTCGGCGGCGGGTTCGCCGGGCTGTGGACGGCCTACGAGCTCCACGAGCGCCATCCCGGCCTCGATGTCGTGCTCCTCGAGGCCGACATCGTCGGCGCCGGCGGCAGCGGCGCCAACGGCGGCTTCTTCTCGCCGTCGTGGACCGGCCTCTCGAGCTTGTGCGCGTCGCTCGGAGAGGAGGGCGGGGTGACGTACGCCGCCGCCCTTGCCGCCATGGTCGACGAGCTCGACGGCTGGACCTCCCGCCACGACGCCCGCATCGACGGCCACTACGAGGGCATCCTCTACGCCCGGGCCGGCGAGTGGCAGCCCGGGCCGGACGACGAGACGTTCCGGCTGCTGGACAAGCACGGCTACGCCGACCGGCTGTGGCGCGTCGACGCCGCCGGCGCGCGGCGCATCGCCGACTCGCCGCGCTTCATCGGCGGCGTGATCACGCCGGACCTCATGGTCATCCAGCCGGCCAAGCTGGCGCGCGAGCTCCGCCGCGTGCTCCTGGAGCGTGGCGTGCGCATCTACGAGGGCACGCCGATGGACCGCGTCGCGGCCGGCCGCCCGGCGCGCGTCGTCACGCCGGGCGGGGCAGTGAGCGCCGGTCACGTGGTCCTGACGACCGGCGCCTGGGCGGCGCGGGAGCGGCACTTCCGCCGCGCCTTCGCCGTCTGCACCGACTTCATGGTCGTCACCGAGCCGATACCGGACCTGATCGGTGAGATCGGCTGGACCTCGCACATGGGCGTGGCCGACCTGCGCGAGATGCTCTACTACCTGCGCAGGACGGACGACGGCAGGATCGCCATCGGCGGCGGCGCCATGGGCATCGTGTACGACTCCCGTATCCGCGGCCGCGTGCTCACCTCACAGCGGTTGGCCGAGATGGCCGCGCACGGCCTGACCTGGCTGTTCCCCCAGCTCGAGGGCGTGCGCTTCGACGCCGCCTGGAGCGGGCCGATGGACATCACCGGGCCCGCGCTGCCGTTCTTCGAGACGGCGCCGGCGGGCAACGTCCATGCCGGCCTCGGCTTCTCCGGTCACGGGCTCACCGGCACCAAGCTGGGCGGCAAGATCCTCGCCTCGCTCGTGCTGGGGGCCGACGACGAGTGGAGCCGCATGCCGGTCGTCGGCCCGCCGCGGGTGCAGCTGCCCCCCGAGCCTGTCCGCTGGCCTCTGGTGCAGTCCGTGAGCCTGGCCTACGAGGCCAGCGACCGGGCGCACGAGCGCAGCCTCCGCCCGGGGCTGCTGCCACGCGCGGTCATCGCCGGCTACGGCCGCTACGGCGCTCTCAACAGCGCGACCGGGCAGGACTGAGCGGGTCTGCGGTCGCACGGGGAGCGGTGCGACGGGGCCGGCCGGTCCCCAGGCATGGTTTTCTCGAATTCCGGGTAACTCGACTACGAAGTTACTTTCAGGAAGTCAGGAACGCTATGGATCACGAGTACTCCCCAGAAGACATCGTCGTCTCGGCAGGCCGCCTCGATGTGGCCACCTCGGGGCTCATGGTGGCCTTGGCGCGAGCGGTCGGCGTCAGCGTGCCCGAGCTGATCGCTCTCGAGCATCTCGACCACGGTGGGTCGCTGGGGCCGAGCGATCTGGCCCACCGCCTGCAGATGACCACCGGCGCCGTGACGGCGCTCGTCGACCGCCTCGAGAGAGCAGGGTACGTGCGCCGCGAGCCCCACCCCGGAGACCGCCGGCGCGTGCTCCTGAAGCGCACCCGCAAGGCCGACGACGACCTTGCCGAGCAGACGTCCGTGCTCGTGGGCGAGATCCTGGCGGCGGCCGAGGGCCTCCAGACGGGTGAGCGCGCCGCGGTCGGCGGCTTCCTCGACCACCTCACCGAGATCGTAGAACACACGACTGCGGAGGCCTGCGGGCGATGAGAGGCTGCGTCGCATCGCCCGATCGCCATTCCGCTGTCGCCATACACGAAGGAGCCGGATCATGAGCACTGACCCCACGACGAACGTCGCCGCAGCGCCGAAAGCGCCGTCCGCGTCCCCCGAGGTCGAGCGGCGCCTCGGCCGCCTGCGCTGGTGGAACATCATCGTCGGCCTCATCCTCGCGGTCCAGGCCGCCGCCATCGCGTTTCTCACCAACGACTTCAGCCTGCCCGTGACGTCCACGTACATGACGGGCCCCCCCGGCACCCCCCCTGAGCTCAACACGCTGTTCGACCTTCAGCTCGGCTGGGGCGTGTTCGCGTTCCTCGCCATCTCGGCCGGCGCGTTGCTCCTCATCGCCACGCCGGGCGTCTTCGAGCGGTACAAGCGCAACCTGCTGCAGGACCGCAACTACGGGCGCTGGATCGAGTACTTCTTCAGCTCGAGCATCATGATCGTGCTCATCAGCATGATCACCGGCGTCAGCGACATCGCGGCGCTGCTGGCGATCTTCGGTGTCAACGCGAGCATGATCCTGTTCGGCCTGCTGATGGAGAAGTACGAGTCGCCGGGCAAGCCCAGCTGGCTGTCGTTCTGGTTCGGGACGTTCGCCGGCATCATCCCGTGGATCATCGTGGTGATCTACGTGTGGAGCCCGGGCCTCGACGGCCCATCGCCGCCCACGTTCGTGTACGGGATCATCGCCAGCCTGTTCATCTTCTTCAACGTGTTCGCCATCAACATGTGGCTGCAGTACCACCGGGTGGGCAAGTGGCGCGACTACCTGGTCGGGGAGAAGACGTACATCATCCTCAGCCTGACGGCCAAGGCCCTGCTCGCCTGGCAGGTCTTCTCGGCCGTGCTCGCGGGCTCGGGCTCGAGCTGACCATCGCCGCACGGGGCCGGGACGGGCGCTCGCGAGCGCCCGTCCCGGCCTTTCCGCGTGCCATACTGGGCGCATGCCCTCAGTGAGCGCAGGACTTCTGCTCTACCGCCGGGCGGCCGGTCCCGGGGCGGGCGGCCGCCGGGTCGAGGTGCTGCTGGTGCATCCCGGCGGCCCGTACTGGGCCGGCAAGGACGCCGGGGCGTGGAGCATCCCCAAGGGACTGGCCGAGCCGCACGAACTCGGTCCCGAGCCGGCGACGGCGACCGCCGCCAAGGCGCGCAACCGGGCAGCCGCGGCAGACCTCCTCGCGGTCGCGCTGCGCGAGGTCCGCGAGGAGACGGGGCTGGAGCCCGAGGGCCCCTTCCGGCCGCTCGGGGGCGTCAAGGCGCAGCGCCACAAGCTGATCTTCGCCTGGGCCGTGGAGCACGACTGCGACGCCACGGCCATCACCAGCAACACCTTCACCATGGAGTGGCCGCCGCGGTCGGGCAAGACGGCGGAGTTCCCGGAGGTGGACCGCGCCGCCTGGTTCGACCTGGCGGCGGCGCGGGAAGCCATCGTGCCGGCGCAGCGCCGGTTCCTCGACGACCTCGCGGTCGTCGCGGCCGCCGGCGCCTGAGCGGCCGCTACTTCGCGACGGGCGCCTGGTCGTCCGCCGCGCCGTTGTCCGCCGCGGCCGCCTGCTGGACCGCCGCCGCCGCCGGCGCAGCGCCGGCGGCCGGCAGCGAGGGCAGGTGCGGCTTGCCGGCGATCAGGTCGAAGAAGGCGTCGCGCCAGGCGATGGTGTGCGCGTTCAGCCGTGCCTCGCGGCGCTGCGCCTTGGCGAGCTTGCGCCGGCCGCTCGCGGTACCTTCGGCGCGCCCACGGCGAGTTGGGGCGCGCCAGACGGATCGCTCCGATGACGGCCAGCGTGGGCACGAACAGGCCGATCACGCCGGTCCAGATCTTGCCCTTGAGCAGGCACAACACGACGGGCACGATGTCGACGAGGATGAAGATCGCGACCGCCGCCCGGACCACGCCGGCGCTCGCGTCGGAGTCCTCGATCCCTGACAACGGATCCAGGCCGAGCACGATCAGCGACGCCGCGCAGACGACGATCACCACCGCGTCGACGGAGAGCCTGCCCTCGTCCCGCCAGTACACGTCCTGCAGGTGAAGGATCAGGGCGAACTCGTCGAGCGTGAGCGCCACGCCGACGCCGAAGAGGAGGGCCAGCGCCTGGGCGAGGAGAGCCGCGGGCGCCGTCGCGATCATCAGGATGCCGACGGTAGCCATGAGCACGACGCCGATGACCATGTGGTGCACGTGCGTGCCGCCCTCGCTCTCGATGTCGTGGAACCACCAGCTCACCTTGGCGCGGATCAGCCGGGTGTTGACGCGCACGAAGAGGAAGGTGGCGAGCAGGCCGACGAGGAACCCCGCCATCGCGGCGCGGTTCTCTCCGAGCCAGCCGGCTCCGACGGCGTCGGCGGCGACGTGCATGCGGCTCCTCCCATCGGCGTCGCACCGGGGCATTCCCCCGTCTTCCGGGAAGAGTATCCCCAGAGGGCGCCGCCGTGAACAGGCGAGCGCGGGAGACCGTGCGCGGTGCGGCCATGAAGCTGGGGGTGGAGCGTGGGTCACAGGTCGCCGTCACTCGTAGAGCTGGTCCGGGCGCTCGGCGAGGGCTGGTCGGCCTTCGTCGCCACCGCCGAGCGTGGGGAGATGCTGGTCGCGCCCGGCGTGACCGCCGGGCTGTCCGGCGAGCCGTCGCGCGACCTCAACTGGATCGTGGCCTTCGGGCCGGACGGGGTCGCGAGCGGCGTGGGCCGCGCCGTGCGCAGACTGCGCGAGCGCGGCCTTCCCGGCGTCGTGTATGCGGCGTCGCCGGCCGCCGGCGACGTCGCCGCGGTCGCCGGCGATCTCGATCTGCGGTCCGCCGGCTTCCTGCCGGTCATGTGCGTGCGCTCCGGAGACGTCGTGCGCGCCGAGACCGGGTACGACGTGCGGCGCGTCACCGACATCGAGGGAGTGCTCGCCGCCGCCGACGTGCTCGGCGACGCCTTCGACCTGCCCGTCGACTGGTGCCGGCGGCTGCTCGGCGTCGGCTTCCCGATGAGCGCCGCCGCCGAGCTCTTCCTGAGCTCTCACGAGGGCCGCGCGGTGGCCGTGGCCGGCGTGGCGCGGATCGGGACGATCGCCGGCATCTATGCGGTGGGCACACGTCACGCGCATCGCCGCCGCGGCGCCGCCACGGCGGCGGTCTCGGCGGCGCTCGACCACCACCTGAGCGCCGGCGCGCAATGGTTCGGCCTGCTCTCCGCGCCGCAGGCAGAACCGTTCTACGCCGGCTTCGGCTTCGTCGTCGTCGACCACGCCGCCGTCTGGCTGGTGGAGGGGGCGTGACGCAGGCCGCGGGCGCGGGCGCCCGCCGAGCCTCAGATCCAGCGGCGGCGCCGGAACAGGACGAGCATGACGGCCAGGGCGACCACCTGCGTCGCCACGCCGAGCGCCAGGAACGCCGCCATGCCGGTGACCTCGCGCACCATCCAGGCGAAGTTCATGCCGAAGAACCCGACGATCCACGTCAGCGGCATGAAGATGGTCGCGACGATGGTCAGGCGCTTCATCACGTCGTTCAGCCGGTTGGAGACCGTCGAGAGGTAGACGTCCATCGCCCCCGTCAGCAGGTCGCGGTAGCTGTCGACCAGGTCGCCGATGCGGATCAGGTGGTCGTAGACGTCACGGTAGTAGCGCTCGATGTCGGCATCCATCCCGGGGATGACGACGGCGCCGGTGAGGAGGCGGGCGAAGAGGTCCCGCTCGGGGGTGATCACCTTGCGCCACGTGATGAGGCGCCGCTTGAGCCGGAAGATCTGCTGCAGCTGGGCGTCGTCCGGCTTCTTGATCACGCCGTTCTCGAGCTCGTCGATGCGGTCGTCCAGCTTCGAGAGCTCGGGGAAGAAGCTGTCGGCGAGCGCGTCGACCACACGGTACAGCGCGAGCGCGCTGCTCCTCGCCGGCTGCCGCCCTTCGCTCGCCTGCCGGCGCAGGTCCTCGAACGCCGGGCAGTCGTCGCGGTGCACCGTGACGAGGTAGTCCTCGGCGAGGAAGCAGTGCACCTCCACGAGCCCGTCGCGGTCGGCGTTGGCGCCGAACACCACCAGGTAGACGAAGCCCTCGAACTCCTCGATCTTGGGCCGCTGCCCGAAGTGCTCGGCGTCCTCGATGGCGAGGGGGTGATGGCCGAAGGGCTCGCGCAGCAGCGCGAGCTCGTCGGCCCCCGGCCGGTGCAGGTCGAGCCAGAAGAACTCCCCGCGCTCGAGGTGCGCCGCGACGATGTCGCGATCGACGCTCGCGTGCGTGCCGCTCGCGTCGACCAGGAAGCTCTCGCGCTGGCTCGGCATCAGTACCTCCGGTGTCCGGCCGGTGCGGCGCGCGCGGCGCGCCGCCGGTCGGCACTCCTTTCGCGGCGCGGGGGGCGGTTCCTAGGTCCGCCCCGGGCGCCGGGCCTGTTCGACGCTCGCAGGCCGTTCGTGTATACTCCCCTGCGCCATCAAGAGGGAGCTTGCGAGCACCCCACCCTGCGCCCTTAGCTGGTCGACAGGGTCCGTCACGAGAAAGGAGATCGTGAGGGCTCGCCGCTGGCGAGCCTTTTTCCGTCTATGGGTAGACCATTTTCTCCAAGAGACAGGTTCATGAGGGACCGGGCCAACGAGCCCCGCATCCGCATCAACGACGGCATCACGGTGCCGCAGGTGCGCCTCATCGACGAGAACGGCGAGCAGCTGGGCATCAAGCCCATCCGGTTCGCGCAGGACTACGCAGCCGACAAGAACCTCGACCTGGTCGAGGTGGCTCCGACCGCCGACCCGCCCGTGTGCCGGGTCATGAACTACAGCAAGTACAAGTACGAGCTGGAGCTCAAGGCCAAGCAGGCGCGCAAGCACCAGAGCCAGATCGTGATCAAGGAGATCAAGTTCCGGCCCAAGGTCGGCCAGCACGACTACGAGACCAAGAAGGGTCACGTCGTGCGGTTCCTGGAGCACAAGGACAAAGTCAAGGTCACGATCATGTTCCGGGGCCGCGAGATGGTCCATCCGGAGCGCGGCGAGGCGCTGCTCATGCGGCTCGCCGAAGACGTGAAGGAGATCGGCGTCATCGAGTCCAAGCCCCTGCAAGACGGGCGCAACATGGTCATGATGCTGGCGCCGGTCAAGTAGCTGGGAGGAGGTACGTATGCCGAAGATGAAGACGCACAGCGCATCCAAGAAGCGCTTTCGTGTCACGGGGTCGGGCAAGCTCAAGCGCCGCCACGGGATGAAGAGCCACCTCCTGGAGCACAAGTCGTCGAAGCGCAAGCGCGGTTTCCGCAAGGTGTACGACGTCAGCCAGGCCGATTCCAAGGGGATCAAGCGCCTGCTGGGGCTCCGCTGAGCCTGCCAATCTAAGTCGCGAACCGGCCGGACCGCCTTGGCGGTCGCCGGCCGGTGCAGTTCCAAGGAGTACGGACAATGTCTCGTGTGAAACGAAGCGTCAGTGCGCGCAAGAAGCGCCGGAAGGTGCTCGAGCAGGCCAAGGGCTACCGCGCCACCAAGAACTCGAGCTACAAGAGGGCCAAAGAGCAGGTCCAGCGCAGCGGCCAGTACGCGTACCGCGACCGTCGCGTGCGCAAGCGCGAGTTCCGCAAGCTGTGGATCATCCGCATCAACGCGGGCGCGCGGGAGAACGGCCTCTCGTACAACCAGTTCATGCATGGGCTGCAGCTGGCGGAGATCGAGCTCGACCGCAAGATCCTCGCCGATCTCGCCGTGAGCGACCCGAAGTACTTCGCCTCGCTCGTCGACCAGGCGCGCGCGGCCCTCGAAGCGGCCTGACGGCCTGGGCGAGGGAGGCGAACCGCTTGGGGTTTTCGGCGCACCACTGACCAGCCCGCAGAACGCCCTCGTCAAGCGAGCGGCGTCGCTGCGCCAGCGCAAGTTCCGCGACCGCGAAGGCGCCTTCCTGGTGGAAGGCGCCGACGTGGTCGCGGCCGCATTGGCGGCCGGCAGGCGGCCGCAGGCGGTGTTTCTGCGTGAGGAGGCCGCGGGCGAGCTCGCCGAGCGCCTCGGCCTCGAGGCGGCGTCCGTCTTCCTCGTGAGCGAGCGCGTCGCCGCGCGCCTCTCCACGCTGGAGTCGCCGGCCGACGTGATGGCGGTGCTGCCGCTCCCCGAGCGGCGGCCGCTCGGCTCGCTGCTCGCGCCGGAGTCAGGCCGCGGTGCCGGGAGCCTGCTGGCGGTGTACGTGGACGGCGTCCAGGATCCCGGCAACGTGGGCACGCTGGTCAGGGCGGCCCTGGCCTTCGGCGCCTCCGCCCTGCTGACGTCCCCGGGATCGGCCGATCTCTACGGGCCCAAGACGGTCCGCGCCAGCATGGGCGCGCTCTTCGGCCTGCCGCTGTTCCCGGACGTCCGCCTCGACGAGGTGCTCCGCGAGCTGCCCGGCGCCACCGTCTTCGGTCTCGCCGCGCACGGCGGAGAGCCGCTGGACCGCGCCGAGCTGCGGCGCCCCGCGGTGCTGGTGGTCGGCGCCGAGCGCGCCGGGCTCTCGAGCGCCGCGCTCGCCCACGTCGAGCGCACGGTCACCATCCCCATGGCGCTGCCCGCGGCCGGCGCCGTCGAGAGCCTCAACGCCGGCGTCGCCGGCGCGATCGCCCTGTACGAGTTCTCGCGCCGGCCGGCCGGCGCCCCAGACGATCCACCGCGCCGCTCTCCGGCGCCCCAGGAAGGATGACGATGGACGACGCACACCTGCAGGAGCTGCGGCAGCGAGCCCCCGGCCTCGCGGCCATCTACCGCACCGGCCGCGAGACCATCGAGCGCGCCGCGGACACGGCCGCGCTCGAGCAGGCGCGCGTGCAGATCCTGGGGCGCAAGAGCGCGCTCACCGAGTTCCTGCGCTCCATCCCGACCCTGGCGGCCGAGGAGCGCCCGCTGGTCGGCAAGGGCGGCAACCTCATCCGCAAGGAGCTCGAGGCGCTCGTGGAGGAGCGCGAGGCGGAGCTGAGGCGCGAAGCGCTCTCCGCCTCGCTGGCCCACGAGCGCATCGACGTCACCCTGCCCGGCCGGCCCTTCCCGGCCGGTCACGAGCACCTCATCAGCCAGACGATGCGCGAGGTCGAGGACATCTTCATCGGCCTCGGCTACAGCATCGCCGAGGGCCCCGAGGTCGAGCTCGACTACTACAACTTCACGGCGCTCAACACGCCCCCGAGCCATCCCGCGCGCTCCGCCCACGACACGTTCTGGGTCGTCGAGCAGCGCGAGACGATGCCCGAGGCGGTCGTGGACGCCGACCGCGGCGTCCTGCTGCGCACCCACACCTCTCCCGTCCAGGTGCGCGTCATGGAGCAGCAGCAGCCGCCCGTGTATGTGGTGTGCCTCGGCAAGGTGTACCGGCGCGACTCGGACGCGACGCACACGCCGATGTTCCACCAGGTGGAGGGCCTCGTCGTCGACGAGGGCATCACGCTGGCCGACCTCAAGGGGACCGTGGCGCACTTCACGCGCGAGTTCTTCGGCGGCGAGCGCGAGATCCGCGTGCGCCCGCACTTCTTCCCGTTCACCGAGCCGAGCATCGAGGTCGACGTGAGCTGCGAGCTCTGCGGGGGCAAGGGCTGCCGCTCGTGCAAGCACTCCGGCTGGCTCGAGATCATGGGCGCCGGGATGGTGGACCCCGCCGTCTACAGCTTCGTCGACTACGACCCCGAGAAGGTCGGCGGCTTCGCCTTCGGCATGGGGGTCGAGCGCATGGCGATGCTCAAGCACGGCATCCCCGACCTGCGCCTGTTCTACGACAACGACGTCCGCTTCCTGCGGCAGTTCTGAAGGAGGGCGGACCACGATGAGAGTCCCGTTCAGCTGGATCAAGGAGTACGTCGCCTGGGACGGCACGGTCGAGGAGATGGCCGAGGTCCTCACCATGTCCGGCACCGAGGTGGAGGGCATCGACTGGGTCGGCGCGCCGCGCGACCCGGAGAACCTCAGCCGCTTCGTCGTCGGCAAGGTGCTGACCAAGGAGAAGCACCCCAACGCCGACAAGCTCAACCTCTGCACCGTCGAGGTGGGGGAGAAGAACGGCGGCGTGCGGCAGATCGTCTGCGGCGCGCACAACTTCGAGGCCGGCGACACCGTGCCGGTGTCGCTGAGCGGCGCCGTGCTCGAGAACGGCCTCAAGCTCAAGAAGGCCAACCTGCGCGGCGTCGAGAGCGACGGCATGATCATGAGCGAGCAGGAGCTCGGCTACGAGGAGAAGAGCCCCGGCATCGCCGTGCTGCCGAGCGAGTGGATCGCCGGCGAGCCGCTGCAGCGCTACCTGCCGGTCAGCGAAGCCGTGCTCGAGCTCGAGCTGACGTCGAACCGGCCAGACTGCTTCAGCATCTACGGCATCGCCCGCGAGGTCGCGGCCGCGGCCCGGCGCGAGCTGGCGCCGCCGCCCACCGCCGGACCGGCGGTGCTGGGCGGCGCTCCCGCGAGCGAGTCCATCGCCGTCGAGATCCCGGCCCCGGACCTCTGCCCGCGGTACGGCGCCACCGTGATCCGCGGCGTGACCGTCGGCGAGTCGCCGGCGTGGCTCAAGGCGCGCCTCACCCACGCCGGCATGCGGCCCATCAACAACGTCGTCGACGTGACCAACTACGTCATGCTCGGCTGGGGCCAGCCGCTGCACGCGTTCGACGCCGGCAAGATCCGCGGCGGCAAGCTCATCGCCCGCCGCGCCGAGGCCGGCGAGCGGATCGTCACGCTGGACGGCGTGGAGCGCACCCTGGACGACCAGATGCTCGTCATCGCCGACGCCGAGCGCGCGCTGGTCATCGCCGGCGTGTTCGGCAGCGTCGACGCCGAGATCGACGCGCACACCACCGACATCGTGCTCGAGGCGGCCAACTTCGCCGGTCCGAGCATCCTGCGCACCGAGATGCACACCGGCATCCGCAGCGAGGCGAGCAACCGCTTCGAGAAGGGCATCGACGCCAACCTGGTGCCCGGCGGACTCGACTTCGCCGACCGGTTGTTCGCCGAGCTCTGCGGCGGCACGGTCGCGCCGGGCATGGTCGACGCCGGCGGCGTGCCGCCGGCGCCCGAGCCGCTGCGCTACCGTCCGGCCAGGGCCGACGGGCTGCTCGGCTACGAGGTCCCGGCGGGCGAGCAGTCCGCCATCCTGCGCCGGCTCGAGTGCGCAGGTGGACGAGGCCGGCGTGCCGGTGGGCGCGCGTACCGCCGACGACACCGACGAGTGGTCCGTCACCCCGCCGACGTTCCGGCCCGACCTCATCCGCGAGGTCGACCTCATCGAGGAGGTCGGGCGCATCGCCGGCTACGGCACGGCGCCCGAGACGCTGCCGCGGCACACCACCGCCGGCGGGCTCACCCGGACGCAGCAGGTGCGGCGCGCCGTGCGCAGCGCCCTGGCCGGCTGCGGCCTCGACGAGGCCATCACCTACACGTTCATCGCCCCCGACGCCCTCGCTCCGCTCGGGCTCCCCGGCACCGACGTGCGGCTCGACCCGGTCAGGCTCTCCAACCCCATGAGCGTCGAGCAGTCGGTGATGCGCACCATGCTGCTGCCCGGGCTTCTCGGCGCCGTGCGCGACAACGTCGACCGCCTCAACGACCCGCCGAACCTCTTCGAGATCGGCAAGGTCTACCTGTGGGACGAGCCGGTGCCGGC
The DNA here is from genome assembly GCA_963736645.1 of uncultured Thermoleophilia bacterium. GTDB lineage: Bacteria > Actinomycetota > Thermoleophilia > UBA2241 > UBA2241 > CAIXSE01. The sequence continues at coordinate 508,416 of CAVTPJ010000002.1, read as the reverse complement.
GCCGGAGCACGCGGCGGAGCCCGGCGCGGTGCTGCCGCACGAGCCGGAGGCCGTCGGCATCGTCCTCTCCGGCCCGCTCGAGCCGGAGGCCTGGACCGGCGCCGGCCGCGCCACGGACTTCTACGCGCTGAAGGGCGTGGTGGACGCCGCGCTGGCCGCCGTCGGCCTGCGCGGCGAGTACGCGCCGCTCGGTGACGCCGCGGACCACTTCCCGTTCCTGCACCCCGGCAAGGCCGCGCTCGTGAGCGTGCCCGGCGCCGGCGGGGTGGGGGCGCTCGGCCAGCTGCGGCCGGACGTGGCCGCCGCCTACGGCGTCGACGACCTCGCCGTGTTCTTCGCCTCGCTCAACCTGGACCTGATCGCCCCGGCCGCGCTCGCGACCGCCGCCTTCGAGGACCTCGGCACGTACCCGCCGGCCTCGCAGGACCTCGCCGTGGTGATCGGCCGGGACGCCCCGGCGGCGGCCGTCCTCGAGCAGGCCCGCCGCGCCGGCGGCAAGCTGGTGCGCAGCGTGCGCGTCTTCGACGTCTACGAGGGCGACCAGGTGCCGGCCGACAAGCGCTCGCTGGCGCTGCGCGTGGTCATGCGGGCGCCGGACCGCACGCTGACCGAGAAGGACATCGCCGGCGTGCGCGCCAAGATCCTCAAGGCCCTGGAGCGGGAGTTCGAGGCGACGCTGCGCTGACGCAGGACGGCCCGCGCGCAGGTCGGAGCGCGGGCCGTTGACCTCCCAGAAGGCTTCCCCTACGCTGGAGCGGGCAGAAGAAGAAGAAGAAGAAGGGGACGGGGGGCTGAGGGTGATGCGTGCACGCAGGCTCGCGATCGCGGGGCTGGCCGTGGCCTTTGCGCTGGCGGCGTGGCAGCAGTGCGCGGCCGCGCCCGCACTCGCCGGTACCACCGGGATCGTCGGTGAGGCGCCGGTGACCACGGTCGCCGGCGCCGACGAGCGCTGGCACAACGGCGACGTCACCCTCGCGTTCACCGCCCAGGTCGCCTCCGGGTCCGTGACGGCCATCCAGGTGAGGGTCGACGGGGGAGAGGTGCGCGAGACGCCGGGCGCCGCCTGCCAGCTGAAGGTCGCGGCGCCCGCGGACCACAGCGGCGACGGCCCTCATCTCGTCGAGTTCCGGGCCGTCGACGCGGACGGCGACGTCGAGGAGTGGCGCAGCGTCACCGTGAGGATCGACACGCGGAGGCCGTCGGCGATCCTGCCCCATGCCGTGGGCGTGATGCGTACCTGCACGGCCAGGATCGATTTCCGGGTCGACGACGAGGCGCCGGGCGCGGGCGCGGCCGACGTGACCGTCGTCATCAGCACCTGGGACGGTCACGCCGTCAAGACCCTGCGGCTGAGGGGCCAGAGCACCGGCGTCGACCATACGGCACGCTTCACGTGCGATCTGCCTCGCGGGTTCTACCGCGTGCGCCTGAGCGCCCGCGACGGCGCCGGCAATCCGGCGACCGCCGTCGCCCACACGCGCCTCGTGGTGACCCGCTGGATGCGGCTCCACTCCTTCGGCGCGCGCATGGTCGGACTGGGCCAGCTCGTCTACACGACGGTGACGCCCATCCCGCGCGTCGACTCCCTGCCGCACGACCGGTTTGGCGTGCGCATGTACCTGAGCGGCGGCCGGCTGTACAACTACCCCGGCGGGCAGGCGCGCTACGGCCTCCAGAACCTCAACACCTACCGGCTCACGGGAGACGAGTTCTACCTGCACCGGGCGGCGGCCCAGGCGCAGCGGCTCCTGGACACCCACATCTCCGTCGGCGGCGGATGGTTCTACCCGCTGCGTTTCTCGCGCTACAGGCACTCCAAGACGGACAACGGTGAGCTCATGAGGAGCCCCTGGTACGGGGGGATGGCCCAGGGGCAGGGGCTCAGCCTCATGGTGAGCATGTACGAGGTCACCGGTGAGAAGCGATACCTGAGCGCCGCGAAGGCGACGCTGAACAGCTTCCTGCGCAAGGGGCCGGTCCCCGGGCCGTGGGTCGTGACCCTCGACGGCGCCCAGCGCCTCTGGATCCAGGAGTGGCCGCGGCTGCCGCTCGACTACACCTACAACGGGCACATGATCGCGACGTACGGCCTGTACGACTACTACCGCCTGACCAAGGACACGACCGCGCTGCTGCTCTTCCGCGCCGCCGCCTCGGCGGCGCTCGACTACGCGCCCAAGTTCCGCCGGCCCGGGCGCATCAGCGCCTACTGCCTCCTGCACCGCACCCCCAACGACAAGTACCACGGGATCCACATCGCCTGCTTCAGGCACCTGGCCGACTACACGGGGGAGGAGGCCTTCCGCAGCTGGGCGGAGGTCTACCTCGAGGACTACTCCGGCTCGAGCGGCATGCAGGCTCGGGCGACGGGCGACGTCGATCTGCTCGACCTGCTGTCCGACGAGACGCAGCAGTCTCCGTAAGGACTCGACGGCTCCCTCAGCCCTCGCGGCAGGGCCGTCTGCCTGCGCGCCCGGAATCCTCCTCAACCCTGGACGTCAACCTGACGGTTCGGGTCAGCCTTGATCTGGCGCTTGTGTTGTCAGGCCAGACGACAAATCGGTTTTAGTGCGTGACCGCGCGGTAAGGTACCCGGGAGAGAGAGGGGTCCAGAGGGTCCCCGCGAGCGGCACAGCGCGTGGCTTGGGCAAGCCACATCACCACCGACAAGGCTGACGGCCGTAGTGGCGACCCCTCTGGATCGGGAGGGGATATGGGGTACCGCTCCGCCGACAGGCGTCGCGCATCTTCCCCGCCGATCTCGCAGACGTCGGCCGGTGGCCTGGAGACGCCACCGCCGACCATCTGTGGGGGATCGGCGGGCTCTCGCGCGTTCCGCTCCGGCGGCGCGCCGCTCCCCTCGGTCTCACCGTCAACCACGCAACACCACTCTCGCTTCCCGCGCCGGACGAGTCTGTCCGGCGCGTGTCTTACGCTGCCGCTGGTGCGTGCCGCGGCATCTCCGTCACGCGACCGCAGGTCGCCGGCGGCAGCCTTCTGAAGGGGGTAAGGGGTAATGGAGAAACCAAGACATTCACACACTCTCGCATGGGTCCTGATCATCGCGCTGGGGATGCTCGGCGCCTACTCTGCGATCGCGAGCGCGTCGGACGAGATCCCGTCGCTGTCAGACGCCATTGCGTCGATCTCGCCGTCGCCGGTGCCGGATGCGGACCAGACACCGACGCCGACAGCGGCGCCGGCATCGACGCCTGATCCGACACCTCCGCCGGACACGTCGACGCCTGCGCCCGAGCAGACGCAGGCGGACACGCCGGTGATGTGGGCGTGACCCAGAAGATCACCTGCGATTTCTCATCCTCGCTTACCGCAGTGGACGGCTTGGGCTTCGGTCCGGTATCGGCGGTCAGCGTTAACACGACCGATCCCGCCAATACCGGTCCCGAGGGCACCACGCCTCCTGCTGTCGCCGTCTCGTTCACCAATACATACACGGATATCACCCAGTGGCCCTTCCTGGTCAAGGGTACGGTGAACCCCGTCGACATGTACGTGAGCAACATGGTGGCCGGTACGAGCACCGTCCTGCGTGTCAGCGTGCCGATCATCGCCAGCTTCCAGAATAGGCCGAGCGGCAACCTCTTTGGCAACTTCGCCTCTGCGGCCGCGCCGCTGAGCGGAGGCACGCAGCAGACGACACTCAAGGCTGAAGGCGAGACCATCATCCCGACCGGGTACCTCTTCGTTCACAAGCTGACGGATCCGGCAAAGGGAACGGGACAGAGCGCACCGTCGTTCGGCTTCAACCTCGCGGCGCCAGGCAATCCGAACCCGGGTACGAACGCGCCGTTCCCGCCCATCCCCGCCTACGACAGCGGGGCGTTCTCGCTGCAGGACACCCAGTACTGGCCGACGGCGCCAACTGCGAGCCAGCTGGTGCCCTTCAACCCGTCGACTGCGGTTCTGGGGGGCAAGAGCTGGACGATAGCTGGAACCTACACGCTGACCGAGACCAGTCTTCCGACAGGCTGGTCCGTGAAGGGCATCTCGGCCAGCTCAGACAAGCGGGCCACTGTCCCGCTGGTCGTAAGCGGCAATACAGTCAGTTTTGAGCTTCAGGCAGACGAGAAGCTCATCGTCACCTACACCAACAAGTTCAACGCCAAGCCCGCACTGGACATCACGAAGACCGTGACCACTTCAACCGGGGACTTCCCCGGAGTGGACTCGCTTGAGGTTCTTCCGAACGCGACGGTCAAGTACCTCTACAAGGTCACGAACCCGAGCAACGTCAGTGATCCGCCCGGCGCGCCTGCGCTGAACGTGGCGGTGGTCGACGACAACGGAACTCCATCGATTCCTGGCGACGATTTCGCGGTCACTCTCACCGGTCTGACCGATGAGGACAGTGACGGCCAGGCGGACGACCTTGCTGCCGGCGCGACCGCGACCGGGGCCAAGCTCGTGAGCCGGTCGTTCAGCGAGCCAACGACTGTAGTGAACACGGCGACTGCAACGGCCACTGGACTCAGCGACACGGACACAGCGACGGTCATCTACAAGGTAGGCGGCGGGGACAACCCACAGATCACCGTCAAGAAGTACGTCTCCAGCGACGGTGTGACGTGGGACGATGCGAACGTCGCTACGGGTCCCTACTTCCTTTCGAGCGTCACCCCACAGTTCAAGTTCGTGGTGACGAACACCGGGAACGTGACCCTGAGCAACATCACGCTCACCGACACGGACTTCACGTTCTCGAGCGCGGAGATCCCCGCGAGTCTCGCTGCCGACGCCAGCTTCGAGATCACCAAGACTCAGGCATGGGCGATCGGGCAGCACATGGACACGGCGAACGCCAGCGGGACCTACTACTACGTGACTGCGGACGCGGAACCTGACTCAGCCTACTACTTTGGGGCGGCCCCGGCGCTCACCATCGTCAAGACGGCGACCCCGGGCACCTACGACCACGTCGGCCAGGTGATCAGCTACAGCTACAAGGTCACCAACAGCGGCAACGTCACCCTCTACGGGGACATCGTCGTGAGCGACACCAAGATCCCGACCGCCTCGTCGCCCACGCTCACGCTGCCGGCCGCAGGCCTCGCGCCCGATGCCTTCGTCACCCTGACGGGCAGCTACACGATCACCCAGGCCGACCTCGACGCCGGCTCGGTGACCAACTACGCCTACGCCAAGCAATCGGCGACACCCAGTCGACACCACCGACGACGAGACCGTGACCGCCGACCAGAAGCCGGCGCTCACCATCGAGAAGAGCGCCAACCCGACGACCTACGACGCAGCGTCGGCGACGTCATCAGCTACAGCTACGAGGTCACCAACTCCGGCAACGTCACCTCTTCAGGACGCGGTCGTCACGTTCGTCGACGACATGACCACGGTCGGCCGACGTGTCACGGCTCACCGGCCGACCCTGGCGCCCGGCGCGTCCATCACCTCAGACCGCCACCTACACGATCACCCAGGCCGACATCGACGCCGGCTCGGTCACCAACGTCGCCTACGCGAGACACTTCGGCGACGACGTCGTGACTCCAACGAGGACGCCGGACCGGTGACCGCCGACCAGACGCCGGCGCTCACCATCGTCAAGACGGCGACCCCGGCGCACCTACGACCAGCGTCGGCCACGTGATCAGCTACAGCTACAAGGTCACCAACAGCGGCAACGTCACCCTCTTCGGGGACATTCGTCGTCGAGCGACACCAAGATCCCGACCGCCTCGTCGCCCACGCTCGACGCTGCCGCCGCAGGTGCTCGCGCCCGATGCCTTCGATCACCCTGACGGGCAGCTACACGATCACCCAGGCCGACCTCGACGCCGGCTCGGTGACCAACTACGCCTACGCCAGGATACTCGGCGACACGCCAGTCGAACCACCGACGACTCGAGACCGTGACCGCCGACCAGAAGCCGGCGCTCACCATCGTCAAGACGGCGACCCCGGCGCACCTACGACCACGTCGGCCACGTGATCAGCTACAGCTACGAGGTCACCAACAGCGGCAACGTCACCCTCTACGGGGACATCGTCGTGAGCGACACCAAGATCCCGACCGCCTCGTCGCCCACGCTCGACGCTGCCGGCCGCAGGCCTCGCGCCCGGTGCGTTCGTCACCCTGCACCGGCAGCTACACGATCACCCAGGCCGACCTCGACGCCGGCTCGGTGACCAACTACGCCTACGCCAAGACACGGCGACACCCAGTCGAACACCGACGACGAGACCGTGACCGCCGACCAGAAGCCGGCGCTCACCCTCGTCAAGACGCGCCACCCCGACGACCTACGACGCAGTCGGGCGACGTCATCACCTACAGCTACAAGGTGACCAACTCGGGCAACGACGACCTTCTTCAAGGACGCGGTCGTCAAGTTCGTCGACAACAAGACCACGGTGGCCGACTTCACGCTCACCGCCGATCTGGCGCCCGGCGCGTCCATCACCCAGACCGCCACCTACACGATCAACCAGGTCGACATCGACGACGGCTCGGTGACCAACACCGCCAAGGCGAACATCGGCACCGTCTACTCGAACGAGGCGCAGGCCACGGTGACCGCCGACAAGAAGCCGGCGCTCACCCTTGAGAAGAGCGCCAACCCGACGACCTACGACGCACCGGGCGACGTCATCACCTACAGCTACAAGGTGACCAACTCGGGCAACACGACCTTCTTCAAGGACGCGGTCGTCAAGTTCGTCGACAACAAGACCACGGTGGCCGACTTCACGCTCACCGCCGATCTGGCGCCGGGCGCGTCCATCACCCAGACCGCCACCCACACGATGAACCAGGTCGACATCGACGACGGCTCGGTGACCAACACCGCCAAGGCGAACATCGGCACCGTCTACTCGAACGAGGCGCAGGCCACGGTGACCGCCGACAAGAAGCCGGCGCTCACCCTTGAGAAGAGCGCCAACCCGACGACCTACGACGCACCGGGCGACGTCATCACCTACAGCTACAAGGTGACCAACTCGGGCAACACGACCTTCTTCAAGGACGCGGTCGTCAAGTTCGTCGACAACAAGACCACGGTGGCCGACTTCACGCTCACCGCCGATCTGGCGCCGGGCGCGTCCATCACCCAGACCGCCACCCACACAATGAACCAGGTCGACATCGACGACGGCTCGGTGACCAACACCGCCAAGGCGAACATCGGCACCGTCTACTCGAACGAGGCGCAGGCCACGGTGACCGCCGACAAGAAGCCGGCGCTCACCCTTGAGAAGAGCGCCAACCCGACGACCTACGACGCACCGGGCGACGTCATCACCTACAGCTACAAGGTGACCAACTCGGGCAACACGACCTTCTTCAAGGACGCGGTCGTCAAGTTCGTCGACAACAAGACCACGGTGGCCGACTTCACGCTCACCGCCGATCTGGCGCCGGGCGCGTCCATCACCCAGACCGCCACCCACACAATGAACCAGGTCGACATCGACGACGGCTCGGTGACCAACACCGCCAAGGCGAACATCGGCACCGTCTACTCGAACGAGGCGCAGGCCACGGTGACCGCCGACAAGAAGCCGGCGCTCACCCTTGAGAAGAGCGCCAACCCGACGACCTACGACGCACCGGGCGACGTCATCACCTACAGCTACAAGGTGACCAACTCGGGCAACACGACCTTCTTCAAGGACGCGGTCGTCAAGTTCGTCGACAACAAGACCACGGTGGCCGACTTCACGCTCACCGCCGATCTGGCGCCGGGCGCGTCCATCACCCAGACCGCCACCCACACAATGAACCAGGTCGACATCGACGACGGCTCGGTGACCAACACCGCCAAGGCGAACATCGGCACCGTCTACTCGAACGAGGCGCAGGCCACGGTGACCGCCGACAAGAAGCCGGCGCTCACCCTTGAGAAGAGCGCCAACCCGACGACCTACGACGCACCGGGCGACGTCATCACCTACAGCTACAAGGTGACCAACTCGGGCAACACGACCTTCTTCAAGGACGCGGTCGTCAAGTTCGTCGACAACAAGACCACGGTGGCCGACTTCACGCTCACCGCCGATCTGGCGCCGGGCGCGTCCATCACCCAGACCGCCACCCACACAATGAACCAGGTCGACATCGACGACGGCTCGGTGACCAACACCGCCAAGGCGAACATCGGCACCGTCTACTCGAACGAGGCGCAGGCCACGGTGACCGCCGACAAGAAGCCGGCGCTCACCCTTGAGAAGAGCGCCAACCCGACGACCTACGACGCACCGGGCGACGTCATCACCTACAGCTACAAGGTGACCAACTCGGGCAACACGACCTTCTTCAAGGACGCGGTCGTCAAGTTCGTCGACAACAAGACCACGGTGGCCGACTTCACGCTCACCGCCGATCTGGCGCCGGGCGCGTCCATCACCCAGACCGCCACCCACACAATGAACCAGGTCGACATCGACGACGGCTCGGTGACCAACACCGCCAAGGCGAACATCGGCACCGTCTACTCGAACGAGGCGCAGGCCACGGTGACCGCCGACAAGAAGCCGGCGCTCACCCTTGAGAAGAGCGCCAACCCGACGACCTACGACGCACCGGGCGACGTCATCACCTACAGCTACAAGGTGACCAACTCGGGCAACACGACCTTCTTCAAGGACGCGGTCGTCAAGTTCGTCGACAACAAGACCACGGTGGCCGACTTCACGCTCACCGCCGATCTGGCGCCGGGCGCGTCCATCACCCAGACCGCCACCCACACAATGAACCAGGTCGACATCGACGACGGCTCGGTGACCAACACCGCCAAGGCGAACATCGGCACCGTCTACTCGAACGAGGCGCAGGCCACGGTGACCGCCGACAAGAAGCCGGCGCTCACCCTTGAGAAGAGCGCCAACCCGACGACCTACGACGCACCGGGCGACGTCATCACCTACAGCTACAAGGTGACCAACTCGGGCAACACGACCTTCTTCAAGGACGCGGTCGTCAAGTTCGTCGACAACAAGACCACGGTGGCCGACTTCACGCTCACCGCCGATCTGGCGCCGGGCGCGTCCATCACCCAGACCGCCACCCACACAATGAACCAGGTCGACATCGACGACGGCTCGGTGACCAACACCGCCAAGGCGAACATCGGCACCGTCTACTCGAACGAGGCGCAGGCCACGGTGACCGCCGACAAGAAGCCGGCGCTCACCCTTGAGAAGAGCGCCAACCCGACGACCTACGACGCACCGGGCGACGTCATCACCTACAGCTACAAGGTGACCAACTCGGGCAACACGACCTTCTTCAAGGACGCGGTCGTCAAGTTCGTCGACAACAAGACCACGGTGGCCGACTTCACGCTCACCGCCGATCTGGCGCCGGGCGCGTCCATCACCCAGACCGCCACCCACACAATGAACCAGGTCGACATCGACGACGGCTCGGTGACCAACACCGCCAAGGCGAACATCGGCACCGTCTACTCGAACGAGGCGCAGGCCACGGTGACCGCCGACAAGAAGCCGGCGCTCACCCTTGAGAAGAGCGCCAACCCGACGACCTACGACGCACCGGGCGACGTCATCACCTACAGCTACAAGGTGACCAACTCGGGCAACACGACCTTCTTCAAGGACGCGGTCGTCAAGTTCGTCGACAACAAGACCACGGTGGCCGACTTCACGCTCACCGCCGATCTGGCGCCGGGCGCGTCCATCACCCAGACCGCCACCCACACAATGAACCAGGTCGACATCGACGACGGCTCGGTGACCAACACCGCCAAGGCGAACATCGGCACCGTCTACTCGAACGAGGCGCAGGCCACGGTGACCGCCGACCAGAAGCCGGCGCTCACCATCGACAAGAAGACCAACGGTCTGGACGCCGCAGGCACCGTCCTGACTGGCGAGACCGTTTCCTGGACGTACCTCGTCACGAACACCGGCAACGTGACACTGACCAACGTCGTTGTCGTGGATAGCAAGGGCGTGGCGGTCAGCGCACCGAAGACGAAGCTGGCCCCCAGTGAGTCCATGACTGCGACGGCATCCGGGACAGCTGTAGCTGGTCTCTACGAGAACACAGGCACCGCTACCGGCACACCGCCCTCGGGCTCGAACGTGTCGAACTCCGATACGTCCAGCTACTTCGGCGCCGACCCGCAGATCGCCATCCAGAAGGACACTCTCGGTGCGAACGGCATCTATGGCGACAATGTGATGGTGTGGACCAACATGCAGGTCACCTGGCGCTACATCGTCACGAACCCGGGCAACGTCTCGATTGCCGGCGTGGATGTCAAGGACGACAAGGAGGGGCCCATCAGCGGTCCCGCCCCCATGGGCGACTTCGACGACGACGGCCAGCTTGAAGGCGACGTCAACAGCAACTCGCTGCTGGATCCAGAGGAGGAATGGTACTACTTCAAGACCAGCACGGGCACTGCCCAGCTGGGCAGCTACAGCAATAAGGGTTCGGTGTCAGGCTCCTTCACGGATGCCGCGGAGCATAGCCGCACCGTCACCGACACCGATCCGTCCAGCTACACAGCCGTTCCACCGGCTCTGGTCACCGACTCGGCGCTGACGACCTTCGACGTCGACCCAAGCATCGCCGGCAAGCAGTTCCGAGCCATCTTCACACCAGATCCGGCCGGTCCTGGGTACAAACTCAATGCGACCAACCCGGGCCAGTTCTACGCCAACTTCTTCTACATCAGGACGGCGGACCCGCAGGTCATCAACTGGTCGATCACGATTCCGTATCCGTTCGTGGTCCAGGGCGCGAACCCGATGCACGCCTACAACGGCGCGACCATCACGGGCACCTATCCAGGGACGCAGACTATCGTCCCCGGCACGCCTGGAATCGCCCTCAGTGGTGCCTTCCCAACGAGCATCTCGGACTACGCGGGGGCGTCGACCAAGACCATCACGGGCACCTTCACAGTGCCGGCTTCGTGGTCCTCGAGTCTGGTGTACCTGAACCTACATCTTGACTACGGCTTCAAGGGCACCGGTGGCTACGCGAAGGGTGGCCCTTCCGGCAATGACGCCGTCGACATCACCAATACGGCGACGGTGAAGATCGCCGATCTGACACCCTACACGTTCGGCAATGGCCTCAGCTCGGACACCGTATACAACGAGAACGCATTCAAGAAGAACCCAGGAGTGGGTGGTCGGGCCTTCGACAAGAACAGTCTGAACGCGAAGGCCGGACTGCCAGTGGTGGTCAAGGACGCCAGCAAGAAGGTCATCGCGAACACGGTCACGGACGAGGACGGCTGGTTCATGGCTTCCTACAAGTACACCGGAAAGCCAACGACCTTCTACATCACGTGTGGCGGCGTCACGAAGTCGATCGCCATGAAGTCCAATGGCTTCGTCGTCGTTGATTTCGGGCTGTAGGAGGCAACTGAAGGGAAGAACCGACAGCTGGCACGAGACGACCGAGGGGGCGGGCCGCAAGGCCCGCCCCCTCTTATCGCCGACGACAAGGGGCGGCCGCTTGCGCGGCCGCCCCTTTCGCCACTCAGGCGCTTGCGGCCGGGTCCTGCCCGCCGCTCGCTCTGGGGGCTAGCCGATGCGCACCGTGACGCTCTTGGTCGCCTCCCTGTTGCGCGCGTTGTCGATGGAGTAGAACTTCACCGCGTGCCGGCCACGGCCGGTGATCGTCACCGACGTGGCCTCCTTGTACGCCCCGCCGTCCACAGACATGTAGGTCGCGGACAGGCCGCTATCGGCGTCCTTGGGCGCCAGGACGAGCGTGAAGGACCCGGTGTGGGCCAGGCCATCCGCGTTGCTGTTCGTTACGGGCTTGACCGAGTCGATCTTCACCTGACCGAAGTGAGCAGTCTCCACGTTGCCCGCTGCGTCGGCGGAGCGGTACTCGAGGGTGTGGACGACCGCGACGGCGGTCTTCCGAGGGACCGAGACGGTCAGTGAGGTGCCTCGCGTCCAGGCTCCGCCGTCCAATGAGTACTCCGTAGAGGCGACGCCCGACTCGGCATCAGTGGCGGCGAAGCTCACCGTGACCGAGGCGTTGTGCCATGCGTCGTCGAGGCCCGTGGCCGTTGTCGTCGGCGCTGTCGTGTCGGTGACTGCGGGGGCAGTCGGCGTCGGCGTCGGCGTCGCGGTCTCGGTCGGAGTCGGCGTGGGCGTCGGAGTCGTGGCGCTCAGCGAGAACGAGAAGCCGCCCCAGACGCCCCAGGCGTAGGTGTTCGACATGGAGCGGAACTGCTGCCACCTGAGCAGTGTCGTGCTCCAGGTGTCCCAGCAGGCGTACTCGGGGTAGCCGTTGGTCTCGCGATAGCCGACGATCGTGACGAAGTGGTCTGTCATGTCCGTCGCCGGATGAGTCGACCAGGAACACCATCGGCCGGCCGGCGTCCATCTCCTGCTTCACCCTGGTCCACGTCAGGCTTGACCCGGCGTAGACGGTGCTCACGGGCGACGTGCCCGGGTACTGTCGAGGCTGACGTAGCTGACTGAACGCCAGCGCTGATCATGTTGGAGTAGCTCCACCCGTAACGCAGGCCATCGGCGCTCCATGACGTGTGCATGAAATCGGCGATCGAGTTCGCCGGCGTGCTCGTCGCCGGCTGGCGCCGCGCTCCTGTCTGCGAGCACGGTGGCCGTGCTCGAGTCCATCGGCAGGGCGTAGTCCTCGTAGTTGCCCGGAGCCTCGAGTGTGCCGTGACTGGCGATCGACTGACTGACCTCGGTGGTCTGGCTCGTCGCGTCACCGGGGACGAGGTCCGGCCAGCCGTTCCCGTCGTAGTAGCCGATCACCATGCCGAGAGCGGTGGGGCCGCAGCCGTCGCGCCACTTGTACGCCGGCACGCCCGGGATGACGACCTCACCGGCGCCTCCCGTCGCGCTGTCAGTGCCGGTCGTGATGCCGCCCGGCATGCGTTCGCCGCGGAACTTCACGTTCTTGGGTGGCTTCTGCTTGCTCTTGACCTTGACGACCTTCGGCACCGGCTTGAGCTTCGGCGCCGTGATCTTGCCGCCTGTCGAGCCGAGGGATGCGGCGGCCACGGCCGCCGTCAGGGACATCGTGGCGACAGCGAGGACCAGGAGGATGATCACGAGGGTGGATCGCTTCGGGGGTCTCACTGCGGCCTCACTTTCGTCGGTCGCCGTCGTCAGGAGCGGCGTCTCTGCAGTGAGGTATCGGCTGCCCGGGGAGCCCCTGAAGAGCGAAACCGTGTACAGATACAGCCCAGACAACGCATTCTCGGCGCTAGACGAATGGACCAGCGCGGAGATGGGCGAGCGGGCTGCCGCTGCATAGTTTTCAAAGCGTAAGGCAGCTCATTTGCATCTTGTGCGCCGTCCGGGTATAGTCCCCCGACGATGAGCAGCGCCCCGACCATCCGGTTCTCTTGCGACGCCCGCACCTCCGCGGGCGCCCGGCGCTGCGCCGCCCTCCGAGCCCGACGTGCACGACGCGCGCCGGCCGGTGGGCGTCTCCGCGTGCTCTAGCTCCCGCAGCTAGCCGCTCTCGCAGACCACGCTCACTCCCTCAGCCGGCGACCACCGCGCCTTGCCCGCGTCCATCCCGACGTGCACCCGGAGTGCCTTGATGACATCTGCGACCTGCATGCAAGTGCCCACCACGACAACGACCGGCGAGGTCCAGCCGGACGCCGACGCGTGCGTCGCCGGCGCCGGCATCGTCGGCGGCAGCGGCTACACCGGCGCGCTGCTGGCGGAGCTGCTGCTGCGGCACCCGTCGGTGAAGCTCGCGGCGATCAGCTCCGAGACGCTGGCCGGCCAGCCGGTGCAGCAGCACCTGCCGAGGGTCCGGGCCGGCCTCGACTTCTGCAGCCAGGGCGAGCTGAGCGGCGTGGACGTGGCCTTCGTGTGCACGCCGCACGGCGAGGCGGCGGCGATCGCCGAGAAGCTGCTCGACGACGGCGTCAAGGTGATCGACCTCAGCGCCGACTTCCGCCTCGACGCCGCCACGTATGCCGAGTGGTACGGGGAGCACCCGCACCCCGAGCTGCTGCCCGGCGTCTACGGCCTCACGGAGCTGCACAGGGAAGAGGTCGCAGCGGCGGACCTCGTCGCCAACCCCGGCTGCTACCCCACGGCGGCGCTGCTGGCGCTGACGCCGCTCAAGCAGCTCGGCCTCGTCGACGTCGTCATCGACGCCAAGAGCGGCGTGAGTGGCGCCGGCAAGGCGCCCAAGGCGGCGACGCACTTCTGCAGCGTCGACTCCGACCTCGTCGCCTACGGCGTGGAGTCGCACCGGCACTACCCGGAGATCGCGGCGGGGCTGAACGGCGGGATCGCGGCGCCGTCGCTCACGTTCGTGCCGCACCTCGTGCCGCTGCAGCGCGGCATCAGCGAGACCATCTACGTGAAGCCCGGCACGCTGCCGCTCCCGTCCCAGGCCGAGCTCACGGCGCTGTTCGAGGAGTTCTACGCCGGCGAGACCTTCGTCGAGGTCTGCGATGCGCCGCCGGCGCTCAAGGACGTCGCCGGCACCAACTACTGCCGCATCTATCCGCACGTGGACGCGCGCGCCGGCAGGATCGTCGTCATCAGCGTCATCGACAACCTGATGAAGGGCGCCTCCGGCCAGGCCGTGCAGAACATGAACGTCATGCTCGGCCTCCCCGAGCACGAGGGGCTGGTGTGATGCTGCCGCAGAGCCGCTTCGCCCCGCTGCCCCCCTTCGCCACGGAGGTCGGCGGCGGCGTGACCGCCCCGCAGGGGTTCCTCGCCGCCGGCGTCGGCACCGGCGTCAAGAGCAAGGGCAAGCTCGACCTGGCCCTGCTGCTCAGCCGGCAGCCGGCGGTCTCGGCGGCGACGTTCACCAGCAACGCCGCCGCCGCCGCCCCGGTGCGTCTCACCCGCGAGACCAGCGACTGCGCCCACCTGCGGGCGGTCGTTGTCAATGCCGGCAACGCCAACGCCTGCACCGGCAAGCAGGGGCTCGCCGACGCGGCGCGGATGCGGTTGCTCACCGCGAACCACCTGCGCTTGCCGGTCGAGCAGGTGGCCGTGTGCTCCACGGGACTGATCGGGGTGCACCTGCCGATGGACAAGATCGAGCCGGGCATCGCCACGGCTGCCGCCGCCCTGCCCGCCGGCGCCGGCGCGAAGGCGTCCGACCAGTTCGCCACGGCCATCCGCACCACCGACAAGCACGCCAAGTACGGCGCCCTCGAGGTGACCACCCCGGAGGGCAAGGTCAGGCTCGGCTTCGCCGCCAAGGGCTGCGGCATGATCAGCCCCAACATGGCGACCATGCTCTGCTTCGTCACCTGCGACGCTGAGGTCGACGAGGCCGCCTGGGCGGAGTTGCTGCACGAGGCCGTCGACAGGTCGTTCAACATGATCACCGTGGACGGCCAGGAGTCGACCAACGACACGGTGCTGGGCCTCTGCAACGGCGCCTCCGGGGTGAAGCCCGGGGAGGAGGGGCTGGCGCGGCTCGGCCGGGCGCTGGATGCCGCGCTCCTCTCGCTCGCCCTCTCGATCGTCGCCGACGGCGAGGGCTCCACGCGGACGATGAAGCTCACCGTGACCGGCGCCAAGGACGCGGGCCGGGCCGAGGCCGTGGCCCGCGCCGTCGCCAACTCGCCCCTGGTCAAGACGGCGTTCTACGGCCGCGACCCCAACTGGGGCCGCATCATGCAGGCCATCGGCCAGGCGCTCGGCCGCGACGGCCACGAGCACCTGCCGGCGCGCATCGCCTACGAGGACGTCGTCATCGTGGAGAAGGGGCAGCCGGCGGCGCTGGGCAAGGCCCAGCAGGACCGGCTCGCCGAGATCATGCACCAGCCCGAGATCGACCTGACGGTGGCGCTGAACGGCCCGGGCGCCCAGGCCACCGTCTACTTCAGCGACCTCACGCACGACTACGTCACCCTCAACGCGGAGTACTCGACATGACCGTACGGCATCAGCAGACCGTCAAGACCCTCCTCGAGGCGATGCCGTACATCCGGCGCTTCTGGGGAGCCACCGTCGTGCTCAAGTACGGCGGCGCGGCGATGACGTCGCCGCGGCTGCAGGAGCAGTTCGCCGAGGACGTCGTGCTCCTGCGCCTCGTCGGCATGAAGCCGATCGTCGTGCACGGCGGCGGCCCGGCGATCAGCAGCCACATGGCCCGGCTCGGCATGGAGGCGGAGTTCGTCGACGGGCATCGGGTGACCGACGAGGCGACGATGGAGGTCGCCAAGATGGTCCTCGTCGGCAAGGTCAACAAGGAGATCGTCGGCCTCATCGCCCGTCACGGCGGCTCCGCCGTCGGCATCTCCGGCGAGGACGGCCGGCTGCTGCGGGTCTCGCCCAAGCAGCACACCGACGCCGCCGGCAACGACGTGGACCTGGGCTTCGTCGGCGAGGTCGAGGAGGTCAACACCGAGGTCCTCGACCTGCTCGCCCAGGCCAACATCCCCGTCGTCGCGAGCGTCGGCGCCGACGACGTCGGCGAGGCCTACAACGTCAACGCCGACACGGTCGCCGGCGAGATCGCGGCGGCGATGGGCGCCGAGAAGATCGTCTTCCTCACCGACGTCGACGGCATCTACGAGGATCAGGGAGTGGACGTGACGCACGTCTCCGAGTGCGACCTCGCCTACCTCGGCGCGCTGCAGGCCGCGGGGCGCATCAGCGGCGGGATGGTGCCCAAGGTCGCGGCCGTGCGCAAGGCCCTCGAGTCCGGCGTGGGGAGCGCGCACATCATCGACGGCCGCGTGGAGCACGCCGTGCTGCTCGAGATCATGACCGACGCCGGCTGCGGCACCAAGGTGACGGCGTGACGCCGGCGGCCGCGCCGGCGGCGCTGCTCGAGCCGCCGGCTTGCATATCCGAGCCGGGATTGCTGTATTCTATGCACGTCGAACCGAGGGGGGAGGGTACTCGGGGTATGAACCAGCGCGCACCGATGGGCAAGACCGACCGCCAGCGGCTCATCCAGACGGTCGTCCAGCAGCGGGAGGTCGCCACCCAGCGCGAGCTGGTCAGCGCGCTGAGCGCCCTCGGCTGCGAGGTCACCCAGGCGACGGTCTCGCGCGACATCCGCGAGCTGGACCTGCAGAAGGTCCGCACCCACCTGGGGCGCGCCAAGTACATCCTGAGCTCGCGCGAGCGGCCCAAGGACCCGGAGCAGGCGGCGCGTCACGTGCTCCGCGACTTCGCCCGGTCCAGCTCCGTGTCGCAGCAGCTCGTCGTGGTGCGCTGCGAGATCGGCACGGCCTCCACCGTCGCCCGGCAGATCGACAACCTGAACCACACCGACGTCGTCGGCACCCTGGCCGGCGACGACACGTTCATCGTGATCCTCGCGACGCCCGACAAGGCGCTGGAGATGAAGCGCTACGTCGACCGTCTCCGAGAGGCCTAGCGCGCAGGCACATCGCGCGCGCACTCCACCCTCGTCCTCGCGGGCCGGCGAGCGGCTTCGCCGCGCCGGCCCCCGGCCCACCTCACCCCAAGGAGCACCTCACGTGACTACCAGCAGCGACCAAGGTGACGGCAGCGCCCCCAACGGCACCGTCGTCCTCGCGTATTCCGGCGGCCTCGACACGTCGGCTCTCATCCCGTGGCTCAAGGAGAAGTACGGCTACGACGTCGTGGCCTGCCTCGTCGACCTCGGGCGCGTCAAGGACATCCCGATGATGATGGACCGCGCCATGGCGTCCGGCGCCATCGCCGCCGAGGCCATCGACGCCAAGGAGGAGTTCGCCGAGCATCACTGCCTGCCGGCGCTCATGGCCAACGCCCTGTACGAGGACAAGTACCCGCTCTCCACGGCCATCGGCCGCCCGCTGATCGCCAAGAAGCTCGTGGAGACGGCGCACAAGTACGGCGCCACCGCCGTCGCCCACGGGTGCACCGGCAAGGGCAACGACCAGGTGCGCATCGACATCGGCGTCCGCGCGCTCGACCCCAGCCTGGCCATCATCGCGCCGGCGCGGGCGGCGGACTGGCCGAGCCGCGAGGAGCTGCTCGACTACGTGGCCGCGCACGACATCCCCATCGCCCTCACCAAGAAGAGCCCGTACTCCATCGACGAGAACATGTGGGGCCGCAGCAACGAGTGCGGCGTGCTCGAGGACCCGTGGGTCGCGCCGCCGGAGGACGCCTTCCAGTTCGTCGTCTCCCCGGCCGACGCCCCCGACGAGCCGCAGCACGTGGTCGTGAGCTTCGAGAAGGGCAAGCCGGTGGCGCTGGACGGGAAGCCCATGGGCATGGTCGAGCTCATCGAGACCATCGACGCCATCGGCAACAGGCACGGGTTCGGCCGCGTGGACATGATCGAGAACCGGCTCGTCGGCATCAAGAGCCGCGAGG
Organism: uncultured Thermoleophilia bacterium; assembly: GCA_963736645.1. Taxonomy (GTDB): domain Bacteria; phylum Actinomycetota; class Thermoleophilia; order UBA2241; family UBA2241; genus CAIXSE01. Next base: position 490,140 of record CAVTPJ010000002.1, on the reverse strand, counting down.
TGTACGAGGTCGCCGGAGCGCTCGCGCTCATCACCGCGCACCGCGAGCTCGAGGACCTGGTGCTCACGCGCGACCTGATCCACTTCAAGCGCACCATCGAGAGCAAGCTCGCCGACATGATCTACGAGGGCCAGTGGTTCGACCCGCTCACCGAGGCCTGCAAGGCGTTCCTGTTCCAGAGCCAGGAGCGGGTCAGCGGCGACATCCGCCTCAAGTTCTACAAGGGCGGCTGCGTGGCCGACGGTCGCCAGAGCGGCTTCTCGCTGTACAGCTACAAGCTCGCGACCTACACGACCGAGGACGAGTTCACGCACGAGGCCGCCGCCGGCTTCATCCAGCTGTGGGGTCTGCCGATCGAGGTGTGGGCGCGCGTCGGCAAGGAGCACCACATGATGAAGGAGCTCGAGACCGCCTGAGGGCGGTCCCGGAGCCTGACGGGGACGGGGAGGAGCGGGCGGCCGCCGAAGGGCCGCCGCCCGCCGGCGCTCACGGCCGCAGGGCCGTCCGCCGGCGCGTGTGGTCGCCACAGAGCGGCCGCCCGCTCCTCGCCCGTCCCGGAGCGCGTATGATGCCGGGCATGACGACCGATCGGAACAGCCAGGCCGCCGCCGCCGCGTGCCGCCGCCGCGCCTTCCGCCGCCGCGGGGAGTCACCGATGACGGTCGCGCGCTCGGGTCGCTTCGCCGGCGAGCGCGCCCCGGCGTTCGTGGCGCTGAACAGCTCGCTGGCGCTCGACTGGCGCCTCTGGCCCGAGGACATCGAGGGCTCGGTGGCGCATGCCCGGGCGCTGCGGGGCGCCGGCATCCTGAGCGTTGCCGAGCTCCAGGCGATCGAGGAGGGCCTCGCCGCCGTCGGCCGCGAGATCGAGTCCGGCGCCTTCGTCCCGGCCGACGCCGACGAGGACGTGCACATGGCCATCGAGCGCCGGCTCACGGAGCTCATCGGCGACGCCGGCGCGCGCCTGCACACCGGCCGCAGCCGCAACGACCAGGTGGTCACGGACGTGCGGCTGCACCTGCGCCGCGTCGTCGAGCGCCAGGACGCGGCGCTCGCCTCTCTGCAGGAGGTGCTGCTGGCGCGGGCGGCCGACCACGTGGCGACCGTCCTGCCCGCCTACACGCACCTGCAGCGCGCGCAGGTCACGTCGCTGGCGCAGCACCTGCTGGCGTACTTCTGGATGCTCGACCGCGATCGCTCCCGCTTCGAGGCCGCCCGGCAGGCCTGCCTCGAGCTGCCGCTGGGGGCCGGCGCCGCGGTCGGCCTCGACTTCGACCTCGACCGCGAGGCCGTGGCGGCCGACCTCGGCTTCGAGCGCGTCGCCGAGAACTCCATCGACGCGGTCGCCGGCCGCGACTTCGTCGTCGACTACCTGGCCGCGGCGGCGCAGCTGGGCGCCCACGTCTCGCGGTTGGGCGCCGAGCTCGTCCTGTGGGCGAGCGCCGAGTTCGGCTTCGTGCGCCTGCCGGACGCCTACGCCGGCGGGTCCAGCATCATGCCGCAGAAGAAGAACCCTGACGCCGCCGAGCTGATGCGGGCCGCCGCTCCGCGGCTGACCGCCGACCTCGGCGGCCTCCTCGGCGTGCTCCACGGCCTGCCGCTCGCGTACAACACCGACCTTCGCGAGGACAAGCGCTACCTCTTCGACGCCGTCGACTGTCTCGATCGGCTGCTGCCGGTCGTGCACGGGCTGCTCGCGGACGTCACCTTCGACGAGGCGCGCATGGCGGCGGCCTGCGACCCCTTCCTGGCCGCCACCGACGTCGCCGACTACCTCGTCGAGAAGGGCGTTCCGTTCCGCGAGGCGCACCACCTCACCGGGGGCCTGGTGCGCCGCTGCCTGGAGAGGGGAGAGGACCTCGCCCAGGTCCCGCTCGAGGACCTGCGGACCCTCTCGCCGGCCTTCGACGAGGGCTACTACGCCCTGCATGACCCCGCCGCGCAGCTGGCGCGCAAGCGCTCTCGCGGCGGGTCCGCTCCCGTGCGCGTGCGCGAGCAGCTCGAGCGCGCCCGGTCCGCGCTCGCCGCACGCCCCTGCTGCTGACTCGCCGCTCCGGCTCCGCCCGCCGCTCCGGCTCCGCCCGCCGCTCCGGCTCCGCCCGCCGCTCCGGCATCCCGGGGATCAGGAGTCCCTCGTGGACTGGTACGCGCCGGCGTACGTCCCAACGTACGAGCGTACACGCAGAAGTACGTGCTCACGTACGCATCGGGAGAGCACATGGTGCCCCCTTCGCTGCCGCGCGGCCCACTGCGGTGGCGCCCAGATCCGGCGCCGCTCCGGGTCCGGTACACTCGGGCCATGAGGCCGCTCCATCCCTTGTCGCAGTCCTTCTTCGCCCGCTCCGCGCTCGAGGTCGCCCGCGACCTCATCGGCTGCACCTTCCTGTTCCGCGGCTGCGGCGGGCGCATCGTGGAGACCGAGGCGTACCGCCAGGACGACCCCTGCTGCCACGGCTACCGGGGCAAGACGGACCGCAACGCCGTCCTGTTCGGCCCACCCGGCCACCTGTACGTCTACTTCACCTACGGGATGCACTTCTGCGCCAACGTGGCCTCCGAGGAGGAGGGCGCGGCGGCCGGCGTGCTGCTGCGCGCCCTGGAGCCCCGGGCGGGCGTGGACGAGATGGTCGCCCGCCGCGGCGTGCTCGAGCCGCGCCTGCTGGCCTCCGGCCCGGCGCGGCTCGCCCAGGCGCTCGGCATCGGCCGTGCGCAGAACGGCCTCCCGGTCTGGGAGCCGCCGCTGGCGATCCTGCCGCGCGCGGCTGCCGAGCCGCGCGTCGCCGCCACGGCTCGCATCGGCGTCCGTGGCGGCGACCAGAAGCCCTGGCGCTTCGTCGACGCCGACAGCCGCTTTCTCTCCCGCTCGCTCTCGCGCACGCCCGTTCTCCCGGCTGGGTAAGATAGGGACGATCCAGCCATCGTCACGCAGTGCTGCGCCTGCCTGCACGCCCGCGCCTCTCGCGCCGGCCCGGGCGCGTCGCCTGACAAAGAAAGGAAGACGAGTGAAACTCCGCGAGATCTACGAGACCGCCGTGCGCATGGGCATCGAGGCCGACCCGCGCGGCAAGGCCGGCGTCGACGAGTTCCTGGCGCGCACCAAGCAGCGCTTCGAGGCCCTGCCCGACCACCTCAAGGCGTTCGCCGACGGTGAGGAGCTCACCAACCCCTTCAACGACACGCGCATCTACGTGGGCGACCCGGACGCCGAGATCACGACGCTGCTCGGCGGCATCGACATGAACACCGGCGAGGTACTGCTCGCCGACCGCCTGCGCGAGAAGGGCACGCCCGTCGACGCCATCTACACGCACCATCCCGAGTCGTGGGGCCTCACCAGGCTCGACAGCGTGATGGAGGTCCAGGCCGACATCTGGGCCATGCTCGGCGTGCCGATCCAGGCGGGGGAGAAGCTCATCGCCGAGCGCATGGACGAGGTCAAGCGCCGCCTCATGCCCATCAACTACGACCAGGCCATCGACGCGGCGCGCCTCCTCGGCATCCCGTTCTTCTCGGCGCACACGCCCACCGACAACCTCGTCGTCGACTACCTGAACAAGTGGTTCGCGAAGAAGAAGCCGAGCACGATCGACGACGTGCAGAAGGCGCTGCTCGAGATCCCCGAGTACCGCATCGCGGCGCAGAAGGGCGCCGGCCCGTACGTGGGCAAGAGCAGCCCCGGATCGCGGTCGGGCAAGGTCTGGGTCGACATGACCGGCGGCACCGAGGGTCCCAAGAAGGTCATCGAGAAGCTCGCCGACAGCGGCGTCGGGACCATCGTCGGCATGCACATGAGCCAGGAGCTCCGCGACGAGGCCGACAAGCACAGCATCCACGTGGTCATCGCGGGGCACATGAGCAGCGATTCGCTCGGCATCAACCTGTTCCTCGACGAGCTCGAGCGGAACGGCGTGCAGACGATCGCCACGAGCGGTCTGATCCGTGTCCACCGCGACAAGCGCGGCAAGGTCAAGAGCGAGGAGCCCGGCGCGCTGCCGCTGCGCTAGCGCCGGGCCGGTCGCCGTGCGCATCACGAGCCCGGCTCCGCCGGCCGCATGATGACCGCCCCGGAGCTTCTGGCGCCGGCGGGGGAGCCGCGCGCGTTGCGCGCGGCCCTCTCCGCGGGGGCGGACGCCGTGTACTTCGGCCTCGCGCGCTGGAGCGCGCGCGCCTTCGCCGGCAACTTCGGGGGCGAGGCGGTCCCGGAGGCCGTCGAGACCGCCCACCTGTACGACGCGCGCGCGTACCTGGCGCTCAACACGCTGCTCAAGGACGACGAGGTGGAGCCGGCGCTCGCGGCGCTGGAGGCGCCGTACCTCGCCGGCCTCGACGCGCTCATCGTCGCCGACCTCGGGTTCGCCGCGCGCGTGCGTGAGCAGTACCCCGATCTGACGCTGCACGCGAGCACGCAGCTGAACGCCCACAGCTCGGCGCAGCTCGCGGCGCTCCGGCGGCTCGGATTCGCTCGCGCCGTCCTGGCGCGCGAGCTCAGCCTCGCAGAGATCGGCGTCCTCGAGACCCACGGCCTCGAGCTCGAGGCCTTCGTCCACGGCGCCCTGTGCTACGGCTACTCCGGCGACTGCCTGCTGAGCAGCATGGTCGGCGGGCGCAGCGGCAACCGCGGCCGCTGCAGCCAGTCGTGCCGGCTGCGGTACGCGCTGCGCCGCGAGGGCGGCCGGGCGCTCGAGCCGTCGCGGGTCATGTCCACCAGCGACCTCGCGGCCGTCGGCGTGCTGCCCGGCCTGCTGGCGGCCGGGGTCACGTCCTTCAAGGTCGAAGGCCGCATGAAGGACGCCGCCTACGTAGGCGTGACGACGAGCGTCTATCGCGAGGCGCTCGACGCGGCCGTCGCCGACCCCGACGGGTTCGTGGTGCGGCCGGAGTGGCGCGAGCGGCTGGAGCAGAGCTTCTCGCGCAGCTTCACCACGGCGCATCTCGAGGGCGCCCACGACGCGGTGCGCAGCGGCGGCCGCGGCGGGCACCGCGGCGTGCTGGTCGGTCGCGTGAGCGCGAGCGACGAAGCCGCGGGCACGGTCGAGGTGAAGCTCAGCAAGCCGGTCGCGGAGGGCGACGTCGTCTACCTCTACACGCCGTGGGGCCAGACGGAGCCGCGGCGCCTGGAAGAGGGCGGCGACGCGAGCATCACGCTGCGCGTGCGCGAGCGCGTCGCCCTCAAGGACCGCCTGTTCCGCCTCGCCGCGGCCGACGTCGGCGAGCTGGGCCGCGACCTGGTCACCGGGCGCGTCACCCTGCGCCCGATCGAGGTCGCGATGCGTCTGGCCGGGGAGGAGGGGTCATCGGCGGAGCTGACCGTCACCGACCTCGTCTCCCGCGAGGTCGCGACGGTCGAGACGCCGGAGCCGCTGGCGGCGGCGCGAACGGCCGGTCTGAGCGAGGACCGTGCCCGCGATGCGCTCGGCGCGCTCGGCGGGACGCCGTACCGGCTGGCCGGCCTGGAGTTCGCCGTCGTCGGCGACGTGTTCCTCGCGGTCGGCGCGCTCAAGGAGCTGCGGCGGCGGGCGGTGGCGGCGCTCGGTGAGCGCCGCGTGGCTGCCCGCCGCCGCAGCGGTGGCCGGGTCTTGCCGGCGCGGGAAGCCGGGCGACGCCCTTCGGCCGGCGCTCGAGGCCGGCTCCTCCCGGCGCGGGTCGCCGGCCCGTCTCGCCGGAGCTCGTCCTGCGGCTGCGCCCGGGCGCGACGCCGCTGCCGCTGCCGCCCGGCGGCGTCTACTGTCTGGACCTGCTCGCGGGCGACCCGCCTGCGGCGGTCGCCCGCTCCCTCGCGACGTTGCGCCGCTCAGGCGCTCCGGTCCGCGTCCGCCTGCCCGAGGTCCTCTTCGACGCCGACGCGGAGTGGACGCGCGCCGTCTGCGACCTGCCGTGGGACGCCCTCGTCGTCCGCAGCGCCGGCCTGCTCCGGCCGGCCGCCTCCGGCGCCGCTGCGGCGCCTCCCGGCGGCTTCATCATCGAGTACCCGCTCCAGGGCCTGAACGGCCTTGTCGCCGGCGTGGCGGCCGGGCTGGCCGGGGCGTGGCCGGCGGCGGTCACCGCCTCCGCGGAGGCCTCGCTGGAGGAGGTCGCCGGACTCGTGCAGGCGCTCGCCGCGGCAGCCCCGGCGGCATCGTCGCCGGCCGTGGAGATCCTCGCCTTCGGCCGTCAGCAGGTGCTGCACACGCGCGACCTGCTGGGCCGGGCGGAGGGGCTGTACGACGCCCCGGGCCCGGACGAGCACGTCTCGCTCCTGCTCGAGGACGCCAAGGGGTACGAGTTCCCCGCCGAGGCGGACGCCGGCGGGACGCGCGTGTTCAACGCGCGCGTCACCAACCTCGCGCCCAATCTCGCGGAGCTGCGAGACGCCGGCGTCGCGACCTTCATCGTCGAGCAGGCGGCGATGGACGACGCGGAGCGTCGCGCCTTCGCCGCCGGCGGCCTGCCCGCGCTCGCGCCGCTGGCGTCGCGCGAGCGCTCCACCACCGGGCACCTCTTCCGCGGCGTCGCCTGACGCGCCGACCCCTGTGCTATCATCCACGGCGGCCGCGCCGCCCGGCGGGCGCTCTGCGTCGCCGGCCGGCTCGCCCGTGTCGCCGCAACCAGTCCGGAGGCTCCACCAGATGGCCGACCGCCGCCTCATCGACGACCTCATGATCGGCGCCGTCGAGGTGCTTCCCGAGGGAGCGCTCGAGGCCAAGCTCGACCTCGCCGAGCGCGAGGGCCGGCCGCTCCGGGTCAAGCTCGGCGTCGACCCCACGGCTCCGGACATCCACCTCGGCCACACCGTCGTCCTCAACAAGCTCCGCCAGTTCCAGGACGCCGGGCACGTCTCCGTGCTCATCATCGGCGACTACACGGCGCGCATCGGCGATCCGTCGGGCCGCAGCAAGACCCGCCCACGCCTGGACGGCGCCGTCATCGACGCCAACGCCCAGACCTACAAGGACCAGGCGTTCCTGATCCTCGACCAGGACCCGGCGAAGCTCGACCTGCGCTACAACGGCGAGTGGCTCGAGTCGCTCACCATGGAGCAGCTCTTCGAGATCACGTCCACGACCACCGTGGCCCGCATCCTCGAGCGCGACGACTTCGCCAGGCGCTGGGCGGCCCACCAGCCGATCAGCATGCTCGAGATGCTCTACCCGTTCGCCCAGGGCTACGACTCGGTGGCGGTCCGCGCCGACATCGAGATCGGCGGCACCGACCAGGTGTTCAACCTGTTCATGGGGCGCGACCTGCAGTCGTACTTCGGCCAGGAGCCGCAGGCGATCATGACCCTCGACATCCTGCCCGGCACGGACGGCACCGAGCGCATGAGCAAGAGCACGGGCAACTACATCGGGGTCACCGAGGACCCGCGCGACATGTACGGCAAGGTCATGAGCATCCCCGACGACGTGATGCCCACGTACTTCCGCCTGCTGACGCCGCACCACGCCGACGAGCTCGCCCGGATCGAGGACGAGTACGCGAGCGGCGCCGTGAGCCCGCGCGACCTCAAGGCGCGCCTCGCGCGCGAGATCATCACGCGGCTGCGCGGCGCCGAGGCCGCTGCGGCGGCCGAGGAGCACTTCGACAGCGTCTTTCGCCGGCACGAGTCGGCCGCCGACCTCCAGGAGCTGGCGCTCCGGCCGGAGGACGTCGAGGACGGCGGCGCGGTCTTCCTGCCGGCGGTGCTCGAGCGCTGGTTCGGCCAGACGCGCAGCGAGTGGCGTCGTCGCATCCAGCAGGGCGGCGTGAGTCTCGACGGCGAGCCGGTGCGCGACCTGGCCGTCGCGGCGGACTCCCTCGCCGGCAGGCACCTCAAGGCGGGCAAGTCGGCCACCGCCCAGGGCGTGATCCGGGGCCTGTAGGCCCCAGGCGCACGCCCCGTGCGCTGCGCCACCGGCTGGCAGGGGAGGCCCGGAGGCCGCTAGACTAGGCCCCGCACCGTATCGCTCCGGCACCATGCCGCGTCGTGCGCCTTGGCGGCGGCGCGGTCTTCCGCGACCAGGGAGTGTTGTTGTCGAATCCCACGACGAAGGGCGTGTTCAGGCGCGGCACGCACCTGTTCAGCATGCTGTCCGTGCCGCGCAAGCGCATCGTCCTCCTCGTGGGGCTGGCGGTGACCTTGGCCGTCCTCGAAGGCATCGGCGTCGGCCTTCTCAATCCCGTGCTGCAGTATGTGGAGTACGGCAACACCGACAACGTCAGCGGCATCTTCGGGACGCTCCTGTTGGACGTCCTCGACGCCCTGGGCCTGTCTGAGAACCTCTTCACCCTGTTGGTGTTCGCGTTCGTGCCGGTGCTGCTCCGGCAGGTCGTGTACCTCGCGTATGCGTATTCGACCGCTCGCGTGCAGCAGGGGGCGGCCACGCGCATGCGCGCCGACGGGTTCGGCTCGCTGGTCAACGGCGACCTGGCCTTCATCGGCAAGGAGGGGCTGGGGAACCTGGTGAGCACCCTCACGGCGCAGGTCCAGCGCGGCAGCCAGGCGATCACCGTCTTTCTGCAGCAGATCTCGGTCGGCCTCGTGATGGTCATGTACGTGCTCGTGCTGCTGGTCCTGGACTGGCGGCTCGCGCTCATGGCGGTCGGCGCCATCGCCGTCATCTCGTACCTCGTGAAGGGCGCCGTCACGCGCTCACGCGCCCTGGGCAAGGAGATGGTGCGGCGCAACAACGAGACCTACTCGGTGATCGGGGAGCGCATCTCCGCCGTCCGGCTCATCAAGATGCTCGGCCAGGAGCTCCCCGAGACGAAGAAGGTCCGGGAGGTCGTGCGGCGGCTCGCCGACGCGCAGGTCCGCATCGCCGTGTTCAGCGGCATCATCGAGGTCACCATCGACCCGCTGCTCATGTTCACCGTGTTCGCCATCATCTTCGTGGGCTCGGAGTACTTGCAGGCGGACCTCGCCACCCTCGGCCTCTTCCTCTTCATCCTGCTGCGCCTCAATCAGAAGGCCAAGGACTTCAACGGCGGTCGCCAGTCGCTGTCGGCCCTGATCGACAGCCTTCTCAACGTCCGCGATGTGATCGAGCGCTCCAAGAAATCCCGTCAGATCAGGGGCGGCAAGGTCAAGTTCGAGGGCGCCCACGAGAGCATCCGCTTCGAAGGCGTGAGCTTCGCCTATGCGGACGAGGCCGAAGAGCTCGTGCTCAAGGGTGTGGACCTCGAGATCCCCAGCCGCTCCCAGACGGCGATCGTCGGCAGGTCCGGCGCCGGCAAGTCCACGCTCGTCGACCTGATCCCGCGGCTGAGGGACGTCACCGGCGGCCGCATCCTCTTCGACGGGCGGCCCATCCAGGACTTCGACCTGCGGTCGCTGCGCCGGTCGGTCGGGTTCATGACCCAGGACGCGATCCTGTTCGACGACACCATCTACAACAACCTGGTGTACGGCCTCGACCGTGAGCCGTCGCAGGAAGAGGTGGAGAAGGCTCTGGCCGCAGGGTACTGCTCGCAGTTCGTCTACGACCTGCCCAAGGGACTCGAGACGCGCATCGGCGACCGGGGGACGCGTCTGTCCGGCGGCCAGCGCCAGCGTCTCTCCCTGGCGCGCGTGTTCCTTCAGGACCCGGACATCCTGATCCTCGACGAGCCGACCAGCGCTCTGGACTCCGAGTCGGAGGAGTACATCCAGAAGGCGCTCGAGTCCGTGCGCCACCACAAGACCCTGATCGTCATCGCTCACCGGCTGTCGACCGTACAGCGCTCGGACCAGATCGTGGTGCTCGACTACGGGGTCGTCGTCGAGCGGGGGGCGCACGCAGAGCTGCTGGCGGCCGAAGGCGCCTATCAGCGCCTCTTCGACCTGCAGATCTACAAATGACGCGCGTCGTCCACCCGGGATCATGAACGCCGAACGGCTGGTCCTTCGCCTCCTCGATGGGCGCTCGGCGGACCTCGACGCTTTCGAGGCCGCGCTCGACGTCCGCGATCTGCCTCTGCGCGGCCCGCGGAGCTGGCTGCTCGACCGGGCCGGGCTCGTCTACACGGTGTTCGTCGGGCTTCTCCGGGCGGAGGCCCGGCGGCCGGCCTCGCCGGCGACCCGGGCCGTCTTCTACGAGGTCTCGGCCCAACACACGAAGACGCGCGAGTCCTGCAGGGCCTTTGCTCGCGAGCACTTCGGTGACGACGTCGACTTCGTGCTGACGCACCGCCTCAAGGGCCGCGGCGGCCCTCGTCAGATGACGGCCCGCGAGCGACGCCTGTCCCGCGCCTGGCGGCGCCGCGCGCGCATCTTCGCGGCGGCCACGCTGCTGGACGGCCATGGCCGCTACCGCTGGTGGGGTCACGTGTTCGCCGCCGTCAATACCTTGGCCCAGGCGGTCGATCAGTACGACGTCGTGTACGTCACGAAACCGTGGGACCGGCGCTCGTACTGCATCGCCACGTTCCTGCGGCGCCACACGGGCGCCGAGGTCCGGCTGGTCCACCAGAGCATGCCGCTGTACGGCAACCAGCGCCTGCTCCACGTGCCGGTCACGGCCGTCGTGACCTCCCGGGTGAACGTGCCGGAGGCCGAGTACTTCCGCGCCGCCGGCGAGTTCCGCGCCGGCCAGATCATCTACCGGTCGGGGTACTTCGTCGACGAGCGCGCGGCCTATGTGCCGAGCGACCCGGTGTACGACCTCGGCTTCTACGCTTCCGGCGACTGGGCGCGCGAGGACGGCCTCTACCGCGCGCGGGACATCGAGAAGGTGCGCGCCGGCGTGTACCGCGACAACATCTACGAGCGGTACGCGGAGAGGGTGCTCGAGGCGCTCGTCGAGTACGCGACCTCGCGTCGGCGCACCCTCCGCATCTACATGCACCCGTACGAGCGGACGCTGCTCCACGAGCACGGCATCGAGCCGCCGTATCGGGGGCTCGCCGACGGGACGCTCGTCACCATCGACGATCGGCCGGGCGATTCGCGGGGCGCGTTCTATGAGGCCGATGTCGCCGTCGCGCTGCGGTCAAGCACCATCTGGCAGCGCCTCGATCTGGGGCTGGATCGGTCATTCATGTACGCCTTCGACGATCCATCCCTCGGCAACATGCTCCCCGAGTCTCTCGGCGAGTACCAGCGCAACGTGTTCACCTCGGCCGACGATCTGTACGCCAAGCTCGACGCCTGCTTCGCGAGCGGCGCCACGGAGCCGGCCGCTACGCAGTCCTGAGCTCGTGAGATGGTCGCTGGGCTCGCGCGGCTTCGGCTATGATGTGCTCGCCCGCCGCGCGGGGGCTTGGCGCGCCGATCGCGAATGAAGGAGGACCAGCATGTCGGGTAGCGACACCATGCACGGTGTCTGGCTGCTGGTGCCGGCGCGCGGAGGCTCCAAGGGTATCCGCGGAAAGAACCTGCGCTCCCTCGCCGGTCGCCCGCTGCTGATGCACGTCCTCGACGAGCTCTCCCGGCTGGTCCCGCGCGAGAGGCTCGTGGTCTCGACCGACGATTCGCTCATCGCCCACGCCGTCGAGGGTCGGGCGACCGTGCACGACCGGCCGGCGGAGCTGGCGGACGACCGCGCCACGCTGGACGAGGTCACGGCGGAGGTGGCGCGCTGGGCGATCGAGCGCGGAGCGGGTGAGGACGACATCCTGCTCACGGTGCAGCCCACGAGCCCGTTTCTGCGCGCCGCCTCGGTGCGCGAGGCGGCGGCGCGCATCGCCGCCGGCGCCGGCAGCGTGGTCTCCGTCAGGGACGACCGCGCCCTGAGGTGGACGGTCGACGAGAGCGGCGCGCCGGTCCCGCTCTTCGCGGAGCGCCTGAACCGCCAGTGGCTCTCGCCGACGCTGTGCGAGACCGGCGGCATGATCGGCGCGCGGATGGGCGATATCGTGGCCCACGGGACGCGCATCATCGAGCCGGTCTCTCTGGTGGAGCTCGGCTCCGTCGAGGGCCTCGACATCGACACCTACGCCGACTGGGCGGTCGCCGAGTTCTACGCCAGTCGCCGCCGTATCGCGATCCGCGCCGACGCCGGTCCGGACCTCGGGATGGGCCACGTCTACCGCGCGTACGCCCTCTTCCTCGAGCTGCACGACCACGACGTGCGCGTGGTCGTGAGCGATGACGAGGTCCATCGCCTGGGCATCGAGTTCCTGCGCGGGCACGACGTGGCCGTCGAGATCGTCGGGAGCGAGAAGGGCTTCTGTGACTTCCTGACGTGGTTCGAGCCGGACATCGTGATCGTGGACATGCTCGACACCGACGAGGCGTACATGGCGGCCATCCGGCCGCTGGCGCCGTTCCTCGTGGCGGTGGAGGACCTCGGTCCGGGGGCCGAGCAGGCAGACCTCGTCATCAACGACCTGTACACGGACTTCCACGCCGCCGAGAACCACTGGTACGGCGTGCACTACGCCATCCTGGGCCCGCAGTTCGAGAGTGTGACGGCGCTTCCCGAGATGAGGCCCGAGGTCGGCAGGATCCTCGTCTCGTTCGGCGGCGCCGATCCCCGCGGGCTCACCACCACCGCCCTGCAGGCCATCGCCCAGACCGACTTCGAGGGCGAGGTCACCGTGGTCCTCGGCCCCGGCTATCAGCACGGCGACGTCGATCTGGCCTCGTTCGGCCTCCGCGGCGCCGTGCTGCGCTCCGTGACCGACCTCGCCGTCGTCATGCGCGACTGCGACATCGCTCTCACCAGCGCCGGTCGCACGGTCACCGAGCTGATGACGCAGGGCATCCCGACCATTTCTCTCTGCCAGAACACGCGTGAGCTCATGCACACGCACGCGTCGAGCCCGTTCGGGGTGACCAACCTCGGGCTCGGCGAGCACGTCACGCCGGCGGTGCTCGCCCAGCACGTCTCGCTGCTGCTCGGAGACGCGAGCCTGAGGGCGGCCATGCGGTCACGCATGCTGGCGGCGGTCCGGGACAGGTCCAACCGTCGCATCGTCACGGACATCCTGTCCGCCGCGGAGGCCAGCCGCCAAGGGAAGGGGTGAGCATGGACAGAGCGATCCTGCAGATCGGCCCGCACACGATCGGCGACGACCACGAGCCGTTCGTCATGGCTGAGGCGGGAGTGCACCACTACAACAGCGTCGGGCTGGCAAAGGAGTACCTGCGCCAGGCGCGCATCGCGGGCGTGCACGCCATCAAGTTCCAGACCTACGACGCCGGGCGCCTGGCCGCTCGCTGGGCGCCCGTCTACTGGGCCGAGGGAACGGGGCGCACGCAGTACGAGGTGTTCGCCGGGCGCTCTCGCCTGTCTGAGGACGACTACCGCGAGCTCTTCGCCTTCGCAGCCGAGCTGGGGGTGCTCCTGCTGTCCACGCCCTTCGACCCGGACGCCGCGCGCATGCTCGACGACCTCGGCATGCCGGCGTTCAAGATCGCCTCGGCGGATATCACGCACCTGCCGATGCTCCGCGTCGTCGCGGCCTCGGGCAAGCCGATCCTCCTGTCCACCGGGGCGTCGACCATGGAAGAGATCAGGCGCACCGTCGACGCCCTGCGCTCGAGCGGGTGCCCGCTGGCGCTGCTGCACTGCACGCTCACGTATCCCACGGCCGTCACCGACGCCAACCTGCGTCGGATCGCGGTGCTGCGCGAGGAGTTCCCGGACCTCGTTGTCGGCTACTCCGACCACACGCGGCCGCAAGACTCGGAGCTCGCGTGCTCCCTGGCCGTCGCCCTCGGCGCGCGCGTCGTCGAGAAGCACTACACGCTCAACAAGGCGCTGCCCGAAGACGACCACTACCACGCGGTCGACCAGCCCGGCTTGTGCCGCCTGGTCAAGGACTGTCGCGACGCCTGGCTGCAGACCCGGCAGTACGCCGAGCTCTCGGAGTCCGAGAGCGCCGCCCGCACGTACGCGCGGCGGAGCATCGTGGCCGCTCATGATCTTCCCGCGGGGCTCGTCATCGCCGCGGACGACGTCGACGCGAAGCGACCGGGCACGGGCCTGTCGCCGATGGCGATCGACTCGGTCGTCGGCAGGCGCACCCGTCGCGCCTTCGCCGCCGACGAGCTCATCGCTCTCGACGGTCTGGACTGACCGGGGCAGGCAGAACCTGCGCCTGCGGGCCGGGCGGCTGCGCCGGGCGCCGGCCCCGGCCTAGATGCGCCTGACGAACGCCTCCATCACCGGCCACATCGCGTCGATGCGGGGCGGGACGGCAGCGCAGCCCGCGAACCCGCTCGCGATCTCGCTGCGGACCGTCGCGAGCGCCTCCGCGATCGCCTCTTGGCGCGCCGCCTTCACCGGGAAGCGCCGCGCCAGCCGGCGCGCCACCGCCCCTGACGAGAGGCCGCGCGCGAGCCGGCTCGACCACGTCAGGCTCCACGCGCGGATGCCGGGCGCGCCCAGTGTCTCCGTCGCTCCGCGCCCTCGGCCGTCCTCCTCGAGCAGCACGCTCGGGCGCCGCTTGGAGAGAAAGTGAAGGTGCCCGTGCAGCCTGTAGCCGACGTGCAGGTCGCAGTCGTCGTAGAAGGCGATGCGCGTCAGGTCCCTCGAGACGTCCTCGACGCGACAGCCGAGCCCGCGGGCGAACGCCGCGTAGCCCTTGAGGACCTCGGCGACCGCGGGACGAGTGAACTCGTCCGCCTCGAGCCCGCGGTGGAACGCGACGATGATCTCGGCATCGGGGATCGCCGCGCGCAGCCCGCGCAGCACCTCGCGGCTCTGCTCGTGGAACACCTGCTGTTCGGGCGGCGTGAAGACGAGCCGGCGGATCTGCGAGGGGACCGTGAGCGGCTTGCCCAGGCTGTCGAGGTGGTACCAGACGGGGCAGCCGGTCATGACGCCGTCGATCCCGTTGCGCGCGAGGACCTCCAGGGAGGGGAGGTCGCGCGCCGAGTAGGATGCCTGCTCGCCGAGAGCGTGCAGCAGTCCCATCGTCCGAGGGGTGAAGCGGTAGTGAGCCAGGTTGAAGTCGTCGCCCGGCTCGCCTTTCCAGCCGAGCCCCAGGAAGCACACGGGAACGCCCAGTCGCGGCAGCACCGCCGGGTCGCTGAACAGGGGGTAGACGCGGCCGTACATCGGCGGCCGGTAGCCTGGACCGCCGGCCACGACCACGGCGCGCGCCGAGGCGATCTCCTCTTCGCGCCCGTCGAGCGGTTCCCAGTTGGGCATCCACAGGATCTCGTCGCCGGTGACGTGCTCGAGCAACGTGCGCGCACGGTCGGTGATGATGAAGTCGCCGATGTTCTTCTTGGCGCCGGAGAGCAGGACGATCATGGAGGGTCTCCAGGGGTTGTGGCTGCAGCTTCTCCCGCCGGGGTGCGACAGGTGCCGGCGAGGACCAGTCCGAGAGGATCTGATTGTATCCCATGCCGTGACCGCAGGCTCGCGGCGAGCCTGCGGGAGAGAATCGCCGCAGCGAGGTTGACACACCCCTTTCTGCGGGTATACTTCCCTAGCGCTTCAGGAGTCCGCTCGTCGCAGACAGCGTCTCGATGATGACCATGAACGCGAATCGTTTGAACGGCTCGGCAACTTCGTGTAAGCTACGAAGTCCCTGCCGGGACGTGTGGTGAGGCAAGCCAAACCCCGCGATCACCTCTGCAGGGTTCGTGCGCGCCGAAACCGCTCACGATTCACCAAGTGCCCACGGGCACGAGGTCTTTGAAAACTGAACAGGATGAGGAAGCCGATCAGCCGGCGTCGCCCTCGTGGCGGCACGATGATCGGTGGACGCCAGTGCGCCTGGCATGCCTTCGGGTATGCCTGGTTCAAATGATTTATCCCGTCAGTGACCCTGCATTGCTGAAACCGGCGGCCCTCGGGCCGGCGGACGGGGGTCACAGACAACCGAGGCATTCGTGCTTCGGCTTTTGAGCTTTCGAGCTCTCTCTAAGCTTGTCTCGCGCCTTCGGGCGCTTGCACCAAGTTTTCACGGAGAGTTTGATCCTGGCTCAGGACGAACGCTGGCGGCGTGCTTAACACATGCAAGTCGAACGAGAAAGCACCTTCGGGTGTGAGTACAGTGGCGAACGGGTGAGTAACACGTGGGCAACCTGCCCTGGAGACTGGGATAACGTTCCGAAAGGGACGCTAATACCGGATGACGCGCGACCTGCCAAGTAGGTCGCGCCAAATGGTAGCTTCGGCTTCTACTCTGGGATGGGCCCGCGCCGGATTAGCTTGTTGGTGAGGTAACGGCTCACCAAGGCGACGATCCGTAGCTGGTCTGAGAGGACGATCAGCCACACTGGGACTGAGACACGGCCCAGACTCCTACGGGAGGCAGCAGTGGGGAATCTTGCGCAATGGGCGAAAGCCTGACGCAGCAACGCCGCGTGAGCGAAGACGGCCTTCGGGTTGTAAAGCTCTGTCAGGAGGGACGAAGCCACTCAGGTGAATAGCCGAGAGGGTGACGGTACCTCCAGAGGAAGCCCCGGCTAACTACGTGCCAGCAGCCGCGGTAATACGTAGGGGGCAAGCGTTGTCCGGAATCATTGGGCGTAAAGCGCGTGTAGGCGGCCATCCAAGTCTGGTGTGAAAGCTCGGGGCTCAACCCCGAGTCTGCACTGGAAACTGTATGGCTTGAGTCCGGAAGAGGAGACTGGAATTCCTGGTGTAGCGGTGAAATGCGCAGATATCAGGAAGAACACCGGTGGCGAAGGCGGGTCTCTGGGACGGTACTGACGCTGAGACGCGAAAGCGTGGGGAGCAAACAGGATTAGATACCCTGGTAGTCCACGCCGTAAACGATGGGCACTAGGTGTGGGAGGTGTCGACTCCTTCCGTGCCGTAGCTAACGCATTAAGTGCCCCGCCTGGGGAGTACGGCCGCAAGGCTAAAACTCAAAGGAATTGACGGGGGCCCGCACAAGCAGCGGAGCATGTTGTTTAATTCGACGCAACGCGAAGAACCTTACCTGGGTTTGACATGACCGTGTAACTCCTGGAAACAGGAGCCCCTAGCAATAGGCGCGGCCACAGGTGGTGCATGGCTGTCGTCAGCTCGTGTCGTGAGATGTTGGGTTAAGTCCCGCAACGAGCGCAACCCCTGTCCTATGTTGCCAGCGGGTAATGCCGGGGACTCATAGGATACTGCCGGTGACAAACCGGAGGAAGGTGGGGATGACGTCAAGTCAGCATGCCCCTTATGTCCAGGGCTACAAACGTGCTACAATGGCCGGTACAAAGGGCTGCAATACCGCGAGGTGGAGCGAATCCCAAAAAGCCGGTCCCAGTTCGGATTGGAGGCTGAAACTCGCCTCCATGAAGTCGGAGTTGCTAGTAATCGCAGATCAGCAATGCTGCGGTGAATACGTTCCCGGGCCTTGTACACACCGCCCGTCACACCACGAAAGTCGGTAACACCCGAAGCCGGTGGGCTAACCCGCAAGGGAGGCAGCCGTCGAAGGTGGGATCGGTGATTGGGGTGAAGTCGTAACAAGGTAGCCGTAGCGGAAGCTGCGGCTGGATCACCTCCTTTCTAGGGAGTCGGCGGACCAACCGCCGTGAGCACGGACTCCACTCGTCGCGATGATGTGGCCCTCGGGCTTTCCCATCGCGATGGAGCTCCGTCCTCTAGAACTCTACGTCGACCACCGACGTTCCCGTGTCCGCCCGGTCCGCCGGGCGCGAGCGGCCTCATTCCTGTTCAGTTTTGAAAGATCCAGTGGTCTCCGTGCCGCTCCCCCTGGAGTTGCCGATGTCGAGGCTACGCACTAGGGTGCGGGCACGCCATCGTCCTTCCGGGAGGTCGAGCATGGATACGAGCAAGCTGTCGC
>CAVTPJ010000002.1:0-467500 GCA_963736645.1 uncultured Thermoleophilia bacterium | reverse complement strand
CGGCGCCCTGCGCCGCTACGTCCGCGAGGACCCGATCGACGAGAGCACGGCGCTGATGGCGGACATCGCCGAGGTGGGCATCGGCGGGCACTTCCTGGGACGCAAGAGCACGCGCATGTTCTCGCGCTCGGAGGTGTGGCGTCCACAGGTGTTCCAGCGCGGGAGCTTCGAGGGCGAGGCGGCGCGCGGAGGCTCGCTCATCGAGGAGGCCGTGGAGCGGGCGAGGTACCTCCTTGCGACGCACACTGTGGCGCCGGTGCCGCCGGATGCGGAGGCGGAGATCGACGCGATCGTGGCGCGTCACGAGGCGGCGCGGCCGTAGGCACGGCGCCGCCGTGATCGGACCCAGGGGGATGACGTGGCACGACCTCGACTGACCTACCTCTCCAGGGAGGACCGGGACTTCGTCCACGAGCAGGCAGTGCGCGTGCTCGCGGAGGTCGGCATCGGCTACAACACGCCTGAGGCGATCGACCTGCTGGCCGAGGCCGGCGCCGAGGTGGACCGGACGGCGCTCACCGCCAGGCTGCCCTGGGAGCTCGTCGAGCGCTGCCTCGCCATGTGCCCGTCGGAGGTGCGGCTCGCCGGGCGCGACCCGCGGCACGACGTCGTCGTCGGCGACGGGTCGCTCACCTTCTGCGCCGACGGCACCGCCACCTACATGCTCGACGACCTCAGCGGAAGCCGGGTGGAGGGGTCGGCGGAGTGGCTGCGCCGCACGATGCGGCTCTACGACGCGCTCCCCGAAGTCGACTACGCCTGGCCGACCATCTCGGCCCGCGACCTCGATCCCCTGACCGCGGGCCTGGAGATCGAGGCCATCTCGCTGGCCAACCTCAGCAAGCACGTCCAGGACGAGGTCCGCGATCCGGCGCACGCGGCGCCCCTCGTCGAGATCTTCGAGGCGGTCGCCGGCGGCTCGCTCTGGGAGCGCCCCGTGTTCTCGACCATCGACTGCACGGTCGCGCCGCTGCAGCACGAGCGGGAGATGACCGAAGCGACCATGGCGATGGTGCGCGCCGGCGTACCGGTGCTCGTGCTGCCGATGCCGCTGAGCGGCACGACGGCGCCGATGACGGTGCTGGGCACCATGATCGTCAACGTCGCGGAACTGCTCAGCGCCGTCGTGCTCTTCCAGCTCGCCCAACCGGGGTGCGGGATCATCTCCGGCATGGGCGCCGGGGTCGCCGACATGCGCAGCGGCCTCTATCTCTGCGGGACGCCCGAGTGCGCGCTCATGAACGTGGTCGGCGTCGAGATGAGCCACTTCTACGGCCTGCCGTGCACGGGCAGCGCGATCACCTGCGATGCCAAGGCGAGCAACCAGCAGGCCGGCGCCGAGGGCATGCTCACCGGCGCCGCGTGCGCGCTGGCCGGCGCCGACACGATCCTCGCCTTCGGGTGCTCGGACGGGGCGCAGTCCCTCAGCTTCGCCAAGGTGCTGCTCGACTGCGATTCCGTCGGCGCGCTGCGCCGCCTGGTGCGCGACGACCCGATCGACGCGACGCGGGCGCTCGTCGACGACATCGCAGCCGTCGGCATCGGCGGACACTACCTCGGCCGGCGCAGCACGCGGGAGTTCCACCGCGCCGGCGAGGTCTGGCAGCCGGACCTGTGGCAACGCGGCCCTTTCGAGCAGTACGAGGGGCGGCCGCTCGTCGACGAGGCCGCCGCTCGCGCCCGGGACCTCCTGGCGACGCACGAGGTACAGCCGCTGAGCGACGACGTGGCCGCCGAGATCGACGCCATCATCGCGCGCTACGCACGGAGCGTGGGAGCTCCCGCCGCTCGCGTCGGCTGGCGGGAGCTGCGCAGGTGAGCGGCGTGATCATCCGGCCGCTCTCCGACTTCGAGGCGATGCGACGGCTCGGCGTCGAGTGCGGCCTCGAGGACTCGGGCCGCGACGACGAGATCCTCGCGGCCTGGGGCGCCTACGACGGGGAGCGACTGATCGGGACCGTATCGCTCGAGAAGCTGGGCGGACTCGACGCCCCGAACTGGCTCGCGGTCGATCCCGCCTACCGGCGCCGCGGCGTCGCCGCGGCCCTGTACGCCGCCCTCGAGCGCGAGGCGAGGGCGCGAGGCGTACGCCGGCTCTGGGTGACGGCGCGGGCGCCGGCGTTCTTCCTCGCCCAGGGCTACGAGAGCGCGCCCGAGGGCCCTGAGCACGATGCGCTGCTCGGGGGTTGTCTCGAGTGCGACCAGTACGGCCATGGATGCGAGCCGAGGGCGCTGACCAAGTGGCTTGAGGGGTCCGGTCTTCCGGACCCGTGATCGGAGGGACGACGTGGCGCGACCCAGATTCGAGTACCTGAGCGAGGCCGAGAAGCAGTTCGTGCACGAGCAGACCGTGCGTCTGCTCGAGGAGGTCGGCGTCGCGTACAACACGCCGACCCTGACGGGTCTGCTGAGAGAAGCCGGCGCTACCGTCGACGAGGCGAGGCTGCAGGCGAAGCTGCCCTGGGAGCTCGTCGAGCGGTGTCTCCGGCTCGTCCCGCGCGAGTTCCTGCTCGCCGGGCGGGACCCGGCGTACGACTGCAGCGTCGGCGCCGGGGGCATGCTCTACACGAGCGACGGCGCCGCCACGTACATGCTCGACGACCTCACCGGCGAGCGGCACGAGGGCACGGAGGCGGACCTGGCGGCGATGATGCGCCTGTACGACGCCGTTCCGGAGATCGACTTCACGTGGGCGACCATCACCCCGGGGGACGTCGACTCACGCGTCGGCAACCTCGAGATGGCGCGCATCGCCTTCGAGAACTCCCGCAAGCACCTGCAGGACGAGGTGCGCACCCCGGACGAGGCGCCGGTGATGATCGAGCTCCTGGAGGCGATCGCCGGCGCTCCCCTGCGTGAGCGGCCGATCTGGTCGGCCACCAACTGCACCATCGCCCCGCTCCAGCACGACGCCGAGATGACCGAGGCGCACATCCTGATGGCGAAGGCCGGGTGCCCCATCTTCGTGCTCCCCATGCCGCAGATGGGCACCACCGGTCCGATGAGCGTGCTCGGCACCAGCATCCTGAACATGGCCGAGCTGCTCAGCGCCGTCGTGCTCTTCCAGCTCGCCGTGCCCGGCTGCGCGATGGTCTCCGCCGTCGGGTCCGCGGTCGCCGAGATGCGCAGCGGTCTGTATCTCTCCGGCGCCCCCGAGGTCGGACTCATCAACGTCGTCTGCATCGAGATGAGCAGATTCTATGGACTGCGCACGCAGGGCAGCACCGTGAGCTGTGACGCCAAGGCGTGCGACCTGCAGGCCGGCGCCGAGGGGATGCTCACCGGCATGGCGAGTGCGCTCGCGGGCGCCGACGTCATGCTCGCCTTCGGGCTCCTGGACAGCGCCCAGACCGCCAGCCTCGCCAAGACCGTGCTCGACGCCGACACGGTGAACGCCATCGAGCGCTTCATGCACGAGGACCCGGTCGACGAGACCCGTGCGCTCATGGACGACCTGATCGAGGTCGGGATCGGTGGGCACTTCCTCGCGCGGCGAAGCACGCGCCAGCTGCACCGCGCCGGGGAGCTGTGGCAGCCGGCCCTGTGGCATCGCGGGACGTTCGACCAGTACGCAGGGACGTCGCTCGTGCGAGACGCCTGGGACAGGGCACAGGCGATGATCGCGGAGAGCGACGTGCCGCCGCTGCCGGACGACGTCCGGCTGCACGTCCGCCGGCTGATCGACGGGTACGCGCGCCGCTCGGACTGAGCCCGCGTGCCCGTGCGGGCCGCGCGGTGGGGAGCGCGCACCCCCGCATCACAGCGTCGGCGCTCTCGTCGACTTGCGGTCGAGCGCCCGCCGGCCGAGGATGTCGACATGTGCCCCGGCCAGGAGATCGAACGCGCCCAGGGCGCGAGCGGCGAGCTCGTCCTGCGCCGCGGGCCGGCGGGTCTCGAGATCGTCGCCAACGGCGTCTTCCTCGTCTCGGCGGCGAACGCCGCCAGCAGCAGGGCGCTCGTCAGCTCCGCCTGGCCGCGTGTGCGCGGCGATTCCTTGCGTGTCCTCATCGGCGGCCTCGGCCTCGGGGACGCCTTGGACGAGGCGCTGGGGTGCGCGCGCGTCGCCGCGGTGACCGTGGCCGAGCTGGAGCCGGTGGTCGTGCGCTGGTTCCGCGAGCACGGGGGGGAGGCGGCACGGCGCGCGGCCGCGGAAGAAGGCTACGGCCGCGCGCGCATCGTGACCGCAGACGTGGCCGGCGTGCTCGACGCTCCGGAGCGCGGCTGGGACGTCATCGCGCTCGACACCGACAACGGGCCGGAGTGGCTCGTGCGCCACGAGAACGCCGGCCTCTACGCTCCGACCGGGCTGTGCCGGGTCCGCGACGCTCTCCGTCCCGGTGGGGTGGCGGTCTTCTGGTCGCCCGAGCGCTATCCGGCCTTCGCGCGCGAGCTGGCCACCGTGTTCGCCCGCGTCGAGCCGGTCGCGGCCGTCGATGTGATCGACGGACGGCCACTCGAGTACACGATGTACGTGGTGCACCGCAGGGGCCACGACGCGGACGGGAGCGAGAGGTAGACTTGTACCGACCCGCCGATCGGAGCGGGAAGGCGATCGGTGGAGGCGCGGCATGGGCGATGCTGGCGAGGGGCTGCTGGGTCTGTTCCCGCTCGGCCTGGTGCTCCTGCCCGGCGAAGTCATCCCTCTGCACATCTTCGAGGAGCGCTACAAGAAGCTCATCGGGGAGCGCCTCGAGGAGGGCGAGTTCGGTGTCGTGCTCGTGGAGGACGACGCGGTGCGCGAATGCGGGACCTCGGCGCGCGTCGTCGAGCTCATCGAAGAGATGGACGATGGGCGCATGAACGTGCTCGTCGAGGGGGGCAGACGCTTCCGCATCCTCGAGGTGCGCGCGCCGGACGACCCCGAGGCCGAGTACCTCAGCGCCGAAGTCGAGTACTACCGCGATGCCGAGCCGGATGCCTCTCCCACGCTGCGCGACGCGATCCTGGAGCTGTTCCGGACGATGCTCTCGCTCATGGACGTGGAGAGCCCTCAGGAGCCGCCCGGCGAGGGCCCCCTGTCGTTCCGCATCGCCGGCGCCGTGGACTTCGGCGCGGCGCTCAAGCAGGAACTGCTCGAATCGCTGAGCGAGGAGCAGCGGCTCGAGACGCTGCTCACGGTCATGACCGCGCTGCTGCCGCGACTCCGGCTGCGCAAGGAGCGGGAAGAGGCGATCCGCGGCAACGGCAAGGGGTACTGACCAGGCCGCGGGCACGGGTGTCGGGGCATGGGCCTCGTCTAGGGCAACAGCACGATCTTGCCCAGGTGGTCCCCGGCCAGAAGCTCGTGGGCCCGCCGCGCCTCGGAGAGCGGCAGCTCCGTGCCGATCACCGGCTTGACCTTCCCCGCCGCCGCCATCGCGGCGATCTCGGCGGCGATGGCGGCCACGCCCGCGCGGCCGGCGTTGCCGAGGTTCATGAAGAGCACGGAGACGTCCTTGGACAGCGCCTCCCCGATCGGGGCGGTCGCGTCCGTGCCCGGGCCCTGGCCGGTGCCGACGATGCGCCCACCCTTCGCGACGAGCTTGACGTCCGCAGGCAGGTTCTCGCTCAGCACCAGCTCGTGCACGAGGTCGACGCCCTTGCCGCCGGTGAGCTCGAGGACGCGGGCGACGACGTCCTCCGTGCGGAAGTCGATGACCGCCTCCGCGCCGAGCCCGAGGACGAGGCCGGCGGCGCCCGGCCCGCTCGCCGTGGCGAGCACCCGGGCGCCCAATGCCTTGGCCAGCTGGACCGACGCCGATCCGACGCCGCCGGAGGCGCCCTGGACGAGCACCGTCTCGCCCTCGCGCAGCGCGCCGCGCGTCACGAGGGCGTAGTAGGCCGCGGGGAAGGCCATGCCGATGGCCGCGGCGTCGACGAAGGAGAGTCCCGCGGGCATCCTCACGACCTGTGTCTCGGCGATCAGCGCGTACTCGGCGTAGCTGCCTTCGCTGCCGATGCCGAGGCCGCTGAACGCGACGCGTTCGCCGGGTCTGATCGAGTCGATCTCGTCGCCCACTCGCTCCACGACGCCGGCGCCGTCCGAGCCCAGGATCTTGGGCGGCTTCTTGGGCGTCGGGAACCGATCTTCACGCACCGCCACGTCGACGGGGTTGACGGTGGCGGCGGCCACCTTGACGAGGATCTGCGCCGGTCCCGGCTCGGGCGTGGGGACGTCCTCGTACACGAGGACCTCGGGGCCGCCGTACTCGTGGATGCGCACCGCTTTCACCGCTGCCTCCCGGGGGTGGGGGTCGTCGCTCGTCCAGGGGGACCATACCCGGTGGGCGGCCGGGGCTCACCGGACGACGCCCGGTGGGCCCCGGCCGCGGACGCCGGTCAGGCCGGGATCGTCGGCGGCGCCGTCTGCCGGCGGCCGCGGCGCGTGCGCCTCACCACGTACCAGACGACGAGACCGATGCCGCCGAAGAGGACGATGAAGGGCGCCAGCGCGGTGAGTACGAGGCCCGTGACGCGGGCGCCGTGGCCGAGCAGCCGCATCGAGTTCCAGAAGGTGCCGCCGAAGGTGTCGCTGGCGTGCACGGCGGCCGGTGTCGCGTCCTTCTCCGAGAGGAAGACCGACAAGGTGGCGAAGGTGGTCGTCTCACGCAACGACTCGAGCTGCGCCGTGAGTTCCTCGATGGTCAGCTGGACCTGATCGATGCGGTCCTGGATGGCGAGCATCTGGTTGACGGTGGTCGTCTCGTCGAGGAAGCCGACGAGGCGACGCTCGACGGCGCGGAAGTGCCGCAGGCGCGCCCGCAGGTCCACGTACTGCGAGGTGACGTCCTCGCTGGAGGTGGAGACGCTCTGCACTTCCCCCAGTCTGGAGAACCGCTTGATGGCCGTGTCGAACAGCTGTTCCGGCACGCGGACGACGAGCGAGGCGTAGGGGTCCTCGAGGGTCGCCGGGACTCCCGGCTCACCCTCCTTCGACGACACGACCTGGTCGTCCAGAGGCATGGGTTCGATGGGGCCCGTGACGTTCGGCTGCCCGCCGCCGGCGGCGCTGGACATCACGTAGCCGCCCATCGCCGCCGTCATGCCCTTGATGCGGTCGACCGTCGGCAGGAGCGTGCCCCGCGCGACGAGCAGCGAGAGGTCGCCGGTGCGCAGCAGGTAGTGGGCCGACGGCGCCGAGGCAGGCGGCACGGCGGCGGAGAAGGCCTGCTCGCCGGCGACTTCGCCCGACTCGCTCGTGCCGTCGGCGCTGGTGGCCGCCCCGATGGCCTGCTCGCCGGCGTCGGCCGCGCCGTAGGAGTCGGCGGTCCTGTCGGCCGTGGTCAGCGAGGCGTCGAGGTCGCTCTCTCCGTCGCGGGCGACGAGGCCGACCGCCGCGAACAGCGCGAGGACGGCGACGAGCGCGACCGGGACCGCGATCATGATCTTGACCCTGCGAGACATGGCTTCCTCCTCCTGAGGCCGCGCCCCCGCGGCCGGATGGGTCGTTCTGGCGGTGAGACGCCGGGGGGAGGAGAAGGGTTCGCGGCGACCGGCCGGCGGTGGCGCAACGGCGTCGCTCCGCGCCTAGTCCTGGAGGAGATCCTCCGGCGGCGCGAAGCCGCGGCGCATGGTGTTCTCGGTGATCACGCGGGGTTCGAGGAACTGCAGCAGGTAGTCGGGGCCACCTGCCTTGGAGCCGACGCCGCTCATCTTGAAGCCGCCGAAGGCCTGGCGCTCCACGAGCGCGCCGGTGATGCCGCGGTTGATGTAGAGGTTGCCGACGCGGAACTCCCGGCGCACCCGCTCGATCACCGCCGGACTGCGACTGATCAGCCCGCCGGTGAGCGCGTAGCGCACGCCGTTGGCGATGGCGAGCGCCTCGTCGAGGTCGGCCGCCTTCATGACGGCCACGACGGGGCCGAAGATCTCCTCCCGGGCGATCACCGCGTCGGGCGGCACGTCAACGAAGACGTGTGGCGCGACGAAGTAGCCGCCGCCGGGCCAGCCGCCCGCGGGCGGCTCGGCGGCGGCGGCCAGCGTGGCCTCCCGCCGCCCATCGTCGATGTACGACTCGATCCTGGCCCGTGCATCGGCGCTGATCACCGGCCCGACGCGGCAGCCGGGGTCCTCCGGCGGTCCGATCACGAGGCTCCTCGTGGCCTCGACGAGGCGGCCGACGAACTCGTCGTAGGCCGCCTCGAGCACGATGACCCGCGAGGCGGCCGAGCACTTCTGCCCTTGGTAGTGGAAGGCGGAGACGACGACCTCGCTCACGGCCACGTCGAGGTCGGCGTCCGTGTCGACGATGATCGCGTTCTTGCCGCCCATCTCGGCGATCACCTTCTTGACCCCGTCGGCCGGATTCTGCGCCGCCTGGCTGATGATGCGCAGCCCGACCTCCATCGAGCCGGTGAACGCGATGAGGTCGATGCCTGGATGGCGGACGAGGAAGTCGCCTACCTCTCCGCCCGGGCTCGGAAGGTAGTTGACGGTTCCTGCCGGTGACCCCGCCGCCTCGAGGAGGCGGACCATCTGGGCGGCGATGACCGGCGTCGGTCCTGCCGGCTTCACGATCACCGGATCGCCGGCGACCAGCGCCGCAGCGGTCATGCCGGTGAGGATGGCGAGGGGGAAGTTCCACGGCGCGATCACGAGCGCCACGCCGCGCGGCTGGTAGAAGTACAGGTTGTGCTCGCCGGGCGCGTTGCCCATGCGCCTCGGCGTGCCGAGGCGCAGCATCTCGCGCCCGTAGTACTCGAGGAAGTCGACCGCCTCGTCGACGTCGCCGATGGCCTCGCGGCGGGTCTTGCCCGCCTCGAGCGTCATCAGCGCGGAGAGCTCCATCGTCTCCGCCCGCATCAGTTCCGCGGCACGGAAGAGCACGGCGGCGCGCTCGCGCGGCGCGGCGTCCCGCCACGCCGGCAGCGCGGCGCGGGCGGCCGCGACGGCCGCCTCGGCCTCGGCACGGCCGCCGTAGGCGACCGTGCCGATCACCTCGACCGGCGCCGCCGGGTTCACCGAGTCGAGCGTGCGCGCCGTCTCGATGTCGCGTCCGCCGACGCGCAGCGGGTAGCGGGCGCCCAGACGCCCGCGGACCGCCGCGAGCGCCGCGACGTAAGCCTCGCGGTTCTCGCGGCGCGAGAAGTCCGCGTGCGGCTGGTTGCGGAACGGCCCCGGATCATCCGGGTCCGTGGGTCGGACGAGCGGCAGCCGCCGGGGCTCCGCACTGAAGTCGGCGGAGGTCGCCGGAGGGCGGACGAGCTCGTCCACCGCGGTCCCCTCCACGAACGTCTGCCGCAGAAACGAGTCGTTGGCGGTGTTCTCGAGCAGCCGACGCACGAGGTACGCCATCCCCGGGATGAGCTCGCCGACCGGGGCGTACTCCCGCAGCCGCAGGCCCATGCCTCGGACCGCGGCCTTGATGGGGTCGCCCATGCCGTGCAGCATCTGGATCTCGAAGGCGTTCGGCGCCAGTCCGAGCTCGCGCGCGGTCTCGATCGCGACCGCCAGGGAGCGTGCGTTGTGGCTGGCGAACGCGGGGCGCACGTGCTCGGGCTCGCTCAACATCACCCGCGTGAGCTTCTCGTACATGGCGTCGGTGTCCGGCTTGTGCGTGAACACGGGCACCGGCCAGCCCTCCTGCGCCGCGATGACGGTCTCGTAGTCCCAGTACGCGCCCTTCACGAGTCGGAGGTGGAAGGGGCGCGCGCGGTCGCGCGCCCAGGCGAGCAACCTCTCGAGGTCACGATCGGCGTCGCGCAGGTAGGCCTGCAGCACGACGCCCGCCTCGTGGTAGCCGCGGAACTCCTCTTCGTCCAGCAGGGAGGTGAACACCTCGAGGGTCAGGTCGCGGAGGCGGAACTGTTCGAGGTCGAGGGTGAGCGCGGATCCGGTCTCGATCGCCTTGCGAAAGACGGGGCGCAGGCGGTCTTTCACTGCCGCCACGCCGCCCTCGAAGTCGACCGGGTCGAGCTGCGAGTACAGGGAGGTGATCTTGAGGCTGAGGTTGACGCGAGGCATGGGACCCCACGCCGCTTCATCGAGCACGGCGGCGGCCGGCCACCGCTCGGCCTGGCCGGCCAGCCCATCGAGGAGGTCGAGGTAGACGCGCTGGTACGCCTCTCCCTCCGCCTCGCTGACCGTGGCCTCGCCGAGGACGTCCAGCGTGAAGCCGGTCCCGGCGTCGCGCAGGGCCTTGAGGGCCGGGACGGCGCTGCGCGCATCCCGGCCCACGATGAAGCGCTGCGCGAACCCCTGCATCTGCCTCCGGATGACGGCGCTCGCCAGAGGCGCCACCGGCGAGCGCGGGCCGGTGAGGCCGATGCCCCAACGGAGCGCCTTCGGGACGGCGATCCCTTCACGGGTGAAGTACTCGCGCAGGTGACGGGCGATCTCGGGACCACTGCGCAGCGTGGGGAAGACGTCGACGAAGCGCAGCATCTCCACCTTGAGCTGTTCGTCGGCCATCGCCCACTCCATCATGTCGCCCTGCAGTCGCTCTCGCGAGAGCGGCGAGGGCTTGTCCGCGTGGGTGGCGGCGAGGATCGTCCGCGCCGTGGCCTCGATGCGTGCCTCGCGCGTGGCGTCGATTGCCATGGACCGGGCCTCCGGGTCAGCGCGCGCGCTTGCCGAAGCGCTCGTAGCTCACCTTGCTCACCTGGCGCTGTGTCCGCGGCTGCTTCGTCTCCGCAGGGTGGCCGACGGCGATCAGGGCGACGGCGCGCCACTCGTCGGGCGGCGCGCCGAGTGCCTCGCAGCACGCGCGCTCGTATCCGACCACATCGTCGGGATCCTCGCGCATCCCGCACCACACCGCGCCCAGTCCCAGGGCGGCCGCCTCCAGCAGGATGTTCTCCGTGGCGGCCGAGCAGTCCTCGATCCACCACGGGTGCCCCGCCGCGCGGCCGAGCACGGCGATCACCAGCGGGGCCTTCTCGAGCATGCCCGTCCATCGGTGCAGGTCCTTGAGCTGCGCGCGCTTCTCCGGGTCGCGCACGCACACGAAGTGCCAGGGGCGCTGGTTGTTGGCGCTCGGAGCGGCGAACGCCGCGTCGATCAGCTTCTGCTCGTCCTCGAGCGACACGTCCTCGGCGGTGAAGCGACGAATGCTGCGTCGCGCCAGCATGAGGTCGAGTGCGTCCACTGGGTTCTCCCGGGCTCCGGTTGCGCCTGAGCCGATTCTACCGCCGGGACGCCCGCTCCAACCACGGGCGCCGTGGCGGTAGAATCGCCGCCGGAAGGGAGAGACCATGCAGCCACCGGCGCCGGCGATCACGATCCGCGAGTTCACGATGGACGACTACCCCGTCGTGCACGTGATGTGGCAGCGCGGCGACCTCTGGATGCGTCCCTCCGACGGCCCGGAGGCCACGGCGCTCAAGCTGACGCGCGACCCGGGACTCTTTCTCGTGGCCTGCGGGGAGGACGGTCGCATCGTGGGCACGGTGATGGGCGGCTGGGACGGGCGCCGGGCGTACGTGTATCACCTCGCCGTCACCCCGGAGCGCCGCCGCCGGGGGATCGCCGACGCGCTGCTGGACGAGCTCGAGGAGCGGTTCCGTCGGCTGGGCGCGCTCAAGGCGAAGCTGCAGATCCTCGTCGAGAACGAGGAGTCCAGGGCATTCTTCGCGCAGCGGGGCTACCTGCTCGAGGCCGACTGCGAGCCGTGGGGCAAGGAACTGGTGGAGGGCGGGGCGCCCCCCTCCAGGTGATGATCCGGGGCGCCCCCGTGCGGGGCGCGAGGAGCTCCCTCAGCCGCGCGGCTGCTGCTGGGTGATGCAGTGCACGTTGCCGCCGCCGAGCACGATCTCGCGGCCCGGCACGGTGACCACTTCACGCTCGGGGAACACGCCCGCGATGATCTCGCGCGCCGCGTCGTCGTTGGGGTCGCCGAACGTCGGCAGGATGATGCCACCGTTGACGATGAGGAAGTTGAGGTAGGACGCGGCCGTCTTGTCGCCCGGCCGCCGCGGGATCGAGCCCTCGGCGCTGTCGACGCCCCAGGCCTCCTCCTCGGTGATCTCCATGATCGCCGGCATCGGTACGGTGTGGACCTCGAGCTGGCGGCCGTGCGCGTCGGTGGCCTCGCGCAGCACGCGCAGGTTGTCCTGCAGGAGCTCGTAGCGCCAGTCGCTCCTGTCCTCGGTCACGCCGGCCAGCACGACGCCGGGCCGCACGAAGCAGGCCACGTCGTCCACGTGCCCGTTGGTCTCCTCGGGGTCGATGCCTTTGGCCAGCCAGATGATCTTCTCGACGTTCAGGTAGTCGCGCAGGTGCTCCTCGATCTGCTCGCGCGTCATGTCCGGGTTGCGGCCGGGGCTCAGCAGGCACTCCTCGGTCGTGATGACCGTACCCTCACCGTCCACGTGGAACGAGCCGCCCTCCATGACGATGTGCGCCTTGTAGCGGCCGACGCCTTCGAGCTGGGCGACCTTCTGCGGCACCAGCTGGTCCTTCTCCCAGGGGAAGTAGAGGCCGTCGTAGAGCCCGCCCCAGGCGTTGAAGTCCCAGTCGACGAGGCGGACGTCACCCTCGTCGTTGACGACGAAGGTGGGACCGCAGTCGCGCATCCAGGCGTCGTTGCCGGAGAGCTCGATCACGCGCACCGCGTCGGGCAGCAGGTTGGCCGCGTTCTCGTACTGGTCGTTGTTGACGCCCACGGTGATGGGCTCGAAGCGCGAGATGGCCGTCGCCACGTCGACCCAGGAGCGCTGCGCGGGCTTGGCGCCGAGCCGCCAGTTGTCGGGCCGCTGCGGCCAGAGCATCCAGATCTGCTTGTGGGGTTCGAACTCGCCCGGCATACGGAAGCCGTCGGCGCGGGGCGTGCTGTCGATGAGCTTGGTCACGATGACCTCCTCGGGGCCTGGGGGGCCGTCATTCGGCGGCTGCGCGCCGCCGGGCAGTGGCGATGTCGATGACCTGCGCGCCACCATCCGGGGATGCGCTCCGCCGCGGCTTTCTGGCGGCAGCTGTGGTGGCGGGAGCCTTCTTGGCCGCCGCGGTCTTTGCCGCCGACTTCTTCGTCCGGGCGGCCTTCCCCTCGGCCCTGCCGGCGGCGGGCTTCTTGGCCCGCTTCGTCGCCCCGTCCGGCACGATGTGCGTGCCGGCCTTCCCGGCCATCGCCGGGCCGACCTCGGTGAGGCTGGCGATCACGCTCTCGCCGCCGGCGTCGACGAAGCGCAGGCAGGCCTCGACCTTGGGGCCCATGGAGCCGGCCTTGAAGTGGCCCTCGGCGGCGTAGGCGCGCATCTGGCTGGCGGTGACGCGGGAGAGCGCCTCCTGCTCGGGGGTGCCGTAGTGCACGTAGGCCTGGGGCACGTCGGTGAGGATGAGCAGGGCGTCGGCGCCGAGCTCGGTGGCGAGCAGGGCGGCGGCGAGGTCCTTGTCGATCACCGCGTCGATGCCCGAGAGGGCGCCGCGGCTGCGCACCACCGGCACGCCGCCGCCGCCCGAGCAGACGACGAGGGCGCCGTCGGCGACCAGGTCGCGCACCGCCTCGAGCTCGACGATCTCCTTGGGCTCGGGGCTGGGCACGACGCGGCGCCAGCCTCTGCCGGCGTCCTCGCGCATGGCGAGGCCCTCCTCGAGCATCATCTTCCGCGCCTCGGCCTCGGAGTAGAAGGGGCCGACCGGCTTGGAGGGGCTGGCGAAGGCCTTGTCCCGGGGGTCGACGGCGACCTGGGTGACCAGGGTCACCACCGGCACCTCGAGGCGGCGCTTGCGCAGGTGGTTGGCCAGCGTCTGCGCCGCCATGTAGCCGATCTGGCCCTGGCTCATCGCCCCGCAGACGTCCATCGGCATCGGCGCCACCGTCTTGGCGGCGAGCGCGTTCTGGATCAGCAGGTTGCCCACCTGGGGGCCGTTGCCGTGGGTGAGCACCACGCGCCAGCCCTCCTCGACGAGGGCGACGATGCGACGCATGGCGCCGTCGACGTTGAACAGCTGCTCCTCGAAGGTGCCGACCTGGCCGGGCTGGAGGATGGCGTTGCCGCCGAGGGCGACGACGACGGTCTTGCCGTTCTTCTTGCCTGTTGCTGCCATCGGTTTCCTTCTGTCCCTATGCGTCGCTCGCCGGGGCGGCCGCCGCGCCGCCGCTCCTGCGGCTGGAGTGCCGGTAGAGCCACCAGCCTATGAGGAGCGAGACGATCGTGCCACCGCCGGTGATCAGCCAGAACACGCCCTTCGAGACGCCCTCGGCCGGGAAGTAGAAGAACAGGAAGAGGGTGAGCAGGATACCGGTCTCGCAGAGGATCGTCGCGATCCAGGCGCCGGCCTTGCCACCCGGGATCACGTAGGGCCGCGGCTGGTCCGGGTACTTGCGGCGCAGCACGAGCAGCGCCGGGAACATCAGGAGGTACGGCATCAGGAAGACGATCGACGAGAGCGCGAACAGCGTCCAGAACACGCTCGTCTGGTTCGGGTCGAGCACGTAGGC
The DNA here is from genome assembly GCA_963736645.1 of uncultured Thermoleophilia bacterium. Taxonomy (GTDB): domain Bacteria; phylum Actinomycetota; class Thermoleophilia; order UBA2241; family UBA2241; genus CAIXSE01. The sequence continues at coordinate 453,144 of CAVTPJ010000002.1, read as the reverse complement.
CAGGATCGTGATCGCCGTGGCGATGACTCCCATGAGCACGAACGCGTAGTCGGGCGTGCCGAAGCGCTTGTTGACGTGGCCGAACACCCCCGGAGCGGTGTCGTCCAGTCCCGTGGCGCTGATGGTCTGGTTGGCGCCGATGGACCACGTGACCATGTTGCCGAAGAAGGTGAAGAGGAGGGCGACGACGGCGATGTTGAACAGCCACGTCGCGCCGCCGGCGACCTCGTCGACCATGAGCTTGAGCGCATCGGTGATGCCGGTGACGATGCTGACGTCCTCGGTCTTGATCGACGCGAGGATGCCGAACGTGGCGAACATGTACACGGCCAGGATCGCGGCGCCGGCGAAGATGATCATCTTGGGCACGTCGCGCTTCGGGTCCTTGATCGCCCCGCCCGCCGAGCTCATGAGCTCGAACCCCATGTACGAGTAGATGATGATGGGCAGGAACGAGAGGCTGTCCGTGTTCCACTGCGGGATCCACTCGCTGAGCGCGAACGAGTTGGCGGCGCCGTTCTTGACCACGTAGGCGACGCCCAGAGCGCCCAGGCCGATGAGCACGATGACCTTGAGCGCGGCGCTCAGGTTGGGGACGAACTTGCTCCACTCGAGCGGCAGGATGCCGACGAGCACGATCGCCCACACCATGGCGATGACGATCACAGCCTCCCAGAGCGGCGGGATGTCAACGCCCCAGGCGACCTCGATCGCACCGATGAAGAGCACGAACACGGAGGGCGCCCAGAGGGCGACGTTGACCCAGTACATCCAGGAGGTCACCGTGCCCCATCCGGGGCCGAAGGCGGTCTTGACCCACACGTAGATGCCGCCCTCGTCCGGCCAGGCGCTGCCCAGCTCGGCGGTGACGAAGCCGTACGGGATGAAGAAGAGCAGGCCGAGGATGATCCAGAACCCGAGGCCCTGGACCCCCATCGCCGCGGAGCTCCCCACCGTATCGGCGACGAGGATCGCCGACACGCTGAACAGGACCATGCTGAACAGGCCGAACACCTTCGGCTTCTCGGCGAGCGTTCCCCCCGGCGCTCCTGGCTGCAGTTCGGTTGCCACGGCGGTTCCTTTCGTAGACGCGGGCGCTGCTGGTGTCCCTCTAGCTGAGAAGCGCCCGGCCGATGGGCTGCAGGTCGGGGTCGGCCGGCAGCTCGTCGATGCCGATCACGGCGAGCATGAGGGCCTTCTGGAAGTGCATCCGGTTCTGGGCCTGCGGGAAGATGAGGCTCATCGGGCCGTCGGCGATCTCATCCACGACCTCCTCGCCGCGCATCGCCGGCAGGCAGTGCATGAACTTCGTCTCGGGCTTGGCGTGGCTCCACAGCTCAGGGTTGACCTGGAAGGCCTTGAACGCGTCGATGCGGTCCTTGTACTCGTCCTCCTGGCCGGTCCACCACCAGCAGTCGGTGTAGATGAAGTCGGCGCCGGCGATGGCCTCGAGCGGGTCGTTGGTGAGCAGGAACGAGCCGCCGCTCTCGGCGGCGAACTTCTTCGCGAGCTCGGCGAGCTCGGGCGCCATCTCGTAGCCGGCGGCGTTGCCGACGCGCACGTTCAGCCCGAGCTTGGTCAGCGTCGTGGACAGCGAGTTGCAGGGGTGGGCGGCGTCGCCGACGTAGGCGAACGTGACGCCGGCCAGCGTGCCCGCGCTCTCGAGGATCGTGAGCGCGTCGCTCATGCTCTGGCAGGGGTGCCGGTCGTGGTCCATGCCGTTGATGACCGGCACCGTCGACCACGCCGCGAGCTCGTTGACGGTCTCGTTCTTCTTGCTGCGGATCTCGATGGCGGCGTTGTACTGCGAGAGCGTGCGCGCCGTGTCGGCGATGCTCTCGCGGCCGGGGAGGTGGATCTCGCCGGGGCGCAGGTACAGGGCGTTGCCGCCGAGCTCGGCGAAGCCGTTCTCGAAGCTGACGCGCGTGCGCGTGGAGGCGGCCTCGAAGATCATGGCGAGGTGCTTGCCGGGGAGGAACGGGGTCAGCGGGCGCTTCTTCCAGAGGGCCTTGAGGTTCACGGCGAGCCTGAGCAGGTCCTCGAGCTCCTCACGCGTGTAGTCGAGGTCGGTGAGGAAGTGTCGGCCGCGGTACTTCTTGAGAGCGGGGAGTGTCGTGTCCAACGCGGTACCTCCTGAGGCGAGTCGCTGGCCGGCGGGGCGAGCCCGAAAGTTTGTTTGTCCGGACGGACGAATGTATACTAGCAACCGATCCGGAGACTGGCAAGTCCTTGCGACGACGAGACGACGAAGGACCGATGACGCCCATCGACGAGAAGCGAAAGAGCCTGGCGCGCGGGCAGGGACTGCCCGAGCCGCTGCTTCTGGAAGACCCCATGGAGGCGCTGCCGCCCACCGCGCAGCGGATCCTGGCGGCAGCGCAGCGCCTGCTCGCCGAGGGCGGGTTCGAGGCGCTCAAGCTCTCGGCCATCGCCCGGGAGGCCGGCGAGTCCAAGGCGAGCATCGGCTACCACTTCGGCAACAAGGCCGGTCTCGTCACCGCGCTCGTCGACTCCCTGGCCCACGACGCCAATCGGGGCCTCATCGAGGAGACGGCGACGGCGCCCGCGGGTGAAGCCCGGGTGCGGGCGCTCATCGACGGCGAGACGCGTATCGCCGCCGACGCCGAGAGCTTCCTGGCCTTTTTCGAGATCCTGCCGCATGCGCTCCGCGACCCGGACCTGCGCGAGAGGGTGGCCGCGCTCTACGACGGGTATCGCGAGACCGTCCTCCGCTGTCTCGACGCCGCCGGGTCCGACGTCGCCGCGGAGCTGCGCCCGTTCGCGATGCTCATGATCGCCATCGTCGACGGCCTGGCCATCCAGCACGGCCTGGACCCGGACGGCGCCGACGTGCGCGCCGCGACCGAACTCTGGGAGCAGCTCGCGCGGCCGTTCCTCACGGCGCCGCGCGGGACGCCCTCCGCCTGACCGCGCCCGGCGACCGCGAGGGTCGTTCGGCCCACTCCGGTGCGCGGTGGCTGTGGTCGCGCGAGGTCGCCCTCGGGTATCCTTGGCGGCGTGAACGCCGCCATCATCTGGGATGAAGCCTACGCCGACCACGACACCGGGGCGCACCCCGAGGGTGCGGACCGGGTCACCTCGCTGGTCCAGCACCTCGAGGGCACCGACCTGTGGTCTCGCCTGACGGTGGCGACGTCGCCGGAGCCGGCCACCGAGGACGACGTGCTGCTCGTCCACACGCCGGCGCACCTCGCGATGATCAAGCGCGCGGCCCAGGGCAAGGGCACGTGGTTCGACCCGGACACGCACGTCTCGCCGCGCAGCTACGAGACCGCGCTTCTGTCCACGGGCGGCGCGCTGCTGGCCACCACCATGTGGAAGGACGGGCTGGCGCCGTTCGCGCTCATCCGCCCGCCCGGTCACCATGCCACCCCGGACCGGGCCATGGGCTTCTGCCTGTTCAACAACGTCGCCATCGCCGCCGCGCGGCTTCTGGGGCAGGGCTACGAGCGTGTCGCCATCCTCGACTGGGACGTGCATCACGGCAACGGCACGCAGGCGGCGTTCTACGCCGATCCCAGGGTGCTGTTCGGCTCAGTGCATCAGTGGCCGCACTATCCCGGCAGCGGCTTCTTCACCGAGTGTGGAGAGGGAGCGGGGGAGGGGTTCACCGTGAACGTCCCGCTCCCGGCAGGGGCAGGGGACGGCGATTACGCAAGCGTGTTCGACGTCGTCTTCGCGCCGGTGGTCCGGCAGTTCGCGCCGCAGGCGATCCTCGTGTCGGCGGGCCAGGACATCCACCGGGACGATCCCCTCGGGGAGATGAGGGTCACCGAGGCCGGGTTCGGACAGATGGCGCTGCGCTGCGTGCGGCTCGCCCAGGACCTGTGCGAGGGCCGGCTCGCGTTCGTGCTCGAAGGCGGCTACGACCGTGGGGCCAACGCGAGGGCCGTCGAGGCGGTGTTGCGTGCCGTGAACGACGAGCGCGCGCCCGAGGTGGGCGGCGGCACCGAGCGTCCGGCCGCCGCCGTCGCGCGCGCCAGAGGGGTCCAGTCGGAGTACTGGGACCTCTGAGGTCGGCAGGGCGCCCGAGACCCCCGCTCCTGCCGGCGCCTGCGATGCGCCCGCGCGCGCTCAGACCACGAGCTGCCTGAGCCCGAGGCGCTCCATCTCGTCGCGTACTTCCGGGTCGACGGCATCGTCGACGATGATGGTGTCGATCTTGTCGAGCGTGCAGATGGCGACGTCCCCGATCACGCCGAACTTGCTGGCGTCGGCGAGGACGGAGACCTCACCCCGCGTCTGGCGGATCATCGCCCGCTCGACGCCGGCGAGCCCGATGCTCGGGGTGGTCACGCCCTCCTCGAGGCTGACGCCGTCGGCGCCGAGGATGAAGCGCGAGGCGTGAAAGGTGGAGACGGCCTCGATCGCCAGCGGGCCCTCGAGCGTGTTGGAGCGTGCCCGGTAAGAGCCGCCGAGCAAGACGACGTCCAGGGCGCTTCGCAGCGCCGTGGAGAGCGCGCCCACGTTGTGCGTGACGATGCGCGCCGTGAGCTGCGGGTCGACGTGGCTGAGCACCTGGGCGGCGGTGGTGCCGGAACTGAGGAACACGGTCTCGCCGGGCATGATCGTCTCCGCCGCGGCCTTGGCGATCCGGCGCTTCTCTTCGGAGTGAGCACGGACGTTGGTGGCGTACAGCGGCTCCTCGAGCATGCGCCGCTTGAGGATCGCGCCGCCGTGCATGCGCGAGAGCAGGCCGGCCTGCTCGAGCTGCTCGAGGTCGCGGCGGATGGTCATCTCGGAGACGCCGAGCGTCTCGCTGAGCACGGAGACGCGCACCGCGCGCCGCTCCTCGAGGAGTTCGACGATGCGTGCCCGGCGCTCCGCCGGGATCATCTCGTGGACTTCAGGTGATACCTCTTGCGACATCGCTGGCCCCTCGCGCTCGCTGCTCATTGTGCTACAAGTTCGCACACAGTCGAACACATCATAGGCTTCGGGTCGGGGCGGGTTCAAGCAGTCGCATGTGCCGGGCACGGGCGGAGGCGGCTCGGCGACACTCGAGGATCGTCCTCGCCACACGAGACGGCCGCCCCGGGAGGGGGCGGCCGTCTCGTGTTCTTCTTCTCCACCACCGCCGATCCGCCACGATCCGGCGTCCCGGCAGCGGCCGCTCCACGCGGGGCTCAGGCGAGCAGGGCCTTGGCGCGTGCGTAGACGTTGTCGGCGGTGAAGCCGAACTCCGCGAAGATGGTCCCGGCAGGGGCCGACGCGCCGAAGCGGTCGATGCCGATCACCTGGCCGCCGTCGCCGACCCAGCGGTCCCAGCCGAACGTGACGCCGGCCTCGACCGCGAGCCTGCTGCTGCAGGCGAGCGGCAGGACCGACTCACGGTAGTCGGCGTCCTGCCTGGCGAACAGCGTCATCGACGCCATGTTGACGACCCTCGAGCGGACGCCCTCGGCCACGAGGCGCTCGTGCGCCTCGATCGCGAGGGCGACCTCGCTGCCGCTGGCGATGATGATCACGTCCGGCGCACCGCCGTCGGAGGCATCGTCGAGCACGTAGGCGCCGCGGGCGATGCCGCTCGCCGGCGCGTACTTCTCGCGGTCGATGGTCGGCAGGTTCTGCCGCGTGAGCATGAGGCCGACGGGCGCGTCGTCGGTCTGCAGGGCGATCCGCCACGCTTCGACCGTCTCGTTGGCGTCGGCGGGGCGCAGATCGATGAAGCCCGGTGTCGCGCGCAGCATGGCGAGGTGCTCGATGGGCTGGTGCGTAGGGCCATCCTCGCCGACGCCGACGCTGTCGTGCGTGAGCACGTACGTCACCGGCTGCTTCATGAGAGCGGAGAGTCGCATGGCGGGGCGCATGTAGTCCACGAACACGAAGAACGTGGCCACGTACGGACGGATGCCGCCGTGGGTGGACAGCCCGTTGGCCATGGCGGCCATGGCGAGCTCGCGCACGCCCCAGCGCACGTTGCGGCCGCCCGGGGTCGCCGCCTGCTGGTCGGGGGCGTCCTTGATGAGCGTGTTGTTGGACGGCGCCAGGTCGGCGGAGCCGCCCATGAGCGTCGGGATGTGCGGCGCCACGGCGTTGATGACCTTGCCGGACGCGGCGCGCGTCGCGATCTTGTCTTCCGTGGTGAACACGGGCAGGTCGGCGTCCCAGCCCTCGGGCAGCGTGCGCGACCACGCGTCGTCCCATGACTTGGCGCGGGCGGCGTCGGCCGCGCGCCAGGCCTCGAACTTCGGCGTCCACGCGGCGTGCGCCTCGGCGGCCTTCGCGGCGGCCTCGGCGTAGTGGGCGCGGACGTCGTCGGCGACGAAGAACTCGGCGTCGAGCGGCCACTCGCAGGCTTCTTTGGTCAGCTTGACCTCATCGACGCCGAGGGGGGCGCCGTGGGCGGCGGCCTTGTCCTGCTTGTTGGGCGAGCCGCAGCCGATGTGGGTGCGGACGGCGATCAGCGACGGCTTGCCGGTCTCGGCCTTGGCCGCGGTGATGGCCGCGTCGATCGCGTCGACGTCGTTGCCCTCGGCCACGCGCTGGACGTGCCAGCCGTAGGCCTCGAAGCGCTTGCCGACGTCCTCGGTGAAGGCGAGGTCGGTGGAGCCGTCGATGGTGATGTGGTTGTCGTCGTAGAACATGATCAGCTTGCCGAGCTTCTGATGGCCGGCGTAGGAAGCGGCCTCGCTGCTGATGCCTTCCATCATGCAGCCGTCGCCGGCCAGCACGTAGGTATGGTGGTCGACGACGTCCTCACCGAAGGTGGCGGCGAGGAAGCGCTCGGCGACGGCCATGCCGACGGCGTTGGCGACGCCCTGGCCGAGCGGGCCGGTCGTCGTCTCGACGCCGGGCGTGTGGCCGAACTCGGGATGACCCGGCGTGCGGCTGCCCCACTGGCGGAACGCTTTGAGGTCGTCCATGCCCAGGTCGTAGCCGGTCAGGTGCAGCATGGAGTAGAGCAGCATGCTCGCGTGGCCGGCGGAGAGCACGAAGCGGTCACGGTTGGGCCACGCGGGGTCTGCCGGGTCGTACCTGAGGTGACGCGTGAACAGGGTGTAGGCGATGGCCGCGGCGCCCATGGGCATGCCGGGATGGCCGGAGTTGGCCTTCTGGACGCCGTCGACGGCCAGGAAGCGGATGGTGTCGATGCAGCGGTCCTGGAGCGATCCGTTCGCCACTGGGGTCACCTGGATCCTTTCGGTCGGGAGTGAAGGCCCGTCAGCCTCCGCCCTCCCCCGTCACGACGGGAGGGCGGAGGCTGCGGGCGGACGTCAACTGAGCGTTGGTCGTCGGCTCAGAAGTACTCCTCGATGAAGGCCATGAAGCGCTCGCACTCCTCGGGCGTGCCGGGGGTGATGCGGAAGTAGCCTTCCTTGCCGTTGATCGGCTTGATGGTCTTGATGATGACCTTCTGCATGTCGTTGGCCGCCTGCACGATCTCGGCGCTGGTCTTGCCGGTCGCGGAGGCGTCGATGAGCATGTAGTTGCCGTGCGCCTCGTAGGGCTTGCAGCCCTTGGCCGCGAGCGCGTCGGCGAACTTCTTCATCCAGTCGTTGTTGTAGACGACCTTCTCCACGACCTCGCCCGTGTCCAGGATGGCCTCGGCCGCGGCGATCGCCATCAGGCTGAGGTTCCAGGGCAGGTACATGAGGTTGAAGGCGTCGACCACGGTCGGGCTGGCGACGACATAGCCCATGCGGACGCCGGCGAGGCCGAAGGCCTTGGAGAACGTGTGCGACAGGAAGACGTGCGGGTACTTCTTGACGAAGTCGATCTTGGCATCGACCTGCGGGTGATAGTCGAGGTAGGCCTCGTCGATGCACAGCGGGATGCCGAGCTCGGCGAACTTCGTGAGGTCGGCGTCGTCGATGAAGATGCCCGTCGGGTTGTTCGGGTTGATGATGAGGATGAGCTTGGTCTTGTCGTTGACGGCCGCGAGCATGCCCTCGACGTCGTACTGCAGGTCCTCGTCGCGGAGCGGGATCTGCACGGTCTTGGCGTTGCAGAGGCCGGCGCGGGACGGGAACATCTCGAAGGTCGGGTTGGAGCAGAGGAACTCGTCGCCCGGCTGCAGGAAGATGCGCATCATGGCGTCGATCGTCTCGGACGAGCCGTTGGCCAGCGCGATGTTCTCCGCCGCGAGGCCGTGGAGCTTGCCGAGCTTCTCGCGCAGACGGTACGCGCGGTCCGGGTAGCGGTTGCCCTTCTTGGCCATGTCGGTGATCGCCTCGACCACCGCGTCCGACGGCGGGATGGGGTTCTCGTTGAGCATCATGCGGCCCAGCTCGGGGTGCGCCCACGCCTTGTCGAGGATGCCCGTGTTGTACTCGGGGGCGGTCCACACGTAGGGATTGATCTTGTCCTTGATGTCGGTCATTCCCACTGTCCTTTCGTCGTCAGGTGAGCGTCCGGGTGCGGCGCGTCAGGCCTTGCAGTTGCCCTTGAGGCAGCCGTCGGCGAACGCGACCATCTCGTTGGTGGCCTTGGAGAAGGCCTCGTGCGTCTTCACCAGGGCGGGATGCGTGTTGTACTCCTCGCGCGTGTAGCCGTCCTCGTCGTAGGCGCGGGCGAAGTACGGGATCTTGAGCAGCTTCTCCATCACGTCGGCCGGAGGATCGACGTCGATCTGGTTCGGCTTGAACTTGATGTCCTCGGGATGCGGGAAGTTGATGACCTCGTCGATGAGGGAGGGCGGGCAGGTGACCACGATGCCGGCGCCGGCCTTCTCCTCGAGGTGCCAGATCTGCTGCTTGCCGTCGATGGTGGGGCCGAGGCGCAGCGAGCAGGAGAGCATCTTGCTGTGGTAGCCGCGCTCCTTGACGGTGCGGTAGGCCTTCTTGAAGATCGCGAGCTCCGCCATGCGGACGTCGCCCTCGCTGACCTCGACGCCGACCTCCGCGCCGGCCTCACGCAGGCCGCCGAGGTCGCCGTAGCGGGCCTCCATGTGGGTGATGACCGAGCGCCACTTGCTGAGATCGACACCGTTGGCCTTGGCCTTCTCGAGCCCGCGCATGACCGACTTACCGCAGTCGAGCAGCTGCGAGAGCACGAAGGTGAGCGTGTTGTTGGTGGCGATGCCGCGCGAGGTGAGCTCCTCGATGATCTCGTACCCCTGCGCCGTGCCCGGCACCTTGACCATCACGTTCGGGTTGACCGCGTGGATCTCGAGAGCCTGCGCGAGCATGGCCTCGCCGTCGAACGCGCTGCGCGGGTCGACCTGGCCGGAGAGGAAGCCCTCCTTGTAGCCCGAGGCCTCGAACAGCGGCAGGAACATGTCGGAGCCCTGCCGGACGACTTCCTTGTAGAGGACCCAGAAAAGGCCCTCGGTGTCGACGTCCGGGTTCTCCGCGAGGACCTTCTGGGCGACCTTCTCCCAGCGCGCAGGGTCGTCCTTGAACGCGGCCAGGGAGAGGGGCGGGTTGGTGGTGACGCCGCGGAAGAGCTGGCTCATCGGGTCATCGAGGTTGTACATGCGCGCGAACTGAGCCTCGAGGACGGGCTTGTCGGCGTCGTCGGCCTTGGCGAGCATCTTGGCGTACCAGTTGTCCAGGATGCACGGCGACGAGTCCCACCAGATCTCCATGCCGGGGCTGACCGCTACCAGGTCTTCAAAGAGATTGGGATCTTTCATTGCTCCTCCTCGAGGATCGATTCCACTGGTGAAAAAGTGAACAAGGACTCACTCAACTGCACATATTCTCTCCATCAGTGCGCATCGTAGTCCACTCCTACCCGCGTGTCTAGCACTGGCTCCGGTTCGTGTCCCGTCCCGCCGGCGTTGCTGGAGCACCGGGGCCTCTCAGGGCTCGCCGGGAGCGCGAGAGAACGACGGAGCCGGCCTGCGGAACGCGACGGACCCTGAGCCCCGCGCGACGCTGCACGGTCGTCCGTCCCGGGGCGTCGTCGCGCGGTGGACGGGAGCGCGGCGCCCTCGCCGGCACAGCAAAGGACGGGGCGGGCCTTGCGGCCCGCCCCGTCCCGGAAGCGCTTGCTCGCGGTGACGCGACTCAGATGACGGTGAGGTCGGCCTCGATCGCGGCGAGCTCTTCGGCGCTGCCCTGGACCTTCGGTCCCTTGAACCACTTGCGGGCCGAGACTGCGTACCAGAGGCCGGCGCCGCCGACCACGACGAGCACGGCGATCGGCGCGTAGTTGAAGGAGGACCACGAGAACTCGTCGCCCCACGGCACACCGGCGCTGAACTGCGGGAGCATCAGCACGATGACGATGAAGACGACCCAGATGATCGCTATCCAGTTGATGATGGGCCCCCACGTCTTGCTGAGCACCCACGGTCCCGGGTTGAACGCGCCCGGGTTGATGCGGCGCAGGAACACCGGCGTGAGGTACGAGATGTAGAGGCCGATGACGGCGATCGACGTGACGGCCGCGTAGGCGGCGACGTTGTACAAGTACGGCAGCGCCAGGATGAACGCGCCGATGGCGCCGAACCAGGCGGTGCGCACGGGGACGCGGGCCTTGTGGCTGACGTGGTGCCAGAAGTCCGAGAACGGCACCGCGCCGTCGCGCGAGAAGGCGTAGACCATGCGCGAGTTGGCCGTGATCGACGACATGCCGCAGAAGAACTGCGCCACGATGACGATGAGGACGAGCATGAGGCCGATGGTGTGGCCGGCGGCGTACTCGAAGATCGTCGCCCACGGCACGAGGTCGACGGCGATGCTCTCGTAGTCGGCGAACTCGGTGCCGTTGATGGTGACCGGGAAGGTGGTCGGGATCGCCATGCTCACGCCGAGCAGCAGGATGAAGCCGGCGATCAACGAGATCCAGATCGAGTTGACGATGCCCTTGGGGGCGGAGATGCGCGCCTGGATGGTCTCCTCGGAGACGTGCGCCGAGGCGTCGTACCCGGTGAAGGTGTACTGCGCGTTGAGGAGACCGATGAGGATCACGTACATCGGGGCCGCGAAGCCGGCGAGACCCTCGAACGCCTGCCAGCCCTCACTGCCGAACAGGAAGCTGGCGGACTGGTGCGTGCCCGACTCCGGCGCCCAGAAGAGCAGCACGAAGATGATCGCCACGCCGATGAGGTGCCAGTACACCGACACGTCGTTGAGGAGGGCGACGAGGCGCACGCTGAACGTGTTCAGCAGCCCCTGGATGCCGAGCACGACCGCCAGGATGAGGATGGTGGCGTAAGGCTCCAGCCAGGTGTCGCTGCCCGTGAGGAGCCACATGAACGCCGAGATGGAGAACGCGCAGCCGAAGCTGATGCCGGCGGTGACGGCCACCTGGCCCAGCAGGTTGAACCAGCCGGTGAACCAGGACCAGATCGGAGCGCTGTCGCCGGGCGCCAGCTTGGCCGCCCAGTAGTAGAGGCCGCCGGCCGTCGGGAAGGACGAGCAGATCTCGCCCAGCGACAAGCCGGCGAACAGCACCAGGGTACCCACGAACAGCCAGCCCCAGAGCATGACCGGCGGGCCGCCGTGCAGAAGGCCGTAGCCGTACAGGGTGAGGCAGCCGGAGAGGATCGAGATGATGGTGAAGGAGACCGCGAAGTTGGAGAACTTGCTCATGGAGCGGTCGAGCTCCTGAGCGTAGCCCATTGCGTGGAGATCTTTGGTGTCCTGATCCAATCCCGAGGGTGGCGGTGAAGCGGACATGTCATCTGGCACGAGGAACCCCCTTGTTCGCCCAACTGGCCTACGCTCGCGCGTATTGACCGCCATTCAGTACCAAGCGAGCGTCGGTGTCAAGGGAGTGTGAGAACGTGTGCGTAGCAGTGTGCGCTTCTGTGAGAACGAGAGCGGCGGGCCGACCGGCCCGCCGCCCTCCTCAGGCGCGCGGATGTGTGGTTCAGTTCAGGTCTGGTCAGTAGTCCGCTTCGCTTGCCTTGGTCTTGCCCCAGAACGTCTTGTAGATCAGGGCGGTGTAGAGCAGGACGACGGGTACGAAGATCACCGCGAGGATGAGCATGACCGTCAGCGTCAGGTTCTCCGACGCGGCGCGCTCGACGGTGAGGCTCGTCGCCGGCGGCGTGCCGCGTGCCGGCACCATCTCCGGGAAGTTGCCCACCGCGGCGATGCCGGCGAGCCCGACGATGATGATCGCCGAGCCGATGAACGACTTGAGCTCGCCGCCCTCCTTCATCATCTGCCAGATCGTGTAGAGCACGCCCACGAGGAAGACGACCAGGAACAGCCAGCCCACCGGACTGCCGAACACGTTGTCCGACGCGCGCGACACCGTGAGGATGGTCGCGAGCGACGTCGCCACGGCGAGCACGGCGCAGATCCAGAACGTCACCTTGCGGTAGCGCCAGACACGGTCGTGGAGCTCGCCCTCCGACTTGACGGAGAGCCACGCCGCGCCGTGCTGTACGAGCAGGAACAGCCCGGTGACCCCGACGAGCAGCGAGTACGGGTTGAGCAACTCCAGGAAGGTCCCGATGTAGTTGCCCTGCGCGTCCATGGGGACGCCGCGGATGACGTTGCCCAGGGCGACCCCGACGAGCAGCGACGGCACGAGGCTGCCGAGGAAGAAGGCGCCGTCCCAGACGCCGCTCCAGCTCGAGTCGCGGTGCCGGAACTCGAGCGACACGGCGCGCAGGATGAGGCCGAAGAGCACGAGCATGATCGCGAGGTAGAAGCCGCTGAAGGTCATGGCGTACACCATCGGGAAGGCGGCGAAGATGGCGCCGGCGCCGGTGAGCAGCCAGACCTCGTTGCCGTCCCAGACGGGGCCGATCGAGGCGCGGATGACGCTCTTGTCCTCCTCCGTCCTGCCGAGGAAGGGGTAGAGCACGCCGGCTCCCAGGTCGAAGCCGTCGAGGATGACGTAGACGGTGAGCAGGAGCGCGACGAGGAAGAACCAGATGTTGGCGAGGGTCATCTCGTCACCTCCCCGCGCCGGCGGGAGCGGGCGCTGCGGACTTCTCCGCCTGGAGCATCTCCGCGGCATCGTCGGGACCCTTCTTGATGATGCCGAGGAAGATACGGATCCAGGCGATGAACAGGACCAGGTAGATCAGGCCGAACAGGCCGAGGGTGGTCCAGATCTCGCCTGCGGACACCAGGGGGGAGACCCCGTCGGTGGTGCGCATCAGCCCTTGGACGACCCACGGCTGGCGCCCGACCTCGGCCGCCATCCAGCCGAGGTTGATGGCGAGCAGCGACAACGGGATGCAGGCGATCAGTAGCCACTGCATCCACTTCGCGTTCTCGAGGCGCTTCAGGATGTGCAGGAGGATGGCAAGCCCGAACACGAGGATGAAGAGCCCTCCGAGGGCGATCATCAAGTGGTAGCTCTGGAAGGTGAGCTGCGCCGGCGGCCTGTCGGCCGCAGCCACGCTGTTGAGGCCCGTGACCTCGTGGTCGGGGCTCAGGCCCAGCATGAGGCTCAGCCCGCTGGGGATGCTGACGCCCGTGGTCGTGCCGTCGCCGTTGACCCAGCCGAACAGGTAGAGCGGCGCGTTCGTCTGCGTCTCGGTGATGTTCTCGAAGGCCGCCATCTTGACCGGCTGGTACTCGGCGACGACCAGCGCGCCCCAGTGGCCGATGAACGGCATGGCGAGGGACACGAGGAGACCCACGGAGACGGCCCACAGCATCGCCGTGCGCGCGAAGTGCAGGTGCCGCTTCTTGAGCATGTAGTAGGCGCACACCCCTGCGGCCACGAAGCAGCCCGTGATGATGGTCGCGGCGATGGTGTGGAAGTACCGCGGCGCCGTCGATGGGTTGAGCGCCGCCTCCCAGAAGCTGGTGAGGACGGCCTTGCCGCCTTCGATCTTGTAGCCGGCGGGCGTCTGCATCCACGAGTTGGCGATGAGGATCCAGAGCGCCGACAGGAGCGAGCCGATCCATACCAGCCAGGCGGAGACGTAGTAGAAGCGCCTGGAGACCTTCTTACGGCCGAAGAGCAGGATGCCGAGGAAGGTCGACTCGAGGAAGAAGGCGATGAGCCCCTCGGCGGCGAGCGGCGCCCCGAAGATGTTGCCGACGAAGCGCGAGTAGTTGGCCCAGTTGGTGCCGAAGGCGAACTCCATCGTGATGCCGGTGGCCACGCCGATAGCGAAGGTCGCGGTGAAGAGCTTGATCCAGAAGTTGGAGGCGGCCCTGTCGGCGGGGATCCCGCTCTTGTAGTAGCGCCGCTCGGCGAACACCACCATCATCCCCACGCCGATGCTGATCGGCACGAAGATGAAGTGGTAGCCGATGGTGAACGCGAACTGAAGACGGGCGAGCAGTACGGCGTCCATGCGTGTCCGCCACCTCCCTCGGTCTGCACGTGGGCCGGCATGGCGCCTTACCCCAGGCGCCGTGACGGCAGTACGTGACTATTTTCACTATCGCCGTGGTGCTTTGTCAACGGCGATTTGTACCGGCGCGCACAATCCCGCCGGGCCGGGGGCGAGGTTATCCCTGTGTGAGAAGTATTAAGCGGAGGTTAAGGACCCTGTTCAGGCTTGGGGCACCGTGCTACTATGCTCGCGGGCCGGCACCAGAACGCCGGCCGTTGTGCTGTCTAGGAGGCTGATCAGCTTGTCTGAAGAACAGCTTGAATGTCAGGAATGCTCGGCACAGTGTGAGAAGGTCGTCTACCCGGCCGCGTGTCTCGCCATGAACTGCCGCTTTCTGTACGCGTTCAAGGAAGACGGCGACACGTTCTTCGGGTGCATCGAGAAGGTGTTTCCGCACGAGATCGACCTGAAGATGTTCCAGGAGATCGAGCGCGGCAAGGGCGGGTTCGGCGTGGTCAAGGTCGCTCGCCAGCCGCTGCCGCAGTGTTCGATCGCCGTGCAGAGCTGCTACGCCACGGGCGAGGGTCCTCTGTGCCGCAACATGTACTTCCGGCGCCGCGACCGGCGCGAGGTCCAGACCGTAGAAGACTAGCAGGCTCGACATCCCGAGTCGTGCGGCGAGACCGCGGCCATGCCGCGGTCTCGCCGTCTCAGGGGCTGGTATACTCAGAGAGCAGCAGTCACCAAGGCTGCCCAGTAGGGGGCGAACAGGTCTCGACATGGGCTGTACCTGGGTGGGAGCAGCAGGCCGAGGTCCGGTGGCCTCGTTAAACTGCCGGAACACACTACTTGCCGAGAATAATTCTCTCGCACTCGCCGCCTAAGTAATTAGGTGACGCATCGCACCCGGCTCGCCCACGGCCGGGACTCGCGGTGTCATCAAGTGGGCTGGGGTGCGGTCGCGCTGCTCCGAGCGAGCGCACCCGAGACTGACCGGGGCTGGCGACCGGCACCCGGCCGACGCGGGGGCCGCGAGCGAGATCAAATGCGCCGGCTAAGCCTGTAGAGACTCCGCTTGGGCGTCCGTGGACGCGGGTTCGATTCCCGCCGCCTCCACCAACTCACCTATACTGCGGGCGTGGAACGGCCCGCCGACATCCTTGCCTCCTCAGCCGGCGCGGCTGCGGCGTCAGCCCGGCGCCCGCGTCTCCTCGATCCGCTGGCCGTCAGTATCCTGCTGGCCCTGATCTTCACGGCTGCCGGCCTCGTGGAACTTCTGATGCGCGGCCCCGTGCCGGCGGGCTATCGGGAGGGGGGCGCCGCGCTGATCGCGCTCACGGTGGCGAGCGCGCTCACGCTCGCCTTCATGTGGTGGTCGCCGCTGGCCAGTCTGGTGGCGGCGCTGCTGCTGCTGGTCGCCCAGACGCTGGCCGGCTACGAGTTCACGCAGGCGGCCATCTGGGCGGTGATCGCCACCTCTTTCGCCACCGTCGCGTTCGACCACTGGAAGCGCGCCGTCGCCGCCGGCTTCGTCGTGACCGCCGGCATCGTCATCGTGTTCATCGCGCTGCCCTCGTTCACCTGGGAGTCGGCGCTGAGCACCTGGGCCTCGCTCTCCATCGTGTGGGTCGTGGCCGTCATCATCCGCGTCTACCGCGGCAGCATCGAGAGGGCCGAGCGGCGGGCCGCGCTCTTCGCGGCCGACCGCGAGGCCCGCGCCCGTGAGGCCGTCGGCGAGGAGCGGGCGCGTCTCGCGCGCGAGCTGCACGACAGCGTCGGGCACGCCCTCAACGTCGTCGTCCTCCACGCCGGCGCCGCGCAGCGCGTCATCGAGAAGAAGCCCGACCTCGCGCGTGAGGCGCTGGCCTCCATCGAGACGGCGGGCCGCCAGGCGCTGGGGGACATCGAGCGCATGCTCGGTATCCTGCGCGCGCCCGACGAGGAGGTGAGCCGCGACGTCACGCCCGGCATGAGCCAGCTGGAGACGCTCTGCCGTCAGGTCCGTGAGGCGGGGCTGCCGATCGACCTGACCATCGAGGGCGAGGCGCGTCCTCTGCCCGCGAGTCTCGACCTGACGGCGTATCGCATCGTGCAGGAGGCGCTCACCAACACACTCAAACACGCGGGCAAGACGCGTGCTGCCGTCCGCGTGCGCTACGAGGAGTCCGCGCTCGCCATCGAGGTGCTCGACGGCGGCCGCGGGGTCACGCCCGCGACCGCCGGCGGCGGTCGCGGCCTGCTCGGCATGCGCGAACGCGTGGCGACGTTTCGCGGGGAGCTGGAGGCGGGACCGCGCGCTGAGGGCGGCTTCGGTGTCCGCGCGCGCTTGCCCTTGACCGATGCAGACTGGCCACGGTGAGGGGCCGGCGCTGGTGCGTCACACTGCGGAAACGGAGGGGACATGACCGTCAAGCTCGTGCTTGCCGACGACGAACAGCTGGTGCGCTCGGGCCTCCGCCTCATCCTCGAGTCCGAGGACGACATCGAGGTCGTGGGGGAGGCGGGCGACGGCGCCGAGGCGGTGGTGCTCACCCGGCGCCTCGACCCGGACGTGGTGCTCATGGACGTGCAGATGCCGGTCATGAACGGCATCGAGGCGACCCGCCAGATCGTGGCGCTCGGTCGCGAGGACAGCTCTCGCGTGGTCATCCTCACCACCTTCGACCTGGACGAGTACGTGTACGAGGCGCTCAAGGCCGGGGCGAGCGGCTTTCTGCTCAAGCGCACGCCCGCCGAGGACCTCGTCGCCGGCGTCCGGGTGGTGGCCGAAGGGGAGGCGCTGCTCGCGCCGTCGGTCACGCAGCGCCTCATCGAGAACTTCCGCAGCCGCCCGGACACGACGCCCGCGCGCGACGTGAGTGAGCTGGACGACCTCACCGACCGCGAGCGCGAAGTCCTCGTGCTGGTGGCGCGCGGCATGACCAACGGCGACATCGCCGCGCACCTGTACTTGAGCGAGGGCACGGTCAAGACGCACGTCAAGCGCATCTTCGCCAAGCTCGGCCTCCACGACCGCACCCAGGCGGTGATCCTCGCCTACGAGGTGGGGCTCGTGCGGGCTGGAGAGGAGCCCGCGGAGTGACCTGACGCCGGCCGGCCAAGTACCCCTGTGGGGGTACGCCGGCCGGCGCGCGAATCCCACCCCGAGTCGGCCGCGATTCCCGCCCCGGGGTGACGACCGGTCGCCCTCCTCACGCTAGGCTTCTCGTGCAAGCTGCGGACCACCACGGGAGGTCACCCCTTTGAACGACTCGGCGCTCACTCGGTTCTTCGGCGTCGTCGCGCGTCCGCAGACGTGGCTCGGCATCCTGTTCCAGTGGCTGGCTTTCCCGCTGGGCCTGTTCTACTTCGTGTTCCTCACCACGGGCCTGTCGATGGGCATCGGCCTGGTGGTGGTGTGGGTCGGCATCCCGATCCTGCTCGTGGTGGCCGGCGCCTGGTGGCTGTTCGGCGCGTTCGAGCGCGTGCAGGCGCGCTACCTGCTGGGCGCGGACGTCCCGCCGGCGCCGCGGGAGTGGGAGAAGGTCGAGGGCATCTGGGCGAAGCTCAAGGCGCACTTCGGCTGCGCGGCGACGTGGAAGGATCTTCTCTACCTGCTCGCCAAGCTCGTCTTCGGCACCGTGTCGACCACGCTGCTGGTGACGGCCGTCTCCATGGTGTTCTGGTTCTTTGCCATCCCGGTGTTCGCCGTCTTCGACGTGCCCGTCATCAACGGGACGTGGGTGCCGCCGCTGTGGTTCGGGGTCGTCTCGGTCCCGCTCGGGATCCTCGTGTTCTTCGTGGCCCTGCACGTGCTCAACGCGTGGAGCTGGGTGTGCGCACGCTGGGCCGAGGTCATGTTCCGCGGCCCGCTGGCGCCGCTTCCGGCGGCGATGACCGCGCCGGCAGCTGCCGTGCGTCCGGCCACCGCTCCGCCGCCCCCGCCCCCGCCGCAGGCTCCCACCGCTCCTGCGCCGCCGCAAGGACCAGTCGCGCCGGCCCCTTCGCCGGCACCGCCGCCCGTTGAAGCCCCACCAGACGAACCATCGACGAGCTGACGATGCCGGCTCGCAGAGGAGATGCCATGAGAGCGAGAGACGACAGATTCCGGAGGGTCCTGCGGCCATCGCTGGCGCTGGCCGCCCTGGCCACCCTCCTGGTGCTGCTGGGCCTTGCGGTCGCGGGCCCCGCACCCGCGGCGACGGCGTCGCCGGAGCCGGCGGCCACGGCGACGGCCGGGCCTCTCGCGCCCGACGCGACGCCGCCCGGCGCGATCGTGCTCGACCAGGGCTCCGAGGTCCAGTTCGGGAACGACGTCTTCGTCCCGGCGGGGGCCACGATGCCGTCGGTGGCAGTGTTCGGCGGGGACATCACCATCGAGGGGTCGGTGACGGATGCCGTCGTCGCGTTCGGCGGCGACGTGGTGATCAACGGCACCGTCGGCGGGTCGACGGTGGCGTTCGGAGGCGACGTCACCCTCGGTCCCGACGCCGTCCTGGGCAGCAGCCTGCCGCCGTCAGACGCGTCCCTCGTCTTGTTCGGCGGCAAGCTGACGCGGGCGCCGGGCGCCGAGGTCGTCGGCCAGGTCCAGACCTTCGAGGGTCTGGACTGGGGCGCGGCGGCCAGCTGGGTCGCGAGGAGCTTCTTCATCAATCCGATGTGGGGCCTCAGCTTCTGGGGCTGGTTCGTCCAGACCGTGTTCTTCCTGGTGCTCGCCCTCGTGGCCACGGCGCTGATGCCGCGTCAGCTGCGCGGGCTTCACCAGCATCTCGCCGCCAAGCCGTGGGCGTCGCTGGGATGGGGAGCCCTGCTCTTCTTCATCGTCGCGCCGGCGATCCTGGTCGTGTTGGTGATCAGCATCGTCGGGCTGCTGCTCGTGGTGCCGTACGGGCTCTTCGTCCTCCTGGCGTGCTTCTTCGTGACGACCGGCGTGGCCTCGTTCCTCGCCCAGAAGGTGCTGACCGGGTTCGGCGGCAGGGAGAACCTCATGCTGGCGGTGACTCTCGGCGTCCTGGGCACGACGATCGTCTCGCGCATCCCCGTCGCGGGACCCGTGCTGGTCACCGTGATGATGGTCTTCGGCGCCGGCGCCGCCGCCCTCGGCGTGGCCGAGTGGCGCCGCGTCAAGCGCGAGCAGGCCGCGGCGCTGGCGGCGGCGAACGCCGCGGCGGCGGCTCCGGGGGTGGCCCCGTACCCGCAGTACGCCGCCCCGTATCCGCCGGGAGACGCCCCCGCGATGCAGGCGTCCGTCATCACCCCGTTGGTGCAGACGGCGCCGGCAGCGGTCCCGGGACCGGCCGCCGCGCCCGCGGCTGCCGCAGCTCCCGTCGCGCCGCCGGCGCCGGAAGCCCCGGTCGCGCCGACGGCGGTCACGCAGACGCCCGCAGGCGGCGTGCCGGCGGGCGAACAGGCCGCGCAGGAGGACGACGAGGCAGGACCCGCGCCGGCGTGACCCGGCGCGGAGCGCCCGAAATGGTTCGGTCCCGCGCCCCCGCGTGGGATAACCAGGAGGAGACAACGTCGTGGGCCGCGCCTTTCGGCGCCGCCCACGACGCGCCGCCACAGGCGGCGGCGGACACCAAGGGGGAGACTTGACAGACAACGTCGACACGACGATCGCCCTGGCCGGCGGCGCGGCCCCGGCGACCTGTGAGGCCGGGACGACGGTCGGCCTGCCGGACGCCGTCGTCCAGGCGCGTGGCATCGAGCGGGACTACGGGCAGGGCGACGCGCTGGTGCGCGCCCTGGCCGGTGTGGACATCGACCTGCAGCGCGGCGCCTACACGGCCATCATGGGCCCGTCCGGCTCCGGCAAGTCGACCCTCATGCACATCCTGGCCGGTCTCGACAAACCCACGGCCGGCAACGTGTGGATCGACGGCCAGGAGATCACCACGCTCAAGGAGCGGGCGCTCACCCAGCTTCGGCGCGACAAGATCGGCTTCATCTTCCAGACCTTCAACCTGCTGCCCACGCTGAACGCGGCGGAGAACATCAACCTGCCGCTGACCATCGCCGGCCGCAAGGGCGACGGCGCCTGGGTGGACGAACTCGTGGAGACCATCGGGCTCGGCGATCGGCTCACGCACAAGCCCGCCGAGCTCAGCGGCGGCCAGCAGCAGCGTGTGGCCGTCGCCCGGGCGCTCGCGTCCAGGCCGGCGGTCCTGTTCGCCGACGAGCCCACGGGCAACCTCGACTCTCGCACCGGGGAGGAGGTACTGCGGCTCCTTCGTCACTCGCGTGACGAGCTCGGCCAGACCATCGTCATGGTCACGCACGACGCGCACGCGGCGACGTACGCCGACCGCATCGTCTTCCTCAAGGACGGCGCCGTCGCCCACGACTGCGGGCGGCTCGGCCGCGACGAGATCTACGACGTCATCAAGTCGCTGGAGGACGCCTGATGATACGCATCGCGTGGCGCAGCCTCACGGCGCACAAGCTGCGCACGTTCCTGACCACGCTGGCCATCCTCCTCGGCGTCGCCATGATCTGCGGCACCTATGTGCTCAGCGACCAGATCGACCGTGGCTTCACCGACATCTTCACCGACGCCTACAAGGGCATCGACGTCACCGTGGCCCGACGGACGGAGTTCAGCGGTCAGATGACGGGCGCCAGCGCCGGCCTGCCGGAGACGTTGATCGAAGAGGTCAGAGGCGTGGACGGAGTGGCCGAGGCCTACGGCTACGTCACCGGCGCGGGAGCGGTCGCCGTGGACGGCAAGGTGGTGTCCACGGGCGGCTCACCCACGCTCTTCTTCTCGGACGCCCCCACCGACTTCAGCAACACCACGTACGTCCAGGGCGGGCGGCCGGAGCGGCCCGGCGAGGTCGCCGTCATCGAGAAACTCGTCAAGGACGAGGACCTGCGCCTGGGCTCGGTCATCGAGGTCATCGCGCCGGGTGGCAGCGAGAGCGTCCGCGTCGTCGGGGTCTTCACCTTCGGCGCCGAATCGTCCCTCGGCGGCTCACTGATCGTCACGTCCACGCTGGCCGACGCGCAGCGCTGGTTCGACATGAGCGGCAGCGTCTCCGAGATCGACGCCAAAGCGGAGGTCGGCGTGTCGTCGGACACCCTGGCGCAGAGGGTCAGGGAGGCGCTGCCCGGCTACGCCGAGGTCAAGACCGGCCAGCAGGCGGCCACCGACCAGACCAGGCAGATCAGCGACGCCATCGGCGGCTTCCTGCGCCCGGTCCTTCTCTCGTTCGGCGGCATCGCCGTGCTCGTCGGCGCGTTCATCATCTTCAACGCGTTCTCGATGACCGTCGCCCAGCGCCGCCGCGAGTTCGCCATGCTGCGCGCTCTCGGCGCTTCGCGTCGTCAGGTACTGCTCACCATCACCGGCGAGGCGCTGGCGATGGGACTGCTCGCGTCTGTGCTCGGCATCGTCGCGGGACTGGGTATCGCGGCGGGCATCCTGAAGCTGTTCGAGGCGGCGAACATCGACATCCCGCACAGCGGGCTGGTGCTCGCGCCGCGTACGGTCGTCGTCGCGCTCGCCGTCGGCATCCTCGTCACCCTGCTCTCGGCGGTGGTCCCGGCGGCGCGCGCCACGCGCGTCCCGCCGATGGCCGCGCTGCAAGAAGGCGCGGTGCTGCCGCCCTCGAGGTTCGCGCGGTTCATCCCCTACGCGGCCGTCGGCGTGGCCGTGCTCGGCGCGCTCGGGATCGTGGCCGGCATGTATGGTCCGGGCAACACCACCTCGCGCCTCGGCATCATCGCCCTCGGGGCCGTGCTCGTGTTCCTCGCGGTGGCGATGGTGAGCAGGTACATCATCCGGCCTCTGGCCGGCCTGCTCGGCTGGCCGCTGCAGAAGCTCGCGCCGGTGAGCGGCCGTCTCGCGCGCGACAACAGTGTCAGGAACCCCGGGCGCACGGCCGCGACCGCGTCGGCGCTCATGATCGGCCTCGGGGTCGTGGTCTTCGTCGCCGTCTTCGCGCAGGGCCTCAAGAGCTCGTTCATCGACAGCTTCGACAAAGTGGTGCGGGCCGACTTCATCGTGCAGGGCACGAACTTCATGCCTCTGCCGAACGACACGACCGACCTCGTGCGGGGCGTCGCTGGGGTAGAGACGGCTGCGGGCGTCGACGCGCAGCAGGCGCAGGTCGCCGGCAAGACGACGCCCGTCTACGCCGTGGATCCGAGCGTGTTCGGGAGCGTCTGGGAGTTCGACTGGCTGGAGGGCGGCCGCGACGCCCTCCTCGACGAACTCGGCCCGGGCGAGACCCTGGTCGAGGAGCAGACCGCGTCGACACTCGGCACTGCGGTGGGCAAGACCGTCGAGGTGGTGACCGTGGACGGCGAGCGCGCCGAGTTCAAGGTGACCGGGCTGTACCGCGACCCGATGATGCTGAACGGCATGATCGTGAGCGACGCCGGCTACGCGCAGCTGTTCGCCAAGCCGCAGCTCTTCATGGTGTTCGCCCAGAGCGAGCCGGGGACCCCCGCGGCTCAGACCGGGGCCGGCCTCACGTCGGCGCTCGCCGCGGTCCCGACCGCGGAGGTGAAGACCGCCCAGGAGTACAAGGACAGCATGGTCGGGCAGGTCAACCAGCTCCTGAACCTGCTGTACGGCCTTCTGGCGATGAGCGTGATCATCTCGCTCTTCGGCATCGTGAACACGCTCGTGCTCGCGGTGTTCGAACGCACCCGCGAGATCGGGCTGACGCGCGCGATCGGCATGTCGCGTCGCCAGGTCCGGGCCACCGTCCGCTACGAGAGCGTGATCACCTCGATCATCGGGGCGATCATGGGCATCGTCGTCGGCGTGGTGTTCGCCTGGGTCGTCACCACGAGGTTCGCCGGCCAGGGCATCACGTTCTCCGTGCCCGGCGTCCAGCTGGTCGCCTTCCTCATCGTCGGGGCCGTCGTCGGCGTGATCGCCGCCATCCTGCCGGCGCGGCGGGCGGCGAAGATCGACATCCTGGAGGCCATCCACTACGAGTGAGGCCGGACGTGGCGCGGCGGGCGGGAGCGCCCGCCGCGCCGGCGGCCCGCCGTCGATCCCGATGCATCCTTTGTCACGCGCGATGCATACGTGCCTGCATCCATGCATCGCCCGGGCAGATCACGATCGCCGCGAGCGCACGTTTTTGCGCCGCAGGGCAGGGCTCGGATAGGATACGCCGGCCAGCACGAGCCAGCCTGGGGGAGCCGCAGTGATCACGTACGTCGTCATCGGGATCTTCGTCGCCGTCATGGTCGGCGTCGGGGTCGCAAGCCGCAAGAAGACCGGCAACGTCAACGAGTTCTTCCTGGGCGGGCGGGACGTCGGCCCGTGGCTGTCGGCCTTCGCCTACGGCACCACCTACTTCAGCGCCGTGCTCTTCGTCGGCTATGCCGGCAAGATCGGCTACACCTTCGGTCTGAGCTCCCTGTGGATCGCCGTCGGCAACGCGCTGGTGGGCAGCCTGCTGGCCTGGCTCGTGCTGGCCAAGCCGACGCGCCTCATGACCGCGCGGCTGGGGGCGATGACGGTGCCGTCGTTCTTCAAGGAGCGGTTCGGGTCCAACGGCCTCAAGATCGCCGCCGCGCTCATCATCTTCATCTTCCTCGTCCCGTACTCCGCATCCGTGTACACGGGCCTCGCCTATCTGTTCGAAGAGGTGCTCGGCCTCGACTTCAGTCTGGCTCTGTGGGGGATGGCGATCCTGACCGCCGTGTACCTCGTTCTCGGCGGGTACATCGCCGTGGCACGCAACGACCTGATCCAAGGCGTCGTCATGGTGGTCGGCGTCATCCTGATGGTCGGCTACATCCTCCGGGCTCCCGAGGTCGGCGGTCTCTCCGCCGGCATCCAGAAGCTCGGGGACATGGCGCCGGAGGCGACCGCCGCCTGGCCGGCCTGGAACCTCTCGCCGTTCTCGTGGACGACGTTTCTCTCGTCGCCGGCCGTCGTCCTCGCCTCTCTGGTCATCCTGACGAGCCTCGGTGTCTGGGGCCTGCCGCAGATGCTGCACAAGTTCTACGCGATCCGCGACGTCAAGGTCGTGCGCCCGGCGATCTGGATCTCGACCGTCTTCGCCGCGCTCATGGCGGGCAGCGCGTACCTCACCGGAGCATTGAGCCGTCTGTTCCCGGGCATCCCGGAGCTGGCTGCGGCGAAGCAGTTCGACCAGATCATGCCGACCGTCCTGACCCGGGCGCTGCCCGAGGCGCTCGTCGCCGTGATCCTCCTCCTGGTGCTCTCGGCGAGCATGAGCACGCTCGCCGGCCTGGTCATGATCAGCGGCTCGGCGATCACCGTCGACCTCGTGCAGGGTGAGATGAAGCGCGACATGGACAAGAAGACGGCCGTGCTGCTGCTGCGCGGCCTCATCATCGTCTTCGTCCTCCTCAGCGTGGTCCTCGCGCAGCAGCAGTGGCAGCTCATCGTGAACCTCATGGCCCTCTCGTGGGGGGTCGTCGCCGGCTGCTTCCTCGGGCCGTTCGTCTGGGGGTTGTTCTGGCGCCGCGTCTCGGCCGCCGCCGTGTGGGTCAACATCGCGTTCGCGCTGGTCTTCATGGGCGGGCTCGGCTACTACTACGCGGCGGACAAGGCGACGGCCGGCTACGTGCCGGTCCTCGCCGCGCTGACGATGATCGCGTCGCTCATCATCACGCCGCTGGTCAGCCTCGTCACGCCGGCGCCCGCCGCGGCGCTCGTCGACAAGGCCTTCGATCCCGGCGGCGAGGCGGCGGACGCGCCGTCCGGCGGGACCACCACCGGGACGGTCGCGGCCGCGGAGGGCGAGTCGGCCTGATCCTGCGCGCCGACGGACGCTCGCGCGGTCCTCGCGAGAGGCGCGGACGGGCCGCGCTCGGGTATCATTTGCTGGCGCCGACCGGATCCAGGAGGTAGTCCTTGCAGCTGCTCGACGATCAGCACTGGCACGCACTCCCTGATGCGGAGGTCACCGACCTCCTCGAGACGGACGGCGCGGAGGGCCTTGACCGCTTCGCGGTCGAGCACCGCCGCGCCCAGTTCGGGCCCAACGAGCTCACGCCGCCCAAGGGTCCCGGGGCGCTGCGCCGCTTCCTCATGCAGTTCACCGATCCGTTGGTGCTCATCCTGCTCGTCTCGGCGATCGTCACCCTGTTTCTCGAGGAGTGGGTCGACGCCGCGGTGATCTTCGGGGTCGTGCTCCTCAACGCGGTCGTCGGCTACCTCCAGGAGGCCCGGGCGGTGGCGGCCATCGAGGCGCTGACCCGCGCGATGACCGCCGAGGCGACCGTCGTGCGGGCCGGCGAACAGCTGCGGCTGCCGGCCACCGAGCTCGTGCCCGGCGACCTCGTGCTCGTCCAGGGCGGCGACAAGGTGCCGGCCGACCTGCGCCTCATCCGCTCGCGCGACCTGCGCATCGACGAGTCGGCGCTGACCGGCGAGTCGGTGCCCGTCGAGAAGGACGAGGCGCCCGTGCCCCGGGACGCGGTGCTCGCCGAGCGCGACGACATGGCCTACGCCTCGACGCTGGTGACGTACGGGACCGGGGCCGGCCTGGTGGTCGCGACGGGCGACGGCACCGAGGTCGGCAAGATCAGCCAGCTGATCCAGCAGGCGCACGACCTCAAGACACCGCTGACCCGCAAGATCGACCAGTTCTCCAAGGTCCTGCTGATCGTGATCGTGGCGCTCGCCGCGCTCACCTTCGTCGTCGGGCTCGTCCGCGGCGAGGACCTGGTCGAGATGTTCAAGGCGTCGATCGCGCTGGCGGTCGCGGCGATCCCCGAGGGACTTCCCGCGGCGGTGACGGTGACGCTCGCCATCGGTGTGAACCGGATGGCGAAACGGCGCGCGATCATCCGCAAGCTCCCTGCCGTGGAGACGCTGGGCAGCACGATGGTCATCTGCACCGACAAGACCGGCACCCTCACCCAGAACGAGATGACGGTGCAGCGCCTCGTGGCCGGCGGCGACGAGGCGCGCGTGAGCGGCGTGGGGTACGGGCCGGAGGGAGAGATCGTGCCCGGCCCGTCCGCGGCCGTTCAGGAGGTGCTGCTCGCCGGGCTGCTCTGCAACGACACGGCGCTCACGGAGGTCGACGACCACTACGAGGTGGCTGGCGATCCGACCGAGGCGGCGCTGCTGACGAGCGCCGCCAAGGCGGGGCTCGACCGCGCCGCCCGGCAGGAGGAGCTGCCGCGCCTCGACGCGATCCCCTTCGAGAGCGCCTACCAGTACATGGCGACCCTGCATGACGCCGGCGACGGGCGTCGGGTCGTGTACGTCAAGGGGGCCGTGGAGAAGGTGCTCGCGCGCTGCACCGCGGCAGTGGATGCGGTCGGCGAGCCGGCGGCGCTCGACGCTGCGGCCGTCGCCGCGGACGTGGACGCGCTGGCCGCCGACGGCCTGCGCGTCCTCGCCTTCGCCCGCGGCGCGCGGCCCGAGGGCGTCGATCACCTCGGCCACAAGGACGTCGCCGGCGGCCTCACGTTCCTCGGCCTGCAGGCGATGATGGACCCGCCGCGACCGGAGGCGATCGCCGCCGTCAAGGCGTGCCACCACGCCGGCATCGACGTGAAGATGATCACCGGGGACCACGCCGTCACCGCGACGGCGATCGCCCGTGAGATCGGCCTCGCCGGCTCCGGCGACCGGGCCGTCACCGGCGCCGAGATGGCCGCGCTGCACGACCGGGAGTTCATCGAGGTCGCCGCTGCCACCAACGTCTTCGCCCGCGTCACGCCGGAGCAGAAACTGCGCCTCGTCGAGGCGCTGCAGTCGAAGGGCCAGGTCGTGGCCATGACCGGCGACGGCGTCAACGACGCTCCGGCGCTCAAGCAGGCCGACATCGGCGTCGCCATGGGCATCACCGGCACGGACGTGGCCAAGGACGCCGCCGACATGGTGCTCACCGACGACGACTTCGCCTCCATCGAAGCCGCCGTCGAGGAGGGCCGCGGAGTCTTCGACAACCTCGTCAAGTTCATCGCCTACGCGCTGCCGACCAACGTCGGCCAGGGACTCGTGCTGCTGGCCGGCATCGTCCTCGGCACCGCGCTGCCGATCGAACCGCTGCAGATCCTCTGGATCAACATGATCACCGCCGTGCTGCTCGGCCTCGGCCTCGCCTTCGAGCCCAAGGAGCCGGGGATCATGCAGCGGCGGCCGCGCGCGCCGGGCTCCCCGATCGTCACGCGCGGCGTCCTCATCCGCATCGTCGCCGCCGGCCTGATCCTGCTGGTCTGCGCCTTCGGCATCTTCGAGTGGGCGGAGGGCCGCGGGCTCGGCGACGCCGCCGCCCGGACTTCGGCCGTCAATGTCTTCATGTCGGTGCAGATCTTCTACCTGTTCGCCTGCCGGTCCCTGCAGCGATCCCTGTTCACGTACAACCCCTTCGGCAACCCGTTCATCCTCCTCGGCGTCGCCGTGGTCGTCCTGCTGCAGCTGCTGTTCACCTATGCGCCGTTCATGAACGTCGCCTTCGGGACGGCGTCGATCTCGGCGGGGGAGTGGGTGGCGATCCTCGCCATCGGTCTCGGCACGATGGTCGTCATGGACCTGGTCGGCGTGGTGCTGCGCCGGCTGCGGATCCAGTGAGACGAGTGTGACGACGCCGTCCTTCGAGCAGGGCCCCATCCGCCCGCCCAGCGAGGCGCACAGCCTGCTGGTCCGCGCGATCCGCAACTGCACCTGGAACCGCTGCACGTTCTGCCCGGTGTACAAGGGGACGAAGTCGTCCCTGCGGCCGGTCGAAGAGATCCTCGCCGACGTCGACGCGATGGCGGAGGCCGCGGAAGTGCTGCGCCGCCGCGGGGTCGGGGCCGTTCACGAGGGGCTCGTGCCGAGCGAGGCATACCAGGTATCGCTCTTCCTCGGCGACGGCGCGCGCACCGTGTTCCTGCAGGACGCCGACCCGTGCGCGGTCAAGCCGGAGAAGCTCGCGGCGGTGATCCGCCGCGTGCGCGAGCGTTTTCCATCGGTCGAGCGGGTGACGACGTACGGACGCGCCAGCACACTGGCGCGGCGCACGCCGGAGGACCTCGCGCTGCTCCTCGAGGCGGGCCTCACGAGGGTCCACCTCGGACTGGAATCAGGCGCCGACGAAGTGCTCATGGCGATCGACAAGGGCTGCACCGGCGGCGACCTGGTCGAGGCGGGGGAGAAGGTGGTGCGCGCCGGTCTCGAGCTCTGCTTCTACCTGATGCCGGGGTTGGGCGGCCGTGAGGTGGCCGCCGCGCACATCGCGGGCTCCGCCCGCGTGATCCGCGCGGTCGCCGCGGCCGCGCCCTCCGAGCGCCCGCTCGTCGTGCGCCTGCGCACGGCCGCCGTCGTGCCCGGTACACCGCTCGCCGCGCGCGAAGCGGCGGGCGAGTTCGTGCTGCCCGACGACGTCGAGATCGCGCAGGAGCTGCGCGATCTCCTGGGGCAGCTCGCGGACGCCCGTCTCGAGCTGCGCTCGGACCACGCGCTCAACCTGCTGCCGGAGCTCCAGGGCTCCCTGCCCCGGGACAGGGACCGGCTGATGGCGCTCCTCGACGAGTACCTGGGCTGGTCGCACGAGGAGCAGGCGCGCTTCGCCGTGGGCGCGCGGCTGGGCATCTTCCGCCGACTGGCCGACCGCGACGACCCCGCCCGGCGCCGCCTGCTCGACCGGCAGTTCGCCGGCTACGAGGAGCCGGGCGCCGACGAGCTGCTGCGCGCGGCGACGGCGCTCCGCTCGCGCTTCATCTGACGCCCGCGGCCGCAGGCCGCTCCCTGGCCCCGCGTCGTGCTCGCGGCAGCCCGTACCCTCATCCTCCGGCGTCCCTGCCCAGATCGCCGGTGAGGTACCGCTGCACCGTGGGTCCCACGGCCGCCACCAGCTCATCGACCGACGCCGAGGCGAGGGGCTCGATGCCGGCGACGTAGCGCATCATCGCCATGCCGATGAACTGCGAGCCGACGAGCGTGGCTCGGAGCTGGGCGTCGTCGTTCTGCAGGGCCTGGGTGATCGGACCGAAGACCCTGCGCTCGAGGTACTCGCGCACCAGGGTCATCGCCGTCTCGTTGGTCATCGCCGAGCGCAGCGTCGCGATCAGGGGCGTGCGCGTCTCGACCGGCTCCCACGCCGAGAGGAAGGCGCGCACGACGGCCGGGCCCATCTCGCCGGGGGCCTGGGCCCGCACGCGGGCGAGGATCTCGGCCGGCTCCATCGGCAGCTGGAGCGCGGCGCCGAAGAGCTGCGCCTTGGAGCCGAAATAGTGGATGACCAGCGCGGGATCGACGCTCGCGCGCGCGGCGATGTCACGGATGGTGGCGCGGTCGTAGCCGAGCTCCGCGAAGGCCGAGCGCGCCGCCTCGAGGATCTCGTCCCTGGTCGCGCGCTCTCCCGGGCGGCGGCCGCTTCTGCGGCCGCCGCCCGGGCTCCGCCCGGCCGAGGACGCGTGCGTACCGGCCGCGCTCATCCGTCGATCACGGGCAAGCCGGCCTCCGCCGCCTCGGCCCGGCCGGCCGCCTCCTGGCGCTCGGCGCGGGTCATCTCGTGGTGGCCCTCGTGCTCCCCGAGTCGCCGGCCCGTGAGGAGCGCCGGGACGATGGCAAGCAGGGCCGCCAGCGCCGCGGCGTAGAACGGCCAGGCGAAGGAGTCGGCGATGTCGTTGCGGTAGAGAGCGGCGATGCTCGCGTTGAGCCTGCGCAGGGTGGCCGCCCGGTCGGTCCCCGCCGGCGGCTGTGGGGCGCCGCGCAGGGGGTCGGTCGTCATCTGGGCGGCGCCCCCGCTCTCGCCGGCGGCCTTGGCGTTCTTGATGAGCGTCGCCGCATAGGCCTTCTTCTCGGCGGGCCCCAGCTCCGGCTGGACGGCGATGAGACCGGCGGCCTGGCGGGTGGCGTGCTGTGCGTTCTGGGCGACCGCGTGCGTGAAGATGGCGATCAGCAGGGCGACGCCCACGGTGAAACCGACCTGGCGCATCGTGTTCAGGGACCCCGATCCGACGCCGCGCACCTGCGGGGGCAGCGAGGCCATCGATGCAGCGGAGAGCGTGGGCATGGCGAGCCCCATGCCGACGCCCAGGAAGGCGACCCGCCACATGACGTCCCACAACGTGGTGTCGCCGCCGAGCTGGGCCAGCAGGACCAGGCCGACGCCGAAGGACGCCGCTCCCGCGGCTGCCGGGAGCCGAGGCCCGATGCGGTCGTTGAGGCGCCCGGCGTTGGGGGCGATGATCAGGGAGATGACGGGCATCACCGTCAGCGCCACGGCCGCGCGGAGCTCGGAGTAGCCGAGCACCGAGACCAGGAAGAGGACGACCATGAGGAACGTCCCGCCCATCGCCGTGCCGAGGAACATGATCGAGGTGTTGGCTGCCGTGAACGAGCGGATGCGCAGCAGGTTGACCGGGAACATCGGCGACGCCGTGTGGGTCTCCCACCACATGAACAGAGGAAAGGTCAGGACCGCGACGCCGAACAGCGCGATGATGGTCGGGGACGTCCAGCCCCACGACTCGCCCTCGACGAGCGCGAGCGTCAGGGCGAACAGGCCGACGCCGGAGATGAGCATGCCGGGGATGTCGACGCCGCCCTGGGCATGCGCCCTCTTGACCGTCGGCGGGATGATGATCGCGCAGGTGATCACGGCGGCGATGCCGATGGGCACGTTGACGAAGAAGATCCAGGACCAGTGGCCGTAGGTGACCAGCAGCCCGCCCAAGGTGGGTCCGACCGCCGCGGCGGCCGTGCCGAGCGCTCCCCAGATGCCCACGGCCATGCCCTGCTGGCGCTTCGGGAAGGCGCCGAGGACGATGGCCAGCGAGACGGTGAGCAGCGCGGCCCCGCCGAGGCCCTGACCGGCGCGGAAGGCGATCAGCCAGTCGATGGTGGGGGCGAAGCCGCAGAGAAGCGAGAAGAGCGTGAAGGTCACGAGGCCGAACAGGAACACCCGCTTCTGGCCGTAGCGGTCCGCGACGCGACCCATGGAGAGGAAGAACACGGCCAGCACCAGGCTGTAGGCATTGAGCACCCAGGAGGCGTGCGTCACCGTCGTGGCCAGGTCGGTGATGATCGCCGGCATGGCGATGTTGACGATGGTCACGTCGAGCAGGCCCATGAACATACCGATGCTGACGGCGAGGAGGATCCACCACTTGCGCGGGTGACCCTCGTCGGGGGGCGGCGAGGCCGGGGAGCGGACGGGATCGGTCACGGAGCGGTCCTTTCCAGGTGCTGGCGAGCAGTCTCGTCGCCCGCGCGCGCGAGCCGGACGAAGGTCTCCTCGAAGGTCGCGGGCACGACGGCCAGGTCGGCGCGTACATGTCTGGCGGCGAGGGCCGCGCGCACGCCGGGCTCGTCCCCGCCGGGGACCCGGAGGTCGCGCCCGACGAGGGCCGCCGGCAGGCCGGCGTCACCGAGCGCTGCGAACGCCTCGTCCCAGCGCTCGGCGTGCACGGCGACGGCCGTGCCGTCGCCGACGATGTCGGTCTGCGTGCCCTCGGCGACGATGCGTCCGCCGGCCATGAGCACCAGCCTGTCGCACTGGTCCGCCTCGTCGAGACGGTGCGTCGTGACGAGGACGCCGGCGCCGCCGGCGGCCGATCGGTGAACGGTCTCCCAGAGCGCCGCTCGTGCGCCGAGCCCGACGCCCGAGGTCGGCTCGTCGAGCACGAGCAGGTCGGGCTGGTGGGCGAGGGCAGCGGCGAAGGCAAGACGCCGTCGCAGGCCCAACGGCAGATCCCGGACCAGGACACCGGAGGCGGCCGCGAGGTCGGACTCGACCGCCGGCGGCGTGCCGCCGAAGGCCCCCGCCGAGAACGCCAGGTTCTCCGCTACTGTGAGGTCCTCCCAGAGGCCGAGGCCCTGAGGCACGTAGCCGAGGCGCTTTCGCGTCCCCCTCGAGGGAGGTCGGCCGAACAGCAGCGCCCGCCCGGACGTGGGGCGCAGCAGACCCAGAAGCAGCCGGATGAGGGTGGTCTTGCCGG
The DNA here is from genome assembly GCA_963736645.1 of uncultured Thermoleophilia bacterium. Taxonomy (GTDB): domain Bacteria; phylum Actinomycetota; class Thermoleophilia; order UBA2241; family UBA2241; genus CAIXSE01. The sequence continues at coordinate 421,121 of CAVTPJ010000002.1, read as the reverse complement.
CGCCGTTGGCGCCGAGGAGCCCGACCACCTCGCCGCCACGCAGCTCGAGATCCACGTCTGCGACGGCCGTGAACGAGCCGAAACGGCGCACCAGCCGGTCTGCGACGGCGAGCGGCTGGGAGCCGGGAACGGCGCGGCCGACCGGTGCCGTCGCGGGCATGCGCCGGCCGCCGCCGGCAGGTACGCCGACCGCTTCCTCGAGCGCCTTCGCGCGGCCGTCCTCGAGCAGGATGACGTTCGCCGCCCGCTCGGCCTCGTCGAGATACGTCGTGGAGACGACGACGGCCGCACCGCCGGCCGCGGCGCCGGCGATGAGTCGCCAGAGATCCGCGCGACTCACCGGGTCGACGCCGGTCGTCGGCTCATCGAGGACGAGCAGGTCGGGCCTGTGCAGCATGGCCAGCGCGAACGCGAGCTTCTGGCGCATCCCGCCGGAGAGACGACCGGCCAGCCGATCCCCCGTCCCGGCGAGCCCGGTGTGCTCCAGCAGCTCCGCCGCCCGCTCATCGCGCTCGCGCGCGGTGAGGCCGTAGGCGCTGGCCACGAACTCGACGTTCTCGTCGACGCTGAGGTCTTCGTAGACGCCGGCGGCGCCGGCCACGTAGCCGATCCGCCGCCGGTCCGGCCGCTCGACGCCGCCGGCGGCCGCCGGGACGACGCCCGCCAGCGCGCGCAGGAGCGTCGTCTTGCCGGCGCCGTCGCCGCCGATCACGGCGGTCACGGCTCCGCCGGGCACGCGCAGGGTCACGTCGTCGAGCGCCGTGCGCGTTCCGTAGCGCACGGTCAGCCCGCTCACGCCCCACGTGGCCGTGCTGTCTCCGCCCGCGCCGGGTGATCCCCTCACCGGTCCGCCTCCAGCGCCGCCGCGCCGGCAGCCTCGTCTGGTGCCGGTCCGTCTTCCTCTGGCGCTCCGGCCGGCGCGAGATCGCGGCGAAAGCGCAGTGTGGAGATGGTGAACACGGCGACGGCCATCACCGCGAGGATCACGAGGGGAAGCCACAGCGCGCCGATCGGCGCGCCACGGACCATCACCCCGCGCGCGACCTTGATGAACCAGGTGAGAGGGAGGAGGTAGCCGATCCAGCGTACTCCCCACGGCATCGAGTAGAGAGGGAAGAACAGGCCGCTGAGCAGGAACTGGGGAAGCATGGTCATCATCGCCAGCTGGATCGCCTGTCCCTGGGTCTGCGACACGCTCGAGATCAGGACGCCGGTCCCCAGGGTGACGAAGAGGAACAGGACGGCGCCGAGGGCGAAGGTGGCGACAGACCCCCTGAAGGGGACGTCGAAGAGGAGCATGCCGGCCACCACCACGATCACCATGTCGGCGGCGGCGATGAGCAGGTACGGCGCGATCTTGCCGAGGAAGATGTCGCGCGGCCGGAACGGCATGACCGCGAGCTGCTCCATGGTGCCGCTCTGCCGCTCGCGCACGACGCCCAGCGCGGTGGCCACCGTGCCGACGAACACGAGGATGATGCCGCAGAGCCCGGGGATCATGATGACGGCGGTCCTCAGGTCCGGGTTGTAGAGCACGTCCACCCGTACGTCCGGCGCGTCGCCTCCGGCGAGCAGGCTCTGCCCACCGTCCCCGCCGCCGGCTCGGGTCGCCTGCAGCTCGGCCAGGCTGCGCAGCGCCGCCTGGGCGGCGAAGAGCTCGGTGCCGTCGACCAGCACCTGCACCGGGCCGCCGGGCCGCGCCGGCGTGACGACAGCGACGACCGCTTCGCCGCGCCGCAGCAGCTCCTCCGCGCCGGCGCGGTCCCCGGTCGTCTCGGTGGAGACCACGTCGAAGGCGGCGGGCAGCGCCTCCGCCACGGTCTCGGCGCCTGCGCCCGAGACCACGGTCGGCACATCCTGGATGTCGAAGCTGGCGGCGTAGCCGAACACGACGAGGAACAGGAACGGCAACAGGAACAGCATCGCCAGGGTGCGGCGGTCGCGGCGCAGCTCCCTGAACTCCTTCACTGCGATGGCGCGCACTGCCGACCTCCCGAGGCCGCTCTCGCCCGTCGTGGTGGGCGACGAGCGGGCGTATTCAACACCTGTTGAGTTCATCACCTGCCGACCGCTTCTGTCAAGGTCTATCAGCGTGCGGCCGCCGGCGGCGCGCCGGGCAGCCGCCCCTGGATCCGCCGAGCGAAGAGATGACGAAGGTCGGCCGTTCCGGCCTGATTCCGGCCGCGGACATGCCGAATACGACGCATGGCATGTCCTGCGACGTGGGAAAACCACACGTCGAGGCGCACTCGCGGATTCCTGCACTTGAGCGCGCACGGGACGAGTGGTAGGTTTCCACTCCACCCCCGAGCCGGGCCTGACCGCGGCTGCCGGGGGGACAACGAGCGGCCCCCTCGGCCGCCTGCCTCTCGAGGAGGCGCACTGCACGCCTGCCACCCGATACGTCGCCTGGCGTCCGCCGCCCTGGTCGCGCTGTGCGCGACCGCCGGTGTGCTCGTTCTCGCTCCACCGCCGGCGGGCGCCCGGGCCGGAGAGCTGCTGCAGGACCGCGCCAGGGCAAGGGAGCTCGCCGCCGACATCGCCACGCTCGACGCTCAGATCGGCTCGGCCGTCACGCGCTATGCCCGGGCGACGCAAGCTCTCGAGGCCGTGCGCGAGCAGATCGCCGAGAACCGGAGGCTGCAGCGCCGCGCGTACGGGGAACTGGGGTTCGCTCGCGAGGCGCTCGCCACGCGTGCCGTGGCGATGTACAAGCAGGACGACGTCGGCCCTCTCGACGCCGTCTTCGGCGCTGCCGACCTCGGCGATCTGGCCGCGCAGCTCACCATGGTGCGCAGCATCGCGCGCTGCGACCGCGATGTGGTGCGCGGCATCGAGCGGACCAGGCGGGAGTTGCGGGATCGCGCCGTTTCGCTGGCCGCCGACGAGCGCACGGCCCGGCGACTCGTCGAGACCTGCGAGACCGAGCTGGCGACCATCCGCGGTCGCCTGGACGAGCGCCGGGCGATGCTTGCCGGCGTGCGCTCGGACATCCGGCGCCGCGCGGCCGCTGTCGCGAAGACGTCGCCGTCGCCCTCTCCGACGCTCGAACCTGACGACGACGGCGCAGACCCCGGACCCTGGTGGCCGCTCATCCGGAGCGCGGCGGCGAGCAACGGTGTGAGCGCGCGCGGCATGTATCGGCTCATGATGGTCGAGTCGGGCGGCTCCGCCACGGTCGTGGGGCCCGGCGGGTACTACGGTCTGTATCAGTACTCCCCCGCCACCTGGAAGGGCAGCTGGAACCCCTGGCGGTCCTCGAGCATCACCGACGGGGCCGCACAGATCAGGGCCACCGCGCTCGCCATCAGGCAGGGACACGGTCACGCCTGGTGGGACCCCTCCTACTCCTGGGCCTTCCAGGGCGACTGAGCGAAGCGGAGGGCCCAGCGAGGGGTGCGCCGCAGGGACACCACTCACTGCTTCTCGTCGCGGGTCAGGCGTGCGGCGCGTCGCGCCGGCGCTGCTCCCTCCGAAATCGCCCCCCGTCTTTGGTGCGTCGCCTCTCGGACTGGTCTGCGCGCAGGACTTGACGCTTCCCCAGAAAGCGTTAGACTTCGTTCGGTTATGCTCGAAAGTGCTCGATTTCACAAGACATGAGCACAAGACCGGGACCTCTCCGTCGTGCACGGGGAACGGTCGGGCGCCGTAGGATGCGAACAGTGGGAGCCTCCGGCGCGGGAAGGTAGCAGCGGGCAGTGAAGCGCCCGGCCGCCAGGTCTCTGCGAGCCGCCCGGACGCGCACCGGGCGGAGGTCGAACCGCCGTGCGGGGCAGGCGTCACGCCCAGGCGCGCGGCAGTGCCTCCTCACGGCCGTCCCCGGTGAGGCGGCCGGCAGGGCGCCCGAGCGCAACGACACTTGACACCGCCGTGGGCGCGCCTATGATGTGTTCGACTTTGTTCGGTCTTGCCGGGCCGTGAGGCGCTTCGTACTGGGGGAGCCACTGTGTCGCCAGAAGTCCCGGACGTCCACGAGATGATCCCTGCGGAGCGACGCGCTCGCATCGTCGACCTCGTCAAGGAGCGGCGAGCGGTCCGGGTGTCGGCGCTCAGCGAGGACCTGGGCGTCTCGGGGATGACCATCCGCCGAGACCTGGAGCGGCTCGAGGTCGAGGGTGTCCTCGTGCGCACGCACGGCGGCGCGGTCCTCAAGCGGCACATCTCCGAGGAGACGCTCTACGTCGAGCGCGAGAGCGCGAGCGCCGAGGAGAAGCGCCGGATCGCCGAGCATGCCGCCGCCCTCATCGAGCCCGGCGAGACGGTCTTCCTCAGCTCCGGCACCACGGCGGCGCAGGTCATCCGCCACATCGCCCCCTCGCTCGAGGCCCGCATCGTGACGCACAACGTGGGCGCCGTGCAGGAGGCTCGAGGCCTCCGGGTCGAGGTGGTCCTCGTCGGCGGCCTGTACCGGCCACGCTCCAACGCCGTCAGCGGCCCCCTCGCTCTGGAACACATCGGCCGCTTCCACGCCGGCAAGATGCTGATCGGCGTCGACGGATTCGATCTCGAGGAGGGGCTCACAACGCCGACCATGGGCATGGCGGGCGTGGAACGTGCCATGATCGCGCAAACGCGTGGCGAGGTCATCGCGCTCGCCGACGCCTCCAAGATCGGGGTGGTCGCCGACGTCGTCGTCTGTGGCCTCGACCAGCTCGACACCGTCATGGTCGACGACGGCGCCGACGAGAGCGTGCGCGAGGAGATCGTGCGTCTGGGGCTGCGATGCATCGTCGTCTGACCACGTCGAGGCTCGAGCGACGGCGCACCGACGGAAGCGAGGTCGCGTGGATGTAGCGAAGGCCAACGAGCTCTTTGAGACGGCCGTGCGGCTGGCCGCGGACGCGGCGGCTTTCCGCGACGCGTTGCAGGTCGAGTTCCTCAGCGGCCAGCTGGCGGATGTGGTCGCCGGCGAGTACGACCTCGGCGAGGTGCTCCGCGTCGAGCAGATCTTCGGCGGCTTCGAGAACCTGAGCTTCGCCGTCATCACCAAGGACGGCGGCGGCGAGCACCGCAACTTCGTGCGCAAGTACAAGTACGGCACGGTGGAGCGCGAGATCCGCTACGAGCACGCGCTCGTCCGCCACATCAGGAAGAACGGCTTCGAGCTTCCTGCGCGCGTGTTCGAGACCAAGGACGGCGACACGCTGGTGACGCGCGAGGAACTCCTCGGCAGCGAGCGCGTCAAGCGTTTCTTCGCCGTGTACGAGATGCTCGACGGCGAGGACAAGTACACCTGGACCGAGAACCGCTGCACCGACGCCGAGTACGACGACGCCGCCCGCGTGCTGGCGCGCTTCCACCAGGCCGCCCACGACTTCGAGCCCGGCGCGCTGTTCCGCGAGCAGCCGCCCATCATGGACTACCTCGCGACCATGCCCGGCACGTTCAACGGCTACGCCGCGGGGACGAAGGGCACCAGGTACGACCAGTACTTCCTCTCCCAGTTGCCGGGGATCCTCGAGGCGATCGACCGCGGCCTCGCCCTGGCCCCCGAGCTCGAGGGTCTGCCGCGCTGCCCGGTCTTCTGCGACTACCACCCGGGCAACCTCAAGTGGCGCGACGGGCACGGCGTCGGCCTGTTCGACTTCGACTGGGCCAAGCTCGACTACCGCATCTTCGACATCGCCATCGGCATCGTCTACTTCTGCGCCTCCTGGGAGGACGCGGACGACGGCGAGCTCCGACTCGACAAGGCGGAGATCTTCCTGAGGGCCTATCAGGACGAGGCGTCCCGCGCTGACGTCCCCGGCCCGCTCACCGAGGGCGAACTCGCCGCGCTGCCCCGCATGTTGGCGATCGCGGCGTTGTACGTGGTCAGTTGGGACATCGTCGCCTACTACATCGACCGCGATCCGAACGACGACGAGTACCTCTTCTTCCTCGAGCACAACGTGGCGTTCGTCGACTTCATCGAGGCCCGCCTCGACGAGCTCGCCGCCATGGCCGGGAGCGCCAGGTCGCCGGGGTCCGTGCACGAGGTCGCAGAGGGGGAGGGCGAATGACCATGAAGTACGTCGAGCTGCTCACAGAAGCTGAGGTCCGCCGCACGCACGAAGCCTCGATCGAGGTCCTCGAGACGGTGGGCATCCTCGCCCACTTCGCGCCCGCGCGCGAGGTCTTCAAGAAGCACGGCTGCACCGTGGACGACGAGACCGGGCTCGTGCGCTTCCCGGCGGCGGTCGTCGAGAAGTACCGCCAGATGGCGCCGCCGAGCTTCACGTTCCGCGGTCGCGACCCGGAGTACGACCGCACGATCCCCGACGACGGTCCCATCGTCGTCACCGGCTCGTCGGCGCCGAACGTGGTCGACCCCGTCACCGGCGTCGAGCGCCGCGCCACCTCCACCGACATCGCCAACATCGCGCACCTGATCAACGAGCTGCCCGGGTTCGACGTCTTCAGCATCTCGACCCTCGCCGACGATGCTCCCGAAGGCCAGTTCAGCCTGAGCCGGTTCTACCCGGCGCTCAAGAACTGCCTCAAGCCCGTGCGCAGCAACACGCCCAACATGAACGACCTGCACCAGGTCGTCGAGTTGGGCGAGCTCATCGCCGGCGGCAAGGAGGCGTACGCCGAGCGGCCGATCATCAACCATCACTACTGCCCGATGGTCAGCCCGTTGACGATGGACGTCGACTCGACCGAGGCCGTCATGTGGCTCACCGAGCGCGGCCTGCCGGTGTACACCACCGTGGTCCCGAACGCCGGGCTCACGTCGCCGATGACGCTCATGGGCACGCTCGTGGTCGGCAACGCCGAGTTCCTCGCCATCACCGTGTTCCAGCAGATGGTCAAGGAGGGCACGCCGGTCATCTACGCGAGCCTGCCGACGGTCGCCGACATGCGCACCGGCGCCTACGCGCCCGGCGCCATCGAGACCGGCATGCTGCTCGCCGCGCAGGCGCAGCTGGCGCGCTTCTACGGCGTGCCATCGGGCGGTTACATCGGCCTCACCAACGCGCACTCCAACGACGCGCAGGCCGGCTTCGAGACCGGCATGAACACAGTGCTGGGCGTCTCGGCCGGGGCGACGCTCCTCAACATGGGCGGCCTCTTCAGCTCGCTCATGGCGTTCGACTTCGCCAAGGCGGTCGTCGACAACGAGATCGCGCTCATGGACAAGCGCGCCTACCGGGGTCTCGAGTTCAGCGAGGAGAACCTCGCGCTCGACGAGATCGCAGCCGTCGGTCCCGGGGGCAGCTACATGGGCCGCAAGCACACCAAGGCGCGCATGAAGACCACCGCGGTGCTCCCCAAGCTGGCCAACCGCGACATGCGTCAGCAGTGGGAAGACGCCGGCCGGCCGGTCATCCACGACCGCGCCCTCGCCGAGGCGCGCCGCATCCTGGCGGAGCCCAACGGCGCCGTCTGGGACGCCGCCCTCGACGTGCGGATCAGAGAGCACTTCGCCGGCCTCGTCGCCGGCGACGCGACACCGCTGGAGGCCTGATACACGGAAGAGCAGAGACGACGTCCAGACCAGTCACGCGGCCGCCGATGAGCGGCCGGGCAACGTTCAATCGGACCAAGGGGTGCATTCCATGGCGGACGCAGACCACTTCGACAAGCTGAAGCAGTCCATCATCGATCAGGACGAGGATGAAGTCCTCGCCGCCGTCAACGCGGCGCTCGCCGACGGCGTCGAGGCCAAGGCTGTGATCGACCAGGGCCTTCTTCCGGGCCTCAACGTGATCGGCGAGCAGTTCGAGTGCGAGGACATCTTCCTCCCCGAGCTCATGCAGGCGGCCCTCGCCTTCCAGTCGGCGATGGTGGTCCTCGAGCCCAAGATCAAGGAGCAGGGCGCCGAGGGTGAGAAGAAGGGCAAGATCGTCCTCGGCACGGTCAAGGGCGACCTGCACTCGATCGGCAAGAACATCCTCAAGCTGCTCTACGAGACCTCCGGGTTCGAGGTGTGGGACCTCGGCATCGACGTCGACCTCTTCCAGTTCGTCGACAAGGCCAAGGAAGTCGACGCCGACATCATCGCCATGTCGGCGCTCCTCACCACCACGCTGGTCGGCCAGAGGGACGTCATCGAGGCGCTCAAGGACCAGGGCGCGCGCGACAGGTTCAAGGTCATCATCGGCGGCGGCGCGACCACCAAGGAATGGGCCGACACCATCGGCGCCGACGGCTGGGCGGCGACGGCGTACGAGGCCGTGACCCTTTCGACCAAGCTGGTCTCCTGAGACCGCGCCTGACCCCGACGAGAGCGAGGAGCACGAGATGATCGACCTTATCGAGGTGTTCGACCGCGCCGAGACCGGCCCGCTCACCTCCGAGACCGACTACTACATGAAGCGCTACGTCCCCAAGCTGGCCGAGGTCATCGCGCGGCACAAGGTGAAGTGGGACAAAGAGACCATCATCAACACCGACGACGCCCTGACCGACGGTGTCTTCGAGGCGGCCGTGGACCTCATCGCCGAGGCCGGCGCCTACTGCCCCGAGACCAATCGCGTCATGCAGTTCACGCGTGACGAGATCGTGACCGCGTGCCAGGAGTGCCCCAAGGAGACCACGTTCGGCGAGCGTCGCGAGCAGAAGGTCATGCGCGGCCGTCGTCCCGACACCACCGACGACCGGCCGTGGGTGCACGTCGGCGGGGGCATCTACACCACCGACGAGCAGGTCTTCGTGGACACCGTCGAGAAGATGGCGTCCTACAACATCGTCGACTCCGTCAGCGTGCCGTCGATCCTGCACCTTCGCGGCAAGGACTCGCGCGTGCGCTCGCCGCAGGAGATCCTCTCGGCCTGCAAGACCGTGCGCCTGGCGCGTGAGGGCATCCGCCGCTCGGGCCGCGCCGGCCTGCCGATCATCAACGGCATCTCCGCCGCCTCCCAGCCGGCATCCATGTTCGCCGCGAGCTATCCCGAGTTCGGGCTGCGACCGAGCGACGGCTTCCTGATCGACTTCCTCTCCGAGATGGTCGTCGGCTACGAGGCGCTGCAGAAGGTCGCCTTCTACAACAGCATCAGCGCCAACATCGGCTCCACCTCGACGCCGCTCTTCGGCGGCTACGCGGGCGGCGCCGAGGGCGTGGCCGTCACCGCGACCGCCTACATGATCATGGGCAACCTGGTCTTCCGCGGCAGCTACCACTACAACGCCCCGCTGCACAGCAAGCTGCACCTCTCGTCCACCAAGCCGCTCATCTGGGCGATCGCCATGTCCAACGCCGCGATCGGCCGCAACATGGGCTACCCGATGGTGAACCTGCCGTATCTCGGCGGCGGCTCAGGCACGAAGCAGTACCATTACGAAATGGCCTGCTATATGCTCGCGGTCGTGACGTCTGGTGGAAACGTCTTCTCAGGTCATCCGGCGATGGCGGTCCAGTCGGACTCGCTGGTGCCGGACGACCACAAGTTCCACGCCGAGATCGGCCTGGCCGCCTCGAAGCTCACGCGCGCCCAGGCGGAGCCCATCGCCCAGAAGCTCTTCCCGCTGTTCGGCGACAAGCTCAAGGATCCTGACAAGGGCCTCACCTTCCAGGAGGTCTACGACATGCAGACCAAGCGGATCAAGAACGCCGACTACCAGAGGGCCATGGACGAGGTCCGCTCGGAGCTCGCCGGCATGGGTCTCGAGGTCCCCGTTTCGTGAGCTTGCGTCTGCCTCGTCGTGTCTTCGGCGCCGTCCCCGCCCGCCTCGCGGCGGCGGGGACGGCGCCGACACCTGCTCGGCGCGCGATTGGCGCCACTTCGGTAACGCCGACACCCGCGCGGCCGTCGCGCCGCCAGTAGGAAAGAGAGGGTACATGGCAACAGAGGCTCACCACCTTTCGCCTGACGAGCTCATCGCGCGCATCGACGACTGGAAGGGCAAAGACGTCCGCTGGGAGGAGCTCGGCGGCGGCATCACCAACCACAACTACATCGTCTGGGTGAATGGTGGCTGGGGCAATCCGGGCGGCGGCAAGTACGTGCTGCGCGTACCCGGCGCCGGTACCGACATGTTCATCGACCGCGACATCGAGCGCGAGTGCATGATCGAGGTGGCCAGGATCGGCACCGCTCCCCGTGTCGCCCACGTCATCGAGCCCGAGAAGGCCATGGTCATCGACTTCATCGACGGCGAGGTCATGCACCCCGACACGATGGCCGGGCATCCGGAGCGCATCAAGCAGGCCGTCGAGGCGGTCCGGGTGTATCACGACAAGGCGGTCTTCAACAACAAGATCGCGATCTTCGACATGCTGCGCCGGTACACGAAGGTGGCACAGGACATCGACGCCCCCATGCCGGAGCGGCTCGCGGCCTTGCTCGAGCGGATGCCCGAGATCGAGGAAGCCGTGGGGCGTGACCCCGTGCCGGACGTCGCGTGCCAGAACGACCTGCTCTCGGAGAACTTCATCATCGACGCCGACGGCAGGATGTGGATCATCGACTGGGAGTACGGCGGCATGACCGACCCGTACTTCGACCTCGGCGACCACGTCATGGAGCATCCGTACTCGCGCGAGGAAGAGCGGCTCATCATCGAGACCTATCTGGGTCACATGGACGAGCGGCTGTTCGGCCGCATGATGCTCTACAAGATCGTCTCCGCCGTCTGGTGGGACGTCTGGGCGATGATCCAGCACACGGTGTCCAAGATCGACTTCGACTACATGGAATGGGCCATGGACCGCGTCGGACGCGCCGAGCGCGGTATCGCCGATCCCGACTACCAGAAGTGGCTGGACGCACAGTGAAAACGCGACCCGCGTACGCGGCGAAAGGGGGTAGGGCGTGAAGGTGAGACTCTTCTTCGCCACGGACGTCCATGGCTCGGAGGTCTGCTGGCGCAAGTTCATCAACTCGGCCAAGCACTACGAGGCCGATGTGCTCATCCTCGGCGGGGACATGACCGGCAAGGCGATCGTCCCGATCGTGCAGACGGGTCCCGAGCAGTGGCGCTACCACATGCTCGACATCACGCACGACCTGAACGGCGCCGACGACCTCGCCAAGGCGGAGCGCCTCATCAAGGATCACGGCTACTATCCCGTCGCCCTCACGCCCGAGGAGCGGGACGAGTACACCAGCGACGAGGACAAGCTCGAAGAGCTCTTCCACGCAGCAGATGCGCAAGACCGTCGAGGAGTGGGTCGAGTGGGCGGACGCCAAGCTCGAGGGCAGCGGCATCCAGTGCATCGTCTGTCCCGGCAACGACGATCGCCACGACATCGACGACATCCTCGCGACGTCCAAGCACATGCAGGTCGGCGAGGGCAACGTCCTCGACCTGCCGGGCGGGTACCAGCTCGCTTCGAGCGGTTGGACCAACCTCACGCCGTGGGACACCCCGCGTGAGGAGGAAGAGCCCAAGCTCAAGGAGCGCATCATGGGCATCGTCAAGCAGGCGACGGTACCGCCCGAGCGTCTCGTGCTCGGCCTGCACGCACCGCCCTACGACACGCAGCTCGACGTGGCCCCGAAGATCGACTGGGAGACGCTCACCGTCCAGGGTCAGGACTCGGCGCACGTCGGTTCCACCGCCGTCAAGGAGGTGATCGAAGAGGTCCAGCCCATCCTGTCTCTGCACGGGCACATCCACGAGAGCCGGGCGGCCGTCCGCATCGGGCGCACGCTCTCCATCAACCCGGGCAGCTCGTACGTCGAAGGCATGGTCGCGGGCTGCGTGGTCGACCTCGATGGCAAGAACAAGCTGAAGCGGTACAGGCTGACGTCCGGGTGAGGGCACCCGGGCGCATGACGGAGGCCTTCGGGGGCGCAGCGAGCGCCACCGGGGCACCAGCGACAGAAGGGGGACTTAGCTGATGGCGACTGACGCTAGCAAGCCGGGCGAGCAGACACTGTTCGTCCGCAAGGCGAGTGGCCTGGTCAAGGGCTGGTCGTCGATGGACGGGTTCCGGTATTCGTTCTTCTCCGTGAACCTGTTCCTCGCGATCTGGTCGTTCGCGTACGCCACGTTCATCCCAGGCGGCAGTCTGTTCTGGGCGATCGTCATCACCGCGTGCTTCATCGTGCTCGAGATCATCGTGTACGCGGGCCTGATCTCGGCGATGCCGCGCGCGGGTGGAGACTACGTCTGGATCACACGCATCTTCCACAGCTCCATCGGCTTCGTGATCGCCGCCGTGGGCTGGTGGTTCATCCTGTGGCTCTGGACACCCGATCTACGCCGACATGGGCGTGCAGACCACGGTCAAGCCCATCTTCCGCATCCTCGGGCTCAATGGGGCGGCCGACTGGCTCGGCACCGCGACCGGCATCTTCGTGGCGTCGCTCTGCGTGATCGCGATCGCCTCGATCCTCGTGGCCGTCGGCATGAAGACCTACGCCAACTTCCAGAAGTGGGCCATGTGGATCGGCCTCGCCGGCGTCATCATCTGCGGTATCCTGCTGCTGGTGACCTCCGGCGACTCCTTCAAGGAGAAGTTCAACCAGGCCGCCGAGAAGTACTACGGCGGCGACGTGGGCCTGCTCGACCTGCACGAAGTACGAGCAGGACGAAGCCGGCCTGTTCGTCTACGACGACGAAGGCAACATGGTCGTCGTCGAGGGCGAGACCCACGCCGGCGCGTTCGAGGCTGTCGAGGCCGTCGGCGCCGGCACCGGCATGCCGACCTCCACGTTCAGCGGCGGCCTGAGCTGGGCCACCTGGGCGCATCATCCCGTTCATGCTGTTCTGGATGGCGTGGCCGAACTGGGGCGCCACCTTGTACGGCGAGGTCCGCGGGGCCAAGGACTTCCGCAAGAACATCTACCAGATGCTCGGCGGGCTCTTCGTGCCGACGATCATCGCCCTGTCCTTCCTCGGGCTGATGACCTGGAAGGTCGGCTATCAGGCCTTCATGGGCATGATGGCCTCCTTCTGGTGGGGCATCTCCCCGATCGGCGGCGACTACATCTCGCCGACGGCGATGATCAGCTGGATCGTGCCCAACGCGGCCTTCCAGGTCATCCTGGTGGCCGCCATCAGCCTGCTGCTCTTCGGCTGGTTCGGCACGCTCTTCCTCTCGTCGACGCGCATGATCTTCGCGTCCGCGTTCGACCGCATCCTGCCCGAGCGGGCGGCCAAGGTGACCTCCGGCGGCGTGCCGACGGTCGCTCTGCTGCTCATGACGATCCCGTCGATCATCATGGCGGCGCTCTACGCGTACACCCCCGTCGTGGAGGAGCGGGGAGTCACGATCGTCAAGCTCTTCACCTACGATGCGACGTTCGGCATCATCATCATGTTCCTCTTCTGCGGGCTCGCCTTCATGGTCATGAAGTGGCGCGCTCGCGGCATCTGGGAGAACAGCGCCCTGCCCAAGTCGGGCATCGCCGGCCTCCCGTGGATGGCCATCATCGCTGCCGTCTACTGCGCCTTCCTGGTCTTCAACATCTACATGTACATCTGGGATCCCGACGGGGTCTACTACATCAACCTGTGGGAGTCCGCGCTCTTCATGGGCGTCCTCTACCTGGCCGGCGTTGTGATCTGGATCGTCGCGTGGGTCGATCCGCAAGAAGCAGGGCATGGAACTCGAGGCCGTCGCCAAGGAGATCCCGGTCGAGTACGCGATCGAGAAGCTCGCCGAAGCGGCGTGATCACCGACGCCGGCGGTGGCCGCAGGGCCGCCGCCGGCGTCACCTGCGAAGACGTACACGAGAGACGACACGACACAAGACCCCGGGACGGCCTGGGGCTTCTGACCAGCGACACAGTGGAGGCCGTATAGATGACCAAGATCCTGACGAGAATGGGTGACAACTCGAACGTCGAGTTCACCATGGACGAGCTCCGCCAGGAGTTCATCGACGGGTCGGAGTTCGCGGCCAAGAAGGCGAAGGTCCCGCCGCTGACCGAGAACGAGATCGACTGGCTGGTCGACATGTTCGCCGCCCCGACACGTATCTGGGGAGTGGAGCGTGGCCACGAGGTCGTCATGACCAAGGACGGGTGCGTCAACGCGCTGAACTCGTCGCAGATGTCCAGCGGCGTGGTCGCTCCCGTCAACCGCGAGGTCGGCGTGCGGCTCTTCGAGTCCATGCTCGGCTTCGACTCCATGGAGATCTCGCACAACGACTACTCGGTCAAGCCGCAGCGCTTCCTCAAGAAGCTCGAGATGCTCCACGTCGAGATCCTGCAGGAGACCACGATCTTCCCGCTGCTCTACGGGTTCATGCCGAACCTCGGCCTGTACTTCAAGACCGACGGTCCGTTCGAAAACCCCTACGACCTCATGCAGCAGGGCAAGATCAAGGAGTCGCAGGAGACGCAGGAGGCGGCCGGCGCCAAGTGCCTCGAAGACTGCATCGAGATGAGCGACTGCATGGTCGAGATGGGCGCCGACGGCATCGACTACGACACCGTGGCGTCCACCGGCGACGGTGAGTTCGCCGCGGTACTCAAGAGCACCGAGCACGTCGCCAAGGAGACCGGCATGCCTGTCGAGATCGGCATGTCGACCGAGATGGTGACCGGCATCCACGGCACCATCGAGTACAACGGCAAGAGACTGGCCGGCATGTGGCCGCACCAGCAGCTGCAGGTGTGCGAGGAGGCCGGCGTCGCGATCTTCGGCCCGGTCAGCACGACCAACACCAAGAAGTCCACGCCGTGGAACCTCGGCAAGGCGCTCGTCTTCGTCAAGTCGTGCACCGACATCGCCAAGGTGCCGATCCACCCGAACGTGGGCATGGGCGTCGGCGGTGTGCCGATGTTCGAGACCCCGGCCGTCGACGTCGTGACCCGCTGCAGCGCGGCCATGATCGAGATCGGCAAAGCAGACGGGTTGTAGGTGGGTACCGGTGACCCCGCCGGCATGCACATGGCGCATCTGTTGGCCTCGTCCATGGGCGGCATCAGGGCAGCGGGAGATCTCGTTGCTCGTATGCAGCTCAGCAAGAAGATGAGGATCGACGAAGCCAAGAAGTACGTCGCCGACAAGCTCCACGTGACCCCGCGGGACCTCAGCGATCCCTACACCATGCGGCTCCTCAGGGAGGAGCTCGACATCGGGACGATCACGGGTGTCCCCGGCGTGGCCAAGGGCATCGCCGCCAAGGCGCGCATCGCCCAGCTGCTCGACATCGAGATCAACTGCGTCGAGCAGTTCAAGAAGAAGACCGGACTGCACTACTGAGTTCGTGTGGGGGCCGGCCGGCCGCGTCAGCGGCCGGCCGGCCTTCGTCGTTTCGTCCGACAGTAAGGATGGCCGTGGACCAGGATCGCCGGGAACTTGTCATGTTCGACTTCGACGGCGTCATCGTCGACTCGCTCGACGTCTTCAGCACGGCCTTCCTCGACGCCTGCCGGGCGGCCGGCGCCGAGGGGTTCACCACTACCGACGACCTGCTCGCCGTGATGGAGGACAACTTCTACGCCGGCATGCGGGCCCGCGGCGTCGATGACGACCGTGTCGCCGAGGTGCTCCACCGGCTGGGAGACGCGCTGATCCGCGCACGCCACTGGCTCAAGCCCTTTCCCCTGATCCCGCAAGTGCTTGAAGACCTGGGGGAGACGCGGACCGTGGTCGTCGTCACCTCCAGCCCCGCCGGCGTCGTGGAGGGCTGGCTCCGGAGCCACGGCATCACCGGGGTCGCAGAGGTCGCGGGCGCCGAGACCGCGCGCAGCAAGGTCGAGAAGATCCACGCCCTCCTGGCCCGGTTCCCCGGGCAGGAGGTCTACTGGTACGTCGGCGACACCGCCGGCGACATCCGTGAGGCGCGGGAGGCGGGCGTGACGCCGGTGGGCGTGTCCTGGGGATGGCACGAGCCGGAGCTGCTCATCGCCGCCGGAGCCGAGCGCATCGTGTACTCACCCGCCGAGCTGCTCACCGTCGTCGCACCGGAGCTCGCGGGCGACTTCTTCGGCGCCGGCTGAGGTTCAGCCCTCGAGCGCCGCGGCGGCCGCCGTCAGGCGGGCCGCCGCGTCTGAGGTGAAGCCGCCGGCGTCGTGGAACGCTACCACGCCGGCGGCGTCGAGCAGCACGACCTGGGTGCGCCGGCCGCCGCCGTCGCCGATGAACGCCCGCGCCGGCGCGCCGTCCTCGTAGATCGTCACGACGCGCGCCCACTGCCCCGGCGGCACGCCGCCGCGCATGCCGCCGTCGATCCAGCCTTGCAGTGGTCGCCATACCAGTGAGGGGATGATCGGCACCTCGTACGCGGCCAGCCCGCCCAGCTCCCGGGTCGCGAACGCGGCCCAGCGGTCGACGTCTGCCTGGGTCCCGCGACGGTAGGCGCACAGGAGCAACGCCGGGGCGCCGGAGAGGTCCTCGGGAAAGCGGACCGGCGCGCCCGTGAGTGCCGTGCCGGTGACGGAGGGAAAGCGGCGCCCCACGATGCCGAGGGCGCCGGTCATCGGTCCTCGGTCGGCCCGTCCGGGTCCGCCGGGGCGGCCTCCGACACGACCGGGCCGGTCTGATGGTGGTCGACGGACGTGCTCTCCTCGACCTCGGGCAACGGCCGGCCGTCCGGGCCGAGACCCATCTCGCGCCAGGCGCGTCGCTGGCGCACGCGCAGCGGGATCGTGGCCGCCCAGAGGACGAGGAGGAAGCCGCCCATCGCCGCCGCCCAGACGAGCGTCGTCCGGATGCCGTAGAGCCAGACGAGCAGGGCGGCGAAGAGCGCCGTGCAGGCAACGGCGGCGATGCGCAGAGGGATCACGGCAGTCTCTCCTCAACGGCGGCGCGGCGGCCGGAAGGACGCGAGGTCCCCCGGCCGCGGCACCTCGTCGTCCGGCGTGGCGGCCCGCCCGCCCGCGGGACCCCATCTGGCGCCTGTGGCTGCGGCGGGATCCGTGATACCCCGGAGGCCGTATCGTCCGTGCCCCAGGTCCTTGATGATCGGCGAGTAGGCGATGCGGTTGTTGAAGCTCGAGAGCTTCATGCCGGCGCTGAGGCAGGCCTTCTCGAGCTCGTGTCGATCGGCCTCTCCGCCGGTTTCCGCGAGCAGCCGCAGGAGCGTGAGCTCGGTCGTCTCGAGGACGTCTTCCGCGAGCTGCGGCGGCTCTGCGTACACGACGTCACCGGCGACCCCGACGCCGGGCAGGCGCTCGCAGAGCTCCGCGAGGATGTACTCGGGCATCACGAACCCGCGCATCCGCTCATCCCTGCGGATGCCCTGGTGCAGGTCCGCAAGGCGTACGGCGCCGGAGACGCTGAGGATCTTGGCGACGCGAGAGACGACGGCGTTCCTGGCGACGGACGGCAGGTAGAACCATCCTGTCCGGCGCTCGAGCCACACGAAGCCGGCGGGCTCGGACACGACCGCGGTCACGAGCGCGTCGTCGACCCAGACCGCCAGGTCGGCGGCCACCCGGCCGGTGACTTCGGCGACGCGCGCCGCGCCGGCTCTCCTGACCACCGCGTGGGCCGTGTCCACGACGGCTGCGATGACGGCCACCGTGTCGCTGCCGGGGTCGGCGGGGTGCGGGAGCACCACGCGGACGTCCTTGACGTTCTCGAGCGCGAAGGTCGGCTCGCGGCCAAGCGCGGCGGCCGCCGTGAGGAGTCCCGCCGGATCGAAGGGTTGCGCGGCGATGCGCGCGTCCGCCAGCCGGCGGGCGAGGTCGAGCGCGGTCGTCGGGGCCGCGTGAGCGGCGAGCACGAGCGCTGCGTCGAGGGCCGGGGTGATGGCGCTGCGCGGCCCGGCCGTCGTGGGGGCCGGGGAGCTGCCGGGCGCGCCGGTAGCCAGCTCCTGCGTCAGACGGTCGCAGAGCTGGCGCACGCGCTCGCGCGTGATGCCGAACTCGCGACCGGTCGTCTCGAGAGTGGTGCCTCCGCGCCCGTCCCAGCCCCAGTAGCGCACGGCGATGCGAGCCGTGCGTCCCGGCTCGGCGCGCTCGGCGATCTCGGCCAGCTCGGCCTCGAGAGGAAGGTCGGACAGCTCCACAGGGGGTCTCCACTCCGCGCTGCTCACGTGTGGACAGGATACTACAGGGGCTGAAACGGGCCGTGGCGCACCGACACTCCCGCATGTGCCTCGGCTGGACTATCATGTGGCGGACAGCCAAGCCCGCTGAGGGGAGCGCGATGGCCGACAAGTCCAAAGACAAGAAGCACGCCGACGCTATCGAGAAGACCGGACCGCTGACGGACATGAGCACGCCGCCGGCGGAGAAGCCCGGGCACCACAAGAAGATGGACCGCGAGGTCTACGAGGCGGAGCTCGAGAAGCTGCAGGTCGAGCTCGTCAAGCTCCAGGAGTGGATCAGGCACGCGGGGCTCCGCGTCGCGGTGATCTTCGAGGGGCGCGACGCCGCCGGCAAGGGCGGCACCATCAAGCGCGTGACCGAGCACCTCAACCCGCGCGTCGCGAGCATCGCCGCCTTGGCGACGCCGACGGAGCGCGAGCGCACCGAGTGGTACTTCCAGCGCTACGTGGAGCACCTCCCGGCCGCCGGCGAGATGGTCCTCTTCGACCGCTCCTGGTACAACCGTCCCGGGGTGGAGCGCGTGATGGGGTTCTGCACCGAGGACGAGGTGTGGGAGTTCTTCCGCACCTGCCCCGAGTTCGAGCGCATGCTCATCCGCAGTGGCATCATCCTCCTCAAGTACTGGTTCAGCGTGAGCGACGACGAGCAGGAGAGACGGTTCCAGGCGCGGCTCAAGGACCCGCTCAAGGTCTGGAAGCTCAGCCCGATGGACCTCGAGAGCCGGATGCGCTGGGTCGAGTACTCACAGGCCAAGGACGAGATGTTCGCCTACACCGACACCAAGGACTCACCGTGGTGGGTGGTCAACGCCGACGACAAGCGGCGCGCGCGGCTGAACATGATCCATCACCTGCTCGGCCAGATAGCCTACGAGGACGTCACGCACAAGAACCTCAAGCTGGCCGAGCGGCCGCCTGACAAGGGGTATGTGCGGCCGCCGATCGACAGCCAGACGTTCATCCCCGAGATCTACTGACGAACGAGCGGCCGCCCGAGCCGAGCCGGGCCGAACGTCATTCGTCGCCGGTGGCGCCCGGTGTGCGACTAGCGGACCACGACACGGGTGGTGGCGGGCGCCCACTCGCGGTTGCCGCCCACGTCGGTCGCTCGCCAGGTCACCGTGAAGACGCCGCGCGATCTCGGAGTCCACAGGGCACTCAGCGCCTGTCCCGTGGGTACCCACCCGGGGTGACCGGAGGCCACGCGCCGTCCCCGCGAGTCGGTGATGACGAAGCGTAGGTCGACCTTGGCGCTGAACGGATCCGAGGCCTTGACGCCGAGGCGCGTGGCCGTGGCGGGCCGCGCCGTCTTGCCGGTGGGGGCGTACAGCTTCGGGCGATAGAGATCCACGATGAGCGCCTTGCTGACGCTGCTCTTGCCGATCGTGGAGACGGCGGTGACGGTGAAGACCGGCCGGCCGCCGGCGAGGTACTCGCCCGAGCCGGCCCTGCCGTCCCACGTCGTGGTATGGACGCCGGCCTCCAGCGTGCCGAGCATGAGTGTGCGGACCACGTCGGGTCCGAGGCGCAGGACGATCTTGACCGCTGCGCGACGAGCCAGCTTGAACCCGAGGGTCGTCGCGTCGCGTCGGCCGTCGCCGTTCGGCGAGAGCGTCACCGGGCTCGCCGTGGGGAAGCCCAGCGTGCGGTCGAGGGTGATCCTGACGCCCCGGCGCATGCGGTTGTCGACCGCATCGCGGCGCTCGATGCGGAAGCGGTACTGGCCGTCGCGAGCCGCCACCATACGACTACCGGTGGGGACCCTGCCATCCCAGGTGACCGAATACGAGCCGGTACCCCGCGCCCGCCAGTTGTGCAGCCAGCGCACCACCGCGCCGTCCTCGCCCACGATGGCGACGCGGACCGCGCAAGCCTCCGCCGGGCGGTAGGTGACCGCGATCGTCTCGGCCCGCCCGTCGCCGTTCGGGCTGAACGTGAGAGGCGCGGCGACGGCGCTGACCAGGCGCGGCCCGACCGTGTCGACCGTGATCGTGCGCGTCACGGGGGCGGCGTCGACGCCGGCGGCTGCGGCCGTCAGCTTCGCGGTGTAGACGCCGTCGGGAACGGGGGTCCCCCCGGAGGCGCCGTGCCACGTGACCGTTCTCGACGTACCTTGGCCGCTCCACGAAGTGACGGCGTCGCCGCGCGCATCGCGCACCGTGAGCCGCCAGTCGGCGGCCGTTGAGAGGGTCACCTTCAGGGAGGTCGTGTCGAAGACGCCGTCGCCGTTGGGACTGATGAGCGGCGTGCTGACGCTGAGGCCGGCCCTCACGGAGACCTGCGTGCGCCGGGCGACGTCGCTGCGGATCGCCGGGAGGAGCGCATACAGCTTCGCGCCGGGGCACTCGGTGAAGTTCGCGTCACGATGCCCGGCGACGACGGGGAACGCCACGGAGGCGCCTTGCTCGAACTTCTGGGTGACGCCGCACGTGAGCCGCGCCGTGCCCGCCGGATCGAGGCCGTGGACGGAGAGCTTCCAGGCGAGCAGCCGCTCGAGCGCCGTGACCACCACAGTCGGCGGCGCCTCATCGGTGAAGGTCCCCATCACGGAGACGCCGGTGCTGCCTGTGTTGAAGCCGAACACCTGCGCGCCGACGACTCCGCGGTCCATGCCGCCGTACCGTCCCTCGAAGATGGTCCCAAAGCGGTCGATGAGGAAGTTGTAGCCGATATCGCTCCAGCCCAGGCTCCTGGTGTGGTAGGCATAGACGCCGCGCATGAGCGCGGGGGAGTCGGCGGGCGTGTAGTCGTTGCCGCCGGCCGTGTGGTGGACGAAGGCCATCTTGACGGGGGCGTAGGACGGTGATCCGGAGCGCAGCCCCTCGTCCGCGCCCCACTCGGCGCGCGTGACGATGGTCGGCGCTGCCGTGGCGGCCGCTGCCGGCGGTACGAGGTCGATGCCGGCCACGGTCGCCGCCACGTGGCGGACGGCGCCGACGGCGCGGGCGACGGGATCGGCGTCTTCGTCGGGGTCGATGGCGACCAGTCGCACCCCGGAGAGAGCGGATGGGCCACCGGGGCTGCCGGCTGCCGTGACCTGCACGTACCGAGCCGGGCCGGTCCACAGGGGATCGGTGAACGCGCGGGCGCCGCCGGCCTCATCGGCGACCTCCAGTGGGGCCTCCAGCCAGGGACCCCAGGCGGAGCCGTCGAGGCTGGTACGCACGCGCACGGTCACGGCGCCCTTGCCGGGCACGTCGCAGACGACGCCGGCCATGGAGAAGCGCATGCCGGCGTCGAGGACCGCCGGGGCACCGGCCCGCGCTCCCGGCCTGACGAGCGGGAGACTGTCGCCGGGCATCTTGAGGGTCTGCAGGCGCACCGAGGGGGTGCGCATCCATGCGGCGGCAGCGCCGCTGGCGCGGGGTGCGACCCACACGGCCACGAGACATGCGGCGAGGACGACGAGCGCCGTCGCCAAGGCCTGCCTGAAGCGGGGGTGGCGTGCCGTGAAGCCTCGTGTCATGTCGCTGTCGTCACTCCGCATCGCTAGGGGGTCTCGCAACTGCTCAGACGACGGCAGGGTGAGAGACCCTAGCGTCGACGACCGGAGTCGCTACCTTGCTTCTACGGAGTCGGCTTGCCGCCTCGCTTCCTTGAGCGAACTGCCTGCCCGCGCAGGGCGATCAGCCTGCACATGACCGAGGTGCCGTCAGTCGGTGCCTTCTTCGCCGCCGAAGGGCTCGCCCACAAAGGGGAGATCGGGCAGGTCATCGAGGTAGCCGGCCACGGCGCGGGCCGCGGCGTCGATGAGGTCGGCCTCGGCGAACGCCGCCTCGAGCGCCGCTCCACTCGCGGCCGCGAGGTCTTGGGCGAGCTGGACGCTCAGGTGCACCAGCGCCGCAGGGGAGGAGGCCCGTGTGGTCGCCGGCTCCAGCGGCGGCACCGCGACCACCCAGACGAGCTCCTCGTCGACGGCGACAGACCGCACCGGACGCCGTCGTGGCCCGCGCACGGGAGGGCAGGGGCGGAGAGTGGTCATGGCGGCTCCCGTGCTCGTTCGTTGACCGGAAAGGAACGCCGCCGCACGACCGGAGACGCGTGGTCTGCAGCGACCGCGTCGTGGGCGTGCCGTTGGAGCGGCCCGTGGCCCGCGGCGGCGTTCGCATACGAGGCTAGCATCGGGGGCGGACAGATGTTCGTATGCTCAGGGTTCGGAATCGGCCGGTTCCGGCTAAGATACGTCATCTCTGCGCCACAACGAGCGAAGGAGTCCCTATGTCGGACAGCGTCTACCGGGTGATGGAAGTGATCGGCTCGAGCGCCGAGTCGTGGGAACAGGCGGCGAGAAACGCCGTGGAGAAGGCGGGCATCCACCGCGAGGACCTGCGTGTCGCCGAGGCCGTCGAGTTCGACATGAAGATCGACAACAAGCAGATCGTGGCCTACCGGACCAAGGTCAAGATCTCGTACAAGTATCACGAGATGGTGTGACCGCTGGGCCGCGCAGGGTGCGGCCGCGCGTTTGAAGAATGACGCCGGGGGCGGCGGTGCGGAAGCGCCGCCGCCCCCGGCGCATCAGCGGTGTTCGTCAAGAGATCCGCGACGGCCGTGCCGCAGCTCGTCCAGCCGTCGCCGGGAGAGGAACACGCAGTCGGTCTTGTCGGCGTCGCCGGCGGCGACGTCGTGGGCGAGGAGCGTACACGATGGCGCGCCGCAGAGCCCGCAGTCGTAGCCGGGCAGCGACGCCTCGATGAGCTGGGCCTCCTTGTGCCGCCGGACCCGCTCGCGGAGATCGCCCACGACGACCCGTTCGCGAGGCTGAAGGGCCCGCTCCATCGAGTAGTCCTCGTCGGGGTAGCGGCGCGCCAGCTCGGCCTCCGTAGCCGAGTCGGTGTCGGGGAGGTCGCTCATGAGGCTCTGCAGCTTGGCCTGGCACACGTAGACGTTGTCGACGGTGAGGTTGCCGTTGGAGCACCCCGCCCAGCAGGCGTGGCACTCGAGGAAGTCGATGTCCTTGAGCTTGCCTTTCTCGATGTCGTCGAACACGCGGATCACGTTGGGCAGGCCCGTCACGGAGAGGTAGCGGTGGCCGTGCAGGAGGTCCGCGAGCGGGCGCCAGGTCGACCAGCGGAGCATGATCGCCGACCGGACCGGGTCCCACGATTGGATGTGTTCCTCGACCTCCGCCGCCCTCCGCGCCTCGACGAGGATCTGGTTGTACAGGTCCGGGATGCCGACGGCGCCGTCGAGGAAGCTCCGTCCGCCCTCGGCCGGCTCCATGATGGAGACCGTGCGCGCCTGGCACGGTGTGACGTAGATGGCGGCGATCTGGTCTGACCGCAGGCCGAGCTGGGTCGAGTAGCGGCGCTTGAGCTCACGGCCGGCGATCTCGCGTGGCGGGTGCACGCGGATGACCTGCTCCAGCATCCGCGGGTACGAGACCTGCAGCAGCCGCACGATCACCGGACAGGTGATGGAGATGACCGGTCGCGGACCGTCCCATGCCTCCACGTACTCGAGGATGGCCTGGGTGACCAGACGCATCTCGACCCCGTAGTCCCAGATCGCGTCGAAGCCGACGGCGAGCAGCCCCTGGGCGACGTGCTCGGGCTGCACGTCGAGGGGGAACTGCCCGAACAGCACCGGCGAAGGGATGGCGACCTTGTAGGCGAAGTCGCCGTACTCCTCCAGCGTCCTCGTGGTCGCCGTGAACGCGCCCGTCGGGCAGGTCTTGAGACAGGACCCACAGTCGATGCAGAGGTCGCGACTCACGGTCGCCCTGCCGTGTCTCACCCGGATCGCCGCGGTGGGGCAGACGCGCATGCAGGCGAGGCAACCGTTGCAGAGAGCGGCGTCCAGCCGGAAGCCGTGCGTGTACTCAGCCATCGCCGATCAGCCCGATCCTGACGTTGACGACCGTCCCGCGCCCGACCTCCGAGCTGATCGAGAACTCGTCGGCGTTGCGTCTGATGTTGGGGAGGCCCATGCCGAAGCCGAAGCCCATCTCCCGCATCTCGTCGGTCGCCGTGGACCAGCCCTCCTGCATGGCGAGCTCCAGGTCGGGGATCCCCGGCCCGCGGTCGTGCATCCGGAGGTCGATGTAGTCGTCGGTGATGGTGAGCGTGAGGTCGCCCTCAGCCGCATACATGATGACGTTCATCTCGGCCTCGAAGGCCACCACGACGGCGCGGCGCACGGTCTGGGGGTCGAGGTCGAGGCTGGTGAGGAGCGACTTGATCTCGGTGGAGGTCTCGCCACCCTTGTCGAAGTCGCGGCCGTGGACGCGGTAGCAGCACCCGAGCAGCTCCTCGGCCACCTACATCGCCCCCTTGAGCCCGGCGCGGTGCAGCAGGCCGCAGCAGTCGAACATGCCGAGCGACGTCGAGAGGACGGGGATGCCCTTGTCTCGTGCGAGCCGCAAGACGTCCTCGGACGGCCGCTTGCCGCGGACGTAGACGATCGCGTGCACGTCGGCCACCACCGCGGTGCGCACCGACTGGATGTTGGTGAGCCCCGTCAGCATCAGCGCGTGCGGGCAGTGGAAGGCGAGGATCTCGCTCATGCCGTCGGATGCCACGACGGCGTGGACCTCCAGGTCGGCGTCGCGGTCGGCGGCGCTCAGCAGCTCGCAGCCGAGGACGGCCGCCACCTCATCGAGTCTCATCGTCGCTCGCCTCCCCCCAGGCCGGCGAGCGACTCGTGGATCGAGCGCGCCGCCCGGCGGCCGGCGCCCATCGCGCTGATCACCGTCGCCGCGCCGGTGACGACGTCGCCGCCGGCCCACACCCCGTCGCGTGACGTGCGGCCGGTCTCCTCGTCGGCGACGATCGTGCCACGGTCGCCGACCGTGAGGCCGGGAGTCGTCATGGGGACGAGCGGGTTCGGGCTGTTGCCGATGGCGCACACGGAGGCGTCCGCCGGAAGACGGAACTCCGATCCCGGGACGGGGATCGGGCGGCGGCGGCCGGAGTCGTCAGGCTCGCCGAGCTCCATGCGCAGGCATTCGATCTCGGCGAGCCACCCGCGCTCGTCGCCGATCAGGCGCACGGGAAGGGTCAGGTAGTCGAAGATGATGCCCTCCTCCTCCGCGTTCTCCACCTCTTCGAGGCGGGCCGGAAGTTCCTCCCGACTTCTCCGATAGACGACATGCACCTCGTCGGCGCCGAGACGCAGCGCCGTCCGCGCCGAATCCATGGCGACGTTGCCGCCGCCGAACACCGCCACCCGGGTCGCCCGTTTGAGGGGGGTCTCCGTGGCCGGGAACCGGTAGCCCCTCATCAGGTTACAGCGGGTCAGGTACTCGTTGGCGGAGTAGACGCCGTTGAGGTTCTCGCCGGGGATGTCGAGGAACCACGGCAGCCCCGCTCCGGCGGCCACGAAGACGGCGTCCGCCGACTCCAGCAGGCGGTCGACGGTGCGCGTCTTGCCGACCACGAAATCGAGACGCAGGTCGACGCCCAGGCTGCGCACGTACTCCACCTCGCGGGCGACGATCGCCTTGGGCAGGCGGAACTCGGGGATGCCGTAGGTGAGCACGCCACCGGCCTCGTGCAGGGCCTCGTACACCGTGACCGCGTAGCCCAGCACGGCCAGGTCGGCGGCGACGGTGAGGCCGGCCGGCCCCGAACCGACCACGGCGACGCGCCGGCCGTTGGCCGGCGCGACCCGGGGCGTCCGCGTCGCCCCCTGCTCCGCCTCCCAGTCGGCGAGAAAGCGCTCGAGACGCCCGATGGCGACCGGCTCGCTCTTCTTGCCGAGGATGCACCGGCGCTCACACTGCTCCTCCTGCGGACACACCCGGCCACAGACGGCCGGGAGGGCGTTCGTCTCCTTCAGCTTGGCGACGCCGGCGGTGAGATCGCCGGCGACGATCGCCTGGATGAAGGCGGGGATGTCGATACCCACCGGGCAGCCGTCGACGCACTTCGGCTTCTTGCAGGCGAGGCAGCGCGAAGCTTCTCGCCGGGCAGCGTCGACGGAGTAGCCGAGCGCGACCTCGTCGAAGTTGCGCACGCGCTCGGCGGGGTCCTGCTTCGGCATCGGCCGGCGGCCTTCTCCGGCGGTCCTGTCGGCTGCCTTCGTCATCGGCCCGTTCTTCCTCGTCCCGTCACCATCTCAGAAATGAGAGGTGGACCCGCTGCGGCGAAGCGGGGCGACCTCTTCCGCGGCGTAGCTCTCTCGTCTCGCCATGACCTCGTCCCAGTCGATCTCCCTCGCGTCGAACTCGGGCCCGTCGACGCAGGCGAACTTCCTGCTTCCCGCCACGGTCAGTCGGCAGACGCCGCACATGCCGGTGCCGTCGATCATGATCGGGTTCATGCTCACCATGACCGGGACGTCCAGGGGCCGGAGCTGCTCGGCCACCGTCATCATCTGGAACGTACAGCCGTGGGCGATCACGCGGTCCGGTGTGATGTCCTCGAGCGCGAGGATCTCGGCGAGGCGAGTGACGTGTCCCTTGTGACCCTGGCTGCCGTCCCGGGTCACGGTGATGACGCGGTCGGTGACGGCGCCCAGCCGGTCTTCCCAGAAGAGGAGGTAGGCGCTGCGAGCCTCGAGCAGCGCGACGACGCGGTTGCCGGCCGCCGTCAGCGCCCTGGCGACGGGGTGGATGCTGCCGATGCCGTAGCAGCCCCCGACGAGGAGGACGGTCCCGAAGTCGGCGATCTCCGTCGGGCGGCCGAGAGGGCCGGCGTAGGACGGGATGGCGTCGCCGGCAGTCAGACGCGCGAGCCGCGACGTCGTCGCGCCGACCTGGGAGAAGACCGACGTGACCGTGCCCGCGGCGGCGTCCCAGCCGGCGATGGTGAGCGGGATGCGCTCACCATCGTCCGACGGGCGCAGGATCACGAACATGCCGGGCTCCGCCGCCTCCGCGACGTCCGGGGCCAGCACCGTCAGCACGTGCAGGTTGGGCGCGATCATGCGCCGTTCAACGACGGGGACCACGACGCCTCCCTTCTGTGTCGCTGCCGCTGCGATCGCCGGCGGCCACGCGCACGCGGAACGGCCGCGCCGGCAGGCGCGAGAGCGCATCCAGGCGAGTGCCGGGGCGCAGCCCTCCCCAGGCGGCCACGCGGGTGGCGTAGACGGCGCCACGCGGGCACCCGGGGTCGGGACGGACGGCCGACTGTACGCGCTCGCCGTCCAGCCAGATCGTGACCAGTCCGCCCGGTTCGACTCCGAGGCGGGCGAGGTCGGCGGGGTTCATGCGCACGCCGTCCTCGAGGCCCAGCTCGCCAAGACCCTCGACGACGGCGCTCAGGTCCACGCCGCGATGACGGAAGCCGGCACGTTCCGGCACGAGCGTGAAACGGCCGCGGCCGGGAGTCGGCTCCGCCGCGCTCGGCCGCGCCCGGCGACGCGGCGGCAACGGAGTCATGCGCCTCGGCGCCCGGTCGCCGCGTTGCGGGAAGCCGGGCAGCTCGGCCCGGATCGCCGCGAGCACCGCGTCGCCGTCCTCGTAGGTGAGGTCCGGCCGGCCGAGCCGGTCCGCGATGCCGGAGAGGATCGCCCAGTCCGGGAGCGGCCCGTCGCGGTGCGCGCCCGGAGCCGGGCGCTCGACCGGTCGCAGATCCTGCACGCGGCCCTCGAGGTTGGTGAGCGTCCCGCCGGCTTCCGCGAACGAGGCCGCCGGCAGGAATGCGTCTACGGGGAACGGCGGCGGGTACAGGTCCTGGGCGATCAGGTAGTCACAGGGCGGCCGTTCCGTGAACGGGGTCTCGCCGATCAGGTAGAGGACGGCCGGCGCGCGGCCCGTCCGCACGGCGGCGAGGTCGAGTCGCCGGCGGCCGGCGCGCTCCCGGCGCGGGCCCGGCAGCAGGCCGGCCACGGCTCCGAGCTCGAGGGCGCCGCGCGCGTTGGCGGCACAGGTGAGCGGTACGACCGTGGCGCCGGGCAGCGACCCCAGCGCTTCCAGCTCTGCCAGGAGCGCATCCGCGTCCGCGCAGTCGAACGCGCGCGGTCCGATCACGATCGCCGGGGCCCGCGCTTGCGCCACCTCCGCGGCCGCCGCATCGAGCGCGTCCTGAGGCCGGGCAGCCGGTCGCGGCCTTCTGCGACGGGCCGTCCGGAGGAGCCGGGCGAGCGTAGCCGCTTCCTCGCCGGGCCGCGGCCGCAGGTCGTGGCCGGCCACCCGCGTCAGGCTCGTCTCGCGGGCATCCACGGTCACGAGCCGCGCTCCCCGGCGCAAGGCGCGACGGACCTGCACGCCCGCCACCGAGAACGAGTAGCGGGGGTCCAGCCCCGCTACGATGACGACGTCGGCGGTCGCGACCGCTCCGAGCGACACCGGAAGGGCGAAGAGTCGCGACCAGGTCTCGGGCCCGCCGGGGAGGTCGGCGCGCACGGTCGAATCGACACCGTGGGTGGCGAGACCCTCGCGCGCCAGCCGCTGCGCGGTGTACAGCGCCTCGTTGGTGAGGTCGCCCGACACCAGCACGAGCACGTCGGTCGAGCGCGCGTCGGCCAGCCGCGCGGCGACGTGCGCGAGCGCCTCATCCCAGTCGACGACGCGATCGTAGCGTCCTTTGCGCAGCCGTGGCCGGCGCGCCCGATCAGGGTGCTGCGTGGTCTCGGGCAGGCAGAACCGGCCGCGCAGGCAGAGCTGCCCGTCGTTGAGATCGGGGTCGAGGGCGCCGCGCGCGGAGGAGAGCCGGCCGCCGGCGTACGCCAGCTCGATGCGGCAGCCGATCGGACAGAGCGGGCAGGTCGACGTCTCCATGCCGTCTGGCGCGCCGTCCCACCTGGACACCTTGTCCGTCAGCGCCCCGGTGGGGCAGACGGTGACGCAGGCTCCGCAGAATTCGCAGCCCGCCGCCTCATGAGAGCCGCCGAAGGCGGTACCGATCAGCGTGCGTGGTCCGCGATCGACGAAGGCGAGCACGCCGGCCCCGCGGACCTCGGCGCACATGCGCACGCAGCGGCCGCACAGGATGCACAGGTTGTAGTCGCGGTCGTAGAACGGCTCGTCGTGCTCGGGCTCGAGGCCGCGATAGGCGACCGGATGCACGACGCCTTCGACGCCCACCAGCTCGGCCACGCGCTGCAGCTCGCAGGCGCCGTCGCGCGCACAGCTCCGGCAGCCGGTCGCGACCCCGGACTTGCGGATCGCCCGCTGCGTCCGCCGGCAGTCGTCCTGCTCCCCGCACAGGAGGCAGCTCGACGGGTGCTCCGAGAGGATCATTCCGAGGATCTCCCGGCGCTCCTCACGGACTCCGGCGGTGTCGGTGAGCACGCGCATGCCCTCGGCGACCAAGGTGCTGCAGGCGAGCGGGTACGGCTTCATGCCGTCGATCTCCACGGCGCAGAGCCTGCAGCCGCCGAACGGCGTCAGCTCGGGGTGAGAGCAGAGCGACGGTATGGTGACCCCGGCCGCCTCCGCCGCCTCCAGCACGGTGCTGCCGGCCGGGACCACCGCGGCGTGGAGGTCGATCTGCAGGTGCACGTCAGGCGACATGGCCGGCCCCCGAGGCGATCACGATGGCGTCGCCGGCGATGGCGTCGAACCGGCAGATCTCGTAGCAGGAGCGGCACTTGATGCACTTCTCAGGGTCGAGGTTGTGTGCCTCGGCCCTGGGACCCGTGATAGCGCCGGTGGGGCACACCTGCACGCAGCGCTGGCAGCCGGTGCACTTGCCGGGGATGATGCGATACGTGACGAGGTCGCGGCAGACGGTCGCCCGGCAGCGGCGCTCCACGATGTGCTCGACGAACTCGTCCCTGAAGTACTTGAGCGCGGTGAGCACAGGGTTGGGAGCCGTCTGGCCGAGGCCGCAGAGAGAGCCGCGCTTGATCACCTGTGCGAGCTTCTCGAGACGGTCCAGATCGGCGAGTCCCGCCCTGCCCTCGCAGATCGCGTCCAGGATCTCCACGAGGTGGCCGGTGCCGATGCGGCAGGGCGCGCACTTGCCGCACGATTCCGCCTGCGTGAAGCCGAGGAAGTAGCGGGCCATGTCGACGATGCACGTGTCCTGGTCGAGGACGATCAGACCGCCGGAGCCGAGGATGGAGCCGGCGGCCGCCAGGTTCTCGTAGTCCACGGGGGTGTCGAGGAACTCCTCGCCGAGACAGCCGCCGGAGGGGCCGCCGGTCTGCACGGCCTTGAAGCCCTTGGCGACTCCGCCGCCCACGTCCTCGATCACGCGGCGGAGCGTCATCCCGAACGGCACCTCGATGAGCCCCGTCCGGCGGACCTTGCCGACCAGGCTGAAGGTCTTGGTGCCCCGGGACGCCTCGGTGCCGAAGCCGGCGTAGCGCTCCGCGCCGCCGTTCACGATCACCGGCAGCGTCGCGAGTGTCTCCACGTTGTCGATGATCGTCGGGCGTCCCCACAGGCCGGACTCGGCGGGGAAGGGCGGCCGCGTGCGCGGCATGCCGCGCCGCCCCTCGAGGCTCGCGATCAGCGCCGTCTCCTCTCCGCAGACGAAGGCCCCTGCGCCCTCCTGGACGGCGAGGTCGAACGAGAAGCCGCTGCCGAGGATGTCGTCGCCCAGCAGCCCGAGGCGCGCCATCGCCGCGATCGCCGTGCGCAGGCGACGGATCGCCAGCGGGTACTCCGCGCGGATGTAGACGAACCCCTGCCTGGCCCCGATCGCGTAGGCGGCGATCAGCATCCCCTCGAGCACGGCGTGAGGATCTCCCTCGATCAGCGCCCGGTTCATGAAGGCGCCCGGATCGCCCTCGTCCGCGTTGCAGATGAGGTAGCGCCGGTCGCTCTCCACATCGCGGCAGGCCTGCCACTTGCGCCAGGTCGGGTATCCCGCTCCGCCGCGCCCTCGCAGCCCGGCGACCCGGACGAGGTCGACGACGTCGCCGGGCGACAGCGAAAGGCAGCGCTCGAACGCAGCATAGCCTCCGCGCGCCAGGTAGTGGTCGACGGCCTCGGGGTCGATGATGCCGCAGTCGCGGAGTACGAGTCGGGTCTGCGGCGCCAACATCGGCTGCGCGAAGAACCGCGGGACCGGCGCCTCGGCGGCAGTCGCGGCGCGCCCGTCCTCGCCCGGCTCGCCGGGACTGTCGTCAAGAGAGCCGAGGAGGTGCCGTGCCGGGGTCTCGCCGGCGAGGAGCGCGTCCAGCGTCGCGACGGCCAGCTCCGGCGTCATGTTGCCGTAGCTCAGCCGGGCGCGGCCGGGCAGGCGCACGTCGAGCAACGGCTCGAGGTAGCACGGGCCGATGCAGCCGACGGTGACGATGCGCGCGTCGATCCCGCGGCGCTCCAGATGCGTGCGTACCGCCTCCAGGACTTCGCCGGCCCCGGCGGCGAGGCCACAGGAGCCGAACCCGACGTAGACGACTGGTCGCGGGCTCGTCTGCAGGGCCCGCCACCGCCCTTCGGCGAGGCGGCGACGGCGTTCAAGCGTCTGCGCGGCCGGCATCGAGGACCCCCTGCAGCTTGAGGACGCTCATCTGACCATAGATGGTCTCGTCGAGGGTGAAGACGGGCGCGAGCGCGCAGCACCCCAGGCAGGCGACGCGCCCCAGGTCGTACTCGCCGTCGGGTGTCGTCTCGCCGGCGGTGATGCCGAGGCGCCGCTCGAGGGTCTCCATCATCTGCACGCCACCCTTGACGTGGCACGCCGTGCCGAGACACACGCGCAGCCGGTGTCTGCCCGGCGGCGAGAAGCGGAACTGGGCGTAGAACGTGGCCACGCCGAACACTTCGCTCTCCGTGAGCCCGAGGCGGCGGGCGATGCGCCGCACCGCCTCGGGCGGCAGGTAGCCGAGCGTCGCCTGGGCGCGTTGCAGCGCCGGCACGAGGTCCGAACGATCGTGCTGAAGGCCCCGCAGGATGCCCGGCCAGGGGTCGGCCGCCACGGGAGGCGCCTCCCTACCTCATGCCGAGTTCAAAGAGCTTGACGGCGTACGTCCACGTGTCGTCGGGAGTGGAGAAGAGAGGGATGCGCACGCGCGTCGCCAGTTCGAGCACGTCGTCCGGCGGGCGCTTGCCGTGGGCGAACACGACCATGCCCGCGTCGACCACGTTGGCGGCGGCGATGAGGCTCTTGTGCGTCTGCAGCGTGAGGAGCAGGCAGCCCGCGGGAGCGCCGGTGATGATGTCGGAGGCCATGTCCGAGACGTAGACCCCGGCGACCTCGCCGTCCTCCCAGGCGCTCACGGCCTCGAGCACGGTCTTCTCGACGATCTCAGACATCTTCACGGTCTCGCCCTCCTCATGAGGTCTCGTGGCCGGACCCGTCACAGCTCGGTCAACCCGGCGTCGCTGATGACGACCCCCCGGCAGCAGTCGGCGTCGCTGCGCATGCTGCACGGGACGACGACGATCCGTCTGCGACCCGGGCGGCGGCCCTGGTTGAAGTACTCCTCCAGGGCCGCCACGCCCTCCTCGGCGACGCACCTGCCGGACTCGTGCGTGGAGTCGCCGCACAGTGCGACGTAGATGGATGCGCTCCCTCCCAGCTGGCGCTGGAGACGCCCGATCGCGCACTCGGGGTCCTCGCAGAGGGACATCATCAGGCCTGTCATGCGGTTGAGGTCGGCGGACGTGCCGCACCTGTCACAGCACAGGCCGAAGGAGACCGCCTGGTCGCCGGAGAGGAACTCCCAGATGTGTGAGCCCTCGCGGTACTCGTCCATGGGCGCGGCCGGCTCGTCCGAGAAGAAGGAGCTCCGCGCGCCGCAGTGGTAGCACCCCTCGACGACGAGGAAGCCGCTGCGCACGTCGGTCATCGTCCAGTGATGCGGGCAGGTGCTCTCGGATCCCGTGTTCGTGGCCACGTCCCCAGGCCCCCCGATCGCCTCGGACCCTCTGGTGGGTGAGGGTGCTACTGACAACATAGCACCGCAGCGGGCGTCCTATGCACCCTTCGCCGTTATGGCGGTCGGATGTGCGGGTGCGCGTGCCGGCAGGGTGTGCGGGGCGGCTGAGCGCGCGTCTAGTCGACGCCCATGCGAGAGAGTCCATCCGCCAGAGCGCCCGGCTCGACGCGCAGGGTCTCCGCCGCCTCCTCGAGGCTGAGGCGGCCGTCGCGCACGAGGGTGAGCGCCCAGGCGCGCATCGCGGCCGGCACGCGCAGCACCGCCGGCCGTCCGTACTCGCCCGGTGGCAGCGTCTCGCCGGGCGTCAGCTTCGCCAGCGTGTCCTTCAGTCCGCCCAGGTACGTCTGACGGGGCAGCAGCTGCCACTCGTTCCGCTCGAGGTCGCCGCGCAAGACGTGGAACTGCTTGCCCTGCAACCGGCCGGCGGCGCGGGAGCGATAGAGCGCCGCCCAGACGCTGATGCCGAAGGCGTTGCCGAGGTCGAGCAGGTCCTCGAGCCGTATCGAGCGTGGGGTCGCCCGGCGCTCGTACCAGCGCCGCACGGCGCGCACCGGGGCGAGCAGCTCCTCGGCGAAGTCGTTGGCGGCCGCCTCCGGTGGGATGGTGCGGCTCCACTCGATGCGACGGTCGACGACGTCGCCGTGGCCCAGGACGAGGTGTGCGAAGGCGTGGACGAGCGCGAACCGCTGCAGCAGGACCGGGCGGGCGGCGTTGACGAAGATGAACGGGGTGTCGGCGGCGGTGAACGCGGCGGCCACGGGGCGGTCGCCGGCCGCGACCCGGGCGACGATCACCTGGGCGCCGTAGCCGTCCTCGAGCAGAGGCACGAGGTCGGGGAGAGGGCCGTCGTCGGGAGCGACGTGCAGCTCGCTGCGCCAGAAGCGGGCGACGCGATCGAAGAGCACGTCGCCAGCCGGCGCGCCCGCGCGCAGCGACGCGGCCGTGTGCGAAACGCGTGCCTGCTTGCCCTCGGCCGAGTGGCCGGTGCTCCACGGCGGCGCCGGCGGGCCGGCTGCCGCGAGCCGCCGCAGGCAGAACCAGTCGCGGGTGACGGCGGCCGCCTCGTCGGGCAGTCCGGCCACGAGGGGGAGAGCGGGCGTGTCCGGCCAGTCCGCCCGCTCGACCCGGAGGATGGCACGCTCAGCCTCGCCGGCGTCGAACACGCCGGACCCGACGCGTGAGCGCAGGGATCCCCCCTCGCCACCGGCCGCCGGCGTCGCCGACACGCGGATCCGGGACGCCTCGAGGAGCGAGTCTGGCGTCCCGATCGCGTCGAGGGCCCACTCCGGGCCGGCGTCGTCGTCCGTGCGGGTCTCCAGGCGCGGGCCGGCATCGGCGCGAGCGACGAGGTGCTCTGCGGGCCTGCGGAGGTCCGGGTGGAGCGCTCGCGCCACGAGTGGCGCCTCCGTAGCTCCGGCCGCCGGCGCCCGCGGCGGAGCCGTGGCAGGCAGGCCCCTGAGCAGTTCGTCGGCCGACACGTGGAGGACGTCCGCGAAGCGCTGGAGCTCGTCGGCGGAGAGACGACGACGGCCCGCCTCGATACGACTCACGGCGGACTGGTCGATGCCCACCCACCCGGCGAGGGCGCGCTGGCTCCAGCCCTGCTGGTCCCGCAGCCCGGCGATCCGGGCGCCGATCGCAGCCTGATGTGCATCGCGCATCGTTCCGTCACCTCTCGACGCTACACTCGTGCATCAGTGTACGCCTCTGTCTGCCCGCATTCCTGCTCCGCCGCGACCACCACGGAGCCGCGGGGTATGTTACAATAGCATAGATTTGAGGAATAGAGTCGTAGAAGTCGATGCTCTGAGTGCATCACTGGAGGGTTCGAACGAGGGGACAGCGTCCGCACGTGCCAGGACAGGAGGGAGCCGCTCGCCGGCCGGGAGGGCCGGCGAGCGGCGACGGAGACGGAGGTGGGTCATGCCGGAGAAGAACGAAGCACTCGGAGGCGCCGCGCTTGTCGAGGGGTTGCGCGTCGGCGATCGTCAGGCGCACGGGCCGCTGGCGGTGTTCCCGCTGCGCCTGGACGGCGCGGCGCAGGCGGGAGGGCCGCGCTACGTCACGTTGCGCGAGGCCGTCGCCGCGGGCAAGGCGCGGATCACCGAGGTGAGCGAGGGCGGGTCGGTACCTGAGCTGCGCGTCGTCAACTCAGGCGACGCGCGCATCCTCGTGCTGGACGGCGAGGAGCTGCGTGGGGCCAAGCAGAACCGCGTGCTCAACACCAGCATCCTGATCGGCAAGCAGAGCAGCCTCGTGGTGCCGGTGAGCTGCACCGAGCAGGGACGCTGGTCCTACGCTTCGGCGGACTTCGCCGAGAGCGAGGTGGTCGCGGATCGCCAGGTGCGCCTCGCGATGAAGGACAGCACCAACGCGTCGCTGCGTGTGGGCGCCGGCCACCGCTCCGACCAGGGCCGGGTCTGGAGCGAGGTCGGCGCGCTGCACGAGAGGCACGGGACGCACTCCGCCACCGGCGCGATGAGCGACGCGTACCAGACGCGCAAGCACGACCTCGACAGGGTGCTGGCCGCCTTTCCGCTCGTGGGCGGGCAGCAGGGCGTGCTGGTGCTCCACGGCGATCGCGTGGTCGGCCTGGACCTCGTCTCGCGGGCGCCGCAGTACGCCGAGCTGCACCAGAAGCTGCTGCGCAGCTACGCCTTCGAGGCGCTGGTGCGCGACGGCGAGCCCGGCGACAGGGCCGTCGCCGACGCGTTCCTGGAGCGGATCGCCGGGCTGCCCGGGCGCCGGTACAAGAGCCCGGGCCTCGGTTGGGACGTGCGCTTCGAGGGCGGCGGCGTGCTCGGCTCCGTCCTCGCCTACCGCGGCCACGCGGTGCACGCCGCGTTCTTCGACGTCGGCGGCGTCAGCGAGGCCGGCCAGGGTGGCGGCGATCCTCGCCGGCAGCGCCGCCCCCATCCGGACTGGCGCATCGCCGACGCACGCGAGCGCGCCCGCAGGCGCCAGTCCCGCTGAAGATCTCGACGAAGGAGAGGACGATGGAGAAGGACGCACGCCAGAAGGCCTACGCGGCCGCCGCCCACATCACGCGCGAGCAGCTCCGGCGCGACGCGCCCGAGCGCGCGCGCACGCTCGACGAGGTCGAGGCCAGCGACGTGGTCGTGGTCGCCGGCATCTACGACCGCGTCGAGTCGGTGCTCGGTGCGCTCGAGGTGCCGCACGAGATCGTGCAGCCGCACGCGCTCGACCGTCTCGAGCTGCGTCCGGAGCAGCTGCTCATCGTCAACTGCCCCGGCCAGGTCTCGGCCGCGGCGATCACGCGCATTCGCGCGTTCGTCGCGGCCGGCGGCAGCCTGTTCACCACCGACTGGGCGCTCAGACACGTCATCGAGCCGGCTTTCCCGGGCGTGCTCGCGTTCAGCGGGCAGCCGACGCCGGACGACGTGGTGCGCATCGAGGTCAAGGACCGCGAGAACATCTACCTGCAGGGCGTGCTGGACGGCCAGGACGACCCGCAGTGGTGGCTCGAAGGGTCGTCGTATCCCATCAGCGTGGTGGACGCGGAGCGCGTGCATGTGCTGATCACCAGCCGCGAGCTCGAGAAGAAGTACGGCGAGGCGCCGGTGGCCGTGTGGTTCCGGTGGGGCGAGGGCGACGTGTTCCACATGATCAGCCACTACTATCTGCAGCGGACCGAGCTGCGCACCGGGCGGCATGCGGGTGCGGCGGCCGGCTACTTCAACGAGAAGGGCGTGGCGATGACGGCGGACCTGGTCCAGGACGTAGTGGGCCTGAGTCTGGCCGACGTCGAGTCGGCCAAGCCCTCAGCGGCGTTCATGGCCAACGTGATCATCGACAAGAAGGCGCGGCAGCGGCGACGGCGGCCGGGCACGGACTCCTGACGCCGGCGCCGGGAGGACGCGGGCCGATGGCCTCCGGCACGAGCTCGGGGAACAGCACCTCGATCTCGCCGAGGCGGTCTGCGATGCGGGCGCGCAGCTCCGCGTCGGTCTCTTGTTCGAGCCAGGCGCCGAGGGCTTCGTGCTCGGTCGGCTCGGGCGTCTCGACCAGCTCGCGCAGGAAGGGATGGACGAACTCGACGGACGTGTCCACCGTGAAGAGCGCCGTGTCGCGGGCGCGGGTGACGCCCACGTAGACGACACGGCGCTCCTCCTCGACGGCGGACGGTTCCCAGCGGGAAGTGTCGCAGTCGTAGTCGGGGATGACGACCGCGTCGTACTCGCGGCCTTTGGCCGCGTGGATGGTGCCGATGA
Organism: uncultured Thermoleophilia bacterium; assembly: GCA_963736645.1. Lineage (GTDB taxonomy): Bacteria > Actinomycetota > Thermoleophilia > UBA2241 > UBA2241 > CAIXSE01. The sequence continues at coordinate 384,289 of CAVTPJ010000002.1, read as the reverse complement.
CGACGCGGTCCTCCTCGGACTCCTCGCGTGCGAGCGCGTCGTCGCCGACGCCCTCGTGCGCCTCCTCATCGGCGAGCAGGCGGTCCCACGTGCGCAGGTAGGCCTCCTGGTCGGGGTAGGTCTCGGCGAGGAGCAGGAGCGAATCGAATACCTGGAGCGAGCCGGGGCCGTCGGGGCCGCCGGCGGAGTCGGTCGCACTGCCGCCGGCCGCCGCGTCGGCCTCCGCGGCCCAGAGCTCGTCGAGCCCGTATGCGTCGACGACGGTCCAGACCAGGTCTTCGGCCGTGGGCGGGGAGGGCGCGGACGGCTCGGACGGGCCGGCGCCGGGGTCCTCGCGGTGGCCGGTCCCGGGACTCACGCCTGGGTCGGTGCCGGCGCCCAACCCGGCGCCGAGTCGCTCGGTGATCGTCACGAGAGCGGACAAACGGCGCGGCCCGCCCGCAGGCTCGGAGGCCGCGACCGCCCGCACGTACGCCCATGGCCGTGAAGCCGTGCCCACCGCCTCCACGAGCGCATCGCCGACGTAGCGGTTCGGCCGGTTGAGGAGCCCGGCGAGTTCCGTGGCGGGGAGCTCATCCGGCGCGAGCACCAGGTCCAGGTAGGCGCGCAGCAGCCGCGCCGCCGGGTGCGTGAACAGCCGGCAGCCGAGCGCCGGGGTCCGTGGGACCTCACCGGCGTCCAGTGCGAGCGCGACGAGCAGCTGCTGCGAGCGGTAGCGGCAGAGCACGGCCAGGTCGCGCCAGCCGCAGGAGAGGCGCGACCTCTCCGCGTGCAGGAAGGCGCAGATCGCCTGCGCGCGCTGCGGCCACGACGGCGCGCCGGCGAAGCGGACCGCGCCGTCCTGCGCTCCGGTGCGAGGGCGGATCTCCTTGGCCTCGCGCATGGTGTTGTTGGCCACGAGCCGCGCGCCCGTCTCGACCACGGCCCGCGAGCAGCGGTAGTTGGTGCAGAGCGTGTAGGTGGCCGACCAGGGCCTCGGCGGCATGCGGCGGTGGAACTCGAGGATGCCGCGCGGATCGGCCTGACGCCAGCCGTAGATGAGCTGGTCGTCATCGCCCACCACGAAGAGCTCGCGCTGCGGGCGCGAGAGCACGTCCACGAGGGCGAGCTGGGCGCCGTTGAGATCCTGGAACTCATCCACCAGCACGTGGTCGAAGCGGCTCTGGATGAAGGCGCGGTGCCCTGGGTCGGCGAGCATGTCGGCGACGGCGAAGTAGATCTGGTCGTCGAAGGACTGCAGGCCGGTGGCTGCCTGGGCGCGCGCGTACTGGGCGTGCGTGGCCGCGAAGGGGATGGTGACGACGGGCGTATCGGTGACGCACTCCAGACGGATCTCCACTGCGTCGGCCGGTTCGAGCGCCGCGCGCACGCGGGTGAGCCCGCCCATGAAGGCCCCGACCGGGTCGCTGCCCCGGCGCGGCCGGAGCTCGCGAAGTGAGACTCCGGCGGTCTCCACGGCCCGCGACATGAGCGCACGCGACGAGCGGCCGTCGTGGTCGAGCGAGAAGCGCGCGCGCAGCACCTCGCGCTGGTAGCGGTAGCCGAAGGCGTTGAAGGTGGCGCAGTGGACCCCGGGCGGGCGCTCGGGGTCACCGCGGGACCCTCGCGGTGCTCCTGCGGCGGCTCGGCCGTCTGCTCGCCGGCGATGTGCCGGGCGCGCTTCGGGCGGCGACCCCAGACGCCGCGTGGTGGCGATGCCCAAGGCGCCGAGGCGCTCCTCCAGCTGCTCTGCCGCCTTGCGGTTGAAGGCGAGCATGAGGATGCCGGACGGGTCGACGCCGCGGTCGACGAGTTCGACGACGCGGCTCACCAGGGTCTTCGTCTTGCCCGATCCGGCCGGGGCGAGGACACGGGCAGGTCCGCGGCGGTGCTCGACGGCTGCCCGCTGGGCGTCGTCGAGCCGCGCCGCGTCGGGGCCGGTCGCCGCGCGACGCGCCGACGCCGGCTGAGTGGACGCGGAGGAGGCCGCCAGGGTGGGTCCGGTGCGCGAGGCCGGAGTCACGGCGGGCGGAGCAGGCTGGCCGACGGGCGTCGAGGCCGCGCCGAGCAGGCGGCCGATGTCCTCGAGGTCAAGCCGACAGGCTTCGCCGACGGCCAGGCTGCGGGGTGCGAGCGTCTCGGGACCGAAGGGGAAGCCGAGGCAGAACGGTCCGCCTCGAGCGAGGAGCGGATGGATGAAGCGGAGAAGCACGTCGCCGGCCTGCTCCTCGAGCTCCTCGGCGGACCCCTTCCAGAGCCAGAGACCCGCCGCGGGCTCGCCGCCCAGCAGCGGTCGTCGCGGCTCGCCCGGGTCCTCGGTCCACGATCGCCGTGGCGAGAAGCGGGCGCCGGGCGCGGCCACCGCCGCCCGGCGCGCGAGGTCGCGGCGGCCGCCTACGTGGAAGAAGACGAGTCGCGGCACTGGCGCGGGCGGATTGTCGGGGATGGACGTCATCGGCGGTTCGGCCGGGCTGGGGTGCCTCGCCGGGCCGGCCACCGACGCTAGCAGCCGGGAGCCGCCGGCACGAGGGTGACGAGGGCAACGCGGGAGGACAATGCGGGTGGGACCGCGGCGCCGCGGCCTGTTGTCGCGCCCGCGCGGCAGTCGCCGCCGTGACTGCGGCGTCTAGTGCAGGACGGCGAAGAGTGCGGCGGCGAAGGGGATCGACGCCACCGTCTCGGGGTGGCGAAGCTGGCGCGGGTCCGCGCACTCGCCGAACCCCAGACGCACGCGGTCGAGGGCGTCAGCGTCCTTGAGCAGGCCGAGGACGTCAAGGGCGCGCTGCGGGTGCGCTATGCGGCGGGCTACGTCCGGATGCGCCGCGAGCTCCGCTGCGCGCACGTCGGCGCCAGGATCCGGCAGGGAGTGCTGGTGGACGGCGAAGCGCACGACGGCCGCGTCGGCGGGCGGAAGCGCTGCCATGAGGCCCATGTGGTCCGCGCGCAGGACGCTGAGCTCGCCGTGTCGCGGCTCGACGCCGTCGGTCTCTCGGCCGATGTCGTGCCAGAGGGCGGCGCACAGTACGACGCGGGCGTCTTCGTCGCTCCAGTCGAGCGCGGCGAGCAACCGCTGGGCATGGACGTGCACGCGCTGCGTGTGGGACGGGCCGTGCACGCGCGAGCGGCGCCGGAACCAGGTGTGGGGGACGTCCGGCGCGCGGGCCGCCCAGTACTTCGAGTCGTGGTCGAACGGACTCGTCACGTGTCACCGAACGGACTCGTCATGCATCAAGCATAGCGCGCGGCCCGGACGACGAAACGGCCGCGGCAGGGCTCTCATGCCCTGCCGCGGCGGCTCGCCGGTCGATCTCAGGCCGCGCTCTCCTCGTGGTCGTCCTTGAGGTGATCGAGCCACTCGGCCTGCGCCATGAACTCGGCGTCGCAGGTGACGCAGCGGAACTTGTGGGACTGCACCGACGGGTCGTGCATAGCTCCCAGATGGTGCTCGAGCGACCTGAGCGAATCGAACTCGGCCGGGCAGTGGGGACATGGGTACATCTGCATGCTCATGTCCGCCCCCTTTGCTGGCGGATGGGATGACGTTGTGCCAGTGATGACTACCCCGATCGGAGGGGCGACACACACAACCGGCAGAGACAAGGCGGCGCCGGCGCCGGCAGCGCGCCGGCCGCCCGGGCCCGATGCGGCGGAGCGTCTTCCGGCCCACGGCCTTGAAGCCGACGCTCGTCTGGTAGGGTCGCCCGGAGGTTCGCGCTCGCGGAAGCCGCACGGGGCCGGCGCCCGATCGCGCGCCATCCCGCTCCGAACGAAGGAGGCGACCATGGACCGGGAAGCGTGGGACGCCCTGCGCGCACGCATGCGTGTGGAGCAGGGCGACATCACGAAGCTCGACGCGGACGCGATCGTGAACGCCGCCAACAGCTCGCTGCTCGGCGGCGGCGGCGTGGACGGCGCCATCCACCGCGCCGCGGGCCCAGCGCTGCTGGCCGAGTGCCGCACACTCGGCGGCTGCCCGACGGGCGAAGCGCGCATCACCGCCGGCCACGGTCTGCCGGCCCGCCACGTGATCCACACCGTCGGGCCCGTGTGGCACGCCGCCGGTCCGGCGGAGTCCGCGCGACTGCTGCGCTCCTGCTACACGGAGTGCCTCCGGTTGGCGGAAGCGGCGCGGCTCGACACCATCGCCTTCCCCGGCATCTCGACCGGCGTGTACGGCTACCCGAAGGACCTGGCGTGCGAGGTCGCCGTAGGCGCCGTCTCCGACTGGCTCGAGGCGCACGATCTGCCCCTCACCGTCACCTTCTGCTGTTTCGATGCCTCGGACGCGGAGCTCTACCGGCGGCGCCTGGGTGCAGCGGGTTGACGGGACGATGCACCGGCTCGACGACGCGCTCAGGAGCTCACTGGCGCTCGGCTAGGGCCTGAGCAGGGCGCGGCGGGCGTAGACCCTCGCGGCCTCGCGCACCAGCGCGGCGCAGAGGTGCGCGTCCTCGGCCTCGAGCCGGGAGGCGACGACCTCGAGGCCCGGCAGCGTGGAGCGCCCGGGCCGAAGCGCCTCGTACACCGCCAGCACCTCGTCATCGGGCAGCGCGGTGAGCTCGGCGGCCCGGCGCAGGTTCTCGCCGAGCTGCGGGTTGCCGTGCGCCTCGGCGACCTCCGCCTGGTGGCGCAGCACGTCGGGGTGGACGCGCAGGTCGGCGGGGGAGAGGTCGCCGCGCACGGCGGCCTCGAGCGTGATCTCGTCGATGGAGCGGCCGCTGAGGGCGCGGGCCGCCCCGCCGCCGCCGCGCCCGATCTCGTGACCGGGGGTCATCGCTCCATCTCCAGGTCCACAGGCGGAGCGCCGGGCACCGACTCTCCGCGCTCGATCGCGATGAGGGCTACCACCTCGGCGTGGTAGCGCGCCTCGATCGCCTGCTCCGTGTACGGGTTGCGGACGGGCGCCGGCCGCAGGCCCTTCGCGTAGCGGCCGGCGTTGACGCCCAGCTCACGGTACATCTCCGCTGTCAGCAGCGGCGCGATCGAGAGCAGCTCGAGGCAGGCCAGCGGAGGACATCCCCTGCGGTGGATGAGCGCCGTGCCCTTGGCCTGCAGGCCGACGCCGACGCCGGAGCCGGCGAGCTCGGCGGCGGCGAGCCCGATCACGCCGAGGTCGACGGTGGACGGCACGCGCGCGATGCGGGCAGTGCAGCCCTCGGCTTCGATACCGGCGACGATCCGTGCCAGGGCTTCGGTCACGGGCAGGCCGGACATCGTGAGCCAGAGCTTCGTGGCCAGCGCCGGCGAGACGCCGATGCAGACTTCGCGGAGGTCCGTCCCGGGTCGGGATGGCCCTCGCTCGACGAGGTGGACGGTCTGTACGTCCGTCGGCGTGAGGCCGGAGGGTGGGGGGTACCGGGTCAGATGATCCTGCACCGTCGGCAGTGCTGCCAGTGGTACCGCCAGTGGCGCCGGGCTCGTGCGACACACCCTGCGCGCCGGCGGCGTGCCGCGCCAGCAGGTCGGCACGCGAGCGCTGCTGGCGGATGGCGGCGATCTCCTCGAGGCGGGCGGGCGCGACCTCGTAGCCGGTGCCGGGCCCCTGGTAGTCGTTAGGGTCGGTCACCTTTGACAGGCAGTCCATCTGCTCGTCGAAGATCGCCGCCGTCTGCAGGTAGTCGCCGGCGACGCGGGCGCGGCCCATGGCGAGCACGCGCCCGGCCTCTTCCTCGTAGCCTGCCGCCCAGAGGGCCCGCACCACATCGAGGGCCCCGAGCTGCCGCGCCATGATCGCCTCAGACGCCGCCAGCACCGCTTGCGGGTCTGGCGGCGTGACGTCCTTGGAGCCCTCCGCGAAGACGACCTCGGCCACGTGGTCCTCGGTGAAGCCGGCGGACGAGTCGACGACCAGCCCCAGCTCGCGGTACACCGCCAGGCACGCCCTCGCCGCTCGCTCGCGCACCTCGCGCAGACCTTCCTCGGTCACCGGGCGCAGGGCGCCGTCCACACCCCAGTCGCGCTGCAGCACGAGGTAGTCGTCCAGGTCCTCGGCGTTGAAGTTGCTGGGGCCGAACATGTTGTCGTAGCGCGGGATGGAGCCGAAGCCGGAGAAGAGGAAGTCCGAGCCGGCGAGGAACAGCGGGACGGTGTGTGCGGTGCGACGCATGTCCGACTCGCTGACGAGGGCGTCGTTGCCGGAGCACGACTCCAGGTCGCGGAGCATGACGAGGAGGTTCTCGGCGAGCAGCTCGCGCATGCCGTCGGGGACGCAGCCGACGACGCTGGCGCCATCGATGCCGCCGTTCTGCACGCCCTGGGCGCCCATGGCGCGAGCGAGCGCGACGCAGCGCGACTCGAGGCTGAACATCGAGCGGCCGTCGGCGGCGCCCATGAGGGCCTCCGCGCCGCCGCCGCTCGTGACCCGCATCTTGAGCCCGCGCGAGGCGTATGCCGAGCAGAGGAACGCCTTGGACCAGGGCGTGTCGTCGCCGTCGATGAAGGCCTTCTCGGTGCCGTAGAGGCTCACGGTCTCGGCGTAGGTGGTGAGGCCCCTGAGGCCGAGGTCGAGTTCGAGGGCCTCCTCGACCGAGCACTGCGTGAGCGCGCCGGCGGCGCCGACCTGCGAGCCGATGAGCACGGCGAGGGCGTTGGACGGCGCGTCGGCGTTGACCGGCACGGTGGTCTCGACCTCGCGGAAGCCGTAGGCGACCGCGGTGGCCGCGTCGGCTGCGAGCAGCAGCGGGTCGTCGAGCCGGTTGGTGACGTGCGCCTGGTTGCTGGGCGTGCGGCGCACACGCATCTTGGCGACGGCCATCTGGAGCTCGACCGGGCGCAGCAGGGAGACGACGCGGGCGAGCTTCTCGGGGGTCGCGCCCGCGGCCAGGCGGACGACCTCCGCCCGCGGCGTGCCTGGGTCGACGATGAGACGGGCGAACGCGACGTCGTCGAGGGCGTTCGCCTCCTCCGCGACCGCCGCGTCGAGGCCGCGCGCGGCGATGAAGGCGTCGATGAGGTCGAACCCGGCCGCGCGCGTGCCGTCGAGCTCCGTGACCCGGCCGTCAGCGCCGAGGGCCACGGAGGGCTCGGGGTCGTTCGCCGAGGCGAACGCGACGAGCCCCGCCTCATCGTCCCGCTGCGCGAAGCCGTCGAGGTTGACCGGCCGCTTGTCGAGCGCCTCGAAGCGGCCGAGGCGGCGCGGAGCCTGCTGATCCGGCGTTTCCTCCATGCCGAGATACTACCGAACGCGATCCGGTCCCGGCACGCTCTCGCCGTCCGCGTGCCGCGCATACGCAGTGTGGACGTGGACCAGGAGCGCGCGGAGAGGACCGGGATCCAGAGGTGGGGGAACGGCCTGGAAGGCTGGACCCGCGGTCCGTTGGCGCGGCTGCTCGAGCAGGGCAAGGCGTGAGCGGGTGTCTCGGTTTCGCGCTGGGCGGCGCCGGAGACATGGCGTACCCTGTCCCATATGACCGACTTCGGCAGCATCTGGAAGACCATCCGCGAGGTGGATGTCCTGGACATCCGTCACGCGGCGGAGCACGACGTGATCGTCGCCTGCGTGGGCGACCCGGCGGCGCTCGAGCGAGTGCGTGGGCTGCTGCTCGAGGGTCCCGACCGGTACGGGCAGCAGCTCGCCGCCCTCGCGCTCATCGGGTTCGACCAGGTGGGTGAGCGGGAGCGGCTGATCGGCGGCGCCGACCTGCTGATCGTCGCTCTGGACGCGGGCGCTTCGCTCAACGCGGCGGACGTCGCTGGGCTCGACCGGCTGGCGGCCCTGCGGCCGCAGCTGCGGATCCTGGTGGCGTTCGGCGAACGGTCCCGCGACGCGGCGTCCTGGCTGGCGCGACTCGACCAACGCCAGACGACCCTCGTCGATCCGCGAGCCGCCGACGCCGCAGAGCGGCTGGCCGGGGCGATCCTGGCGGCGCTGCCGAGTGAGCTCCACCTCGCCGCCGCACGGAGGCTTCCGGGGCTGCGGCCTGTCTTCGCGCGGCGCCTGACGGCGGAAGTCTCGCTGTCGAACGCGGCCTTCGCCCTGGCCTCGGGCGTCCCGTCACTGGTGCCGATCCTCGGCATCCCGATCTCGGCCGCGGACACCATCGTCCTCACCAAGAACCAGGCGCTCATGGTCTACCGCTTGGCGCTGGCCTACGGGGCGCCCCCCGAGTTCCAGCGGCGGATGATGGAGATCACTCCCGTCATCGGCGCCGCCGTGGTGTGGCGGCAGGTGGCGGGAGGCCTGGTGGGCCTCGTCCCCGGGTACGGGATCCTGCCGAAGACCGCCGTCGCCTACGCCGGCACCTACATCACCGGCCGGGCGGCCGAACTCTGGTACGAGACCGGCCTCGTCTCGAAGGCGGACCTGCGACGGTTCCGCGCCGAGGCCACGGCGATAGCCCGCGGGGTGACGGAGCAGCTGACCCGGCAGACGCGTGAGGCACGCGGCAAGGCCGGCCGGGGGGCTCGCGGCGCCACGAGCGGTTTGCGCAAGGCGGTCGGCCGCGCGGTGCCGAGGCGGAAGCCCCCGGCGCCGTGAGATCCGGCGCCACGCCCGTTCTCCCCGGCGCGACGCGCTGACGCAGTCCGGAATCGCCAATGCGCTCGCCGCCGCCTACCTCAAGGCCGCCGAGCAGGGCTCCGGCCCGGCCGGCGAAGCCTCGCCGGACGACGTGCTCGGCGCCATCTACGCCGGCCCCAAGGCCGGCCTGCGGCCGATCCACGAGGAGCTGATGGCGGCCCTCGCCGCGCTCGGCCCGTTCGAGGTCGCGCCGAAGAAGGGCTACGTCAGCCTGCGCCGCAAGAAGCAGTTCGCCACCATCGGCCCGACGACCAGGACGAGGGTCGACCTCGGGCTCAACATGAAGGATGTCCCGGCGACCGAGCGCCTCATCGGACTGCCGGCGGGCGGCATGTGCCAGTACAGGGTCAGCCTGACGGAGCCCGGGCAGGTCGACGAGGAGTTGCTGGCCTGGGCCTCGCTGGCCTACGCGAGCGCGGGGTGAGAGCCTGTCGTCGGGGTACAGCCGGCAGGATCGCCCGCACGATGGGTGCCGCAGAGACAGACAATGACAGGTACGATGCGGTGATGGACTCCATCTCCGGACCAACGCCGCCCGGCGACGAGCCGGCTCAGCCGGGCGACCAGCCTCCCCAGCCGCCGCAGTGGGAAGAACGCGACGCCTGGACGGCCCTCGACGACCTCGACGGCTCGCCCAGGTTGGTGCCGGCGAGCGAGTGGCCGGCCGGCGCCGGCGGCGCGGACCGGCCGGGGCTCTTCGCCTTCTGGGTCGACGAAGCGGGCGCCGCCGATCTCTCGCGCGGCCTCGACCTGCCGTGCGAGGCCGGGCGCATCTACGTTGGGCAGGCCGGAGCCACGAAGTGGCCCTCCGGCAAGGCAAGGGACGACACGCTCGGCCACGTCGTCGGCCGGGTGCACCTCGGCGGCAAGGTGCGGATATCCGCTCTCCGCTGGACGCTCGCCGCGATCCTGTTCGACCGGCTGGAGCTGCAGGGGCAGGCGGCGATGCTCATCACGCCGTCGTCCGAGCAGGCGCTCGGCGAGTGGATGCGCGCGCATCTCTCCGTGGCCGTCCACGCGCACGACGACCGCGACACGCTCGGCGGACTCGAGCGCGCGATCCTCGAGCGCCTCGACCCGCCGCTGAACCTCGAGGACCACCTGCCGGCGACCTCGCTGCGCCGGCGCGTCACCGCCCTGCGCAAGCGGATCAGCCGGGAGACCTGACCATCCGCAGGTGCTCGCGCAGGTCGGCGCCGAGCACTGCCCGCAGCTCCGACAGGTCGCCGGACGGCACGCGGGCGAACGTGAACGCGAACACCGGGTAGCGGTTGAAGTCGGTCGGGCGCAGCTCCAGCACGCGGCTGAAGCGGGCGGCGAAGCCCTCGTAGTCGACGGACGCGATCGCCGCGAGATCCACCGAAGCCGGCAGGTCGGCGACGATGAGCGCCGTGGTGCGACCGGCCGTCTCCTCCGCGATGCCGGCCCAGTCGGGGTGCTCGTCGCGCAGGTAGCAGCGGTAAGGGTTGACGCCGTAGGCGAAGTGGGCGAGGTCGGTCGCGCACCAGCCACCGAAGCGCATCGGGTTGACCTCGATCGGCGCGACGCGGCCGTCGCCGTCGATGCGCAGCTCGGAGTGGACGGGGAAGTCGGCGAGGCCGGCGCGCCGGCCGATCTCCGTGAGGAACGCCACAGCCGGCGGCCCCAGTCGCGCGACGGTCTCGGCGTCCGTGAAGTAGACGCGGTCGCTGACGTCGTCGGCCGAGGAGAACAGGTGCGCGTAGACGTTGACGAGCACGGGCGCGCCGTCGGCGTCGTAGTAGGCGTCGACGGCGAACTCCTCGCCCTCGATGACCTCCTCGACCACGAAGTGGTCCAGGTCCAGCACCTGCTCCGGGTACAGGTGGCCGAGCGCCTGGACCTCGCCCTCGATCTCAGCGACCACCGCCGGCCACACCGTGGCAGACTCGACCACGTGCACGCCGAGGCTGAAAAACCCGACGGCAGGCTTGACGATGAACGGCGCACGCAGACGCGCCGGGTCGAACGCGCGCAGCTCGCTCGCCGGCACCCCGGCGTAGCGGTAGTCCGGATACAGGTCGGCGACGAGGTCGCGGAAGGCGACCTTGTCCTTGAACAGCGCGATCTGTCGCGGCAGGTCGGAGCCCGCAAGGTGCGCGGCGATCCAGCCGATCGCGTTCTCGGAGTTGGAGTAGAGCCGCGCGCCCGGCGTTGTGGCCGCGGCGGAGAAGGCCGCGTCGTCGCGAAGGAGCGCGGCGTGCGGCGCCGGCAGCCGGCCCTCGGCGATCGGGGTGCGCAGCACGGGCAGGCCGAGCTCGACGACGGTGGCGGCGAGCAGGTCGGAGACGTAAGGCTCTTCGAGGATGAACACGGTGGGCGGGCTCCAGGGTCGGTTCGGCGGACTGGCGACAGGATAGCCGACTCGGGGTCCTGGTGGCGGGCGCTAACGGATTAGCCCTCGCTGCTTGGGGAACTCCTCGTCTGGCAAGCTTCAGACGACGGAGAGGGGCCCCGTGGACAACGCCGGCATCGATCTCAAGGCGGAACAGCTCGCGACCCTGGCGCGGCCGCGGTATGCGTACTCATCCATCACCAAGGCGCTCGTCCGCGGCATGGACGTGTTCGCGGGCTCCGACACCACGGTGCTCAAGGCCAAGATCGTCGAGACGCTCGCGCCGGTCCCGTACAGGACCTGGGAGAACCGCGAGTATCGGCGTCTCTCACGGCACCCGGGAGACGACACGCTGGTGCGCGAGTCCGAGGCGGTCCTGCGCTGGGGACGCGAGGCGCAGGACAAGGAGTACCAGCACCTGCGCGTGATCGACGCCAAGCTGCGGGAGGACGGCACCGAGGTGCCGATCCGCCTCTCGCGGCCGATGCCCGAGCTGATGACCGGCTCGTGGGCGCTGGCGTCGCGAACGCTGTCGCTGGCGTCGCTCCGCCGCGCGTTCCTCCTCAACGCCGAGGCCGAGGACCATGCCGAGCACTACTACGCCGAGCTGGTCGAGCTGCATCCGGAGTGGGAGGAGCAGCCGGTGACGAGCCCGGCGGCGCTGGAGTACGGCGCGTTCGCCTGCTGGGCGGACGTCTTCCGTCGCATCGGCCTCGACGAGCGCGACCACATGAACGCCAGCTTCGCGTTCGCCGGCCTGCCCGAGCTCATCGTGAGCTACGAGGGCATGCCGCCGACGCCGGGGCCGAGGCGGCGCGCGACTGCCTAGCGGCCGCGCGCCGCGTCTCGCGGACGAGTACACTCGGCGCTGGAAGCACCATGGCGTTCGCCCCACGAAAGGACTCGCCACGTTGAGCGTCGCCTCCGACACGGCATCTCGTCGGCGCCGGGCCGCGGTCCGGGTCGCGCGCCGCGCGACCTTCCCCGCGGCCCTGCTCGCGGCCGCCGTCCTCGCGGTGTTCGCCGTGCTTGCCGCCGGCGCCGCGGCGCCGGCCTCGGCCGGCACCTACGTGAACCCGTCGCCGGCCGACGTCCGCGCCAAGCTCAAAGCCGCGGCGGTCATCCGACTCATCCCGCCCAGGATCCTCTACGGCATCGCCTTCCAGGAGAGCACCTGGCGGCAGTTCGACGCCAAGGGCGACCCGCTCATCGGCTCCGACGGCAAGGGCATCGGCATCATGCAGGTCACGACCATCCCGCTGGGCGTGGACGTCGAGCGCCTGAAGACCGACATCGACTACAACATCGCGGTCGGGGCGGACATCCTGGTCACCAAGTGGGGGTACGCCCCCTCGGTCTTCCCGGTGATCGGCGGCGGCGACCCGCGCTGCCACGAGAACTGGTTCTTCGCGGTCTGGGCGTACAACGGATGGATCAGCGGTAACCCGTATCCGTACAAGGTCTGGGGGCACATCACAGACGGCCGCGGCCTCTGGACCGGCCTCGCCGTCACGCCGGTGCCCAAGGCCTGGCTGGTCGCCGGGTTCCCCGTGCCGCCGGTCGCGACGCCGCAGCCCGAGCACTGGTGGAGCCCGACGCCGCTGCCCAGGCCGACCCTGGGCGTGCCGCGCGTGCAGAAGCGAGTCGGGGTGGGCGACCGGCTCGGCGTCTCGGGCACGCTGTCGCCCCGGCACCCGGCCGGCGCGCACTCGGTGGAGCTGCGTCTCTACCGCTGGAACGGCTCAAGGTGGATCCTGCGCCGTACCGTGCTCACGACGAACCGCGACGGCGCCGCCATCGACGTCACCCGTTGGGCGGTCACCATCGCCCTCGCCAGGACCGGCCGCTGGAAGCTCGTCGCGCACGCCCCGGCCGACGCCGACCACTCCGCTACGACCTCCAGGCCGGCGTTCGTCACGGTCGTGCGCTGAACGGTCGAGCGCTGACCGCAGGGTCAGCGAGCGGCCAGATCGTCCTTCAGGTCGCCGGCCTCGACGCGCAGCGACCACACGTGCTGGTGGCCGGTGCGCATGCGGCCCTCGCGCTCGATCGGCAGCAGGAAGAAGCCGTCGGCGATCTCCTGGAAGGCGCCCGACCAGCGATCGAGGTCGTGCACCGGCACGACGAGCTCGATGGCGAACGTCTGCGCCGGCGTGTGCAGCAGCGAGAGGCACTCGACGGGCGCCGGCGGATCGGCGGCGCCGGGCGGCACGGTCGTGAGCTGCAGCACGGGAAAGCCGCGCCAGTACAGGCCGGCGGCCTCGACGGCGAACGCGCCGGTCGCTTCGAGAAAGGCGCGGGCGTGACGGGGCGCGACCTCGCTCCAGTCCCACGCGCCCAGGAAGCCCGGCCGGAGCGGTGCGCCGTCCGTCGTCAGCAGGAGGCTCGGCGCGAGCCCGCGGGCTATGCTCTCGCCGGTCGCGTCCCGGGTCGTGAAGAGCACAGCTGCGGCGATCGCGATGGGGACGCGCCCGCTCCACGCGGCGCGCAGCCGGGGATCGGCGCCGTCGTCGGCGTGGGTGATCCACGCGTCGTCGTAGGTGACGCCGAAGCCGAAATCCGGGTCGCTGTAGGTGACGATGGCCATGGTGCGGTCCGTTCTCTCGCGGGGCCCAAGCATACGTGAGACGGCCGGGAGAGGCAGAGGGTTCGGGCCCCGGGCGAACGTCGCGGGGCGGACGCCGATGCATGGGCTGGGCGTGCTCGCCGATGAACCGCCGCGCGGCCGGCTGCCCGGCTGGACCCGCCGCCCGCCGCGACGGAGCCGGGCCGTGCGGACTCGCGTCGGGGCCGCGAGGTGTACTGTTCTGGCATGCGCGTCGCCCTCTTCATCACCTGTGTCGCCGACACGCTGTTCCCGGAGACGGGCCGCGCGGTCGTGCGCGTGCTCGAGCGGCTGGGGCACGAGGTGGTGTTCCCCGCCGACCAGACGTGCTGCGGTCAGATGCACGTCAACAGCGGCTACCGCGACGAGGCGCTGCGACTCGCGCGGCGCTTCGTGGACGTCTTCGCCCGCGACGACGGCGCGGACGCGGTGGTCTCGCCGTCGTCGTCGTGCGTGGGGTGGGTCCGGGAGCTGCTCCCGCAGGTGGCGCGCGACGCGGGCGACGAGCGCCTCGCCGGCGATGCGGAGGCGCTCGGCGGCAGGCTCTTCGAGCTCTCCGAGTTCCTCGTCGGCCGGCTCGGCGTCGTGGACGTCGGCGCCGCGTTCCCGTGGCGCGTCACCCTGCACCCGACCTGCCATTCGCAGCGGGTGACGCGCGTCGGCGACGCGCCGCAGCGCCTGCTGGCGCGCGTGCGTGGCCTCGAGCTGCTGGACCTGCCGGAGGCCGCCGAATGCTGCGGCTTCGGCGGCACGTTCTCGGTCAAGAACGCCGACGTCTCGCTGGCGATGCTCGAAGACAAGTGCGCGAACATCGTGGCCACCGGGGCGGAGGTCGTCACGGCCGTCGACCCGTCGTGCCTGCTCCACATCGGTGGCGGGCTGAGCCGGCTGGCGCCGGCGGCGCCCGGAGGGTCTGGCCCGGCGGTGCGCGCCCTCCACCTGGCGCAGATCCTTGCTTCCGTCGAGCGGCCCCCGACGCGGCGCGGCCGGCGCCGGACGGCGGAGGCAGGCGCGTGAGCCACGGCCACGACTTCCCGGCCGCCGCGCGCGAGGCGCTCGCCGACCGGCGGCTGCGCGCCAACCTGCGCGGCGCGACGCGGACGATCCGCGCGCGCCGTGCCGCGGCCGTCGCGGAGCTCCACGGCTGGGAGGAGCTGCGCGACCAGGCGCGTCGCGCCAAGGACGATGCGCTCGAGCGTCTCGACGAGCTGTTGGAGCAGTTCCGAGCGGCCGCCGAGGCCGCCGGCGCCCGCGTGCACGTGGCGGCGGACGCGGCCGCCGCCAACGATATCGTCGCCGGTGTCGCCCGCGACCACGGTGTCACCGAGCTGGTGAAGATGAAATCGCTGGCCACCGACGAGATCCGGCTCGACGCCGCGCTTGCTGCGGCCGGCGTCGAGGCCGTCGAGACCGACCTCGCCGAGCTCATCGTGCAGCTGGCCGGCGACACCGCCTCGCACATCCTGGTCCCGGCGGTCCACTACAGTCGCGGTCAGGTGCGCGACCTCTTCCGGCGCACCATCGCGCGCGGAGCCGACCTCTCCGACGACCCGGCCGAGCTTGCCGAGGTCTCCCGGCTCTACCTGCGCGAGCGGTTCCTCCGCGCCCAGATGGGCGTCACAGGCGCCAACGTCGGCGTGGCGGAGACGGGCACGGTCTGCGTGGTGGAGAACGAGGGCAACGGCCGTATGGTGACCACGCTGCCGCCGGTGCTCGTCACGGTCATGGGTATCGAGAAGGTCGTCGCGACGCTCGACGACCTCGGTCTGCTGCTGCGCCTGCTCCCGCGCTCGGCCACGGGCGAGCGCATCAGCTCGTACGTCTCGCTGCTCACCGGGGTCACCGCGGGCGACGGGCCGCGGGAGTACCACATCGTGCTGCTCGACAACGGCCGCCGCTGCGCGCTGGCCGATCCGGTGGGGAGGCAGGCGCTCCGCTGCATCCGCTGCAGCGCCTGCCTCAACGTGTGCCCGGTCTACGCGCGGGTCGGCGGACACGCCTACGGCTCGATCTATCCGGGTCCGATCGGCGCGATCCTCACGCCGCAGCTGTGGGGGATGGAGGAGTACGCCAAGCTGCCGTTCGCCTCGTCGCTCTGCGGCGCTTGCGCCGAGGTCTGCCCGGTCGGCATCGACATCCCACGGGTACTGCTCCACCTGCGGGCGCGGGCCGTTCGCGAGCAGGCGCCCGCGCCCGAGAAGGCGGCGTTCGGCGCCGTGGCCTGCGCCTTCGGCTCGCCGCGGCGCTTCGCCGCCGCGCAGAAGCTGGGACGGGCCGCCGGGCTGCCGCTCACCCGCGGCGGCCTCGTCCGCAGGCTGCCCCGCCCGCTCGCCGGCTGGACGCAGGGCCGCGACCTGCGTCCGGTTGCGCGCGAGACGTTCCGCGCGTGGTGGGCGCGCGAGCGCGGCGAGGAGGCGACGGCGCCTGAGGGCGAGCAGGACCCGCGCGGCGGAAACGCGGAGTCGGGACCGTGAGCGCCTTGCCCGTCGACGTCTTCGTGGGGCGTCTCGAGGCCCAGAAGACGCACGTCCGGCGCGTGGACGGCGGCGGTGTCGCCGAGGCCCTTGCTGCGGTCTGCGCCGAGCTCGGTGTGCGCCGGCTCGGCGTGCCGCCCTGCCTGCCCCAGGAGTGGCGTCCGGGCGACGTGGACGTGGTCGAGGACCACGACCTCGCGCCGGCCGAACTCGACGCCCTCGACGCCGCGCTGACGGGCTGCACGCTCGCGGTCGCGGAGACGGGGTCGCTGGTGCTCGCCGCCCGCCCTGCCGACGGGAGGCGCGTTCTCTCGCTCGTCCCCGACGTGTACGTGTGCGTCGTCCGTGAGGACCAGATCGTGCGGGATCTGCCGGAGGCGATGGCGTACGTCGCCGGCCTCCTCCGCGAGCAGGGCGGGCCGGTCGTCTTCGTCTCCGGCCCTTCGGCCACCTCCGACATCGAGCTCCACCGCGTCGAGGGCGTGCACGGCCCGCGCCGGCTGGTCGTGGTGCTCGTCTCCTGATGCGGTGCGCATGCCTCCGCCCGGACCGTCGGATCGCCCGGCGTCCGGACGCCGAATGCCCCGGCGCTGGCGGTTTTGCGCGGGATTCCTCCGGGTACCCTGCGTCCCAGCAACGACCGCAGCGGGCGGGGCGGCGGAGACGCTCCCGGCCCTTCCATCGCAAAGGAGAGTCATGGTCCAGGTAGGTCAACCGGCTCCCGACTTCGCCCTTGAGGGCGTCCTCGACGGCGAGTTCGTCGACGTCAAGCTCAGCGACTACCGCGGCAAGTGGGTGGTCCTCTTCTTCTATCCGCTCGACTTCACGTTCGTCTGCCCGACGGAGATCCAGGGCTTCGCCAAACGCCTCGCGGAGTTCGAGGAGCTCGGCGCCCAGGTGCTCGGCGCGAGCGTGGACAGCAAGTGGAGCCACCTCGCGTGGGCCGAGCGCGACTTCGGCAAGCTCGGCTTCCCCCTGCTCAGCGATATCAGGAGGGAGGCGACCGAGGCGTACGGTGTGCTGCTCCCCGATGAGGGGATCGCCCTGCGCGGCACCTTCGTCATCGACCCCGAAGGCACGCTCAAGTACGCGGTCGTGCACGACAACACCATCGGCCGCAACACCGACGAGACCCTCCGCGTCCTCGCGGCGCTCCAGACCGGCGAGCTCTGCCCGGTCGACTGGCAGCCCGGCGAGGCGACGCTGAGCTAGAGTAGCGACTGAAGACGGCGGCGTCGCCAGGCGACACCCGCGCACGTGACCTTGCGGAAAGGAAGCGACATGGCGACCATCGACGACTGGTTCGACGAACGCACGCTCATGGAGCTCGTGCCCATCGGCGTCTACGTACGCGGCGCATCGGCCGTCGAGGCCGGTGCCGTCAGGATCATCAGTCGCGACGGCGCACAGCTGCTCACCTCCGTCGAGGCCGGCGAAGACGTCGTCGGCGCGGAGTGGAGCCTGGACGGCGAGCAGCTCACCTTCGCGTGCACCTGCGGGAACGCGGTAGAGCGTCCCTGCGAGCACCTCATCGCCAGCGCGCTCGCGACCTGGCCGGGCGAGATGCCGGTCGTGGACGACTGAGCCGTCGGGCGTGCAGCTCCCGGGCAGCGCTCGCAACAGTCATCCGGCTGCTCGCGTCGGGGAACACCTCACGTACAGGATCGCCCACGAGACCCAGGGGGTGAGGAAGATGGCGACCTACGAGTTCGAGTGCCGGGAGTGTGGCGCCACGTTCGAGGTCACCTGCCACATGGACGAGCGCGAGGCCGAGGCGGTGTGTCCGAAGTGCGGAAGTCATGCGGTCGACCAGCAGTTCACGGCGGCCTTCTCGTCGCCGCCGCCGGACAAGTACTGAGGCGATGCCGTACAATCAGGCGTGATGCCCCTCTACGAGTTCCGCTGTTCGAAGTGCGACGAACGCTTCGAAATCGTCTCCAGTCTCGCTGATCGCGACCGGAACGCCGTGTGTCCCGCCTGCGGCGGGCGCGACGTCGTACCCGTGTTCGGCGGCTTCCGCGTGGGCGTCTCGCGCACCAGGCTCAACCCCGGGCACTTCGAGCGCAAGAAGCACCAGGCGCCCGAGTACAAGCCGCCGGCCGGCGGCTGACGACCGGTCGCCCGCGAGCCGCGCGTCCGTGGCCGCGCGGCTCGTCGCCCCGAAGCTCCGGATCAGACCACTGCGCCGCAGGCGACCAAAGCGCCTGCGGCCGGCGCCGCCAGGAGCCAGACGGCCGCGATCAGCGCCAGGGCGAGGAGGGCCACGATGATGACCGTCGCCCGGTGATGTCCGGCCGGGCCGGCGGGTTGTCCGGGGCCGTGACGCAAGCTCTCGTCCACGATCCGCCTCCCCCTGGATCGCTTCCCTCAGGCCGTGGTGAGATCGCGCGTCGCGGCGCGCGCCGGGGGGTCCGAGACACGCGGCTCGTCGGCGCGCGGTCACACCACGTCGCTTTCGTGATTCCCCCGCCTTTCGCGCGACACGCCGTTGGAGGGGCGTACGCGACTGCGCGACCGCTCGGCGGGGGGATCAGCCGCTCGGTGAGACCGGCGCGCGCACGCGCAGCGCCGCACGCGCCACCCCGGCGGTCACCGGCACGTCGCCCAGCGCGTCGCCGTCGACGTCCAGAGGGAAGCGGCCGGCGCGGGGCCGGCGTCCCGCCGGCGGCAGCGCCGGCCGCAGCTCCAGCTCACGGCAGGTGAAGTGGTCTACCCCCGGCTCGTCGATGTGCGTGCCCGCGTACACCGTCCTCAAGCGGCCGATCATGCGCCAGCGCGTCTTCGTCTGGAAGGTGAGCACCTCGAGCAGCCCGTCGTCGAGACGGGCCATCGGCGCGATGTTCATGCCCCCACCGAAGGTGCGGCCGTTGCAGATCGCGACCGCGTACGCGTGGATCAGCCGCTCCTCGCGCGCTCCGTCGGGCGTCGTGAAACCGCAGACGAGCCGCTCCCGGCGGCAGGTGAAGACGGCGCGGACCGTGGCCTGGGCGTAAGCGAGGCGGCCGCCGAGGAACGCGGGCGCGGCCGCCGCGTAACGGTCGACCAGCCCGCCGACGCCGGCGGAGAGCACGTTGATCCAGTGGCGCTCCACGGGCGTGCCGTCGAGGTCGGAGAACCTGGCCCAGCCGACGTCGACGGCGCGCTCCGCGCCGCCCTTGAGGGCGGCGAGGTACGCTCCGAGGTCGTGGGGGATGCCGAGCGACCGGCCGAAGTCCCCGCCGGTGCCGGTGCCGACGATCCCGAGCGCCGGGAGGCGGGCGGCGTCCCTGCCGCCGTCCACGCCGTCGGCGGCGAGCACGCCGTTGACGATCTCGTCGAGCGTGCCATCGCCGCCGAGCCCGACCACGAGCGGGCGCCCGTCGCGGGCTGCCGCCCCGGCCAGCTCCGTCGCGTCGCCGCGGCGGTGGGTCTGGACGACGTCGACCTCGCCCAGGGCGTCGCGCACGCCGGTGAGCAACTGCGGGAGGCCGCGGCCCGTGCGGCCGCGACCCGCGGCGGGGTTGGCGATCACGAGAGGGCGCCTGGCGCCCTGGCCGCAGGTCTGCATGGGGGGACGATACCACCGCTCGTCGGGTGTCGGGCGAGGTCAGCAGAAGAGTAACGCGTTGAAGAAGATACTCTCCTCGACGGTATACAAACGTGGACGTGAGCCCTTCGCCCGGTTCGCCAACTGATTCCATGGCGTCGCACCGGGAGGCGTGGCCTCCTGGAACGACCTGCCGGGGGCGGCGGTACCGCGAGGAGCCGCCGTCCCCTTGCCAACTTCGCGTAAGCTTCGGCGAAACCCCTGCAAGGATTGCCTATCTGGTGACGCGGGCGCCTCGTCTGGTATGAATGGCCGACAGCGACGGGGAGGCGTGCGTGACAGTCATGGAGAGACCGCCGATCGAGCCCATCGACCCGGCCTTCAGGCAGAGGTACCACTCGGCGGTGCAGCTCGACCGCCTCAAGCAGGCGACGCTGGACATCCTCGAGACGGTCGGCGTGCGGTTCCAGAGCCCCAGGGCGCTGGACATCCTCGAGGAGGCCGGCGCGCAGGTCGACCGGGCGACCGAGGTCGCCAAGCTGCCGCCGGACCTGGTACTCGTGGCCATGGCCAGGGCGCCGCGGCGCTTCGGCCTCGGCGCCCGCGACACGAGCTGCGACATCGCCGTCGGCGATGGGCGCACCTACTGCACCACCGACGGCTGTGGCGTCGAGATCGTCGACTTCGAGACGCGGGAGCGTCGGCAGTCGACGAAAGCGGACCTGGCGGACGTCACGCGGCTCCAGGACGCGCTCTCCAGCATCTCCTTCTGGTGGCCCACGCTGAGCGCCGGCGACTGCGGCGAGACGGCGCAGCTCCACGAGCTCGACGCCGGCTGGGGCAACACCGTCAAGCACCTGCAGGGGATGGTGAACGGCGAGCGCGAAGCCCGCTACGCCGTCGAGATGGCCACCGTCATCGCCGGCAGCTCCGAGGAACTGCGCCGCCGGCCGGTGCTGAGCGACCTCATCGGCACGATCTCGCCGCTGATCGTGGACAAGGACGCGATCGAGGCGGCGCTCGTGTTCGCCGCCGCCGGCGTGCCGGTCACGTGGGTGACGATGCCGACCCTCGGCACCACGGCGCCGGCGACCAAGGCCGGCGCCTTCGCCCTGGGCTCCGCCGAGCTCGTCGCAGCGACCGTGGTACTGCAGCTGGCGAGCCCGGGGGCGCCAGTGCTGCACTCGACCATGCAGAGCTGGGCCGACCCGCGCACCGGCAACTTCGTGAGCTTCCCGCTCGACGGGCGCACGCGGGTCCTCGGCACGGAGCTCGCGCACCACTGGGGCGTCCCCGCCGAGTCGGCCGCCTGCGGCACCGATTCGCCGGTGCCCGGTACCTGGCAGGCAGGTGTCGAGGAAGGGCTCGACCTTGCACAGGCTGTTCAGGAGGGGTCTGACCTGATGCCCAGCATCGGGCTCGTCAACGTCTACACACTCTTCTATCCCGAGCACCTCATCTTGGGCGACGACATCTACCACCGGGCGCGCTACTCGGTCATGGACATCGATCTCGGCGACGAGGAGATCGCCCTGGACGCCATCGCCGAGGTCGGCCCCGGTGGGCACTTCCTCGGCAACCGGCACACCCGGCGACACATGCGCGCCGCGGTCACCCCGGCGATCACCCACCAGCCGGGGCCCGACGGCGCCTTTCGCGAGCCCGTCGAGGTGGCGCGCGAGCGCGCCGTGGAGTTGTGGCGCGACTACCGGCCCGTTCCGTTGGAGGAGGACAAGGCCGCCGAGCTCGCCAGGATCCTGGCGGCGGCCGATGCCGAGCTGCGCGGCTAGCCAGGCGCCACCGCGCGGGGGAGCCGGCTCTCGTGTCGCCGACCAGGCGCGCCCTCGAGCAGGCTTCGCTCGGCCGTGCCGGCGGCCTTGCCACGTGACGCGTAGGGGCGGCCTCCCGGTGGAACGTTCCTTTCGAGGACCGACGAGAGGAGCATCATGGACGACAACGACAGCGCCGCGCGGAACGGCGCCGACAGCAGCGACGCCGGCGGCGGCGCCGTACAGCACGGCCTCATCGGCATGGTGCGCGGGGAGGACGTCCACATCCAGCAGAGCGGTTCCGTCGTGACCACGGCGCGCGGCGCGGCGGACGTCCACCAGAGCGCCTCCGTCGCCATGGTCTCCGGCGGCGACACGTCGTTCACCATGTCGGCCGCCGTCGTCATGCCGACACTCGGCGACGTCCGCATCGACAAGGGCGCCGCGCAGTGGGTCATCGCGGCCGGTGACGTCAGTTTCGACAAGGGCGGCTGCGCGGCAGTGGTCTCCCCGTCCGTGCGCGTGGAGCGCGGGGGCGTGGGCCTGGCTCTCGCCCGGCACGTGGAGATCGGCGACGGAGGTCGCGTGCTCTTCGGGCCGCTCGCGGCGGCGGCGCTCGGCCTCGGGCTCGCCCTCGGCATGGGCCTCGCCGTCGCTGCGAGCGCCGGCTACGTCGGCGTCAAGGCGTGGCAGAGAAGGCCCGGCGCGGCGGGTCTGCCCTGATCGCCGTCGACCGTCCTGTGATCGTCCGCGGGTCCGCCGAGCGCGCCCGCTGCCTGCGGGCGTCGTAGGATGCCGGCTATGGACGGGCGGTCACAGGACCAACCGGCCGCACGCGCCGCCGCCGTTCTGGCAGGGCTCGCACCGCTCGGCAGCGCGGAGGCGCTGGCGGGCATGACGCGCTACGGCATCAACACCGCCGACGCCTTCGGCGTGTCCGTGTACGAGCTGCGACGGGTCGCCAAGGAACTCGGTCGCGATCACGACCTCGCCCTCGCGTTGTGGGCCACCGGCAACCACGAGGCGCGCCTCCTCGCGAGCATGGTCGACGAGCCCGCCCGCGTGACCGCGGCGCAGATGGACTCCTGGGCTGCGGCGTTCGACTCGTGGGACGTGTGCGACCAGGTCACGTCCAACCTCTTCGACAAGACGCCCTACGCCTGGGAGAAGGTACGCGAGTGGAGCGCGGCCGAGGACGAGTGGGTCAAGCGGGCGGCGTTCGCCACGGCCGCCGCCCTCGCCGTCCAGGACAAGGCGGCGGCGGACGAGCCCTTCCTCGAGATCCTCGAGCTGGTGCGGCGCGAGGCCGGCGACGACCGCAACTTCGTGAAGAAGGCGGTCAACTGGGCGCTGCGCAACATCGGCAAGCGGAACCTCCGGCTGCACGCGGCGGCGATCGCCACGGCCGAGTCCATCCTGGCCGCGGCCGACGAGCGCGCCGCCGCGCCCGGAGGGCGCAAGGACCCTGCCGCGCGCAGCGGTCGCTGGATCGCGCGCGACGCGCTCCGCGAGCTGCGCAGCGAGAAGACGCTCGCGCGGGTGCGGCGCGCCGGCTGAGCGGGCGTCTCGCCGCGTCGTCGGCGCCCGTCCCTTCACGCTCTGGCGGCGCTCGGGCTGCGGTAGTACTGTAGGAGTTCGCGCGGGTGCATCCCGCCACCGTCGGCCAGGGGGTCCGATGCCGGTCGCCGAGACCAACGGCTCGTTCGTCGCCATCCAACGCCGCCATCCCCGGCTGCTCCGGGCCATCACCTGGATGCGCGATCACCCGGTCACCTGCGGCACCGTGGGGGCCGCTGGCATCGCCGGAGTGTTCGTCCTCGACATGGCCTTCCCGGGCTATCTGGTGAACGGGTTCTACTTCATCCCGCTGTTCTTCCTCGCCCTGGCCGTCAACGAGCGCGCTGTGGCGTTCGCCGTGCTCGTCTGCGTCGCTCTCTCCGCGTTCGTCTTCTTCTGGGAGGGCTCCCTCGACGCGGACCGGCTGCTCATCCTGTTGTACTCGGTCATGATCGGCGGCGCGCTCGTCATCCTCTCGTATCTGATCAAGCGGCTCTCCACGATCAGTGAGTACTCGATCCTGCGCGCCCAGCTCTCCGAGGCCGGCGCGGACATCCTCGGCAGCGGGAGGTCTCGCGACGATCTCGACGAGCTGCTCGAGTACGCGCTCGAGCGGCTCGGTGAGCAGCTCGACGCCACCAGC
Organism: uncultured Thermoleophilia bacterium; assembly: GCA_963736645.1. Classification (GTDB taxonomy): domain Bacteria; phylum Actinomycetota; class Thermoleophilia; order UBA2241; family UBA2241; genus CAIXSE01. The sequence goes on along the minus strand of CAVTPJ010000002.1, from coordinate 360,865 downwards.
GGCCTTCTCATCCTCCTCCGTGACGGCGACTGGACAGGGCGAGCCGGCTTCGGTCTGGGAGTCGACGCGCGCGAGGTGGTCGCGCGCCCCGAGGAAGTACCCCTCGCCGCACAGGCGCTGCGCAGGGACTCGGCTCTCTCGAGGGACTTCACTGGAGCGGACACCGCGCCGCTTGCGCCGCTCGCTGCGCACGCGCTCCTCGAGCGCGTGCTCGTGGTGCCGATGCGCGCGCTGGAGCGTGAGGTCGGCGTCATGGTCTTCAACCGGCCGCAGGAGGCGGGCGACTACAGTGGCGAGCAGGTGGCGCTCGCCGAGGGCCTCGCCCGCTACCTGGGCATCACGGTCGACAACGTGCGTCTCATGTACGAGCTGAACACGCGCCGCCGCGACCTCGAGCTCGTGCGCGACTCGAGCCTCGACTTCGCTCAGAGCGTCGACATGCGCGAGGTGCTCGAGGCGGTCACCGCCCGTCTCCTCGGGGCCCTGGACATGCACGCCTGCGACATCTACGAGGTCGACATCGACGCCGGAATCATCCGCACGCAGGCGAGTTACGACGACGGTTCGTTCGACGCGAGGGACTCGCCGGGGCGCGAGTACCCTCTCGACCGTTTCGCCACGAGCGCTCTGGCGATCCTGAGCAGGCGCCCTGTCGTGACCACCTCGTACGGCGATCCGCGCCTCAACGACGTCGAGCGGGAGCTGCTGCAGCGGGCGGGTCACCCGACGCAGCTGCTGATCCCGCTGCGCGTCGGCGACCGCGTGATCGCGCTGGTGGAGCTTTTCGACCAGCGCGAGGGACGGGAGTTCGCCGCCGAGGAGGTCGAGCTGGCGCGTACCATCTGCCGGTTCGCGGCCCTGGCCATCAACAGGGCGCGCCTCTTCGACGAGCAGCGCGCCACGACGGAGCGCCGCGACCGCCTCGCGCGCCGTCTGCAGCGCCTGCAGTCCTTCGCCGTCGAGCTCAACCAGCGGCTCGACCGCGCCGACCTGCAGGAGGTGCTCGACGAGGTCACTCGCGCCGCCGTGGACCTCCTGCGCGTGCGCGTGGGCGCGGTGGTGGGGGGCAGCGGCCAGTATCTGGCGGTGCGCTCGCTGGCCATCTCCGGGTCGACGACGCCGGGCGTGCTCGCCGCCGCCCAAGCCGACCTCCTCGAGCGCTGCACGCTGAGCATGGCCCCGTCAGGCACCGAGGACTTCGCCGGCGCCGAGATGGTCTCGACCCGGACGGGGCGCGGCGAGGGCCTTCTCCTGGCGCCGCTCGACGGCGACTCCGCGCAGCAGCAGTCGGCGGTCCTCGTGGTCGCCGACAAGCAGCAGGGGGACTTCGACGAGGAGGACCGCCTGCTGCTCGCCACGCTGGCCGCACAGCTCAACGCCAGCATGCACAACGCCATCGCCTACCAGCGTGAGCACGCGATCGCGGAGACGTTCCAGCAGGCGCTCCTCATGGAGCCGCCGGCCATCCCGGGGATCGAGGTGGGCGTCCACTATCGCGCCGCCACCGACGCGGCGCGCGTGGGTGGCGACTTCTACGACCTCGTCACCCTGGGACCGGGCAAGCTCATGATCATCGTCGGCGACGTGTGCGGCAAGAGCCTCTCGGCCGCCGCCCAGTCCGCCGTCGTGCGGTACATGCTCCGCGCCTACGCCGCCGAGGGGTCGCCGGGCGAGGCCCTCTCCCGGCTCAACGCCGCGGTGATCGCGCAGACGCCCAACCAGCCGTTCGTGACCCTCGTCGTCGCCTACATCGATGTGGCGCGGCACATGTTCGAGTACGCCGTGGCGGGGCATCCCCGGCCGGTCGTGCTCGCCGGGCGCGGGGAGTTCCCCATGCCCGGCGAGGGCAACGTGCCGGTGGGCATCTTCCGCGGCGTGACCTACCCGACCAACCGCGCCGTGCTGCCCGACGACTCGTGCATCGTCATGTACACGGACGGCGTCACCGACGCGAGGCGGGACGGCGTCCTGTTCGGGGAGGGCCGCCTTCAGGAGGCGGTCCGCGCCAATCTTCCCCTGGACGCGCAGACGCTCGCGGACACCCTGCTCGAGACCGCCAGAGAGTACGCGGGCGGCGTGCTGGCCGACGACTGCGCCGTCGTCGCCGTCAAACTGCCGTAGGCCGGCGCAGCCGGACGGCGTTGAAGAAGCGCATGAACGCGTCCGCGTCGATGAACCCCAGCAGGCGGCCTCCGGCGTCGACGACCACGGCGCGGTCGGCCTCGCCTTCGCGCAGCAGCTGAAGGACCTCTGCCGCCTCGGTCTCCGGGGTCACCACGGGGAGGTCCGACGTCGCGGTCATGACGTCGCGCACGCGGTCGCGGTCGGAGCGCTCGCGCGCGGCACGCCGCAGGTCGCGCGCACACATCAGCCCGCCGAAGTCGGCGGACGCATCCTCCGACGCCACCGGCAGGCAACGCGACTCGTAGTCGTCCAGGCGCCCCTGCGCGGCGTGGCTCAGCGTCACGTAGGGGGAGAGCCAGCCGGACGGGGTGGTCATGATGCGGCCTGCCGAGATGCCGGTGAGGGCGTGGTCGAGCTCGACCTGCCGTGCGGTGGCTCGCGCCGCCTGGATCATCATCCAGCCCACCAGGGCGAGCCAGATGCCGCCCAGTCCGCCGCCGGACAGCAACTGGGCGAGGCCCAGGGCGATGAACCCCCAGGCGAAGACCTGACCGACGACAGCGGCCTGACGCGTCGCCCGCACGAGGTCGCGCGAGCGCCACCACAGGAAGGCGCGCAGGACGCGACCGCCGTCGAGCGGGAAGCCGGGCAGCAGGTTGAAGACGACGAGCGCGACGTTGGTCACGCCGAGATAGGCGAGCACGGCGACGACCTGTTCGGGCCCGGGGAGCATGAAGGCCAGCCCGATCGACGCGACGGCGACGGCGACGCTGACCAACGGACCCGCGACCGCCATCCAGGCTTCGCGCCCCGGCGACTCGGGCTCGCGCCCGAGCCGGGCCACTCCGCCGAGCAGGAACAGGGTGATGCCGCGCACCGGGATGCCCTGCGAGCGGGCGACCAGCGAATGGCCGAACTCGTGCGCGAGCACCGAAGCGAAGAGCAGCAGCGTCGCGATGATGGCCGTCATCCAGGTCGTGACCGGGCTCCAGCCAGGGTAGGCGATGGGGAAGAAGCCGGTGGCCAGCGTGAACGCGAAGAAGACGACGACGAGCAGCCAGCTCGGGTGGATGGCCACGTCGATACCGAAGAGCCGTCCGATGCGGATGCCGTTCACGGTGTCCTCCTCACGCGGGGTGCTGCATCCGAGTTGTTCCACGCGCCAAACCAGCGCGCGGTGTATGCGGGGCCGCGGGGACACGAGCAACGGACTGCGTCGGCGGTGTGTGTCGGCGAGCCGGCGCCAGCGGGGCTACGCGTCCGCGCGGGGCGCGGGCCGCGGGCCCCGACGCCGCGAGAGCCAGATGCCCACGAGGAGGGTCAGGATCGTGCCCCCGGTGGTGATCGCCGTATACACGACGCGGGAGCCGCCGGCGGGGATGACGGTGATGAAGAGGCCGAGGCCCAGCAGGATGAAGGCCTCGGCCAGGATCACCGCGATCCAGGCGCCGGCGCGCCCGCCGGGCACGCGGTACGGGCGCGCCACGCCCGGGCACTTGCGGCGAAGGACCAGCAGGGCGGGGAACATGAGCGCGTAGGGCGCCATGAAGACGATCGACGAGAGCGAGAAGATCGTCCAGAAGATCTGTTCGTTGCCGCCGAAGAGCGCGTAGTTGGCCACCGTGAGCGCCGTCGCCAGGGCGGCCATCAGCACGAAGGCGTAGTCCGGGGTCCCGAAGCGCCGGTTGACGTGACCGAAGACCGCCGGCGCGGAGCGGTCCAGCCCGGTGACGTTGATGCTGTGGTTGGCGCCGGTCGACCAGGTGACCATCGTCCCGACGAACGTGAACAGCAGCAGGACGATGACGACGGAGTAGGCGGTGCCGGCGGCGGCGCCAAGGATGCGGTCGAAGGAGAGGCGCAGCGCGTCGGCGATGCCGCTCACGATGGAGAGGTCGTCGAGCGGCAGGGCGCCGAGGATGCCGACCATGCCGATCACCTGCGTGCCGACGATGGCCAGCCCGGCGATGAGGATCATGCGCGGGATGTCGCGCCGGGGCTCCTTGACCCAGCCGCCGAGCGAGCTCATGACCTCGAACCCGCAGAAATTGGAGAGGATGACGGCGACGGCGGCGAGCCCGATGCCGCTCACCGAGAAGAGGTCGTCGGCGCGCAACGGGTTGGCGACGCCGTCGCGGGCCATGAGCGCGAGACCCACGCCGCCGGCCGCCAGCAGGACCGCGACCTTTGCGGCGGCGCTGGCGTTGTTGACCCAGGTGGTGAGGCGCAGCGGCAGGATGCCGACGGCGACGACGAGCCACAGGAGGCCGATGACGATGAGCTCCTCCCAGGTCCTGCTCATCTCCGGCCAGAACGCCGCGCGGACGGTGCCGGCGAAGATGACGAAGACCGCCGGCGCCCAGTACGCGAGATTGACCCAGTAGAACCAGGCGACGACGCCTCCGGCCCGGTCGCCGTAGGCCTCGCGGATCCACACGTAGATGCCGCCTTCTTGCGGCCAGGCGCTGCCGAGCTCCGCAGTGATGAGGCCGTAGGGCGCGTAGAAGAAGACGGCCAGCGCGACGAAGACGCCGATGCCGCGCCAACCGCTGGCCGCCACCGTGGCGACCGAGTCCAGCGTGATCATCGCCGACACCGAGAACAGCACCATCGGGACGAGCCCGAGGATCCGGGACCGGCTGGGGGCGGGGGTCAGGCTGCTGCCGGCGGCGTCCATGGAGGGGAACCGTATCAGGAATCAGGCGTGGACGACGGTCCCGACGCCGTCGGCGACGGCGAGCACCCGCGCGCGGCGGCCGAGGCGGCCGTCTTCGGCGGTGAGGGCCGCGTCGACGGAGTCGAACGCGGCCACTCCGAGGTGCTCCAGCGGCGCGAGGAACGCCGGGTCCACGGCGCCTACCACGGCGAGACGGAACCGCTCCAGCACGCGGGCGATGACGAAGGAGCGCTGGCCACCGGGGCCGAGCGGCTCGCGCAGGCCGCGCTCGAGCAGCGCGGCCGGTGACTTGGCGGCGGCGAGGACGTCGATGAAGTTGCGCTCGCCGGGCCCGTCGCCGGCGCCGTCCGGGAGGTCGGCGCACAGGACGAGCAGCCCGCCCTCCGCGACGGCGGGGCGGCCGGCGAGCCCGACGTAGGTGACCGCCCGGCTGGCCTGGTAGAGGTTGTCGCTCTTGGGGGAGTGGACGCCGGCGACCACGGCGTCGTGGCGACCGACGACGGTCCGCACCGTGCTCGCGGCCAGCTCGCCGGCAAGGGCCTCCTGGACGGCGACCGGCTCGCCCGCGCGCACCATCGCGGGCCGGCCGTCACCGGTCATGACCAGATTGACACCCCACCGCAGCGGCGTGCGCGCGGCGATCTGCCGCAAGGTGGCCTGGAAGGGGTTACCATGCAGCCGGCAGAGAGCGACTCCCGGCTCGGAGATGAACGCCGGGCGGTGGGTCCAGGCGATCGTCTCCTTTCCCGCGCAGCCGATGGCGACGCCCTTGACGCCGCCGGAGAAGCCCGCGTACAGGTGCGGCTCCACGACGCCGACGGTGACGACGACGTCGGCCTCGGCGACGCGCCGCTCGATGCGGATGGGAGCGCCCAGCACGGTGTCGCCGAGATCGGCGGTCTGCGACTCGATGCCCTGGGCGTCGAAGACGCCGATGCGGCCGGTCACCGATGAGCCGGCGAGCCGGTCGCGCTCGGCGGGTTCGGTCGTCGCGTGCAGTCCGCAGCCGATGGCCACGGCGACGCCGTCGTCGGACACTCCGGCGGCGCTCAGCTCGTCCAGCAGCGCGGTGAGGACCGGTTCGCTGGGGCATGGCCTCGAGGCGTCGGGAATGGCGACGACGACCGAGCGCGCGCCGCGCGCCAGCTCACGCAGGCGCGGCGCGCCGAGCGGCGCCGCCATCGCCGCGTCGATCGCGGTGTCCAGCGTCAGCGCGGGTGCGTCCTCGGCCGGCGGCTCGAAGGCGTCGGCGCGCGGCACGGGCAACCGCTGCGCGCCGCAGTAGACCCACGCCGGATCGCTCACGTGGACGCCGGCGCGCCGGGGCCGTCGCGGGTCGCACGGCGCCACGTCCACCACATGGCGATCACGCCGACGAAGGGCAGCAGCGACCACAGGAAGCCGATGACCAGCCAGTTGAGGAGGTCGCCGTGCGTGCGTCGGCAGGCCGACCAGGCGAAGAGCATGCAGATCACGAGCTGCGGGCCGTAGGCGAAGAACGCCCACGCGGCCACGTAGGCGCCGTACGCGACGGCGTTCTCGGCGAGGTCGGCGGTCACGCGTACCGCTCCCGCAGCCTGCGCACGACCCTGCGCATCGCGGCGACGGCCTCCGGCGGGTCGAGCGGGCGCGCCTGGTCGGCGAAGCGGAGCAGATGGGCGGCGAGCCAGCGCTCGTCCACGTAGGGCTGGCTCGCAAGGCAGGCGCCGCCGGGGAGCTGCCGCACGGGCTGCCGCTCGGCGATCCAGCGGGCGACAGCGGGGCCGTACCACACGGTCGCGGCCTTGGGCGCGTAGCTGCCCGACGTGGGGATGCCCTCACGCCGGTAGAGGTCCAGCTCCACGTCGGCACGCGGCTCGAAGGTCTCGTCCCGGAGCAGCGCTCTCTTGGTGGTGGCGGCGCGGAACACCCGTGTGCCGCCGGCCGTCCGGCACCAGCAGACGTAGTACCACTCGCCGCGGCTGTGCACGAGGAGGTACGGCTCGACGACGCGGTCGGTCATCCTGTCGGTTCCTTCGGTCCAGTACTGGATGTCGAGCAGGCGACGGTCGACGATGCCACGATTGACGGCGGCGAGCACCTCGTCCGCCGGCAGCAGAAGATCGCTGCCGGCCAGCGCCGGCGTACCGCCGCCGCGAGCGGCGCGCAGCTTCTCGGCGGCGCTGCCCAGGGCGGCGCCCGTCGTGGTCGGCAGCTGGTGGCCGACGAGCTCGATCGCCAGAAGCAGGGTGTCCGCCTGCAGCGGGGAGAGGCGGGCGGGGCGCGCCAGTGCCGGTCCCGCCAGGTCGCAGGAGACCCGGAGCTTCGTGCGTCCCTCGAACTCGGCGTAGAGCAACGCGCCGTCGGCGCCGAAGTTGACCAGGTTGAGCAGGCGCACATCGGCGCGCAACTCGTCGGCGCTCACGCCGAGCGCGGCGCGCACGTCGCCCACGGGCACGACGGCCTCATCGTCGCCGCAGCGTCGCAGCAGGTAGTTGGTGAGCGTGGTCAGGCGGGTGAAACGGTCGACCTCGACGCGGAGGTCGCCGTCCCTCGAGCGTCGCCGTCTCACGACGCGGTCGGGGGCGGAGGGCACCGGCTGGGTCGCGGACAGCGTGGGTGCAGGCTCGTCGAGGAGCCTCTCCAGCTCCGCGAGCCGGCCGGAGAGGCGCTCGCGCAGGTCCGCCGGCGCCAGGACCTCGGCCTCGTCCGCCAGGCTGAGCACCCAGCCGAGCAGCGGGCGTGCGTCGGCGTAAGGCGTCTCGTAGACGATCGCGCCGTCATCGAGGTGCGTCAGTGAGCCGCAGTGCGCCCAGTGCGCCTCCACCCACCACGCCATCGCCGGCGAAACGCGCACCCGCGCCGTCGCCCGCGGCTCCGCCAGCTGCCACGCGGGGCGGTCGCGGTAGGTCGCCAGGTCGAAGCCGGCCGGTGGCGCGAAGTCGTGTGGTCGACGCGTGTGGTGCTTGACGCGCGAGCGGATGCGCGAGAGACGGAACGTGCGCAGGGCCTCGCGCAGGTGGCAGCGACCGACGAGGTACCACTCGCCGGCCACGAGCTGCAGGCCGTACGGGTCGACCACTCGCTCCATCGTCTCGTCGCGGCTGATGGCGTAGTACTCGAACTCGACCGTCTTGCGCTCGGCGACCGCCGCCTGGAGCTTCGGCAGGGCGGCCGCCGTCTCGTGCGTCTCTGGCACCACGGTGAGCGGCGGCATCTCCGCCTCGGCGATGAGCTCAGGACGTCCCTGCGCGAGGCTCAGCAGCGCGAGCCGGAGCGGCTGGGAGTAGGCGAAACGGTCCTCGAGGACGGCCAGGCACGCCGCGAGGGCCGCGAGCTCCTCGCCGTCGAGCATCACGGGCTCGAGGTAGTAGGCGTCCGCCGGGAGGCTGTACAGCTCGGTGCCGGCGTCCGAAAGCGTGTCCTCGTCCGACCGGATCTCGATGCCGAGCTCCCTCAGCTCGAAGCGGTCCTCGTAGAAGCGCCGCTTGAAGGCATCCTCGGTCATGAGCGGGTAGCCTTCGACCGTGCTACGGATCTCGGCGACGCTCACGGGCTGGCCGCGTCGTGACAGGAGCAGGGCGACCAGGGAGAGGCGCCGCACGAGCTTGTCGGCATCCTTGCTGAAGCCCTCTTCGCGGATCCTCTTCTCGGGCATGGCGTCACCCCGTCGACGGACGATGAGACGCCGGCGCCACAGGCCGGCGCCGGCGTCTCATGGTACCGCAGAGCGACGGGTGTGGGGGAGACCGCATGGGGCCGGCTCCGCGCCCTGGCTCTAGACTGCCGCAGCCTCCCCGGCCGCTGCGGCGATGATCGCATCGAACTCGGCCCCGAGGTCGGCCGGGAACTCCGGCGCCGGCGCCGCCAGGATCCCGGCCACCCTCTCCTGCGCCTTCACGGTCGTGCTCTTCGCCCCGGCGCTCCGCCAGCCGTCGTACGTGCCGGTCTCACCGAGCTTGGCCTGCCACAGTTCGCGCACGTGCGCGCGGGTGTGGTTGTCGAACAGGTAGTTGCCGTTGAACCCCATCTTCTTGATGAGGTCCACGGCCAGCGTCTCTTCACTCACCTCGATCCCGGTGAGGATGCGCTTGACCATGCCGATGATCTCGTCGTCGACGACCATGTTCTCCAGGCAGAGGATACGCGAACCGTCGAGGAGACCCGTGCCGAAGGTCACGTCGGCGCCGTTCGAGTACGCCATGAACATCGCGAGAGCGTTCTCATAGGCGCTCTGGATGCCGGGCTCCTTGGCGGTGGTGGCGCCTGCGCCGTACCAGGCCGGCACGCCGTAGAAGTCGGCCATGTGGCCCTGGCAGGCGCGGATGAGCATGGCCTCGGGCGAGTTGCTCGCGTAGGCGCCGGAGTTCATGTACATCGCCGTCGGGCCGCCGCCGTGCATGACGGGCGCGCCCGGGTGGGCGAGCTGCACGAGCGTGGCCCCGCTGAGGAACTCGGCGTTGTTGACGACCGCCGAGCCGGCGATGGTGATCGGGCCCGTCGCGCCGAGGATCGGCATGGGGTAGAAGCTCACGGGGATGCCGGCCTCGGCGAGCGTGAGCGCCAGGTCCATGCCGTAGCGCTCCTGGTGGAGCGGGCTCACGGTGCAGATGATGGTGGTGAACATCGGGCGGGCTCTCAGCTCTTCCTTGCCGCCCGCCATCGCCTCAGCCATCTTGATGAGGCCGCGCGCTTCCCAGTCCTCCTTGATGGAGACGACGATGCTGTGCTTCTCGGAGTTGCGCACGCAGGCGTCGAACTCGTGCAGCACGCGCGTCTCCGGCGGGCAGTCCTGGGCGCTGACCACGGCGCTCGTGGCGCTGACGTTGTCGAGGGCCTGCACCACCTTCGCGCAGTCGGCGAGGTCCTGCTTGACGGAGCTGCGGACCTCGCCCGTCCTGGCGTCGCGGGCGAAGACGCCGCAGCCGTCGGAGCTGATGTAGACGTGCTCGCCGTCCAGCGGCAGGTCGTACTCGGGGTTGCGCGCCCCGAGCGTGAACTCGTGCGGCACGGTGCTCATGGCGCGCTCGACGACGTGCGCCGGGATCTTGGCCACGGTGGTCTCGCGGTCTACCGTGGCGCCGTTCGCGTCGAGCACGTCGAGCGCGTTCTGCGAGTGGAACTTCACGCCGACGGTCTCGATCACGTCGAGCGTCGCCTCGTGGATCTGCCTCACGTCGTCTTGAGAGAGCAGATCGAGCTTGACTCGCTCGCCGACGCGGCACTTGTCTGCGTATGCCATCAGGGGACTCCTTCGTGTGCTCAGAAGCGGCCGGATTCGACCGCGGCGATGATGTCGTCGAACTCGCGCGCGAGCTCCGCGGGGAACGCGGGCGCGGGGGAGGCGAGGATGCCGTCGGCGACGGCCCGCGCCTTGTCTGCCAGACGCGGGCTGCCCGCGTTCTTCCAGCTCTCGTAGGTGCCGGTCTCGCCGAGCCTGGCCTGCCACTGTTCGCGCACGTGCGCGCGAGTGTGGCGGTCGAACAGGTAGTCGCCGTCGAAGCCCATCTTCTTGATGAGGTCGACGGCCAGCGTCTCGCGGTCCACGGTCACGCCGCGCAGCAGGCGCGTGACCATGCCGAACACCTCGTCGGCGATCACGAGCTCCTCGAGGCTCATCTGCTGCACGCTGTCGAGGAGGCCGGCGCCGAAGCAGAAGTCCGCGCCGGCCATCATCTCCAGCACCAGGCCGAGCGTGTTCTCGTAGGCGCTCTGGGCCTCCGGCTGCTTGGCCTTGGTGCCGCCCCAGCCCAGACCGGCCGGGAGGCCCCAGCGGCGCGCCATCTGCCCCTGCACGGCGCGCAGGAGCAGGGCCTCCGGGACGTTGGCGAAGTAGGAGCCGGTGCGCATGAAGAGGGCGGTCGGCCCCCCCGCGTGCACCAGCCGCGCCCCCGGGGAGGAGAGCTGGATCGCCGTGACGGCGGCGAGGATCTCCGCCGCTCCGACGACGGCCGTGCCGGCCGGCGTGACGGGGCTGGTCGCGCCGAGGATCGGCATCGGATACAGCATCATCGGGATGCCTGCGTCGCCGAGTGCGAGCGCGAGCTCCATGCCGAACCGCTCCATGTGCAGCGGGCTGACGGTGCAAAGGATGACGGAGAACGTGGGCCGGGCCTTGAGCTCGGCCGCCCCGCCGGCCACGGCCTCGGCCATGCGGATCAGCGGCCGCGCCTCGGAGGCGTCCTTGATGCTCACGACGACGCTGTGCTTGCGCGAGGCGCGCATGCAGGCGTCGAACTCGTGCAGGACGCGGCTCTCGTCGGGTGTGTCCAGGGCGGACACCAGCGCCGACGTGGCGGAGAGGTTGTCGAGGCCCTCCACCACACGGGCGGCGTCGTAGACGTCCTGCTTGACGCTCGGACGCACGGTCCCGTCGGCCTCGCGCACCTTGGTGGCGCAGCCGTCCGAGGTGAGATACGCGTGCTCGCCGTCGATCGGGAGGTCGAACTCCGGCTCGCGCCCGCCGAGCGTGAAGGAGCGCGGCAGAGTCGCCAGGGCCTCCTCGACGGCGCTCGCCGGGATGCGCGCCACGGTCGTCTCGCGGTCCACCACCGCGCCGTGGGCCTCGAGCACGTCGAGCGCCCGAGCCGAGTGGAACATGGCGCCGGTCTCGGCGAGCACGTCGAGCGCGGCCGAGTGGATACGCTCCACCTCGGTCTCGCTCAGGATCTGCAGCGGCCGCCTCCGCCCGACGTAGCGACCGTCGGCATGGGAGGTCACGAGTCCCCCTCCGCGACGTCGCCGGCCCGGGGCGCGGGCGAGCCGCCACTCTGGACGACGTCCACATGCACGAACGGCGAGGTCACGGCGCGCACGAGCGCGTCGTAGTCGACGGCGAAGCGCACCTCGTCGCCCGGGCGCAGCGGCTCGGGCGTGATGAGGATGCAGACGTCGCTCGTCGCGCCGGCCAGGTACGCACCGGGGAGAAGCGGGCGGAGGCCGCCCGGTTCCATGTCCCGGCGGCCCAGGGCGACCATGGAATACCACGCGTCCTCGGCCGGCAGGTCCACCTCGGGTACGTGGCCGAAGGCATCGAGGCCGCCGGGTCCCTGCGGCGCCGGCGGCTTGCGGTAGCACTCGAGCACGGCGGCCGTGAGCACAGGATCGGTGCGAGCGATCCCCGTGATCCCGCAGCCGCTGACGAAGTCATGCCCGTAGATGGGGCCGCCGCCGGAGCGGATCTCGGTCGCGAACCGCGGCCGATAGCCGTCGAGGTGCTGGACGGTGCAGGTGCCGCCGAGGCTGAGCACGGGTTCGGCGGCGCACCCTTCGGCGACGTCGGCCAGCACGTCTTCAGCCTGGCGGAACAGCTCGTGCGAAGGCAGCTGCCCCGAGAGGCAGGCGAAGTTGACGCTGACGCCCGCCAGCTCGACGCCGGCGAGGTCCGCGATCTCCGCCGCGATCGCCGGGGCGGCGTCGGGAAGGACGCCTTCGCGACGGTCGCCGAGGTCGATGGTGAGCAGGACTTGGACGGGCGCGCCGGGGACGCGCTCGCCGAGCGCGCGGGCGGCGCCCGAGTCGCTCAGCAGCACTCGGTCGGCGACCTGCGCCGCCGTCCCGAGCTCGTCCCACTGCGGCGCGCGAATGAGCGTGAGCGGGCCGAGGGCCTGGCCCGCGAGCCGGACCAGGGAGGGCAGGCGACTGTCGGCGAGACCGGCGCAACCGGCATCGAGCATCGCCCGCCCGATACGCGGCTCGCCGTCGACGCCTTTGGTGACGCCGCACAGCGCCAGCCCACGGGAGCGCAGGTCTGCCGCGAGACGCCGCGTCGCGTCGGCGACGGCGTCCAGATCTATGGTGAGCCGGGGGAGAGTCAATCCCACTCCACTTCGTCTGCCGTGAACGGGTACCGCGGGCGCCTGCCGATGTAGGTCTGGGCGTGTGCCGGGCCGCGCTAGGGCGTGGGCCGGCGCGCGTGCGCCCGCGGGCAGAGGACGGCGGTCCGCCACCGTCTGCCCGTAGGTGAGCGGGCGCGGCGGCGCGCGTCAGCGGAGGAGGGTATTAGAAGTCGTGGACCTTGCCGCCGGAGAAGGCGGTGCGACGACGGTCGTGAGGGCTCGCGTCTACCACTCGGTCCGTGTCTCCCGTAGCGGTGGGACAAAGCGGGCGCAGTATACTTGGATGACCGCCCATCCGACAAGCAGGGGGCACCATGCCGGCCATGGATCCGCTGTACACGGTACGCGAGGGGCACCTGTGTTTCGACGGAGCCGACCTGGTGGGGTTGGCCGACGGGCACGAGACGCCCTTCTTCGTTTTCAGCGAGCGCCGGATCCGGGCGAACGTGGAGGGACTCACCACCTCGTTCCGCGAGCGTCACGCGGCGACCGAGGTCTTCTTCGCCAGCAAGGCATGCTCGAACCTGTGGTTCCTGCACGTTGTGCGCGACGCCGGCGCCAACGTCGAGGTCAACGCCGGCGGCGAGCTCGAGAAGGCACTCATGGTGGGCTTCGAGCCCCGGCAGATCGTCTTCAACGGCGTCGCCAAGACCACCGATGAGATCCGGCGCGCGGTCGCCTGCGGCGTGCGCGCCTTCATGGTCGACTCGCTGCACGAGCTGGGCAGGATCGGCGAGGTCGCGGCCTCCATGGGGAGCGTCGCTCCCGTCGCGCCGCGCATCGACGTGCACGTGCCCACGCTCACGCACCCCGGCCTCGAGACCGCCCACGGCGGCAAGGCGGGCATCGATCGCGACGACGCGGCCGCCGCGTTCCGGCTGGCGGCCGAGCATCCGGCGCTTGAGCCCGCGGGGCTGCATCTGCACATCGGCTCGCAGATCACCAGCGTGGAGCCCTACAGGCAGGCGATCGCGGCCGCGCTCGACCTCGTCGAGGAGGTGGAGGCGGCCGCCGGGGTGAAGCTGCGGTTCCTCAACGCCGGCGGCGGCTTCGCGGTGCCGTACCGGGAGGCGCCCGTCACGTGCCACCCGAGCGACTACTTCTGCTCGGTGCTGACCGCCGCCGACTACGCGGAGGCGGTCGGCGGCGCGCTCGCGACGCGACGTCCTGACCTGGCCTTGTTCCTCGAGCCCGGCCGCTCGATTGCGGCGACGACCGCCGTTCTGGTCGCGCGCGTGGAGAACGAGAAGACCAAGGGGCGTCGCGACGGCGCCGGTCGCCGAGTCGGCGACGAGCGCTGGCTCACCGTCGACGCCGGCTTCAACACGCTGCTCGAGCACACCAACTATCACTGGTACTACCGCACGATCGTGGCGTCGCGCGCTGGTGAGGAGGCCGAGGGCGAGTTCCGCCTCGCCGGGCCACTGTGTGACGGCGGCGACGTCTTCGCCGGCGACGGCGACTCGGCGTACCGGTCGCTGCCGGCATCGACCGCGGTCGGCGACGTGGTCGCCTTTCTTGACGCCGGCGCCTACACGCTCGAGATGATGAACCCGTACAACGCCCGGCCGACGGCCGCGGCGTTCGCCATGACCTCGGCCGGCGGACTCGTCCAGATCAGGCGTCGCGACACGGCCGCCGACCTCGTGGCGCACGACCTTACGCCCGGCTTCGCCTGACCGGCCGCCGCGGGCGGCGTTGCCCCCCGCGGCGGCTCCACGCGGCCGGGTATCTTGGCCGGCCGGCTTGTCCGGGTCAGGCGCCGGGACGCGCCTCAGGACCTCGTCGCTCGCGATGTGGTCCCGGACGAGGTCGCCCGGGAGGGCTGAGGGTCACACGATGACCCACTGCGGGCGCACCCTCGCGTACCTGTACTTGGTGCTGCTCGAGCCGAGCTTCCAGTACACGCGGTAGTGGTCGGTGGTGTGAGCGTCGATGACTCTCTGCCCGTTGCTGTTGGTGCCGGCGACGACGGCGACGTGGTCCCAGACCCCGTCTCCGCTCCAGTCGTAGAAGATGAAGTCGCCGCGGCTGAGCGCGCCGGCGGACGTCTCCCAGTCGGTCCGGCGCGTGTTCCAGTAGCTCATCTGCCGGGTGACGTTGATCCAGCTGAGGCTGTAGGTGTCGTCGGCGGGCGAGGAACTGCCGTCCTTGTCGTACCACCACCCGCTGCCGGCCGTGCTGCCCGCCATCGGCATGTCCCCGGCGAGCGCGCACTGCGAGGCGAAGTTGGCGCAGTCCGCGCCCGCGAAGCGCACGTAGGTGCTGTTGTACGACAACGCGTACCTGTCCGCGTAGGCCTGCGCGGCCGCCCGGTCATAGGCGATGATGGTGCTGTATCGCCGCGCCGGGATGGACGCGCGGTGAACGGCCACGCTCGGCAGGCGCAGCGGCTCGACGGTCCGCTCGAGCGCCCTGGCGCTCGCACGGATCGCCGCAAGCGGTGCACCGGCGGCCTCGAGACAGGCCGGCCTGAGGACGTCGGTGTAGGCGTCCGCGACGACGATCCAACGACCCCTGGACCGGGCGAGCGTCACGGTGTGGTCGATGCCGCTCGTCTCGACGTCGCTCGCGCCGGAGCCGGACCGCCAGGTGATCGAGGTGACGGCGCGCGCGGTCACGACCGCCGAGCGGCCGTCCTCGGCGGGCGTGCTGCGGAGTACGGTGACCTCACAACCCGCCGACCTCGCAGCGCGTCCCGACCGGCGGCCGCGCAGGGCCGTGCCACGCGCCAGGCGGGTCTCGCCGAGCGCCAGCTCGCTGCCGGGGGTCACCCACCTGGCCAGCACCGCGGCGGGACGCGCCGCGGTGACCGCGGCCGCTCGTGCCTCGAGGTACGCGGTGGTCGCCGCGCACGCGCCCGCCGTCGTCGGAGAGTCCGCGGTCGCGCCGCCCGCGGCCGCCGGGGCGGCGGCCGCCAGGAGACCTGCCGCCACCGCGACTGCCACGATCTGCGCCCGGTGTCGTCTGCTCATGCTGATCCCTTTCTGGAGGGTTACGGGCTGGCGGAGACGGCGGTGATGAGCCATCCCCCCACGGCGCTGCCGACCCTCCCCAGGGTGAAGAACTGCGTGGTGAGGCCATCCGGCAGCGGACAGCCTCGCCCGGCGCGCACCCGCACGCGGACCTTGAGCACCAACGTGCGCGCGTCGGGCGCCGCGTACACGCGCGCGGAGCGGAACCGGAGGTCGCGCAGCGACGCGAGTGCGCGGCGCGACCACAGGCGCGGGCGGGCGCAGAGGGCGCCGGCTCGCGCGAACTGACCCTGGTCGATGAGGCGGCAGTAGAGCGCGACCGTGCGCGCCGCCTCGAGCCGCCCACCGTCGACCCACCCCGGCGCCGGCGGCGCCGCGGTCAGCGGTGGGCCGGTCGCGGCGAGGTGCAGGTCGGCGGGCACCGCCACCGGCGCCGGCTCTTCAGTGTCGCCGCAACCGGCGGCGAACGGGGCGAGTCCGGTGAGGATCAGGGCGATCAGTGCGACTGTGCGGGGGAGCGACATGCGTCGCATCGTCCGCTCCCGGCCCCGTGATCCTCAAGAGTGACAACGGGCGAGCGGCGGTGACGTTGGCGGCGGACGACCGACCGACCGCCGTCGGTCGGTGACGCGCCGCCTTCCCCGTGCGAGAATGCCGGCGCATGACCGGACCGGACGACAACATCCCCGGCGCGCCGCTTCCGCGGCCGCCCGAAGGGCTCGCCGCGACGGTGCGCCGCGATCTCCGCATCGGCGTCATCGCGGGGCTGCAGACGTTCTGGGATCTCGCCAAGGTCATGGTCCCGTCCTACGGCGCCACCTTGGCGCTGGAGCAGCTGGGCGTGATCGGCTGGCTGGCGGACCTGACCCGGCCGGTGATGCAGGCGCTCGGGCTGCCGGGCGACGCCGCCGTCCCGCTGGTGGTCGGCTACGTGCTCAACATCTACGCGGCGGTCGGCTCAATGCAGGCGCTCGACCTCACCGCCCAGCAGGTGACCGTCCTCGCGATCGCCATCCTCATCGGTCACAACCTCGTCGTCGAAGGGGCGGTGCTGCACAAGGCGGGCATGAACGGCTTCGCCTTCGGCGCGTTGCGCGTCGTCGCCGGCCTCGCCGCGGCCATCGTCGCCAACCTGCTGATGGGGCTGGCCTCATGACCGAGTTCCTGCGTGAGTTCGCGCGCGGTTCCTTCGACCTGCTGCTCAGGGTCTTCCTGATCGTCGTGCCGATCATGGTGGCGCTCGAGCTGTTCGAGGGCACGCGCGCGTTCCGTGCCGTCGTCCGCTCCTGGGCGCGCGTCGTCCGTCACGTCGGTCTGGACGAGCGTTCGGCGGCCCCCACGCTGATCGGCTTCCTGTTCGGCCTCGCCTACGGCGGGGGGGTGATCGTCCGTGACGTGCGCCGTCACGACCTCGGCCGCCGACAGGTCTTCATCATGAGCGTGTTCCTCAGCATGGTCCACGCCATCGTCGAGGACTCGCTCATCTTCATCGCCCTCGGCGCCAGCATCCTCTGGGTGATCGTCTACCGCATCGTGTGGGCGGCGCTGGTGACGCTGGCGCTGACGGCGCTGGCGACGCTCGTCCTGCGGCGCTGGCGCGTGCGCGGCGAGCGCCGCAGCGATTGACAGAGGCGGCTCTGCTTCCGTAATCTTGACTGGAATTATCGGGTATCGGACTGAGCGAGGAGCCCCACGGCGGTGAACATCTCGATGAAGAGCAGATACGCGGTCCGGGCGCTCACCGAGTTGGCCCGGGTGGAGCAGACCCGGTCCGACAAGCCCGTGCGCCTGGGCGAGATCGCCGAGCGCCGCGACATGCCGCTCCAGTTCCTGGAGCAGGTCTTCGCGGCGCTCCGCCGCGGGGGTATCGTGCGCAGCCGGCGAGGCGCCTCCGGCGGCTACGGGTTGGCGATGCCGGCCGACGACATCACGGTGCTCGACGTCGTCGCCGCCCTGGACGGCGTGCCGTCGCCGGCCGAGTGCACCCAGGGGCGCTGCGACCAGATCGACCGGTGCGGCGCCTCTTCCGTGTGGATCGAGGCGCAGCAAGCCCTCGAGGAGGTCCTCACGGCGACGACCATCGGCGACCTTCTGCGGCGCGAGGACGCCCTGCGGGCGTCGGCGCCGATGTACCACATCTAGCAAGGAGTCCGCATGAAGAGGGCAGGGAGCATCACGGAGCTCATCGGGCACACGCCGCTGGTGCGGCTGAACCGCATCTCCGACGAGACCGGCGCAGAGGTCCTCGGCAAGCTCGAATCGTTCAATCCGGGCGGGAGCGTCAAGGACCGCATCGGTCTCGCGATGATCGAGGCGGCGGAGCGGGAAGGCCTCATCGCGCCGGGCAGGACCACCATCATCGAGCCGACCAGCGGCAACACGGGGGTCGCGCTCTCCATGGTCGCCGCGGCGCGCGGCTACGACATGGTGCTCACGATGCCCGACACGATGAGTGTCGAGCGGCGCGCGCTGCTCAAGGCCTACGGCGCGCGCCTCGTCCTCACGCCCGGGTCCGAAGGTATGAGCGGTGCGGTGAACCGCGCCGTCGAGATGGCCAGTGGCCTGGACGACGCGTTCGTCCCGCAGCAGTTCGAGAACGCCGCCAACCCCGAGATCCACCGGCTGACCACCGCCGAGGAGATCTGGGACGACACCGGCGGCGAGGTGGACGCGTTCGTCGCCGGCGTCGGCACCGGCGGGACCCTGAGCGGCGTGGGCGGCGTCCTCAAGGATCGGCGGCCCGGCGTGCTGGTGGTCGCGGTCGAGCCGTCAGACTCGCCGGTGCTCTCCGGCCGGCCCGCCGGGCCCCACCGTATCCAGGGCATCGGCGCCGGGTTCGTGCCCAAGGTCCTCGACACGGGCGTGTACGACGAGATCGTCACGGTGACGGGAGAAGACGCCTTCGCCGCCGCCCGCGACCTGGCGCGGACGGAGGGCGTGCTCGTCGGCATCTCCGCGGGAGCCAACGTGTGGGCCGCCGGGCGGATCGCCGCCCGCCCGGGCATGGAGGGCAAGGTGGTGGTGACGGTCCTGTGCGATACGGGGGAGAGGTATCTGTCGACGCCGCTGTTCGCGGACCTTCCGGAGCCGCCGGCGTGAGGATCAGCGGTCACGAGAGGCAGCGTTATGACTGCCAGCTCGTCCTGAAGGAGGTCGGCGAGCGGGGTCAGGACGCGCTGCGCGCCGGCTCGGCGCTGGTCGTGGGCGCCGGCGGGCTGGGCGCGCCGGTCCTGTACTACCTCGCCGCGGCGGGCGTGGGCCGCATCGGCGTCGTCGACGACGACGTCGTCGAGCTCTCCAATCTGCAGCGGCAGATCCTCTTCACCACGTCTGACATCGGGCGGCCCAAGGCCGACGTCGCGGCCGAGCGCCTCACGGCGCTCAACCCGGAGGTGGTCATCGAGCCGCACACCACTCGGCTCGACGCCGCCACCGCGTTCTCCACGATCGACCGCTACGACGTCGTCGTGACCGCGGTCGACAACTTCGCCACCCGCTACCTGCTGAACGACGCGTGTGTGTTGCACCACAAGATCCTCGTCGACGGCGCGGTGCTGCGGATGACGGGCCTCGCGATGACCGTGAAGGGCGGCGAGACCGCCTGCTACCGCTGCCTGTTCCCCGAGCCTCCACCACCGGCTGGGGTGATCAGCTGCTCCGAGGCCGGCGTGCTCGGTCCCATCCCGGGGTTGATCGGCTCCATCCAGGCGCTCGAGGCGCTCAAGGTGCTCACCGGCGCCGGGCGGCCGCTGTTCGACAGGCTGCTGCAGTACGACGGCGGCGCCATGACGTTCAGCGAGGTGGAGGTCTCCCGCGTGCCGTCGTGCCCGGTCTGCGGCGAGGCGCCGACGATCACCGAGCTGACCGATCTCGATGTCTGACGACGCCGTCCTGGAGCGCCTGCTGGCGCAGTTCGACGGCGTCGCGAGAGCCTGCGTCGCGTTCTCCGGCGGCGTCGACTCCAGCCTGGTGCTCGCCGCCGCCGTACGGGCGCTCGGGCGAGACCACGTGGTCGCGGTCACCGCGACCTCGCCGACGTATCTCGATGAGGAGCTCGCGGCTGCCACCGCGCTGGCCGCGGGCCTGGGCGTCGAGCACGTCGTCGTGGAGACACACGAGTTCGACGACCCCCGGTTCGTGGAGAACTCGCGCGAGCGCTGCTATCACTGCAAGTCGGGGATGATCGACGCGCTCGCCGAGGTGGCGGCGGCGCACGGCGGCGCCGCGCTCGTGGACGGCGCCAACGCCGACGACGCCGGTGACCACCGGCCGGGCATGCGCGCCGCCGCGGAGCGCGGTGTGCTCCAGCCGCTCCGGGCGGCCGGCATCCGCAAGCACGAGGTACGCCGTCTGGCGCGAGCCCTCGGGCTGCCCAACTGGGACGCCCCGCAGCAGGCCTGTCTCGCGTCGCGTCTGCCGTACGGGGAGCCGATCACGCCGCAGAAGCTCGCGTCGGTCGCCGCCGCCGAGAGGTCCATGCACGACCTCGGCTTCCGCCAGTGTCGCGCGCGGCGCCACGGCGAGGTCGCGCGCCTCGAGGTCGAGCGCGACGACCTGGAACGCGCGTTCGTGATGAGAGAGGAGCTTGCCCGACGGGTGCGTGCGGCGGGTTTCTCCTACGTGGCCCTCGACTTGGACGGCTTCCGCACGGGAAGCATGAACGAGGCGTGATACCGTACCGCCGACGCGGCGACGCTGGCGCCGGCCGCGCCGGCTACGCCGAAAGGAAGAGGTGACGGCCGTGATCCGCAAGCTGCTCGCCCTCGCCGGGCTGGGCATCACAGGGTGCTGGTTCCTGGGCAGGGGAGCCCGCGGCTGTCGGCCGGTCAACAGCGTCGTCGGCGCCCTCACCCAGGACCTGCACACGGCCGTCCACGAGATCAGCAGCGACGTGAGGGCGGTGCAGGAGCGCGACCCCGCGGCCACGTCCAGGCTGGAGATCATCACCTCCTATTCGGGCCTGCACGCCCTGTGGCTGCATCGTCTCGCGCACCGGCTCCGGACGGCGGGGTTGCCGCTGGTGCCACGCTGGATCAGCCAGCTCAACCGCTGGATCACCGGCATCGAGATCCATCCGGGCGCGACGATCGGCCACGGGCTGTTCATCGACCACGGATCCGGTGTAGTGATCGGCGAGACGGCGGAGATCGGCGACAACGTGACCATCTACCAGGGGGTCACGCTCGGCGGCACGGGCAAGGAGACCGGCAAGCGTCACCCCACCGTCGGCGACAACGTCGTGTTCGGCGCCGGCGCCAAGGTGCTCGGTGGTATCACCGTCGGCGACAACGCCAAGGTGGGCGCCGGCAGTGTGGTCGTGAACGACGTGCCCAAGAACTCGACCGTGGTCGGCAACCCCGGACGTCCGGTGCTTCTTCAGGGACAGCGGGTGGGCATCCCCGACATCGACTACCGGCATCTGCCCGACCCGGTGGCCGAGGCGATCAAGTGCCTGGTGGCGCGTATCATCGAGATGGAGAAGGAGCTCGACGAGATCCACCCGGAGCGCAGCGGCAAGCGCGCAGCGGCCCTGCGCGAGACCGAGGCCATGCTGGCCGAGTTGCTGCACTTCGACGCGGGCGCCGGGATCTGACGCCGCCCGCTGCTCCCCCGCGCCGCTCGCGACGGGACATCGTCATCCGAGCGGGTGACCGGCGGGCGCGGACGGGTATGCTACGATTGCTGCCCTTTCAGCCACCCGTGAACGGAGCGTGATCACCCCATGAGCGAGGTCAGGCGTCTCGTGCTCGACGTCCTCAAGCCCCACCAGCCCACGATGCTCGTCCTCGCCGACAAGCTCGGCGACCTCGAGGGCATCCACGGGGTCGACATCACGCTGATCGAGATCGACAACAAGGTCGAGAACATCAAGATCACGCTGGAGGGCGACGACGTCGACTTCCAGGACGTCGCGGAGGTCGTCCAGGACGCCGGCGGCAGCATCCACTCCATCGACAAGGTCTCGGCCGGCAAGCGCATCATCGACGAGGTCGAGACTCCCCAGGACGCCGGCGCGAGCTGGCTCCGCTGACCGCGCTCCGGCCTGACACTTCGGTGAGCCGATGAGCCTGTCCGGCACTCCGAGCCTCAGTGCGCGCCTGCGGCACGGCTTGGCGACGCTGCGCCACTACCACGAGATCGCCGATGTGGGGGAGATCGCCCGGCGCTACTTCCCCATGAACGCTTTCGACGGTGTGCTCACGGCTCTCGGCATCGTGACCGGTGCCTACTTCGGCGGGGTCACCGATCCCAGCTCGCTCATCGTCGTCATCGCCTCGGCGTCTCTGAGCCTCGGCGTGTCGGGCTTCTACGGCTCGTATCTGTCCGAGCAGGCGGAGCGCACCCGGGCGCTGCGAGAGCTCGAGGAGACGATGCTGTCGCGGCTCGACTCCACAGACGTCGGCCACGCCGCGCGCTACGCGGCCGTCGCGATCGCCGCAGTGGCGGGGCTCGCCTCGGCGATCGGCGGCCTCATCATGTGCATCCCGTTTCTCCTGCAGCCGCTGCTGGGCGTCGATGGGTCCTTCGCCGCGGCGTGGGGCATCGCCACCCTCGAGTTGATCCTGCTTGGCGTCTACCTTGGCCACGTCTCGCGGGGCAGGCTCGTGGTCTCGAGCGTCAAGCTGGTGCTCGCCGGCGGCGTCGCGTTCGGTCTGAGCCTGCTGCTCAACGTGGCAGGGCTCTGACGTGGGGCGTCGACCCGACAAGAGCCGCGCCGGTCCGGCGCATTCGGATCACCCGCTGCTCGCCGGCCTCAACCCGGAGCAGCGCAAGGCAGTGACGCACGTCGACGGGCCGCTGCTCATCCTCGCCGGAGCCGGCTCCGGCAAGACACGCGTGCTCACCCACCGCGTCGCCTGGCTCCTCCAGGTGGAGCACGTGCGTCCCGACGAGGTCGTGGCGATCACCTTCACCAACAAGGCCGCCGGCGAGATGAAGGAACGCATCGAAGGCCTCGTGGGGCCGGTGGCGCGCACCATGTGGATCAGCACGTTCCACAGCATGTGCGCGCGCCTGCTGCGCCGCGAGGCCCAGCGCGTGGGCTACAAGAGCACGTTCACCATCCACGACGAGGACGACCGGCGGCGGCTCATCAAGCGCTGCATGGAGGCGCTGAACATCGACCCCAAGCGCTACCCTCCGGAGTCGATCAGCCGCCAGATCAGCGACGCCAAGAACCAGCTGTTGGGGCCCGCCCAGTTCCGCGAGCAGGGCGGCCGCTTCGCGCAGGTCGCCGCCGACGTCTACGAGCTCTACGAGAAGCGGCACGCCGAGATGAACGCGATGGATTTCGACGACCTGCTGATGAAGACCGTGGAACTGCTCGAGGGCTACCCGGACCGGCTCGAGCACTACCAGCGCTCGTTCCGCTACGTGCTCGTCGACGAGTACCAGGACACCAACCACGCGCAGTATCGTCTCGCCAACCTGCTCGCCGGGGCGCACGGAAACCTCGCCGTGGTGGGCGACGACGACCAGAGCATCTACTCGTGGCGAGGCGCCGACATCCGCAACATCCTCGAGTTCGAGCGCGACTACCCCGAGGCGGAGATCATCCGGCTCGAGCAGAACTACCGGTCCACGCAGCAGATCCTCGATGCGGCCAACGCCGTCGTCACCCACAATCGACGGCGCAAGGGCAAGAACCTGTGGACGCCGCGCGGCGAAGGCGCGCTCGTCCAGATCGTCGAGGTCAATGACGAGCGCGCCGAGGCGCAGTTCGTGGCCAGCGAGGTGCAGAAGCTGCTCGAGGGGGAGGCGGGCGCCGACAGGGTCTACCGGCCCGACGAGGTGGCCGTGCTCTACCGCACCAACGCGCAGAGCCGGATGCTCGAGGAGCAGTTCGGTCGCTACGCGATCGCCTACCAGGTGATCGGCGGGCCCAAGTTCTACGAGCGCGCCGAGATCCGGGACATCGTCGCCTACCTCACGATGGTCGTGAACCCCGACGACACGCAGCGGCTGTTGCGCATCATCAACGTGCCCAAGCGGGGCATCGGCGCGACCAGCCTGCAGCGCCTGCAGGCGCACGCCGCGAGCGTAGGGGAGGACCTCTGGACCGCGCTGCGGGGCGCGGACGAGGTTCCCGGGCTGTCGCCCGGCGCGGTCAGCGGCCTGCTGGCGTTCGCGCGGATCATCGAGGGTCTGCAGGCGACGCACGCCGGCCGTCCCGTCGCCGAGGTCGTCCGCAGCGTCATCGAAGAGGCCGGTCTCGAGGCGGTCCTCAAGGCGCAGAAGACGCTCGAGGCCGAGGGCCGTCTCGAGAACATCGAGGAGTTCGTCGGCGTGGCCGCGGAGTACGACAAGCGCGCCGACGAGCCCAGCCTCGATGGATTCCTCCAGGAGATCTCGCTGTACAGCGACTCAGACGCCTTCGCGGATGCGAGCTCGCTGCTCACGCTCATGACGCTGCACAACGCCAAGGGCCTCGAGTTTCCCGTGGTCTTCATCGCGGGGATGGAGGAGGGGGTGTTCCCCCACCAGCGCTCCTTGGACGAGCAGAACGTGGAGGAGGAGCGGCGCCTCGCCTACGTCGGCATCACACGGGCGATGGACAGGCTGTATCTCGTGCACGCGCGTGCGCGGACGTTGTGGGGAGCGGCGCAGTACAACGTCCCTTCACGCTTCCTCGACGAGATCCCCACAGAGCTCGCCGAGCGACAGACGATCGGCGGGCGGACGCCGGGGGGTTGGGGCGCCGGTCGAGGCGCCGAGTCCTGGACCGCCGGCGGAAGCTGGGGCGGACGGACCGGCCGGGGACGCCGCGAGGAGGGCAGCAGCGACGTCGACGGCGCCTCCGGACGTACCTTCACCGGTCTCGAGAAGCAAGGGCTCGACGAGGAGGTCGTGGAGCAGTTCTTCGCCCCCGGCGACCGCGTCCTCCACGCCACGCTGGGAGAGGGCGCGGTGCTGGCCACGCAGAGCGGTGGGATCGTGGTCGTTCGCTTCGAGAACGACGGCTCCGAGCGTCGCCTCATGGCCAGCGTCGCGCCACTCAGGAAGCTGCGCGGCTGAGCGGCCCCGGGCGAGCCGCCGCCCGCCGCCGCGGGCGCCGTGCCCCATCGGCGCGGCGCCCTCAGGGGCTGGTGCCCCATCCCGCCACGAGCCAGCCTCCGCCCGGAGCCTCGGCCAGGTCGACGAACAGCGTGTGCGGCCCGGCCTCGCCCCACGGCGTCGTCTCGCGGGATGGGGCGATGCGCACGTCCACCTCGACCTGCGCCCCGCCGGCCACCCGGTCCACACGGGTCACGCGGAGAAGCTCGACGTGGTCGAGATCGTCGGTGGCGGCCGTGATCAGCCCGGCGGAGCCGGGGACGGAGGCCGCCGAGATCCCGGCGTAGTCGTCGTCGTCCACCATGCCCCAATATGCGGCCACTGCTTCGGCGGGCGTCCCCGGCAGTGATCGGCTGCCGGGCGCCGGTGCTCCGGTGGCCGCCGGCGGGGAGGGCGAGGAGCCGCCGGGCGGGTCGCCGCAGGCGGCGAGCACGGCGGCTGCGACCGCCACGGCCGCGAGCAGGGTCGTGATCAGCAGTGCGGTCCTTGCCCGCCGCGCGGCACGTCCGGGCTTTCGGCCGCCGACCGGGAGCCAGGGGCCGGCGCCCTCGCGAGGACGCCGGGCGACGGCGATGGCGCCCGGCATGAACCGGGACGATGATCCGGACAAGCGGTACTGGGCCATGGTGGCTCCCCCTCGGCGTGGTCGAGCGCCCAAGGGAAGTCCATCACGGGCCGACCGGCCTGTACAGGATGACGATCGCAGGGTCCCCGGCGGGCCCTCAGGGCGCGTCCCCGGCGGCCCGTCGCCCCCCTGCCTGAGATAAGGTGGACGTCAGTCAATCCACCCGTGGCCTCAGGAGGGTCTGCCATGGCCGTCGAGATCACGCGCGAGGGCGCCGTAGCCGTCGTCGTCGTCAGCCGTCCGGAAGCGCTGAACGCCCTGAACTCGGAGACCAACGAAGCGCTTCTCGCCGCAGTGCGCGAGCTCTCCGCCGACGAGTCCGTGCGGGCGGTCGTGCTCACCGGCGGCGGCGACAAGTCCTTCGTCGCCGGCGCCGACATCGCCGAGATGAGCGGCCTCACCGCCGAGCTCGCGCGACGCTTCGCGGCCCTCGGCCAGGCCGTGATGAGCGGCATCGAAGCGGCGCCCCAGCCGTGGGTCGCCGCCGTCAACGGTTTCGCCCTCGGCGGCGGCTGCGAGCTCGCGCTCGCCTGCGACATCCGCCTGGCGAGCGAGAACGCCAAGTTCGGCCAGCCCGAGATCAACCTCGGCATCACGCCGGGCTTCGGGGGCACCCAGCGCCTGCCGCGCAACGTGGGGGAGGGCTGGGCCAAGTATCTCGTGCTCAGCGGCCGCCACATCCGCGCCGACGTGGCGCTGCGGATCGGGCTCGTCCAGGCGGTGTACCCGAGGCACGAACTCATGACCGAGGCGATGAAGCTGGCGGAGGAACTCGCCGGCAAGAGCCCGCTCGCGATGCGCTACTGCAAGGCGGCCGTGAACGCCGCCGCCGACACCGATATCGCCACCGGCCAGGGCATCGAGCGCGACCTGTTCGCGCTGGCGTTCGCCACCGAGGACCAGACGGAGGGCATGGCCGCCTTCCTCGAGAAGCGCGCGCCGGAGTTCGGCGGCCGCTGAGGCGTCGGGCCGCTCCGCGGCAGACGGGCCTGCCCCTCCGCGGACGGGTCAGGCGCCGGTCGCCCGCGCGAGCCGGGCGAGCACCTCGTGGATCCCGGGCGTCGCGTTCACCAGCACGTCGGCCGCGTCGAGCACCGGCCGAGGCGTCTCGTCGGTCACGGCGGCGACCGCGCAGGTCTCGCGCCTCGCATCTCGTTCGCCCCAGTCTCTGATCGCCGCGAAGGCGGTGACGTCCGTGAGGTCGTCGCCGCAGCCGATCGCGTTCAGCAAGTCACCGCCGTCCAGCAGGCGGCGGACGGCCGTCCCTTTGGAGAACGACAGCGGCGGGCGCACCTCGAAGGCGAAGTGACCGGTGGCGATGGCGAGGCCACGCTCCCTGGCCGGCTCCACGACCTGCGTGAGGATCTCGTGGCGCGTGGCCGCGGCGTCGGTCGCGAGGCGATAGTGGATCGCCAGCACGGTGCGCTTGTCCTCGAGCACCACGCCAAGCGCCTCGCAGTCCAGGTCGCGGGCCGCCTGCGCGGCGATCGCGTGGATGGATGCCACGTAGCGCTCGGCCTGCGGCTCGACGGTGATGCCTCCGCCGGGCGCCATGGTCTCGAGGCCGTGAGTGCCGACGTACGCCGCGCCCTCGAGAGGGATCATGCGCCGGCCGTCCTCGAGCTGGCGGCCAGTCGCGAACACCACGAGGCCCAGCCGCTCCACAAGAGCCGCGAGCAGGTCGCGGACGGGCTCCGGGACGTGGGCGTCGGCGGGCCGCGGGGCGATCGGCGAGATCGTCCCGTCGATGTCGCAGACGAGCGCCGATGCCCTCGGCGCCGCGGCGGCGGCGGCCACGAAGGCGTCCAGCGCCTCGGACCCGCCGATGATCGTCGATCCCGTTTCCATGCAGGCCTCCTCAGCCTTGCTCGGCGACAGCGTACCCTATGCGCGCGCGTTCGCAACGACGGCCATCGTCGGGGTCAAGTCCGCGTGACCGGTGCCGATACTCCGGGTGAGAGAGATGACCGACCTTCCGGACAACGCGCTGGCGCCTCTGCCCGGGGGAAAGCCGCGCGACATGCGCGTCGACCCCTATCTGAAGTCGATGCTCCTCGGCCTCATCGAGGACAGCTACCTGCACACGGGCACGCTCACGCAGTTCGCGGCCGAAGTGCTGCAGGTCATCGCCTATGCCGTCACGGTGCCGATGGCATTCACGGAGGGGTTCCTCAAAGCCTATCTCTCGATCGAGCGCGTGGTGGAGGACGACGACGGCCGCATCAAGATCATCCCCAAGGCCGACGCCAGCATCGAGGACATGATCCGCGACGTGGACGAGATCACGGCGCGGGTGGATCCCGGTGCCGTGTTCAATCCGGTCGTGCGCGCCAAGCTCGACGCGGTGCACGAGACGTCGAGCAAGGCGATGAAGTGGGATCTGAACTCGCTCTCCCGGATGAACGACGGGGAGCTGATGGAGGTGCTGCGCGAGATGCAGGCCGAGTCCGAGGCCGCCGGTAGCGCGAGCGATGGGCGGGACGACGAGGCGACCGACTACGTGCGCGCCAAGATCGCCACCATCCGCCGCAACGTAGGCCAGTTCCAGGCCCGTCATCAGACGGGAGCGCCCGGCGAGGCATCCGAGGACGAGGCCGGCCCCGGCGCCGACGCGCCGACCGACCGCCCCGACTGAGCGCCCCCGCCGCCGCTGTCCCGGCCCGGCCACTTGCGATAGCATGCGCGCGTAGGCGGCAGGGGGCACTCCGTGCAGCACTTCTCCGACAGACTGGCAGCGGCCGTGCGCGCGCGACGCAGCGTCGTCTGCGTCGGGCTCGATCCCGTGCTCGAGCGCATGCCTCCGGAGCTCGTCGCCAGGTACCGGCCGCAGGCGGCAGAGCTGGGGGACGAGGCCGCCGTCGCCGCCTGCTTCCAGGAGTTCTGCACCGGCGTCATCGAAGCGGTCGCCGCCGTCGCCGCCTGCGTCAAGCCTCAGGCGGCCTTCTTCGAGCAGTACGGCGCCGCCGGCTGGCGCGCCCTCGGCGCCGTCGTCCACTGCGCCCACGAGCACGACCTGCCGGTGATCCTCGACGTGAAGCGGGGTGACATCGCTTCCACCGGCGCCGCCTACGGGCGCGCGGCCTTCGGCGGCGCAGCCGGCTTCAACGGGCCGGTCGCCGGCCTCGACGCCGACGCGGTCACCGCGAGCCCCTACCTCGGCGACGACTCGCTCGCGCCCCTGGTGGAGCACTGCGCCGACGGCCGCGGCGTCTTCGTCCTCACCCGCACGAGCAATCCCGGCGCCCGCCTGCTCCAGGAGGTCGAGGCGGGCGGGCGCCCGTTGTTCCTCCGCGTCGCCGACCTGGTGCGGCAGCTCGGAGCGGCACACGTCGGCGAGGCCGGGTACAGCGACGTCGGGGCGGTGGCCGGCGCGACCGCACCCGAGCAGCTGCGCCTCGTGCGCGAGGCTCTGCCGAACGCCTTCCTCCTTGTGCCGGGGTACGGCGCCCAGGGCGCCGGCGCCGACGCCCTGGGCGGACTCGCCGCCGGCGAGGCCGCGGGGTTCGTGGTCAATGCGTCGCGCTCGATCATCTTCGCGTGGCAGGACGCGGGCGGCGACTATCGCAGGGCTGCGGCCTCTGCCGCCGAAACCATGCGCAGCGACCTGCGGGGCAGCCTGTGACCGACGACGAGACACCCAGCGAGCGCACCGATCCACGACCGGTCGACGGCGCGTCGCCGCCGGCCTTCGGCGACGCGACGCCCGACGCCACGGACGATCCCGACGCCGCGCTCGAGCGGCTCGCCTCGATGGGGGCCGGCACGGCGGCCGAGCCGCTGCCGCCGTCGCCCGCCGTCTCCGGCTATTCCGGACCGTCTCCGGGCCGTCCGGCGCGGCAGATGGGATCGTCCCAGCGGACACCCCGCGCCCGGCCACGTCCGGCCGGCGGGCCGGGTTCCACACGCCACGTGGCGCGCATCGTCGCTCCGATCATCTTCCTCATCGCCGTCATGGCCTTCGTCGGCATCGTCGTGCAGTCCGGGGTGATGGGCGGTTCGGAGGAGCCCACACCGACGCCGACGGCAAAGGCGACCAAGAGCACGACCGCCACCAGGAAGTACGTGGTCAAGAGCGGCGACTCGATGTCGAGCCTCGCCGAGCGGTTCGATACGAGCGTCGCCACGCTTCAGCAGCTCAACCCCGATCTGAGCACCACCACGCTGGTCGTCGGCACCACGATCCTGGTGCCGAAGCAGTAGTCCTCACGCCGGCGCCGGCGCCGTCGCCCGGGCGCCGGGCCTCCCGCATCGCCTACCTCCCGCCGCGTCCGTTGCCGTCCTTCCCACCACCGGACCGCTGCTGAGGGCCGCGCGCACACCAGCCGTGAGGGAGTGCCGGTCCTGTGACACGGATGTGGGCGCCATCCCCACGAAGTGGGGAGAAAGACAACAAAAGTGTTGCGTGATGGGGAGAAGTGGGGTAGAGTCCCCTCCATGCAGCGGCCGTTGTTGGTGGGGGAGTACGAATTCACGCTCGATGCGAAGAACCGCATCGCCGTTCCCGCCCGCCTGCGCCCGGCGTTCGCGGACGGCATCTACGTCACCCAGGAGAACGAGCGCTGCCTCGGCGGGTACAGCCCGGACGAGTTCCAGCGCCGCCTCGAGGAGGACGTCGAGGTCACCAAGGCCGGCACCGTCGGCCGACGCGACGTCAAGCGCCGTCTGGCCGCCACCGCGGTGTTCTTCCCCGAGCTCGACCGGCAGGGGCGCGTGACGCTCCCCGCCAAGCACCTCGAGTACGCGGGCATCAGCCGTGACGTGAGCATCATCGGCGTCGCCGATCACGTGGAGATCTGGGACCGCGCCGCCTGGACAGACTACTTGGCCCACCTTGAGGAGGAGGCCGATGCTACCGCAGACGAGCATGCAACTCCGTGAGTACGAGATGGCCCTCGCCCACACCCCGGTCCTTCTCGACGAGCTGCTGGAGCTGCTGCGGCCCGCCAAGGGAGAGACGGCCATCGACTGCACCTTCGGCGCCGGCGGCCACGCCGAGGCCGTTGCCGCCGCGCTCGGAGCTCGCGGCCGGCTGATCGCCGTCGATCGCGACCCGAGCGTCGCCGAGTACTTCCGCGACGTCGCCCGGGAGGCGCCCTGCGAATGCGAGCTGTTCCACGGCAACTTCGCCGAGGTGCTCGCCGAGCACGAGACCGCCTCCGTCGACATCGTCTACATGGACCTCGGCGTCTCGTCGATGCAGCTCGACCGCCGCGAACGCGGGTTCAGCTACGCCTACGACGCGCCGCTCGATATGCGCATGGACCCGGAGCTCGAGGTCACGGCCGCGGATCTGGTGAACACCCTCCCTGAGGCCGAGCTCACGAGCATCTTCCGCCGCTACGGCGAGGAGAGGTACGCGCGCAACATCGCCCGCGGCGTCGCCCAGGCGCGCAAGACGGCGCCGCTCACCAGTACCAGCGAACTCGTCGAGATCGTCAAGCGCACCATCCCGACGCCGGCCCGATTCGCCGCCGGCAACCCGGCGCGCCGGGTCTTCCAGGCCCTGCGCATCGTCGTCAACGACGAGCTCGGTTCGCTGGCCCGCGGCCTGGATGAGGCCTATCGGGTGCTCCGCCCGGGCGGCCGGCTCGCGGCGATGAGCTTCCACTCGCTCGAGGATCGCATGGTCAAGGACTTCTTCAAGGGCCACGCCGCAGGATGCATCTGCCCGCCCGGCCTGCCGCAGTGCGTCTGCGGTCACGAGCCGACGCTCCGCCTCCTCACCCGCCGGCCCATCACGCCGCGAGCGGCGGAGGTGGAGGCCAACCCTCGCAGCAAGTCCGCCAAGCTCCGCGTCGCCCTGAGACTGGAGAGCTGAGCGTGGCCATGGCCGCTCAGCAGGCCCGCCGCGCTCCCGCCCCGAGGTACGACGACGAGGCGGCCCCGGCCGCGCCCGCGTACGCGTACCGCGCGCCCCGGACGCGGAGGCGCGCGGCGCAGCGCTCGCGCCTCACGCGCGCGTTCGTCATCTTCGTCGCGTGCTTCACCGTGCTCGCCGTCGGGCGGGTCGCCCTGAGCTTCGCCGTCGTCCAGAAGAGCCTGCAGACGGACGCCGTGGTCCACGAGGCGCGCCGCGTCACGGCCCTCAACGACAAGCGCCGGGAAGAAGTCGCCCAGCTGGCCTCCACCGTGCGGATCCGCCACATCGCCGAGTCGGAGCTGGGGCTGGTCGAGGCGACGCACGTGCTGTACCCCAGACCGCTCCTGCGCGGCACCACGGTCGTCGAGGTCGCGGCGAGCCGCTGATGGCGGCTCCTGCGACAGGACGTCGTCGCCCCGCCGGCCGGCGCGGCGGCATCCTGGGGCGCCGCCGGACGGCCGGCGCCGGCGTCGACGGGCGCATCCGACTCCTTCGCATCGTCTTCATCGTCTTTCTCGTCCTCGTGGGCGGCAGGGCCGTCGCGCTCGCCTCCTCCTCCCAGCACCTCACGAGGATCGCCCAGCAGCAGCAGCGGGACGACGTGATCCTGCCGGCGCAGCGCGGCGCGATCCTCGACCGCGACGGCGACGAACTCGCCGTCGGCAAGCCGCAGCAGACCGTGTACGCGACGCCGTATCTGCTGGCCGATCCCGCCTCGGCGACAGAGGATCTCTGCGACGCGCTGCAGATCAACCGCCGCCGCGAGCGTCGCGCCGTTCGGAAAGCCCTCTCGAACGAGGAGAGCGGCTTCGCCTATGTCGCCCGCAAGGCCGACCCCGAGCTCGCCAAGGCCGCACTGGCGCTGGACCTGCCCGGCGTGGGGAGCTACGAAGAAGAGGAGCGGACCTACCCGCTCAAGGGCACGGCAGCGCAGGTCCTGGGGTTCGCCGGCACCGAGAACACGGGGCTCGCCGGCATCGAGCTGCTCTTCGACGAGGCGCTCTCGGGCAAGGCCGGCAGCGAGACGATCGTCCGCGACCCGGCCGGCCACGCCCTGAAGACGGTGCGGCACACAGAGCCGCTCGCGGGCGCCGATGTCCGGCTGACGCTCGACGGCGACATCCAGTACTACGCAGAGGATGTGCTCGAGAAGACGGTGCGCGACACCGGAGCCAAGGCCGCCACCGCCGTGGCCATGGACCCGCGGACAGGAGAGGTCCTGGCGATGGCCAACGTCACGCGTGAGGGCTTCCACGGGTTCGGCAAGGGCGACCTCGCCGCCGAGAAGAACCGCGCCGTCACCGACGTGTACGAGCCCGGCTCCATCTTCAAGCTGGTGACCATCTCCGGCGCGCTGGCCGACGGGCTGGTCAAGCCGGACACCAAGCTCGATCTCCCGTCGAGCATCTGGGTCGCGGACCGCGAGATCAACGAGTCGCACTCGCGTGGCACGGTGACCTACTCGGTCCGCGAGATCCTCCAGTGGTCGAGCAACGTCGGCGCCGTCAAGATCGGCATGCTGATGGGCAAGCCGGGCCTCGCCAAGTGGGTCGAGGCTTTCGGGTTCGGCAGGCCCACCGGCATCGACTTCCCGGGCGAATCGGGCGGCATCGTCCTCCCGGTGGACGAGTGGTCGGGATCGTCGATCGGCAACATCCCGATGGGGCAGGGCATCGCCGTGACGCCGATCCAGATGGCGGCCGCCTTCTCCACCGTCGCCAACAACGGCTGGAAGGTCAAGCCCAGGCTGGTCGCGCAGGTGGGAGCCGAGGTGTTCGACGATGTCGAGAAGCAGCGCGTGATCCCCGCGAAGGTCGCCCGCCAGGTCCGCAAGATGCTCACACTGGCGGTCGCGAAGGGCACCGGCACGGAGGCGCGGATCCCCGGCTACGATGTCGCCGGCAAGACGGGGACCGCCGAGATGGCCCTGCCGGGTGGCGGCGGGTACGCCAAGGGTGTCTACGTGGCTTCCTTCGTCGGCATGGTCCCGGCCGACCACCCCCGTCTGGTCATCCTGGTGGCGGTGGACGGGACCGCCATGTATGGAGGCCAGGCCGCCGCGCCGGCGGTCAAGAAGATCATGCGCTTCTCCCTCCAGCACCTGGAGATCGCGCCGTGACGGCCGGCGTGCGCGGCGCGGCCGTCCCGCGGGTCCGCCCGCCCCTCGTCTCGACCGCAGCCGGGTGATGGGGGGTGGTCGGTCTGGTAGAATCCGCCGCGATGAAGCTGAGCGAGCTGCTCGAGGGGGTCGCGGGGGCTACGGTCCGCGGCGATCCGGCCACCGGCATCCGGGGCCTCGCCTACCACACGCGTGACGTCGCCGACGGCACGCTTTTCTTTTGCGTCCCCGGATCCACGCACGACGGCCACGCGTTCGCCGCCGCGGCGGTCGAGGCCGGCGCCGCGGCGCTCGTCTGCGAGCGCGACACAGGCCAGCCGGTCGCACAGGTCATCGTCCCATCGGTGCGTCGCGCCATGGCGCTCATGGCGGCTCGCTGGTACGGGCATCCCTCCCTCGCTCTCCGCGTCGCCGGAGTCACGGGCACCAACGGCAAGACCACGACCGCGCACCTCCTTGCCGGCGTCTTCGCGGCCGCCGGGCTGCCCTCAGGGCTTCTCGGCACCGTCGTGAACCGCATCGGCGGAGAAGAACACGCGGTCGCGCTGACCACGGCCGAGTCGCTCGACCTTCAGCGCATGCTCGCCGAGATGGTCGCGGCCGGCGACAAGGCGTGCGCGTTCGAGGTGAGCTCGCACGCCTTGGCCCAGGATCGCGCCGCCGGCGTCGACTTCGACGCCGTGGTGTTCAGCAATCTCACCCGCGACCACCTGGACTACCACAAGGATCTCGACGACTACTACGCCGCCAAGCGCCGCCTCTTCCTGCCCGATGAGCGCCGCAACGGCGAGGCGGTCGCCGTCATCAACGTCGGCGACGAGTTCGGCGCCCGGCTCGCCGGTGAATGCCGTTCCATCTACGGCGACGCGCTGTGGACCTGCGCGATCGTCGAGGGGCCCGGCGCAGGCGCGGACGTGATCGCCCGCGACCTCGATCTGCGCGCCGACGGCTCGGCGTTCACGCTTGTGTGTCCGCGGCTGGAGCTCGAAGAGCGGGTGACGCTGCGCCTCGCGGCGCGCTTCAACGTCGAGAACGCGCTCGCCGCCGCGGCCGCGGGCCTCGCACTCGCGCTGCAGCCTCGGGCGATCCTGAGCGGTCTCTCGGTCACCGAGGGAGTCCCCGGGCGCTTCCAGGCCGTCCGCGCCGGACAGCCGTTCAGCGTGGTCGTCGACTACTCGCACACGCCGGACTCGCTCGAGAACGCTCTGCTGGCCGCGCGTGCCGTGACGGACGGCCGT
Organism: uncultured Thermoleophilia bacterium; assembly: GCA_963736645.1. Classification (GTDB taxonomy): domain Bacteria; phylum Actinomycetota; class Thermoleophilia; order UBA2241; family UBA2241; genus CAIXSE01. The sequence continues at coordinate 326,376 of CAVTPJ010000002.1, read as the reverse complement.
GTGCTCGTCGTTTTCGGCTGCGGCGGCGACCGCGACCGCGGCAAGCGGCCGCTCATGGGCGCCATCGCCGCTCGGCTCGCCGATCGCTCGGTCGTCACCTCCGACAATCCTCGCAGCGAGGAGCCGCTGGCCATCATCGACGAGATCGTGGCCGGCGTCCCGGACGAGCGCGCCGGCACCGTCGTGGTCGAGCCCGACCGGCGCCGGGCGATCCGCATCGCGCTCGCCGAGGCCCTGCCCGGCGACACCGTCGTGATCGCCGGCAAGGGTCACGAGCAGGGGCAGACCTTCGGCGACCGGCGCATCCCCTTCGACGATCGCACGGTGGCCGATGAGGAACTCGGGCAACTGCGAGGGGACTGGTGAGCCGATGATACCGCTCACGCTGTCCGAGGTCGCGGCCGCCTGCGGCGGCCGCCTCGAGACCGACGACCCCAACGTCGAGGTGCGGCGGGTCTGCACCGACAGCCGCCGCGCGCGGCCCGGCGATCTGTTCGTCGCCCTGCAGGGAGAGAAGTACGACGGCGGCGAGTACGCCGCCGCGGCCCTGGCTGCCGGCGCCACCGCCCTGGTGGTGCGCGGCGAGACGGCCGCCGGCCTGCCGGCGGGGACGGCGCGCATCGTCGTCGGCGACGGTCTGCAGGCACTGCAGGCGCTCGCGACCGCCGTGCGCAGGCGCTCCGGCGTCAAGGTGGTCGCCATCACCGGCAGCGCCGGCAAGACGTCCACCAAGGACATCCTCGCGGCCCTGCTGCGTCCGGTGGCGCGTACGGTGGCGACGGACGCCAATCTGAACAACGAGATCGGCGTCCCGCTGACGCTGCTGGAGATCGAGCCGGGTACCGAGGTGGTCGTCGTCGAGATGGCCATGCGCGGCGCCGGGCAGATCCGCGAGCTCGCTCGCGTCGCGCTTCCCGACGTCGGCGTCATCACCAACATCGCGCCGGTGCACCTGGAGCTCGTGGGCACGGTCGAAGATGTGGCCGCCGCCAAGGCCGAGCTCATCGACGAGCTCATGGGCGGCACGGCGGTGGTGCCGGTCGACGAGCCGCTCCTCGAGCGGCACCTTCACCGGCACCGGGGTCGGGTCGTCACCTTCGGCACGCCGACCGCCGACGTGCACCTGGTCGACGAGGAGCGGCGCGGTGAGAGCACGCACGTGCTCCTCGACGCCTTCGGCCACCGCGCGCGCATGGACTTCAGCTTCACCGGCGGCCACTATCTGCACGACGCGCTGGCCGCCGTCGCCGCGTTCGTCGAGCTCGGCTACCGGCTCGACCAGGCCGCGGACGGCGCCGCGCAGGTCGCCTTCAGCGACCTGCGCGGCGCCGTCTCCACGCTGGCCGGCGGCGGTCTGCTTCTCAACGACGCCTACAACGCCAACCCGGTCGCCATGAAGGCCGCCGTCGATCACCTCGTGTCCATCGCCGACGGCCGCCTCACCGTCGCGGTCCTCGGCGACATGTACGAGCTCGGCCCGGGCGCGGACGCCTATCACCACGCCGTGGGCGAGCACGCGGCCGCCGCGGGCGTGCGCCTCGTGGCCGTCGGCGACCTCGCCCGGGGGTACCTCACCGGCGCCCCGGGCGAACGCTGGTTCGCGACGGTCGACGAGTGCCTCGCCGCGTTGCCCGAGGTCGTCCCGCCCGGCAGCGCCATCCTCGTCAAGGCGTCTCGTCTGATGCGTATGGAGCGCGTCGCCGAAGCGCTCTCAGGGAGGGGCGCCGACCGTGCTTAGGGCCATGGGAGCCAGCGTGCTGGCCATGGTGCTGGTCCTGGTCATCGGACCGGCGTTCATCCGCTGGCTGCGCGTCAACGAGTTCGGGCAGAACATCCGCGAGGAGGGACCGGAGGGGCACAAGACCAAGGAGGGCACGCCGACCATGGGCGGCGTGCTCATCTGGCTCGCGGTGCTCGTCCCGTACGTGGTCTTCAGCCGCTTCTCGATCGCGTCGCTGACCGTGCTCATCGCCGCGCTCGGCAACGCCGCCATCGGCTTCGCCGACGACTGGATCAAGATCGTGCGCAAGCGCTCGCTCGGCCTCTCCGCGCGCTACAAGCTCGTCCTGCAGCTGCTTCTCGCCCTGTTCATCGGCTTCATCGCGCTGCACTTCGTGGGCATCACCACGGCCGTCGACGTGCCGTTCACCTCGTACAAGCTCGAGCTCGGCACCGTCGGGTTCTATGCGCTCATCTTCCTCACGCTCGCCGGCTTCTCCAACGCGGTGAACCTCACGGACGGGCTGGACGGGCTGGCGGCCGGGGCCTCGGCCATCGTGCTCGTGGCCATGGCCGGCATCGCCTTCATCATCGGCCGCAACACGAGCGACCCCGGCATCACCGACCTCATGGTGATCTCCGGTTGCGTGGGCGGCGCGGCGCTGGGCTTCCTCTGGTACAACACGTTCCCCGCCGACGTCTTCATGGGCGACACCGGCTCCCTGGGTCTGGGCGGGGCGATCGCCGGCATGGCGGTGATGACCGGCACGGAGTTGGTCCTGCTCATCATCGGAGGGTTGTTCGTGCTCGAGGCGGCCTCGGTGGCGGCGCAGGTGATCTCCTTCAAGCTCTTCCACCGGCGCGTGTTGCTCATGGCGCCGCTGCACCATCACTTCGAGCTCAAGGCCTGGTCGGAGACCAAGATCATCGTGCGCTTCTGGATCGTCGCGGCCATCTTCGCCGGCGCCGGGTTCGCGGCCTACTACGCGACCTTCTGATCGAGTGACCGTGGACCTCACAGACGTGCGCTGCCTCGCCGTGCTCGGCCTGCGCCGCAGCGGCCGGCCGGCGGCGCTGCTCGCCCGCCGTGAGCTGCCGGCGGCGCGGATCGTCGCCCTCGACGAGGGCGCGCCGCCGGACGACGACACGGTGGACGCGCTCACCGCCGCCGGCGTCGAGGTCCTCATCGGTCCGGCGGCGTCACTACCGGACGACGCGGGCCTCCTCGTCAAGAGCCCCGGGGTCCCGGACGAGAGCGCGATCGTGCAGCGGGCCCTCCACCGCGGCGTGCCGTTGTGGAGCGAGGTCGAGCTGGCCTGCCGGTTCCTCGGCAACGCGGTCGTGGGCATCACCGGCACCAACGGGAAGACGACGACCACGGAGCTCACCGGCGCCATCTACCGGGACGCCGGTCTCCCCGTGGCCGTCGGCGGCAACATCGGTCACGCCCTGGCGGCGATGCCGGGTGTGGTGGACCCCGAGGCCGTCGTCGTCGCCGAGCTCTCGAGCTTCCAGCTCGAGCACATCGAACGCTTCCGGCCGTCCGTGGCCGTGCTCCTGAACCTGGCGGAGGACCACCTTGACAGGCACGGCCTCTACCGTGACTACGTCGCCGCCAAGCTGAGGATCTTCGAGAACCAGACCCCCGAGGACGTGGCGCTGGTGTGCGCCGACGATCACGGCGTGCTCGACGAGCTGGCCTCCGGCCGCCTCGCCGGCCGGGCGCGGCGCGGCTGGTTCTCCGCCGTGCCGGGGCGCACCGCCGGCCCCGGCGGGGAGGAGCTGGCCGCCGGCATCGGCGACGACGACGTCTTGTGGCTGCGCGTGCGCGGCGAGCTCAGACGCCTGTGCCGCCGAGACGAGCTTGCCCTGCGCGGCGATCACAACGTGCTCAACTCGCTCGCCGCGGCCGCCGCCGCCTGCGCCGCGGGAGCGCCGGTCTCGGCGGCCGCCGCCACGCTGCGCGCGTTCGAGGGCGTGCCGCATCGGCTGCAGGTGGGGAGCGTCGTCGCCGGCGTGAGCTACGTGAACGACTCCAAGGCGACCAACGTCGACGCCACGCTCAAGGCGCTGACCGCCTACTCGGGCGGTGTGCACCTGATCCTCGGCGGCTACGACAAGGGCGCCGAGTTCGGCCAGCTGGCGGCCGGGACGGAGGGTCGCGTCAAGCAGGTGCTGCTCATCGGCGCGACGGCGCCGCAGCTGGAGGCGGCGTTCGCCGCCCGGGCGTCCGCGGCCGGGTCGCGCCCCACGCCGTACGTGATGTGCGGCGACCTCGAGCATGCGGTGCGTACCGCGGCTGCCGCCGCGGAGCCGGGCGACGTCGTCCTGCTCAGCCCCGCCTGCGCGAGCTGGGACCAGTACAGGGACTACGAGCAGCGGGGCGAACACTTCCTCAGGCTGGTCGGCGAGCTGAGTGCAAGGAGATAACGCCCAGTGAGGTCGTCGGGCCGCGGGGCCGAACGCGTGGAACTGGACCACCTCGACTGGGTCGAGGACGCTCCGCGCCGCCGTCGCTCGGGCGACGATCGTCGCGCCGCGGACCGCCGCGCGGCCGAGCGGCGCGCCACGTCCGCCGGCGCGGCGCCGGGCGCCGACCGCCGCGCCGCCGAGCGCCGCGCTGCCGACCGGCGGGCCGCCGAGCGGCGCGCCTCCTCCGCCTCCTCGCGCGCCGCGGGCGCGGCGCCGACGGAGCCCGGGCGCCCGCCGGCCGCCCGACGCCCCAAGGCCGCCGCGTCGGGCGCTCCGCTCGGACCCGGCGTGGCCGAGCGGCGCACGCTGACGCTGGTCACCTTCCTGCTGGTCGTCTACGGGCTCGTCATGGCCTACAGCGCGTCCGCTGCCCAGGCCTACTTCCAGTACGGAAGCAGCTTCTACTTCTTCGGCAGGCAGGTGCTCTGGGTCGCCCTCGGCGTGGGGACGATGTGGGTGCTGTCCCGCGTCGACTACTCCTGGTACCGCAAGATGGCCGTGCCGTTCGCGGGACTTGCCGTGGCCGGCCTCGTCCTCGTCCTCGTGCCCGGCGTCGGCACCTCGATCAACGGCGCCCGGCGGTGGCTGATCGTCGGCGGGCAGGGCGTGCAGCCCAGCGAGTTCGCCAAGCTCGCCGCCGTCATCCTCGTCGCGACGCTCATCGTGAAGCGCCCGCGCGAGGTCCTCCATCTGAGAGGGTTCCTGATGCTGGCGGCGATCGGCATCGTCCCGGCGGCGGGACTCATCATGCTGGAGCCGGACCTCGGCACGACGCTGGTCCTCGTGACTGCGGTCGTGGCGGTGCTCGTCGCGGCAGGCGCCCCGCTGCGCTACCTCTTCGGGCTCGCCGTCGCCGGCATCGTCGCCGTGCTTGCTCTGATCGCCGTGGAGCCCTACCGGCTCGAGCGGCTGGTCACATTCTTCGACCCGTGGAAGGACCCGCAGAACACCGGCTACCAGGCGACGCAGTCGCTCATCTCCATCGCTTCGGGGCGGGTGTTCGGCGTCGGCCTCGGCAACTCCGTGCAGAAGTTCGGCTTTCTCCCCGAGCAGACCACGGACATGATCACCGGCATCATCGGGGAGGAGCTCGGGCTCATCGGCCTGCTCGTGCTGCTGGCCCTCTACGTCGCCCTCGCCTGGGCCTGCTTCCGCATCGCCCTCGACTGCAAGGACCTCTTCGGCAAGCTGCTCGCCACCGGCATCACCGCCATCGTGATCGGTCAGGCGTGCATCAACGTCGGCGCGGCCCTCGGCCTGCTGCCGCTGACCGGCGTGCCGCTCCCGCTGGTCTCCCTGGGAGGCACCAGCATGCTCGTCGTGCTCGCCGGTCTCGGCATCCTGCTCAACATCGCCACCAACCGAAGGAGTCACATTGCAGTGAGTCCCGGTCGCCGTGGTGGGGGCAGAAGAACCGCCAAGTAGCGTGCTGGTGGCTGGCCGAGTTGAGGCCAGGATGCAACTCATGCCAACGGGCCACTAGACTAGCGCGACCTCAATCACGGACTCGCCGCGTGGTGCGCTGGGAGGTTCTCCCGCACGCCGAGACTCGGGAGCGTGAAACCTGCGGCCGGTGCCGGTCCGATTGCGTTCCTTGTGGCTTTGTCCGCGACTCCGAGCTTCAGACGTCCTCCGTGACTTCCCGGGCAACTGGACGGTGATCAAGGGTGGCCGGATCGTGGGGGCCGTGGTAACGGAACGCTGGGCCGCCGACGGCGGGTGAGCGCCAACTCTGGGCTAGACCAGCGCGATGGGAGAGGTTCCGGGGCACTTGGTCAAGCGTTTCTCGAGATGCCGCGTTCTCCTGTTCCGTTGCGCGATCCCCGCAACCATAGGCATATGCACACAGGGCTCAGGTTCAAGACGTGCCCACGGCCACTTCTCAGGGCCATCGACTTCCCAGAGCATGCTCGACGAAGGTCATTCTGCGCGTCAGGCACCACTAACGGTCACCTTCGCCGGTGAATCTCCACCCATGAGTCTCACCGAGTCGAGGCGAGATAGAGAGCTGGGGCCAGTGCGAAAGGAGAACGGGAATTGATCACAGAGGGACTCAAAGGCCGCGACTTCATCACTCTGCGTGATTTCAGCCGACGGGAGATCGAGACCATGCTCGAGGTCGGCCTGCGACTCAAGGCCGACATGGCCATGCGTCGGACCCATCAAGACATCCTTCCGGTCCGAACGCTGCTGATGCTGTTCTTCAACCCCTCCTTGCGCACCCGCAACAGCTTTGAGGCCGGCATCTTTCAGTTGGGCGGGCACGCACACTTCTTGGAGCCGTCTTCGATGCGGTTGCCTACACTGGAGGGCGAGGATGTGGCGTATCAGTCCGAGCGCATCGCCGATGTCGCTCGCGTGCTGTCCAGAATGGGCGACGCGATTGCAGTCCGTATCCTCGGCGGGGCTGTCGACTGGGACTACGACAAGTCGTTGAAGATCATCCAGGAGTTCGCCAAGTACGCCGAGGTCCCCGTGATCAACATGGAGGACAACAAGTACCATCCCAACCAGGGCATGGCCGACGCAATGACTCTGTGGGAGCACCTGGGGAGGGATCTTCGCGGGCGCAAGCTGGCCGTTTCCTGGGCCTACTCGCCAAGCACCAAGAAGCCGATCGCTCCGCACCACGACTTCATGTACGCGGCCAGCTACTTCGGTCCTAACATCGTCTTCGCCCATCCACCCGAGCTTCGCATCGACCCTGACGTCAGGGACGCCATCATTGCCAACGTGGAGCAGAATGGTGGCACATTCGCGGAGGTTGACAGCATGGAGGACGCCTGCGAGTCCGCCGACGTCGTCTATGCCAAGAACTACGTCTGCCTCGATATGCTGCCGCCGTTCAGCGCGGAGCCGAGGCATGAGGACATGGCCAAGTTGTTCGACAAGTACCGCGGTTGGATCGCGGACGAGGAGCGGATGCGCCTGGCCAAGGACTCTGCCTTCTACATGCACTGCCTTCCCTGCGAGCGAGGCTACGAGGTTAGCGACGCGGTCCTCGACGACCCGAAGTGGGGGACGCCGTGCTACGACGAGGCCGAGAACCGTCTTCACGCGCAGAAAGGTGTGATGGCCTGCATCGTGCCGTAAGGCAGGTGGACGAACATCGGCCCTGCGATGGCCGCTCCCAGACTCCCCCGGCGACCATCCGCAGGGCCAGGATCAGTTCGCGGCGCGCCGAGAGGCGCGCTCTGCCTTCCCCAATCTCCCAACGACAGCGAGATGCGATCGGCGTGCCCAAGCTCGGCGAAGGCGCGACAGGAGGCAGAGTAGCCAGCGAGCGCTGTCTTTGGAGGCATCGACCCGTGGAGGAGTACTCTTGAAGATACTGGCCCTGGTGAAGTACTCAATCGACGCGGCAGAGATTCGGGTGAATCCGGAGAGCCGTGCAATGCGCATGGCTGGTGTGCCTGCACGATTCGGCGATCTCGACAAGGGAGCCGTCGAAGCAGCCGTTCGCCTGAAGGAGGGGTCCGAGGCGTCGGTGGAGATCCTGTGCTTTGGACCGCCTGCGGCGCGTGGCGCGGTCAAGAGCGTGCTGGCCATCGGTGCGGACGAGGCGACTGTGATCGAGGACCCGTACGACGGTGCCGCGGATGCGGCGGTGACCGTTCGCGTGCTGGAGGCCGCGATCCGTAAGCGTGGCCCCTTCGACCTCATCGTCTGCGGCTTTGCGAGCGACGACGGCTACTCCCATCAGACAGGGCCGCGCCTGGCGGAGCGTCTGGCACTGCCGTTCGTGTCCCATGCTCGCGAGATCGGCGTCGACGGCGCGGTCTTGACGGCCGACCGGGATCTCGAGGAGGGCGTCCAGACAGTGAGTGTTCCCCTCCCTGCGATCGTCAGCGTCGCCGAGGAAGCGTTCGTACCTCGCCCCGTCACGCTCCTGCAGGCGATGAAGGCCCAGAAGCTGCCCAACAACTCATGGAGTCTTGAGGAGTTGGGCCTGACAAAGGAGGCACTCGCCGTGCACTCCGGGTACTCCGTGCTCAGCGAGACGGGAATCGTGGTCGACCGCACGCGACGTGTGCTGAAGGACATGGACCTCACGGCGATGGCCGATGCTCTCATCGACATGCTGCTGCAGGAGAACGTCCTCTCGTACAGAGGCGAGGCGTGATGGCGGCGGGGATTCTGGTCTGGAGTGATCGTCCGGTCGTAGCGCTTGAGTTGCTGGGAAAGGCGCGTCAGCTCGCCGACGCGACGGGAGGCCAGGTCTCTCTGTGCCTCGGCGGTGACGTCGCCGCGGCCGAGCTCGAGGTCTATGCCTCCAGCGGCGCGGACGTTGTGTACTCGACCGACGCGGACCACCTGGATTCGGCGAGATGGGCCGCCATCTTGGCCACGGCGATGAGTGTGTGTCAGCCGACCCTGGTGCTCATTGGCGCCAGCAAGATGGGTATGGACGTCGCTCCCCGTGTCGCGGAACGCGCCGGCGCGGCGTATGCCGCTTGGGCGGTCGATGTCACGATCGATCCAGCCAGCGGCGAGACTACTGCCAGCTGCGTTCTGTACGGTGGTGCAGGCTTGGCCAGCTATCGCTTCGTGCTTGGTGCTACAGTGCTGACGGTGGCCGAGAAGTCTTTCGAGGCCACGTCGCGCAAGGGCCGCTTGGCGCGCGCCGAGACACTGCAGGTGCCTGCTGGCGATCCGGAGCTATCTGTGGTGAGCGAGAGAGCCAAGACCACGAGCGGCGCCCGGCTGGAGGAAGCCAAAGCGGTCGTGGACGTCGGCCGAGGAGTGAAGGAGATGGAGCATCTCGAGATGATCCGACGTCTCGCGAGTCTTCTGGGTGGCCAGGTGGGTTGCTCCAGGCCCGTCTCGTCCGATCGGGACTGGCTGCCCGAATGGCTGGGCCTGTCGGGAATCAAGGTGAAGCCCGAGGTGTGCCTAACGGTCGGCATCTCTGGCGCCATCCAGCACGTCGTCGGCATTCGCGACTCCCGAGTGGTCGCGGCCGTGAACAACGACGAAGACGCCGCGATCTTCACGCAAGCGGACATCGGAATCGTGGCCGATCTGAACGAGTTCCTGCCCGTGCTGATCGACCGACTCCAGACCCGAGGCGTGCATCCGGTCTGGCTGTAGTCCGGCAAGCCACACTGGATCGGCGAGAGAAGCGTGGACGGATGCCAACGAGGAGGAGAAATGAAGAAGAGAGTCGGCGTCGTAGGCGGCGGCATCGTCGGCGCATCTATCGCGTATTTCCTCAGCCAGTACCCTGACGCGGATGTCACGGTCTTTGAGAAGAACACCATCGGCTCAGGCACGACGGCCAAGTCGGCCGCGACCTTCTGCCTGATCGACGATTCCGTCGCGCACGAGTTCTGGTCGGTCCGGCTCTTCGGCTTCAGGTTCTACACGGGCATGGAGAAGGAAGAGCCCGGTTCCACGGGCTTCGAGCGGACCGGCACGCTGACCGTCGCGCCATACAAGGACTACGAGACCTACGTCATGCGGGCGGTCGACTTGGCGGTGGCGTCCGGCTATACCGCAGAGTACTGGCACGACCACGCGAAGATCCACGAGATCATCCCGGATCTGAATCTCGAGGGGGTCCTCGGCGCTGGCTGGTGTCCTGACGACGGCTTCTTCGACGCGACGATGCTGGCCAACAGCCTCGTGCGCCGCGCGCGTGAGGCCGGAGCCAAGATCATGATCGGAACCAAGGTCGAAGACGTCACCATGAGAGATGGCAAGGTGGCGGGCGTGACGACTGAGAAGGGTCACTTCGACATCGATGTCGTCATCGATGCCTCCGGGCCTTGGGCGCGCACCACTGCGGGATACGTCGGGCTCGATCTCCCGCTGTGGCATACGAAGGCGGAGGTCTTCATCTTGGCCCCTGCGGCGGGTCTGGGGTATCCATTCCCCGTCCTCAAGTACCCGCGTTTCTACGCGCGCAAGGACAAAGACAACGTGTTCATCTGCAAGGCGCACATGACCATGGACCTCAGCGATGAGACGCATGCCGGCATCTGGGACCCCGATGACCTGCCGATGACCGGGGGCACCGATGCGTACTTCTGGGAGTTCCTCACCGGAGAGTTGATGGAGGTCTACCCGCGCCTGCTGGAATCCTCGATCAGCAACGAGTGGGTCGGCTATCGCGCCGAGCCCGCCGACTTCCTTCCCATCCTCGGCGACACGCCCGTGGAGGGCTATATGCTGGCTGCCGGCGCCGGCGGAAACGGCGTGATCGAAGCGCCCACGATCGGTCGGGACATGGCCCGGTTTGTGATGACGGGTGAGAAGTCCTGGTACTTGGAGCGTCTGCCGCTTTCGCGCTTCGCGGACTTGGACAAGATCAAGGCCGAAGCTCAGGCAGCCAAACTGCAGCGCTAGGGGACGGCGCACCCTTGGGGCGCGTGCGGAGGAGCCATGGACATAACATTGAATCAGGTCGTCCGAGATCACGAAATCAGCCTCGAGCCCCTCAAGGACCGCGTCGTGGCGGTGATCGGCTACGGCGTTCAAGGCGGCCCACAGGCGCTTTGCATGCGTGACAGCGGCCTCTCGGTCATCGTGGGTGCCGGCGACAGACGGCGATTCTCGGATTGGGGCAAGGCGGAAGCTGACGGCTTACCGGTCATGAGCATCGCTGAGGCGGCTGCAGCGGCGGACATCGTGCACGTCCTGCTTCCCGACCCCGCCCAGCCGGCCGTCTACCGTGACGCGATTCACGATCAGCTCAGCCCCGGCAAGACGCTGAGCTTCGCCAGTGGGTTCAATGTCCTCTACGGGGCGATCAAACCGCCGGTCGACGTCGACGTCGTGCTCTACGTGCCGAACTCGCCCGGGCACTTGGTGCGCGAGAAGTTCATGGAGGGCTCCGGCATCTACGGGGCCGTCGCCGTTGACCAGGACGTGACGGGTCGCGCCTGGGAGACCGTGCTCGGCCTCGCCAAGGCGTGCGGCAGCACTCGCGTCGGGGTGGTTGCGGTGGACTTCGAGTGGGAGACGGAGGGCGACAACTTCGAAGAGCAGGTGCTATACGGCGGCACGATAGCGCTCATGCGGGCTACCTTCGAGACGCTGGTCGCCAACGGCTGTGCGCCGCATTTCGCCTACGCGAAGGCGATTCGCTCGCTGAGGTCGGTCGTCGATGTCATGGACGAGGTCGGGATTGAGGAGTACATCTCGTCCAAGAGCAGCCGCACCTGCGAGTTCGCGGTCCGCACCAGCGGACCGCGCGTGATCGATCGTGGCGAGATCGCCGAGATCTTCGAGGAAACGGCTCGGGGCGAGTTCGCGGCGTGCTGGATGCAGGAGTGGGAGTTGGGCATGCCGCGACTCCATCGCATGCGGCGCTCGGGCGCCCGCTCCCTTATGGAAGAGACGGGCCGGGAGTGGCGCGGTCTGTTTGGCGAGGCGTGAGCGCCGCGGGCCGGCCGGGTGCGGGCGGCTGACGGTTCGGCGGCAGCTCTGCGGACCGTTCGAAGTGATGCCCTGCTGCTATCGTGAGTCAGGCACTTGGGGGCATCGGGAGACGGGGTTGCATGATGGCGAACGTCGGCCGTCCAGATGGCATCGAGGGCGAGTGCGACATGCAGGAGGCTCACCTGTACCTCGTGGGCGATCCACGGAAGTGCACGGGTTGCCGCAGTTGCATGCTGATGTGCGCGCTTGCGCACGAGGGGCGGGCGCAGCTCCACACGGCACGAATCCTCATCGTAGAGGACGTGTTCGGCTCGTTTCCTACGGACATTCTTCTCGGCACATGCCGCCAGTGCAGGGACGCCGCCTGCGTCACCGCCTGTCCCGCGGGGGCCTTGGCGATCGACCAGCAGCACTTCAACGTGCGGTACGTCGATCGCGATAGCTGCACAGGATGCCGGAAGTGCATCGGGGCTTGCCACTTCTCTCCCAGCCGCGTCCGGTTCGACGCGGCGTCAAGGACGTCGACGAAGTGCGACCTGTGCCGCGACACCCCTTACTGGCGTCACGACGACGGCGAGCTCGCCTGCGTGCAAGTGTGTCCCGTGCGCGCCCTCGACTCCACGTCCGTTGCGCCCTTGGGCGCGTCAGGCTACGAGGTGAATCGCCGGCGAGAAGGCTGGGCTCGGCTGGGCATGCCAACGGACGAGGGATCCTGAGGTGTACGGCCACTCGGGGAAGATCCTGCGCGTCGACCTGACGACGGCGACCTTCGAGTCCTGCCCTCTGGGGGCGTACGAGGAGTGGTGGGGAGGGCACGGTTTGGGGGCGGCGCTGTTCTTCGATCTGGTGCCCGACAAGACGGTCGGCTGCTTCGACCCGGCCAACACTCTCGTCATCGCACCCGGGCTCTTCTCGGGGACACTCGTACCTGGTTCCGGGCGGGCGGAGATGGTCGGGATCCAGGCCCAGTCCTATCCAGACGAATGGTTCGGCCGGTCCAACTGCGGAGGGCGTCTCTCGACGATGCTGAAGTTCGCAGGCTGGGACGCCGTTGTGCTGGAGGGGGCATCCGAGACCCCGGTGTGGATCAGCATCGTTGATGATGAGGTCAGTTTCATGGACGCTACCGGGCTGTGGGGTCTTCGCACCTCGGACGCGCAGAAGGCGATCATGGGCACTGTCGGCGTCGCCCCGGACGGAGAGCGCCCGGCCGTCCTGACTATTGGCCCGGCGGGCGAGAACCTCAGCCGGATCGGCACCATCCAGCACGACGCCGGCTGCGCCTTCGGACAGGGTGGCTTCGGAGGGGTCTGGGGCTCCAAGAGATTGAAAGCGATCAGTGTGCTCGGTACACAAGGCGTTCAGGTGGCCGATGCGTCGGCGCTCATCGAGGCACGCCTGTGGGCGGAGCGAAACTACTCCTACGACGCCGACGCTCCGCGCATTCATCAGTGGCTTGAGTATGTCACCTCGCACTTCGGCGGCCATCCCGGCCGCCAATGGGCGCCCTACGAGGAGGATGCACGGCGTAGCTCGGGCTGCTGGGGGTGCCATCTCAACTGCAAGCCCAAGACGGCGAGCCGAGTGGGAAGCTCCGCACACTGCAGGACGGCGCAGTACTACCAGCGTTGGGATCACGCGAGGCACGGTGCGGTCACGGAGATATCGGGGCGCGCTGCCGACCTTTTGAACGAGCTGGGTATCAACGCGTTCGAAGCCGACTGCATGCTCGACTACCTTGTCTCGCTGCATGCGCAGGGCGTCGCGGGTGTCGCGGCGGAGGTCCGCACGGACCTGCCGTTCGCGGACATCGGCGAACTGGCCTTCGTCGAGGAGTTGCTCCACAGCATCGCCTACCGTCGAGGGATCGGCGATGACCTGGCCGAAGGGCTGCCCAGGGCTGCGGAGCGTTGGGAACGGCTCGAGACAGACCTCGCCACGGGCGATCTGGCTGCACCGTTCTGGGGCTACCCCATTCACTTCGACCCGCGGACCGAGGCCTACTGGGGCTATGCATCGATCGTCACCAGCCGTGACGTGAACTGCCACGACTTCAACGTGGCCGCCTACTGGCTTCCTACCCTCGACATCATGCACGGACGCGAACCCCTGCTGACCGCCGGCCAAGTCGCCGCGATCGTCGCCTCGAAGACCCTGCCCTACTGCGATCCCAGGATGGTGGACTTCTCCGATGGCAATCTCTACTCCGTGCACATGGCGAGGACGACGGCGTGGCTGCTTCACTACAGCCTCTTCTGGAAGCAGTCCTGTGGCCTCTGCGACAACGCTTTCGCGGACTTCCTGAATCCATATGGCAAAGACAACCGGGGGCTGACCCCGGATGGCGAGATGAGGTTTCTCGAGGCGGTGACCGGGCGGGCGATGGACTTCGCGGGGACCATGGAGATCGGTCGGCGCATCTTGAACCTCGACCGCGCCATCTGGGCGCTTCAGGGACGCCATCGCGACCAAGAGGTCTTTCCTGAGTTCGTCTATGAGTGCGACGCCACGGGCGTATCCCATGTGCCAGGGAGACCCCCGGCCTACTACTCTCCCGTGTTCGAGCACGGCGAGTGGTCGTACCGCAACGTCGTGCCACGTCGCCTCGACCGCGACGGCGTGGAGGCGTGGAAGACGATCTTCTACGAGCTAGAGGGCTGGGACCCGGCGACCGGCCGACCGACGAGGAGCGGTCTGGAGGGACTGGGCCTCGAGGCAGCGGCTGCGGCGCTTGGCACGCAGGAGGCCGAAGCCTGCCCCGGCGTGCCGTCGTCCGGGCGCGGTGATCAGTAGTCGACGGGCGAGCGCTTGACGAAGCGCCCCCTCCCGGGCGTGCTCAGGATTCGTCCGTCGGCGTACACGATTTCACCGCGAGACAGAGTCATTCGCGGGGAGCCCGCGACCGACTGACCCTCCCAGAGGTCGTAGTCGATGTTCATGAGGGAAGTGCCACCGGAAAGCTCGTAGCTGCGAGCCGGGTCGAAGAGCACCAGATCGGCATCGCTTCCCGGCGCGATCGTTCCTTTGCGCGGGAGCAGTCCGAAAGTGCGCGCCACAGAGGTCGATGTGAGCTCGACCAGCCGGCTGGGCGAGATGCGACCGGCTCGCACGCCGTGCTCCCAGAGTAGCGGCAGGCGATGCTGGATGCCCGCTAGACCCGGCGGGATTCGCGTGAAGTCCCCCAGGCCGACCCGCTTCTGTGCATCGGTGAAGGGGCAATGATCGCTGGAGACGGATTGGAGCTGGCCGTCGCGCAGCGCCCTCCACAGGCGTTCCTGGTTCCCCTGCTCTCGCAGCGGCGGTGAACAGGTGTATCGGATCGCGTATTCGTCGGGCTGTCTCAGCCTATCGGCGGACAGCGTGAGGTAATGCGTGCATGTCTCTGCCATTACTCGCAGGCCGCGGCCTCGCGCGGCGGTCACCTCGTCGGCCGCGCGCGCGCAGGAGACGTGCACGATGAAGAGAGGTGCTTCAGCACTCTCGGCGAGCCGGATCGCGCGGCTCGTCGCCTCCGCCTCCAGCCACTCCGGCCGGCAACGGGCATGGGAGATCGGACTGGCCCTCAGGGCATCTGGCGTCTGTGCCACAAGATAGTCGATCGCATCACCGTTCTCCGCATGCACCATGGTGAGGCCACCGTGCTCGCGAGTCTCGCGCAGCAGGGCCAGGAGGACGGCATCACTCACCCGAGGGACACCGGCCGCAGCCATGAAGACCTTGAAGCTGGGCACGCCGTCGTCGATGAGGCGGTCTACGTCACGGCGGGTGCCTTCATCCCAGTGGGTCACGGCCATGTGAAACCCGAAGTCCACATGGGCGGCAGGCTCGGCACGATCCGTCCATTGCGTCAATGACGACATGAGTCCGTCAGGCTCGCGCTGTATCGCGAAGTCAATGATGCACGTCGTCCCCCCGGCCGCGGCCGCTTGCGTGCCGGTGTCGTAGTCGTCGCATGTGAAGCCGTCGCGCACCGGCTGGGCAAGATGGGTGTGACTGTCGATGCACCCCGGAAGGACGAGGCAGCCAGTGGCGTCGATGCGTTCGCCGTCCACATCGCTGAAGTGCCCGAGCCCCGTGATTGTCTCGCCGTCGACGAGGAGGTCCGCCTCAAAGCTGTCGCTCGACGTGACGACCGTGCCACCGTGGATGATCTTCCTTTTCATGTTTCCACCAGTCCTTGCCTCCCCGCTCATGCCGGGCCCCATTTCGACGGTAGCGTAGTCGCTTGAGTTTCACGTGTCACGGAAGGCCATCCGCATCGAATCGTCCCTCCTTGATGGCCGCCGAGCGACCGGCTTCGTGCCGGATTCCAGCCTGATCGGGACCTTTGTGCTGCTGCTCACTGACCGCGGTGACGAGTGGGCATCTGCCTATCTGCGGCGACGGATCACCGACGTAGGGTCTTTCTGGCACGACATCGCGGGACATTCGTCGTGTGGCATACTCGATCGGCTGAGAGCGACAGGGGGGGGTCACTCGTGAAAAGGAGCGTGATGGCTATGCAGCGTGTGTGGAGAATGGGCTTCTGGCTAGGGCTTGTCATGCTCGTCATCGGCGTTGCCGCGTGCGGAGGCGATTCGACATCAACCGCGGCCTCCCCGACGTCGGCCATGGACGACCTCATGACCACGACGCCGCCCGGCACTGGCGAGCTCGACAAGGTCACGTGGAATCTACCCTACGAGCCGTCCAGCCTTGACTGGACGAGGTCGTTCAACTACGCGGAGAACACATCGATCGCCAACATGAGCGAGAGCCTGTTGCGGCTCACGCCGGACTTCAGCATCGAGCCAGGCCTGGCGGAATCGTTCACGAATCCAACGCCTACGACCTGGGTCTACAAGATCCGGCAAGGTGTCACGTTCTGGGACGGAGCGCCGATGACGGCTGACGACGTCGTGTACAGCCTGCAGCGCAGCCTTGACCCCGACGTCGGGTCGTACTTCTCCTTCTACTTCGTGAACGTCGACAAGATCGAGAAGACCGCTGACGATTTGGTGACGGTTACGCTGAAGAAGCCAGATGCTTTGTTCAACCAGGCCATGGCCTCGGCTGCCGGCACCGTCGGCCAGAGGGCGTACATGGAGTCGAAGGGGACCGACTACGGCACTGCCAAAGGCGGCATCATGGGCACCGGCCCATTCAAGTTCGTAGAGTGGCAGTCGGGCACGTCCATCACAATGGCCCGCAACGACGCCTACTGGGACACCACGCTTCAGCCGAAGGTCAAGAGCCTCGAGCTTCGGTTCATTGCCGACGAATCAACCGCGGTGAACGCTTTGCGCAGCGGGCAGATCGACGGACAGTTCTTCTATACGCCGCCTGCCGGCCTCACTCAGCTTCAGACCGCACCCGAGACCGGTGTCTATCTGGGCAAGTCGCTCGTTTTCTGGTCCCTGCTCACATCGGCGACGACGGGGCCCTACTCTGACCCCCGTGTCCGTCAGGCGCTTCTGGCTGCTACCGACCGTGCCGCGATCGCAAGCGTCGTGTTCCAGGGAATCGCGATTCCTGCCCGGGTACTTGCGCCCCCGGCCTCTTGGGGATACTCGGAGGCCACGTTCCAGGCCGGCTACGATGCTATTCCGGCGCCGAGTGTCGACGCTGCGGCCGGCAAGGCACTCCTTGCCGAAGCAGGCGCGGCGGGCGAGACGATAACGATCGGCGCCCAGGGCAGTTCAGTCGCCCACAGTCAGACAGCGAACATCCTCAAGGCTGCCGGCGAAGAGATCGGCCTCAACGTGAACATCAAGATGATTCCCGTGCAGCGATACGGCAGTCTGTACTGGGATCCGAAGGCGCGCGAAGGCATCGACGCCTTCCTCTCGACCTGGTACGGCAACTTTGCCGACCCGCTGGATGTGTACGGCTTCATGGGTCCCGGGGCGCCGAACAACTTCAACGACTACGACAATCCCGAGGCGACGAGGCTCACGAGCGAGGCTTTCGCCGAATACGATGATGCCAAGCGTGCCGAGACCGTTGTGAAGCTTCAGAAGATTCTCACCGACGACCTGGTGTGGGCTCCACTGGTCTACCAGACAAACATCCTCGTCATGAACAAGCGTATGAGTGGCGCCGTGGCTTCATTCCCGTATCTCTACTACCCGTGGGCGGCCTCGATCGGCGGTGTGCAGTGAGCGAAGAGGGCTCCTCGCGCATCGACTACGCGGAGTTTCTTCGGCGCCTGCCGAAGGCCGAACTCCACATACATCTCGAGAGCACGATGCGCGCAACAACGGCGCTGGAACTGGCGCGGAAGTACGGTGTCAGTCTCGGATCGGACGATGCGGCGGACCCCTATCGCGTATTCCATTCGGTGGAGCCTGAGGCCGGGCCGGAGAGCTTCTTCTACAGCTCGACCGACCTTGTCGAGTTCCTCAGGTTGATGACGCCGTTCCTGCACATCACTCGCCAGCGCGACGATTTCGCGAGAATCGTCTACGAGACGCTCGCGGACGAGAAGCGCACGGGCAATCTCCGCTATCGGGAGATGTTCTTCATGCCGCTGGACCATCTTGCGGACGGGGTCCCTTACGCGACAATGGTTGATGGCCTCATCGACGGCGTGCGCGCGGCAGAGCAGGATCTCGGTGTCACCTGTCGCCTGGTCGCCTGCATCAACAGGGCATACTCGCCGGAACAGGCCCGGGAACTGTTGGATGTGATGATCGAGCACCCGCGGGATGAGGTCATCGGCATCGGCCTCGACTCGCTCACGACCGACGCCCGGGAGGCGCCGGAACGGTACGCGGAGGCATTTGCCTTGGCTAACCGCGCCAGCCTTCATCGCACGGCGCACGTGGCCGAGAACAGCGATGAGACGGCGGCCAACATCGCGATCGCCCTGGACATGCTTGGCTGCGAACGGATCGACCACGGCTACCAGGTCATCCACGACCCAGCGATGATCGAACGATGTGTGGCGGAGGGCGTCTTCTTCTGCTGCAGCACCAGTGCGACTCTCCCCTCGTTCACGCGGGAGTACGGCTGGGGTGACCTCGCGGTCAACCCCATTCGCACGATGATCGACGCTGGGCTTCGCGTGACGCTGTCGTCCGACAGCACCTGCTTCCCGGGGTCAGACCTCGGCAGTGAGTACAGTCGCGGGATCATCGGGCTGGCGAAGGGCCCGGAGGTGGCACGCGAGATAGTGCTGAACGGGGTCGATGCCGCATGGCTGCCTGCGGAGGAGCGGGCAGCCATGCGGCGGCAGTTCGAGCGCGAGATCGACGCGCTCGAGTCCGTCCTCGACCGGTCGTCGATCCCGTCCTGAGACGATGGGCTTCACCGTATTCCTCACGCGGCGCGTCGCGGGACTCGGCATCACCTTGCTCGTCGCGTCCTTCGCGGTGTTCAGCCTCATGTACATCGCGCCGGGCAGCGTCCTCTCATTCGTACTGGGCAACCGGACGACTTCGCCTGAGCAGATCGCCGCCGTCAAGGCTCGGTATCACCTCGACGACTCGTTCCTCAGGCAGTACTGGGACTGGCTCTCCGGCGTCTTCCACGGCGATCTCGGTCGTTCAATCGTGTTCAATCAGGATGTCATGGATCTGGTGGGGGGGCGCTTGGCGACGACGACGCTCCTCGTCCTGTACTCCACCATTCTGATCATCATCTTCGGCATCGCGTTCGGTACGCTTTCGGCGCTTCGCCCCGGAGTCGTCGACCACTCGATCACCATAGCGGCGACCATCGGGATCGCCACGCCGGCCTTCGTGCTGGGCACGTATCTGATCACGTTTCTGTGCGTCCGATTGGGGTGGTTCCCCGTCTACGGGTCGGGAGAGGGTGCGTGGGGTCGCCTTACCCATCTGACGCTGCCGGCGATCACGCTCGCGGTGGCGAGCGCCGCCTATCTCGCCCGGATCACCCGGAGTTCGGTGCGCGACGTTCTGGGCCGAGAGCATGTGATGACGGCTAGGGGCCGGGGCCTGTCGGAGCGGACGATCCTTCGCCGGCACGTCCTGCGCAACGCGATGATCCCCATCGTCACGGTGACGGGCCTGACCATCGGTACGCTCGTGGCTGGGGCGGTCATTGTGGAGAACATCTTCGGTCTTGATGGATTGGGGTCGTTGCTCGTCCTGGCCATCCTCCAGAAGGATTTCCCGATCGTGCAGGCCGTTGTGCTGATCCTCGTGCTCATCTTCGTCATCATCAATCTCATCACAGACATCCTGTACACCGTGATCGACCCGCGGCTCGAGCTCGGCGCCGACCCGAACGCCTGATGTCTGCCAACGTGGAGACCATCGATAACGTGCCCGCTGCCGGCGCTCGCAAGCGTGGCGCCTTCCGCAGCTTGCGCGCGACCCTCGGTGTGGCTGGACTCATCGCTGTTGTCGTGATCCTGGTGTTGGCTTTGGCCGCGGCTTTCGCGCCATGGGTAGCACCGTATGACCCCAACGCCCCCGACCTTGTCAACGTGTTTGCGGGCCCCTCGGCGCAACACCCCCTCGGGACGGACGGCCTCGGGCGCGACCTCTTGTCGCGGCTGATCTGGGGCGGTCGCACGACCTTCATCGGCCCCCTGCTCGTGATTGCCGTGTCCACGGTCATCGGTTCTGCGATCGGCATCGGAGCCGCGTGGATGCGAGGGATCGTCGACGGGGTGACCTCCCGGATCCTCGACGTCATGTTCTCCGTTCCGGGCATCATCTTCGCGTTGGTCGCCGTCGCGCTCTACGGCGCTGGGCTGGTGGCCGCGATTGTCGGTCTTGCCATCGCCTACACTCCCTACGTCGCGCGTGTGGTCCGTGGCGCGGCTCTTCGGGAGAGAAACCTCCCGTACATCTCGGCGGCTCTCGTGCAGGGCTTCTCCGGTCTGCGCATCTGCACGATGCATATCCTTCCAAACCTTCGCCCGTTGATCGTGGCACAGGCCGTAGCTTCACTCGGGTTCGCCGTCGTGGAACTCGCCGCGATCTCCTTCCTCGGCCTCGGCGTCCAGCCTCCTACATCCGACTGGGGGGTGTCAGTGGCCACCGGTCTCCAGGACGCACTCAGAGGGCATCCTGCAGAGGGACTCTACGCGGGCGCGCTCATCATCTTCGTCGTCGTTTCCTTCAACGTGCTCGGCGACCGCCTTGCTGTCACCGAGAGGCGTGACTGAGATGGCATTGCTCGACGTCCACGACATCAACGTGACGGTGGGGAACGATGATGGCACCCGGACCATCATCAATGGCGTCTCTTTCTCCGTCGGTGAAGGGGAATCCCTTGGGCTCGTTGGCGAATCCGGGTGCGGCAAGTCGATGACGGCGCGCTCCATCATGCGCCTCCTCCCGACGGGCGCCAGGATCGAGGGCGAGATCCTCTACGACGGCAGTGACGTCCTGCGCATGAATCGCAACGAGCTGCGCGACTTCCGCGCCTCGCACGTCGCCATGATCTTCCAGGATCCGCGGGCGCACACGAATCCAGTGCGGACCATCGGCGACTTCCTCACCGAGGCGCAATGCGAGATCGGTGGCGTCTCGCTCGCAGAGGCCAGACGACGCGCGATCGAGTTGCTGGCGGAGGTGGGCATCGCCGACGGCGAAGACCGCCTCACCCAGTACCCGCATCAGCTTTCCGGCGGGCTCCTCCAGCGGGTGATGATCGCAGCAGCGCTGGCCGCGGACCCCAAGCTGCTCCTCGCCGACGAGCCGACCACCGCTCTCGATGTGACGACGCAGGCGGAAGTGGTGACGATCCTCACGCGGCTGAGGCGTGAGCGCCAGCTCGCACTCCTCTTCATCACCCACGATCTCGAGCTCGCGGTCGCGACGTGCGACCGGATGGCCGTGATGTACGCGGGCTGTCTGGTGGAGATGCAGGAGTCGGCCGCCCTCCACGCATCACCACTGCATCCCTACACGTCGGGCCTTCTCTGTTCCAGGCCAAGCATCGAGCACACCGACCGGCGGCTGTGCGTGATTCCCGGTCGCCCCATCGCTGCCTTCGAGGCCGGCGCTGGCTGCGCGTTTGCACCACGATGCGGGTATGCGCTTGACCTCTGCAGGCGCGAAGTCCCTGCTGTCGTACAGATCGACGGCGCCTTCGCCGTGTGCCACCGAGCCGTCGAGTTGCGAGGGTCGCTTCCGAACAGCTCCCTCGAGGCATCGTCGTCATGAATGACACGACGACAGTCGTCGAAGCGGTAGACCTGCGCAGGGTCTTCCACAACCGTCGCACCGGCAGTGAGAACGTCGCTGTCGCCGACGTGTCGTTTTCCATCACCGAGGGAGAATCCCTAGCCATCGTCGGCGAGTCGGGCTCCGGCAAGACGACGGTAGCTCTGATGCTCATCGGGCTCGAGCGCGCTACCTCAGGCGTCATCCGCGTCTGCGGACGCGAGCGCGTCGGGACCCGTGTCCGCACGGCGGAACGCCGCCGGCGAGGCAGGGAGCTCCAGATCGTCTTCCAGGACCCGTACACGTCCCTCGATCCACAACAGCGGGTCGGAGCCGCCGTTGGAGAAGTCGTCCGGCGGCACTTTGGTGGAAGTCGCGCTGCGTGCGCCGAGCGTGTCGCCGAGCTCTTTGACCAGGTCGGCCTACAGAGCCACCACATAGGCCAGCGGCCTCGCGACCTGTCCGGCGGGCAGCGCCAGCGCGTGGCGATCGCCCGGGCGCTCGCCGCGAAGCCCCGGGTGCTCATCCTCGACGAGGCCGTCGCGGCCCTCGACGTCTCCGTGCAGGCCCAGGTCCTCAATCTCCTCGCCGATATCCGCGAGCAGACCGGTATCTCCTACATCTTCATCTCGCATGACCTCGCGGTTGTTCGGCAGGTGAGCGACAGGGCGTTGGTGATGTATCGCGGTTCCGTTGTCGAATCGGGTCCTACGGCGACGGTCCTGGATCAGCCGAGCCACGAGTACACCCGCAGACTGCGGGCGGCGGTCCCTGGCGTAGGCTGGACTCCCGCACGGCTCAAGGATGACACGACCGGGGCAGGCACAGAGTGAGCGGCGCTGCACTGATGCCGCCATCCATGCGCCGTGGCTTGGGCTTGCGGCTGCTCGCCCGGCGGATGTTCGGTCGCACTGTCGCGCTGGACGTCGGCAACAGTGGACCCTCATGGACGGCGCTTTCGTCCTCACTGGGGACCGCTTTGTCGCTGTGCGTCCCTTCTGACACGTGATGCTGCGACCGTCGGGCGGCTCGGGCCTGATTGCGCGCATCTGGTCGATCTGAGTGCGCGGAGTGTCGCCTCGTCAACGAACGCGTCCGAATGGCGTGCCGCAAGGAGTCGAGATGCGAATCCTGCTGATCAATCCGAACATGACCGTGGCCATGACCGACCAGATGCTCTCGGCTGCCGCACGCGTGATTCCCGATGCCGAGGTGATGGGGGTGACTGCCACGCGTGGAGTCGCTGCCATCGACAGCTACCGTGACGACGTACTGGGTGCGATGGCGGTTGTCGACGCCTTGACGTCACACGCGGGCTCCTTCGACGGTGCGATCGTCGGCTGCTTTGGCGACCCAGGTCTGTTCGCAGCCCGTGAACTGACGTCCTCCCCTGTCGTCGGCATTGGCGAATCCAGCTTCCTGACCGCCATGACCCTCGGGCGCCGGTTTTCGGTCCTCACCACACTGGAACGTGGCGTCCCGCCTATCCAAGATGGGCTGCGGCTTCACGGCGTCGAGTCGCGCTGTGCGTCGGTGCGTGCGACCGGCCTCAGCGTGCTCGAGGCGCATCGCGATCCGGAAGCAGCAGCGGCTGCACTTGAGCGCGAGGGACGGCTGGCCATAGAGCTTGACAAGGCGGAGGTCCTCTGCCTCGGTTGCGGAGGCTTGGTGAATCTGCGTGAACATCTCGAATCGCGGCTGAGCGTGCCGGTGGTGGAGGCTGTGCCTGCCGCCGCGACGCTTCTTCACGGATTGATCGTGAATGGGCTCAAGACATCAAAGGCTCGCGCGTTCAAGCTTCCGGAGTCCGGTGAGGTCGGGATGAGATGAACGGGTTTGACCATGGACGACGAACAGCCGGGCGCAGCGCGGACATGCGCCAAGGTGCGGCCACGATCGCTCAAGGCGTTCGCCGCTCCACGCCGGACCCGCCACCTGACTGAGCCGTGGATTACGATCTCATTATCAGGGGGGGGACGGTGGTCGCGCCCGAAGGGGTGAATGTCGCCGACATCGGGGTGTGCGATGCAGCGATCGTGGAGGTGCGTCCGAATCTCGCGGGCTCGGCGGCCCACGAGCTCGATGCGGGCGGCCTGCATGTCCTTCCGGGGGGCATAGACGCCCATGTGCACTGCAATGAACCCGGCCGGACCGACTGGGAAGGGTTTAGGACCGCGTCGACCGCGCTCGCCTGCGGGGGCATGACCAGCTACTTCGACATGCCCCTGAACTCCCAGCCGACGACCGTCACCGGCGCAGCCTTCGATCTCAAGCTGCAGGCAGCCAGAGCACATTCGCGCGTCGATTTTGCGCTGTGGGGCGGTCTGGTCCCCGGCAATCTCGATTGCCTCGGCGAACTCCACGAGCGAGGAGTCATCGGGTTCAAGGCGTTCATGTGCGATTCGGGGATGCTCGACTTTCCGTCCGTGGATGAGATGACTCTATGGGAGGGTATGAAGCGCTGTGCCGAACTCGGCGCAATCGTCGCGGTGCACGCTGAGAGCGACTCGATAACCGAGGCCCTGGCGCGCCGCGCACGCTCCCAAGGGCGGGTGGGCCCATGCGACTACGTCGGCTCACGTCCCGCGGTCGCCGAGACCACGGCCATCGCCCGGGCGATAGAGCTTGCCGGCGACACCGGCTGTCCGCTGCATATCGCGCATGTGAGCACCGCGAGGGGGCTCGAGCTGGTGCGCGAGGCTCAGAGACGCGGAGTCGATGTCAGCGCGGAGGTTGCGAGCCACTACCTGGTGCTGGTCGAAGACGACATTGAACGTCTCGGTGCGCCAGCGAAGTGTTCGCCTCCGATGAGGGATGCGCTCAATCGGGATCGCCTGTGGGAGTACGTCGCGTCCGACCCCCGGGCGATCGTCACGTCGGATCACTCGCCAAGTCCAGAGGACGAGAAGACCGGCGACGACTTCTTCGCCATCTGGGGCGGCATCTCCGGCTGCCAGACCACGCTCCCGGTCCTCCTCAGCAAGTGTGCGGACACGGCGGGGCTCGAAGCGGCGGTCGCGGCTGTGACCGGTCACGTTGCCACCCGCTTCGGTCTGCCAGGCAAGGGGGCCATCGCTCCCGGCGTGGACGCGGACTTTGCCATCGTGGATCTCGATGAACGTTGGAATCTGACCGCGCAAGAGCTTCAGTATCGGCACCGTCACAGTGGCTTGGTCGGCGTCCCGCTGCGCGGCCGTGTGCGCTGGACGGTCTCGCGCGGGCGCACTGTCGTCGCAGACGGTCATCCCGTCGGCGAGGCGCGCGGGCAGTTGTTGACCCCGGTGGTGCGGCGAGGCGGCGACTAGCGCGCCACGCCACAGAACGTACTCTCTGCGTGCGCTGCTGACCACCTGCGTGGCGAATGTCTTGAATCGCCGAAGGGTCCAGGTGCGGCCGCCCGGCAGGATGAAGGGAAGGGAGAGCCGATGTTCATCGACTTGTTGCGATCGCGGCGGAGCATCCGCGAGTTCCGAGACCGACCCGTGGAACGGGAGATGGTTGACAGTCTCGTCGAAGCGATGCTGCGATCACCGTCTGCGTCCAACAGGCGTCCCTGGGAGTTCTGCGTCGTCACCGATCGGTCGAAGCTGCTTCAGCTCGCAGAGGCGAAGGCGATCGGGGCATCCTTCATCGGGACCGCCCCGCTGGCCATCGTAATCTGTGCGCATCCGAAGCGCTCGGACGTCTGGGTGGAGGATGCTTCCATCGCCTCCCTCATCGTCCACCTGGCCGCCGCCGACCTTGGGCTGGGCAGCTGCTGGGTCCAGATCCGGCTGCGTGACCACGACGCAGGTCAGTCGGCGAACGACTACGTTGTGGGTGTACTGGGGCTGGACACGGACACGGTCGTTGAGGCGATCATCGCCGTCGGCTACCCGGCCCAGGAGAAGCCCGGTCATCCCGAATCGTCCCTCCTGCATGAACGCGTGAGGTTCTACCAAGGCGGACAGTAGAGCAGCCAGAGCGATTGTCACGGCGCCGGAAGTGTCGTTTCGGCGAGGACTGAACGGGGTGTCCGAACCCAACCGAAAGGATCGTCACATGGAAACCACGCCAGCGGCTTCAACACGGGGCATCGTGACCGACTCGTATGCGCTCATCACTCCGGAGAACCTCGTCGACAACCGGCTTCCCTACTTCGAGGACACGATAGCTCGCCCGCTGGCGACACCAAGGTTCCCGGGCGCGTGTCTGGGCCAATACCTGCTCGACTTCGGGACTCGCGGACGCAGCCTGCAGCCGCTCGGCGGGGACTTCGAGAATTTTGTCTACCAGGTGCGCGGCGAAGCTGTCGTCGAGGCTGCGGGCGACGCGCACCCGATGGCCCCCGGAGCTTTCTGCTACTTCCCGTTGGGCGCGGAGTTCGCACTCTCGGCGTCGGGTGCGGAGCCTTCGCAGACCCTTTGGACGAAGCGCAGGTATGACCCGGTCCGTGGAGTGCCGATGCCGAATCCCGTCGCAGGGCATCAGTCGGACGTTCCCAGCATCAAGCCCGAAGCTCCGGCCTCCTACACGTACCAGGAGCTCCTCCCAACCGCAGACCCGTCGTACGACATGGCGATGAACGTGTTGACGGCCGATCCGGGCGGGTCGATTGGCATCATCGAGATGCACCATCAGGAACACGGCCTGCTGATGCTGGACGGGCAGGGCGTGTACTACTTGGCCGGGCGATACCACCAAGTGTTCAAGGGTGACTACATCTACATGGCGCCGTACTGTCCCCAGTCGTTCTGGGCCACCGGATCGTCACCGGCTTCGTATCTTCTGTACAAGGACATCAACAGAGACGGGTTCTTCGCCGCTCCAGACTCGGCCGCAGGGGCGTAAGGTCACGCAGGCAGCTGGTGGAAGGGAACGAGATGAAGAAGGGTGATACGGAGACTGCAGTCCGCTCGGTCGTCGCGGCCATCGGCCTCGAGGGTCGAGGATTGCACTCGATCAATGATGTCACCGACGACCAGATACGTGGACTATTCGAGCTGGGCCGCCTGCTCGAGCCATGGAGCCGGTCTCGGATCGACCTGCTTTCCGGAAGAGTCCTGCTGGCGCTGTTCTTCCAGCCCAGCACCCGCACCAGGCTCAGCTTTGAGACTGCGATGCTTCGCTTGGGTGGTTCCGTCCTCACGGAGGCCAGCCCCCTAGTGACGTCCTCTGCGGCGAAAGAGGAGAGCCTTTCCGACATGCTGCGGGTCGTGTCGAAGTACGCCGACGTGACCGTTCTGCGCCATTTCGACTCGGAGGAAGCACGTGCGGCAGTCCCGAGCTCGGAATGTCCGGTCATCAACGCCGGATGGGGCCACTGGGAGCATCCGACTCAAGCCCTCCTCGACCTGTTCACTCTCTACCGGACCTTTGGGAGAGTTGAAGGGTTGAAGGTCTGCGTGGCAAGCGCTGATCTCGTTGAGGCCCGCACCGGTCATTCGATGGCCCAGGGCCTTGCGCGCCTTGGCGCCGACGTGACTCTGGCCAGCCAGGCGTCGAGGCGCACCCCTAGCGATGTGATCGAGCGCATCTCCAGCACCGGAGGTGTGCTTCGCGAGGAGTTCGATCTCACCCAGGACACGTTCAACGAGCTGATTGCCGATGTGGACGTGGTCTACCTGCCCGGCTGCAGCGCACCCAAGGGGTCCGAAGCCGAGGCGTTCAAGAAGGTCATGGACAACTACTATGTTCGCCATGAGACGCTCGTGCGTGTGCAGCAGACCGAAGACCGGACGATCTACGTCACGCACACGTTGCCTCGCAGGGCCGGCGAAATGGATCTTCGCATCGACGCGACTCCCAGCCAGCTCTACTTCGAGGCAGTGGCATACGGGGTGGTGATCCGCATGGCCCTCTTGACGAGCATCCTAGGGGTGGGGGCGGCCGAGTCCGAGTGAGGTTGTCCCGAGCACTCGCCTGATGAGCGGGACTCGAACGGTGTCGGCAGCATGTTCCTGTAGACTTGCGTCGTGCCCACCTTGGGCACCACGTACAGCACGGTCGCTCGCAAGGATCACGCTCAGCATCGTGGGGCAGCGGCGGATGTGTTGAAGGCAGCACGCCGGGAATTGCGCGGGCGACCACAACAGGCCGGGCAGGAGAGAACATGACCGTCAGCGAGGAGCTGACCTTAGGCGAGCTGGTCGCCGAGGCTGAGTTCGGCCTGACCGTTGTCACGGGAGATCTAGGGCTCTCCAGAGTGATTGTTCACGTACACCACTCCGACCTTTCGGATCCGACGCAGTGGATGACAGAGGGCACTCTTCTGATCACTCATGGGGCGGACCTGGTCGAATCGACGGACGCGGCCAACCGCTACCTTGACACGATCTCGGGGAAGACGTCTGCGCTGGTGGTTGCTGTTGGTGAGTATCTTGACCATGTACCGCCCGAGGCCATCGACCACGCCAAGATGCTCGGCCTGCCCGTCGTCGAGGCCCCAAGGTCGCTCGCACTGCGAGATATCGTCTCGTACGTGTACCACTCACTGTCCTCGATGGACATGCACTGGTTACGGCGCGCTCTCGCCGTTCAGAGCCAGCTCCTTGACCTGCTCGTAGATGAGAAGGGTGCAGCAGAGATCATCCTGCGTCTATCAGAGACGCTCGACCTCTCGATGATCCTCTTCGATCCCGCGGGTGGGATTCTGGCGGTAGCCAGTCGAGGCGATGAGTTCGATATAGGCTCCGTCTGGAGCACCGTCGAGGGGGCGCATCTCAGCGGAGGCCCGACGGGCGTGATCGAGGCGGGGAAACTGCGCATCTATGTGCGTCGTGTCGTTGTGCACGGGGAGCTCACGAGAGTGCTCGTCGCCGTCGTCCCTCGAGCCCAGGTGACCTCAATCCTCATCGATGTCACCTTGTCCCACGCCCAGCGTCTCATCGGGGTCAGTCTGCTGGCCGAGCGTGAGGCGATGCGGTTTCGCAGGAACCTGACTTCGGCGCTCCTCCAGGATCTGCTCTCTCGAGAAGAGGGTGCGCATGATCTGACTGACAAGCTCCAAGCTGCCGGCATCGACCTGGGGGACCCATGGCGGGTGGCGGTACTGGGCGTGGAGGCTCGACAGCACACCGGGCGCAAGTTTCCCTCATCACCGCAGGAACGAGAGTCGATTCTACGGCGCGTCGCAGACGCCGCAGAGGAGGGTCTTCATTCAGCCCATGTCTCAGCGATTTCATGCGTGATGGAGGCTGAGGTCATCGTCCTGGCGGTCTTTGAGGAGGCAGGCAGAGAGGTCGTATTCGAAGCGTTCACAAGGGCCCAGAGGCAGGTACAGGATGGAGTCCCTGAGGTGACTACCTGTATCGGCGTCTCAGGCGGTTGGGTTGGGCCATCTAGGCCGGCGTCTCTCCTTAGGCAGGCTCAAGAGGCCTGTCGGTCTGCTCGCGACGGGGCAGGTGTAAACGAGAGCATCGTCCTGTTCGACGAGGCCGACAACGAATTCCGGCTTCTCGGCGGGCAGAGTCCGGACGCACTGGCGGCCATGAGCGACCGGCTTGTGCGTCCGTTGATTGAACATGACCGTGTTCATCACACCTTACTCGTTGAGACCCTGCGCGCGTATTTCAAGAACGGTACGTCAGTTCAGGAGACGACGCGAGAGCTGTTCGTGCATCGCAACACCCTGTACAAGAGACTCGCTCGGATCGAAGCGGTGCTTGATCTCGATCTGTCCCGAATGGACGACATGGTGGAGCTTTACGTCTCATTCAAGGCTGCAGAGTTGCTTGCAGCCGCCAGTGGCACGCACTCGGAGATTGGCCGCACTCTCAGCTAGGTCCTCGAGTGCGATTCGGCACAGCACGATCCCTAGAGCTCTTGAGAAGGTCCACGCTCTCGCCTCGTCCACCAGGCCTCTGCCGGCATCTCATGTGCAAATGCACATTGGTCGCTCCCCTGGGACGTGCCCGCGGCCACTTCTCACGGCCGTCGGTATCTCAGAGTATTCACCCCGAACATGGGCTGCGGTCGGTCGCGAGCTTTCGACCCCATCGGCCCCGCTCGCCTGAGGAGCCCGACTCGCTCACCGGTCTCATGGCTTGGATTGTTGAGCAGGAGGAATGGATGGCAGACGTTGCTCTCGATCGTGGTCTGGTGGCGCCTGGGTGTGGCCTCGTCGACATCAGCCTGCATGGCCGGCTAGGAATCCCCCGTCCTGCGGACGGCTGACAGGCCGGCGGGCGCCAGCGGTATCCCCCCTGCGCTGCGCGCCCGCCGGTCTCCCCATCGACCAGAGGAACAATGACAACGTCATCAACGAGAGACAATCGAGGCCAACAGATCCCCACCGTCGTCGTCGCCCTCGGCGGCAACGCCATCCTCCAGCCCGGCCAGGTCGGCACCTTCGAGGAGCAGCTGTTCAACGTCGACGGCGCCATGCGTCGCATCGTCGCCCTCGTCGAGGAGGGCTGGCGCGTGGTGCTCACCCACGGCAACGGCCCCCAGGTGGGCAACCTGCTGATCCAGAACGCGCTGGCCGCCAAGACGGTGGCGCCGATGCCGATGGACGTCTGCGGCGCGATGAGCCAGGGCCAGATCGGCTACATGGCGGCGCAGACGCTGGCCAACCACCTGCGCAAGCGCCGCCTCGAGGTGCCGGTGGTGACCCTGGTCACCCAG
Source organism: uncultured Thermoleophilia bacterium (assembly GCA_963736645.1). Classification (GTDB taxonomy): domain Bacteria; phylum Actinomycetota; class Thermoleophilia; order UBA2241; family UBA2241; genus CAIXSE01. The sequence continues at coordinate 296,077 of CAVTPJ010000002.1, read as the reverse complement.
GTCGCCGTCGACCCCCGGGACAAGGCCTTCGCCAGCCCCTCCAAGCCGGTCGGCCCCTTCTACTCCGAGGCCGAGGCGCGGAAGATGATGCTCGAGGAGGGCCTCGCCATGCGCGAGGACGCCGGCAGAGGCTGGCGCCGCGTCGTGCCCAGCCCCGAGCCCAAGGAGATCGTCGAGCTCGAGGCGGTGCGCGACCTGGTCGCCGACGGCGCCCTCGTCGTCTGCTCGGGCGGCGGCGGCGTGCCGGTGGTGCGCAGCCGCGGCGCCCTCTCGGGCATCGACGCGGTGATCGACAAGGACCTCGCCGCCGCCCTGCTCGCCACCGAGCTCGGCGCCGACGCCCTGCTCATCCTCACCGACGTGCCCCAGGCCTACGTGCACTACGGCACCCCCGAGCAGGAGGCGCTCTCCCGCGTCACCGCCAGCCAGATGCGCGCCTACGCCGCCGAGGGCCACTTCAAGGCCGGCTCCATGGGCCCCAAGGTCGAGGCCTGCCTGCGCTTCGTCGACGCCGGCGGCGAGAGCGTGATCGCCAGCCTCACCGAGGTCGGCCCGGCGATGGCCGGGAAGGCCGGCACGCACATCGTGCCGGACGTCTCTCAGGACCCCGGACGGCCAAGGCGCCGTCGACAGGTGACATCTGCGGCAAGATGACCGCGAAGAGAGCATACGAGCCGGCCTTGGGCAGTCGTGTCTCGCATGGCTCCGAGCACGCTCCAATGGTGACGGAGATGTGGGCAGACGAGAAGCTCGACGCCACGGAGGGTGATCTTGTAGACGTGTATCTGCGCGAGATACGTAGGGTGCCTCTGCTGACCGCCGAGGAGGAGGTCTCCCTGGCCCGGCTCGTGGAGCAGGGTGACGCAGCCGCGAAGGACCGGCTCGTCCAAGCCAATCTGCGGCTGGTAGTGCCTATCGCGCGACGCTACTGCAATCGAGGGCTCGCGCTGCTCGATCTCATCCAGGAGGGCAATCTCGGGCTGATCCGTGCCGTTGAGAAGTTCGACCCTAGTCGGGGGTTCAGGTTCAGTACGTACGCGAAGTGGTGGATCAGGCACGGCGTCACCCGGGCGTTGTCCGACCAGGGGCGCGCCGTCCGACTGTCGTCGCGCACGGGTGAGGCCATCGGCAAGCTGATACGAGCGCAGCGCCGGCTCCGTCAGGACCTCGCTCGCGAGCCGAAGCCAGAGGAGCTTGCTGCCGTTCTGGGCATCTCCGCGGAGAGGGTGCGGGACATCGCGGCAATGATCGGAGAGCCGGTCAGCCTGGATTCTCCCGCCGGCTGCGACGACGAATCGGTTCTCGCGGACTACGTCGTGGATCGTTCTCTACCCGATACCGAGGATCAGGTCCATGAGGCCCTGCGGGGCGAGTGGTTGTCCGAGGGCCTGTCCGCGCTGAGCGCCCGCGAACAAGGAGTGTTGAGCCTGCGCTACGGCCTTCAGGACGACAGGCCGCGGACCTTCCGGGAAATCGGCATCGAGCTGGGCTGCTCCGGGGAGTACGTCCGCCAGATCGAGGCCAGGACACTGGCGAAGCTGGCGAGCTGCCCCGAGATGCAGCGCGTGAGGTCGCGTTGCGGATAGGGCGCCCGTGAAGCCTGCGCGCGCAGCGCCGCAGGCAATCGGAGAGCGGCTGGGTCGCTGAGGCACCAGCGGAGAGGAACGGAGATCATGGGATTCACCTTAGGAGCGAGACGGGGGACCTACCTCGACGTCACCGAGGTGATGACTCCAGACGGGGTGCTGGGCGCAGCCGATCTGGCCGCCTTCGAGAATCTGGACCTCGCCTATCGCTCGCTCTGCGCAATGCTCTTCAACTACGTGCCGACTTCTGGCCACCCGGGCGGTTCGATCTCCTCGGGGCGCTTCGTCGCGGCTCTCCTCTACGACTCCTTGGACTACGACCTCGGCACGCCGGACCGCGATGACGCGGATATCGTCTCCTACGCCGCCGGCCACAAGGCGATGGGCCTGTACGCGATGTGGGCGCTGCGCGACGAACTGGCGCGCATCGGGGACCCGGGGCTCCTTCCCGAAGACGACCACGAGCGCCTGCGGCTTGAGGACCTGCTTGGCTTTCGCCGCAACCCGATCACCGCGACGCCGCTCTTCCTCAAGTTCGGTTCCAGGGCACTCGATGGGCACCCGACGCCGGCGACCCCGTTCGTGCGCCTGGCCACCGGCGCCTCCGGCGTCGGCGTCGCCAGCTCCATCGGCCTCGGCTTGGGTGCGCGCGACCGCTACGGTGAGGACGCGCCGCGCGTGCACATCATCGAGGGCGAAGGCGGGCTCACTCCGGGCCGCGTGGCTGAAGCACTAGCGGCCGCCGGCACCGCCGGACTCGACAATGTCGTCCTGCACCTCGACTGGAATCAGGCCTCGATCGACTCGGAGCGCGTCTGCCGGGACGGCAGCGCGCCCGGCGACTACGTGCAGTGGGACCCGCGCGAGCTCTTCTACCTGCACGACTGGAACGTCATCTACGTGCCCGACGGCTTCGACTTCCAGCAGATCGTCGCTGCCCAGCGCCGACGCGCTGAGCTCACCAGCGGTCAGCCGACGGCGATCGTCTACCGCACCGTGAAGGGCTGGCGCTACGGTGTCGAGGGCAAGGCAAGCCATGGCGCCGGCCACAAGCTCTGCTCCGAGGGCTACTACGCGGCGCTCGCCGAGCTCATAGGTCGGTAACGCGGCCGCCGAGCTGGCGCTGCCGACCTGCGACGCGAGCGATCCGCGCTGCCAGCGCGGGAATGATGGGCCGGCTGTGCGCGAGGCCTGCCTGTGGGAGGCGCTCGAGGTGCTGCGCACGCTGCTCGAGCGCGACGAGCCGCTGACCGAGGCCATGGCGGGCCGGCTTCGGGCGGCGCGCGAGCGCCTCGACGCCCGCAGCCGTGCGCCGCGACGAGTCGCTTCCGACGTGGCCGCCGTCTTCGCCGCGGCAGCGGCCGGATCCGGGGACCGCGTCCCCGGCGCGCTGCGCCTCGAGCCCGGCGCGTCCACGACGCTGCGCGCCGAGCTTGGCCGCGCTCTCGGCCACCTGAACGCGGCCTCCGGTGGCGCCGTGCTCTCGGCCTCCGCCGACCTGCTCGGCTCGACCAGCGTCGACATGGTCGGCGCAGACTTCCCGAGCGGCTTCTGGAACGCGCACGTCAACCCGGAGGCGCGACAGCTCTCCGTCGGCGGCATCTGCGAGGACGCCATCACCGGCGTGCTTGCGGGCATCGCCAGCTTCGGCCACGCCGTCGGGGTGGGCTCGTCCTACGGCGCCTTCATGGCGCCGCTCGGGCACATCCCTGCGCGCCTGCACGCCATCGGCCAGCAGGCACGGCAGGCCGCGAGCGGTGAGCCCTTCAATCCGATCGTGCTCGTCTGCGGCCACGCCGGCCTGAAGACCGGTGAGGACGGTCCCGACTCACGCCGACCCCCAGGCCCTGCAGTTGCTGCAGCAGGACTTCCCGCGCGGGTACAGCCATCTCGCTCACGCCGTGGGAGCCACAGGAGATCTGGCCGCTGCTCGCGACGGCGATCTCGAAGCGCCCCGCCGTGATCTCCGCCTTCGTGACGAGGCCGAGCGAGACGGTGCCCGACCGCGAGGCGCTCGGTCTCGCGCCGGCCGTCGCCGCAGTCGAAGGCGTGTACGTGCTGCGCGAGCCCAGAGGTGCCCCCGACGTGACCGTTGTCCTGCAGGAGAGCGCCGTCACCTACGCCTTCGTCGAGGAGGCGCTGCCTCTGCTCGCCGAGAAGGGCATCGACTCGTTGGTCTACTACGTCGCCAGCGCCGAGCTCTTCGATCTCCTTCCGGTGGAGCGCCAGCGGGAGATCCTCCCTGAGGAGCGCGGCCGGCAGGCAATCGGCATCACTGGGTTCACGCTGCCGACCCTGTTCCGCTGGGTGCGCTCCGACGCCGGCCTGGCCGCAAGCCTGCATCCCTACCGTCACGGCCACTACCTTGGCAGCGGGCAGGGGGAGGCGGTGCTGCGGGAGGCGGGGCTGGATGGGGAGAGCCAGGCGGCGGCGATTGCGCGCTTCGTCGAAGGACGCGCAAGGGTCGTGTGAGAGTCAGTGGCGGCTTGGAGGGCGGCCCGCTCAGACTTCGGCGAGTCAATGGCCATCAGATTCGGAGGCGCCAGCCGCCACAGGAATTGGCGCCGATCCTCGTGAGCCGTTAGGGGTGCGTCGGACTAGCCTCCATCTGGAGGGCCACCATCAGCTGGTGTGACGTTGCCTGCGCTCAGAGACTAGAAAGCCTGGGTGTCCTCAAGCTGTTGGCCGCACTGGGCGCACAGCATGCCGCCATTTGTCACAGGCGTCCTGCGACCTCTGCTGCGCGGCTGGATGTGGTCGGCATGGAACTCTGCGAGGCGCTGCCTGAGGACCGCTATCGCGCGCTTCGCGCTTGCGGCAGTCGGCATCCTCTTTCAATGCCCTCCCGCTGCCAGAACCTGCGAAGAGCAGGTGGGGACAACCCATGACAGAATGGGATAGGTAGGCTCGGCACGGAGTGGCAGAGAGCCCTCCATGCACCGGAGATACGGAGAAGGAGTCACATTGCCGTCGGCGCTCAGCGGCGCGACCGTACTGCTGGCAGCGGGGGGGACCGGAGGTCACCTGCAGCCGGCGCTCGCCGTCGCGGCTGAGGCGCAGGCCCGCGGCGCGCGTGTCGTCGTCGTGACGACGCCGTCGCAGGTCGAGCGCGTCCGTGAGCAGTACGTGACCTACGCGCTCGAGCTCACGGGGTTCGAGCGGCGCGTCGACGTCCGCGCCTACGCGCACACCTTCAAGCTGCTCGCCGCCGCCGTGCCGCGCGTCCGGCGCGTGCTCGCCGAGACACGGCCGGACGTCGCCGTCGGCGGGGGCGGCTTCGCCAGTGGGCCGGTCGTCGCCGTGGCGGCGCTCCACGGCGTGCCCGGCCTGGCGCTCGAGGCCGACGCCCACCTGGGCGTCGCCAACCAGTTGCTGCGGCCGTTCGTCAAGCGCTTCTGCCTCAGCTTCCCGATCGAAGGCCTGGCGCCGCCCCGGTACGTCGTGACGGGGCGGCCGCTGGGTCCGGCGCAGCTGGAGGCCACGGCCGAGGACGGCCGCGTCGTCTTCGCGTTGCGGCCGGACCTCCCGGTGGTGCTCGCCTTCGGCGGCAGCCAGGGCGCGCAGAGCCTGAACCGCGCCTGCATCGCCGCCTTCGGCGGCAAGGAGCTGCCGTTCCAGCTCGTCCACGTCTGTGGGCCGCGCAACGCCGAGCAGGTGCGCCGTGAGCTGGAGGAGCGCGGCGAGCGGTTTGAGCGCTATCGCCTGGTGCCCTACACTGACCGCCTGGCCGCCGCCATGGCGGCGGCCGACCTGGTCGTGGCGCGCTCGGGCGGTTCCGTCGCCGAGCTCGCCGCTCTCGGCAAGCCGGCGATCCTGGTGCCCTACCCGCACGCGACCGCCGACCACCAGCGCAAGAACGCGCAGGAGATGGTCGCGGGCGGCGCGGCGATCCTGGTCGACGACGCCGACCTCGACGGCGCGCTGCTGGCCCGGCTGACCGCCGAGCTGCTGGGCGACCGCGGGCGCCTGGCCGCCATGGCCGCGTCCAGCGCGGCGCTGGGCAGGCCCGACGCCGCGCAGCGCGTGGCGGACCAGGTGGAGGACATCCTGACGAGGCGAGGGGCTCAATGAACGACGCAGCGGCCAGGGACTTCCCGCAGCCGGTCCACTTCATCGGTATCGGGGGCGCCGGCATGAGCGGCATCGCCATGGTGCTCGCGGAGCTGGGCGTCGACGTGCGCGGCTCGGACCTCAAGGCGTCGCGCTACACCCGGCACCTGACCAAGGCGGGCGTCCCCGTCGTCGTCGGTCACGACGCCGCCAACCTGGGTGACGCCGCGCTGGTCGTGACCTCCTCGGCCATCGCCGAGGGCAACCCCGAGGTGCGCGCCGCACGCGCGGCCGGCCTGCCGGTGCTGCGGCGCGCGGAGATGCTCGCCCGCGTCATGGCCATGCGTCGCGGCATCGCCGTCGCCGGCACGCACGGCAAGACCACGACCTCGTCGATGATCTCTCACGTCCTGCGGCAGGCCGGGCTCGACCCGACCTTCCTGGTCGGCGGCGAGCTCAACGACATCGGCTCCAACGCGGGCGTCGGCCAGGGCGAGTGGCTCGTGGCCGAGGCCGACGAGAGCGACGGGAGCCTGCTCTACCTGCGCCCCGAAGTGGCCATCGTGAGCAACGTCGAGCTCGATCACCACGCCAACTACGGCTGCCTCGACGACGTGCACGACGTCTTCCGCCGCTTCGTCGCCCTGCTGCCCGAGGACGGCCTGCTGGTGCTCGTCGCCGGCAGCGGCGGGGAGGAGCTGGCCGCGCACACGCGGGCGCAGGTGGTCGTCGTCGGCATCGAGGCCGGGGACCTGCGCGCCGAGATCGAGGAGGTCGACGACCGCGGCAGCCGGTTCACCGTCCGCGACGCGGCCGGGGTCGAGCTCGCCCGGATCCAGCTGCGTGTGCCGGGCGAGCACAACGTCCTGAACGCGCTGACGGCGCTCGCCGTGCTGCGGCACGCAGGGGTCTCGCCGGAGGACGCGGCGCCGCACCTCCTGTCCTTCAGCGGCGCCGCCCGCCGGTATCAGCACAAGGGCGAGTACGAGGGCGTCGTGGTCGTCGACGACTACGCCCACCACCCCACAGAGATCGCCGCGACGCTCACCGCGGCGAAGAACGGCGGTCACGGGCGGGTCATCGCGGTCTTCCAGCCGCACCTGTTCTCCCGCACCCGCTACCTGCAGCGGGAGTTCGGCCGCGCACTCACGCTCGCCGACGAGGCGATCGTCACGGAGATCTTCCCGTCTCGCGAGGAGCCGGAGCCCGGCGTCAGCGGCAAGCTGATCGTCGACGCCTACCTGACCGAGCGGCCCGGCGGGCCCGTCTCCTTCCTGCCCCGGCTCAGCGACGTCGTCGCCCGGCTGGCGCCCCGGGTGCGCCCCGGCGACCTCGTCCTCACGCTCGGCGCCGGCGACGTCTTCCACGCCGGCGAGCAGCTCCTCGCCACGCTCGAGGCGCAAGGGAACGAGGCTGCCGGCGCCGAATAGTGACGCGTACTTCCCAACCACGACCGAGGGCCGGCGCCATGACGAGGGCACGCGGGGCGAGCCGCCCGAGATTCCGGCTGCTTCCCACCATCCTCCTGACCTTGGCCATTCTGGGAGTGCCCTCCGTCGTGTACGCCTGGGGCCGTAGCTCATCGTCGTTCGACATCGTCCGCGTGAAGGTGGCCGGTACGCGCCTCGTGCCCGAGAAGCGGGCGCTTCGTCTGCTGCGCAAGGACTACGTCGGCCGCAACCTCTTCACGGTCACGGCCGGTGACGTCCGCTCGAGTCTGCGCCCCCTCTGCTTCGTCTCCGCCGTCTCGATCGACCGTGCGTTTCCGGACACGCTCGCCGTCACCGTCGCCGAGCACGTCCCGGCGGCCTACGCGCTGGCCGGGGGCCGGTGGTACGTGCTGGACCGGTACGGCTACGTGATCTGCACGGCCGCGGCGGCGGCGAGGCAGACCCCGGGGCATCCCCCGTCGCCGAAGCCTTCTCCTGCCGCATCTCCGTCCGCCGCCGCCGCATCGGCGGCCGGATCCCAGGCGACGGGAGACGCAGGGACGGGGAAGGTCACAGCCGCCCCCGCCGACGGCTCGTCGCTGCAGCGGCTGCTCGCCGGCCCGTCGGACGCGGAGTTGCGACTGCCCCGGATGTCGGTGTCGGGGCGCGTGCGCGCGGGGAGCGTCGTCCGCGACCCGGCCGTTGCGGAGATGCTCAAGGTGATCACGGCGCTGCCCCGGTCGCTCCGTCGGCGGCTCGCCGTCGTGCAGGACGACGAGGGCCAGATCACCCTGCGGTTCGTCGGCGGACCGGTCACCGTGTGGGGCGACTCGGAGCGCACGCTCGCCAAGACCGTGGCGTTGCGCACCGTCCTCCGCCGCTACGAGGACGCGGGCAAGACCTGCGCCCGCCTCGACGTCTCACTCCCGGACAGGACGCTGGCGACGCCGGTGCTCCAGTGATGGTCGAGACTCTCTTCAAGCTGTGGTCGAGCCGCGCCGCGTGACCGGGTCCTCAGCGCCCCTGTTTGACACCCCCTTGGGGCGTCAGTATGTTAAGGCAACGGTCGGGTCATCAGGAGTTCCCGACCGTTCCGGGTTGTGAAGAATCGCTGCAAAGAGGCTGGTTTCACGCCGCTCGAGCAGATGAGACGGGTAACACTCAAGCCGGGCTTGAGGGTTCGCCAGGGATCGCGACGGCGAGTCTCGACCGCGACAGGAGGGTCAGCACGATGATCGACGCGTCAGCGAACTATCTCGCCGTCATCAAGGTCGTGGGCGTCGGAGGCGGCGGCACCAACGCCGTCAACCGCATGGTCGACGCAGGGCTCCGCGGCGTGGAATTCATCGCCGTCAACACCGACGCGCAGGCGCTGCAGATGTGCGACGCCGACATCAAGATCCACATCGGCAGCAAGATCACGCGAGGCCTCGGCGCCGGCGCGAACCCCACCATCGGCTATCAGGCCGCCATGGAGAGCAAGGACGAACTGCGCGACGCGCTCAAGGGCGCGGACATGATCTTCGTGACCGCCGGCAAGGGCGGCGGCACCGGTACGGGCGCCGCCCCCGTCATCGCCGAGCTCGCCAAGGAGCTCGCGGCACTCACCGTGGGCGTCGTCACGCGTCCCTTCGCCTTCGAGGGCAAGCGCCGCGCTCGCCAGGCGGAGGACGGCATCCAGAGCCTGCGCGAGAAGGTCGACACACTGATCATCATCCCCAACGACAGGCTGCTCCAGGTGGTCGAGCGTCGCACCTCGGTCATCGAGGCGTTCAAGGTCGCCGACGACGTGCTGCGCCAGGGCGTGCAGGGCATCACCGACCTCATCACGGTGCCGGGGCTCATCAACCTCGACTTCGCCGACGTGCGCACCATCATGAAGGACGCGGGGTCCGCGCTCATGGGCATCGGCGTGGCCGGCGGCGAGAACCGCGCCGTCGAGGCGGCGCGGGCGGCGATCAGCTCGCCGCTCCTCGAGGCGAGCGTAGAGGGCGCCCGAGGCATCCTGCTCAACATCACCGGCGGCAACGACCTCGGGCTCTTCGAGATCAACGAGTCCGCCGAGATCATCAGCAGCGCCGCCGACGCCGACTGCAACATCATCTTCGGCGCCGTCATCGATCCGTCTCTCGGCGACGAGGTGCGCGTCACCGTCATCGCGACCGGCTTCGACCGGCCGGCGGCCGGAGAGCAGCCGGCCAGGCAGGAGGTCGGCGAGCGCGAGCCCAAGGGTACGCCGCTCTTCTCCGAGGAGTCCAAGCCGTCGTTCGACGTGGACGACGACGTCCTCGACATCCCGAGCTTCCTGCGCGATCACTGAGTGTCCGGACACGGGTGTCTGCAGGCGCCTGCGCGCGCAGCCGTGGGCTGCCGGCGGCCAAGTTGCGCCCCCCTGTGCGGTCAGGTACGCTCTACCGCCTGACGGCCCCCGCAGGGTCGTCGAGGCCGTGAACACGTGAGAAGACACCGTAACCTCATCATCCTCGTCGTGATGGCCGCCCTCGTGGCGGTCTCGCTGTACTACATCATCCCGCCGAGCGTGAAGACGCGTCTGGGCCTCGACCTCCAGGGAGGCCTCGAGGTCGTCTACACGGCGAGGACCGCGGACGGTAAGGCGCCCACGCGGTCGCAGCTCGACCAGACGGTCGGCATCCTCGACCGGCGAGTCAACGGTCTCGGCGTCACGGAGTCCCAGATCCAGACGCAGGGCGCCGATCAGGTCTCCATCGCGTTGCCCGGGATCACGGACGCCGAGCAGGCTCTGTCGGTGATCGGCAAGACGGCCCAGCTCGAGTTCTTCAAGGACGACCCCGCGTCTCGCCCGGTCGGCCCCGTCGAGAGCAAGGAGGCCGCCCTCAAGGAGCTGCGCCGCACCGGCGTCTCCAAAGAGGAGATCGCGCTGCTCGAGACGGAGGGGACGAGCGAGGATCACTCGCTGGTCCAGCAGCCGGCCGACACCGAGAACGACACTCCCGAGGCGTGGTACGTCTACAAGCGCCCGCCGGCGATGACCGGCGACGCCGTGAAGAGCGCGCGCGCCGGCTTCGACAACACCACCGGCAAGCCCAACGTGCTGATGGACTTCACGAGTGAGGGCAGCAAGCAGTTCCAGGACATCACGCGCGAGCTCTACCGTACCGGTCTGCTCAAGCAGGAGCCGCAGACGTTCGCCATCGTGCTCGACAACGTCATGGAGTCGGATCCGATGATCGACTACACGGATCCGACCCTTCGCGACGGCATCAGCGGCGGCGCCGAGATCAGCGGCGGCAACATGACCGTCCAGGAGTCCAAGGACCTGGCGTTCGTCCTCAACACCGGCGCCTTGCCGGTGAAGCTCGAGACCGCCTATCAGCAGCAGGTGTCGGCGACGCTCGGCAAGGACTCTCTGGATCAGGCGCTCGTCGCCGGCCTCATCGGCCTCGGTCTCGTCCTCGTCTACATGCTCGTCTACTACCGCTTCCTCGGCCTGGTCGCCGACCTCGCGCTCATCGTCTACGGCATCCTGCTCTGGGGGCTCTTCAACGCCATCCCGGTCACGCTGAGCCTCCCCGGTATCGCCGGCCTGATCCTGACGATCGGCGTCGCGGCCGACGCCAACGTCGTCATCTTCGAGCGCATCAAGGAAGAGGTCAGCCTCGGCAAGACCGTGCGGTCCGCCGTCAACTCGGGGTACGCCCTCGGCTTCAAGACCATCCTCGACGCGAACATCCTCACGGTCCTGACGGCGGTCGTGCTGTTCATCTTCGCGACCGCCCAGCCCAGGGGCTTCGCCGTGACCCTGATCCTCGGCGTGGTGGTCAGCATGTTCACCGCCGTGCTGTTCACGCGTGCGATCCTCGGGGTCCTCGCGGGCTTCGCGTTCTTCAACCGGCCGTCGCTGATGGGCGTCTCTCCCTCTCAGATCGAGAACAGCGTCGTCGCGAGGCAACGGGCGGCGGCGTCTCGCGGCCGGGCTGCGACAGGATCCCGAGTCGCCGCTCCGGAACCGGCCACTGAGACGGGCCCGACCGGCGACGGGCCCGCACCGGCGAACAGGACCAGCAGCCCTTCACGCCGCACGTCCACGTCCCGCAAGCGTAAGAAGCGGAGGTAGCGTCGTGTCCTTCTTCCGCCGCCTGTACTCGTTCGACTACATGGGCCACAAGGCGTGGTGGTTCACGATTTCGGGCATCATCATCGCCGTCGGCCTCGCGAGCCTGTTCATCAAGGGCGACGGCAATCCCATCAACGGTCTGGACTACGGCCTCGAGTTCCGTGAGGGCACTCGCGTGACCGTGGCTTTCGAGACTCCTCCTTCTCTCGCCGATCTCCGGACTGCCGTGGCGGAGGCGGGGTACGAGAACGCCCAGATCCAGCAGACGGCCGATGTCTCCGGAGGGGGCATCGAGGGCTTCCAGATCCAGACACCGGTGATGTCGTCTGCCGAGCAGGCGGAGCTGCGTGCGGCTCTCGATGAGCAGTTCACGATCGTGAGCGTCGCCGGCAAGCCCGCCTGGGGCATCGAGACGGTGAGCGCGTCGTTCGGCCGTCAGGTCGTGAGCTCGTCACTGAAGGCGGTCGCCATCGCGCTGCTGCTCATCCTCGCCTACGTCACGTTCCGCTTTCAGTGGAAGTATGCGGTCGGGGCGATCGCCGCCGAGGTCCACGACCTCCTCATCGTCATCGGGGTCTACTCGCTCACCGGCCGCGAGGTGACCACTGCGACCATCGCCGCGGTGCTCACGATCATGGGCTACTCGCTCTATGACACGGTCATCATCTTCGACCGGATCCGTGAGAACGAGCCCAAGCTTGGCCGCATGCCGTATGCGGACATGGTGAACGAGTCGCTGTGGGAGACCCTGACACGGTCGCTCAACACGTCGTTCATGAGCCTGCTGCCCGTCCTCTGCCTGCTGTTCTTCGGTGGGGAGACGCTCAAGGACTTCGCCTTCGCGCTGCTGGTAGGCATCATCTCCGGGGCGTACTCGACGATCTTCATCGCGAGCCCGGTGCTCACGATCCTCAAGGAGCGCGAGCCGAGGTACAGGAAGCTCAAGGCCACGGCTCGCGCCGAGCGCGCCTGACCGAGGCTCACCGCCGGCGCTATCGCTTACCCTCGAGGCGTTCATGAGGCGCCCTTGATCATCAGCCGAGGGTTCATGCCCATCGTTCAGGCTCTGTGACAGCCTCACGCGCCAACCTGCCGAAACTGCCGTCGAGGCGCTTTACTTCCTGCTCCGTGTCGCCTAGCGTCGCGTGCGTGCTCGCCGGAGCGAGGACGACGTTCGAGAGGAGCTGGTGCCCGGTGCGAAGAGTCGCGGAGCAGGGTGACGGTGCGGTGACCACCGCCGCGTTCCGCGTGGTCGCTCCGCAGGGGCAGGGCAGACCGAGCGTCCTCGAGCTCGAGGGGGACTTCGATGTGGACGTGGTGCCCGAGATCGACGGCTTTCTGCGCCGCACGCTCGGGCCGCTCTACCACCAGGACCATCTGGTGATCGACCTTGCGCGGACGACGTTCGTCGACTCGAGCTTCATCGCGTTTCTGGTGAGGCTCTCGGCCGCCCAGCGTGCCAAGCGACGCGAGTTGCTGCTGGTGCGCCCACGCGGGCAGGTGCGGCGCCTCCTGTGCCTCGTGGGGCTGCCGAACGTGGTGCCCGTGTTCGAGACGGTGGAGGCCGCGATGGACGTGCTCGCCGGCCGGCTGCCGGTGATCCCGCCGGCCGTCTGCGCCGTCGAGGCCTGCTGAACGTCAGGCCTCGGCTCGCCACCAGGCGGGCCCGGGGAGGGCGACGCAGTGGTGTCGCGAGACGGGGCGCCTCTCAGCTGGCGCGCCGCTCGGCGCCGACTTCGCTCATGCGCCGAGCCGCCATCACGCGGGCCTGGAAAGCCTTCATGCGGCAGGCGTCACTGCAGTACTTCTTCGCCGGATTGGTGGTCGTGAATTCCCGGCCGCACGGCTCGAAGGCGCAGCGGCGCGTGATCTCCTCGCGCTGGCTGGCCTTTCGTGTGCTGCGGTGGTAGTCGTCCTGCCAGGCGCCACCGTGCAAGGCGCACACGCCCGAAGGGTTGTAGGCCGACAGCCGGGTCCCGCACCCATCGACGATGCAGATCCGCCCGGTACCATATGTTCTCGTCTTCAGCATGACGTCGGCCACGTCGCGGAGTCTGCTGCCGCGAAACGCTTTCGTGCTGCGGAGCTCCATCATGTCGCCCCCGGCGGTCGTCCCGTGGCCCGCCGGCGACCGCCCCTGACGTCTTTCGGCGTCCGCGACCGCTCAGACGGACGCCGCCTTGAGGGCCTCGCCCCGGCTCGGGAAGATCCCGAAGATCCGGTCGAGACCGGTGATCTCGAAGATCCGGATGATGTTCTCGTCGATACAGACGATGTCGAGGCTGCCGTTGCGCGGCCGCACGCGTTTCGCGCCGCTGACGAGCACTCCGAGGGCCGTGGAGTCGATGAAGGTGACCCTCGAAAGATCCACGATCACCCGCGTCGCGCCTCCCTCGATGCCGTTGACGAGCACCTCTTTGAACTCCGGCGCGGAGTAGATGTCGATCTCGCCCTCGAGGATCACGACGCCGACGTCTTCGGTGGCGGCCTCGTAGTCGACGCGGAACTGCGGCTTTTCCTCCATACGCGCCTCCTCCGCCAGCATGCGGGCTTGCTGCAGCCGTGCGGACGCAGCTGCATGTGCCCCGATAGTTTCCGTGAGGGGGTACGGCTAAACCCTCCGGCGGGCAAGCGCCCTCACTGCGCCGGTCCGCGTCAGTCAGGCGCGGTGGGCAGGAGATCCTCCGCCGTCGCGGCCCCGCGCAGAGCGTAGGCCGCGATCATCCGGTCCGTGACCCACTCCACGGGCGCACGGTCGTCGGTCCAGGGTCTGGCGGCCGCCGGGGCCTCGCGCAGGTCGCGGGCGAACAGAAGCGTGATGGGGAGGAGGTCGCGCGGCGCCGCCTTCAGGCGGCCGGTGAGGGCCGCCCTCGGGAGCGGCGCCGTGAGCCCCACGACGAACTGGTTGAAGCGCAGTGCCTGCCAGGTGACGACCTGGGGGAATTCCGCACGCAGGGTGCCGGCGACGCCGTCCGCCAGTCGGTGGTCGCCGGGCACGGTGGAGACGTTGAGGGCGACGATGCCGCCCGGCGCGAGGCGCTCCCGGCAGAGCCGGAAGAACTCGCGCGTCGCAAGGTAGAACGGCACGTAGGGCTGGCGATACGCGTCGATGAGGATGAGGTCGTAGCGCGCGCCGGTGCTCTCGAGGAAGGGCCGCGCGTCCGCCGTATGCACCGTGAGGCGCGGGTTGTCGTCCAGGCCGAACCAGCGGCGGCCGGCCGCCGTGACGGCGGGGTCGATCTCGATGCCGTCGATGCGCGCCTGCGGGTAGTAGACGCCGTAGGCGCGCGCCGTGGTCCCGGCGGCGTTGCCCAGTGTCGCGACCCGCGCCGCCGGCCGCCCCAGCAGAGGCGGCGCGGTGAGGAACATGTCCCATTCGCCGCCGGTGAGCACCGTGTCCGGGCGCCACACCGAGTGGATCGCGTAGCCCTCGTTGAGATACAGGAGCCGCTCCTCACCGGACTGCACCACCTGGATGAACTGGTACAGGGACTCCTCCTCGTGCAGCAGGCCCTCCTGTGCCTTGACCACCCCCGGCGGCAGAGCGAGCAGGGCGGCGAGCAGGCCGGCGACGACGATCCCGGCGACCAGGCGCCGGCCGGCGAGGAGAGGGAGGGCGGCGAGGGCGATGATGAGCGCCGCCCCGATGAGCGTCCTCTGGGTGCCGATCAGAGGGATCGTGACCAGCGCCGGCACGAACGTACCGATGAGGCTGCCGGCGGTGGACAGCGCGAAGACCCTGCCGGCCACGCGACCGGCGTCCTCGACGCCGGTCGTGGAGAGGCGGATGGCGAACGGCGTCACCATCCCGAGGAGGACGACCGGCGGTGCGAAGAGCGCGAGCGACGCGGCGAAGGAGCCGACGACGGCCCCGGTGGACACCGTCTCGATGCCCTGGATCGAGAGGTCGAGGAAGGGTCGCGCCACGAACGGGATCATGGCGACCCACGCGGCCGCCGCAAGCACGATCGCCGACAACAGCGCCGGCGACGGGCGGCGGTCCGCTACGAGGCCGCCCATCCAGTAGCCCACGGCGAGCGACGCGAGGATGAGCCCGATGATGTTGGCCCAGACGACCGTCGACGAGCCGTAGTACGGGGCGAGCAGGCGCGAGGCGCACATCTCGGTCGCCATCGAGCCGATCCCGGCCAGGAAGACGAGGAGAAAGAGCGCGCGCGGTTGTGCCGGCCTGGTCACCGCGCGAGTGTACCCGAGGCGTTCAGCCGCTGCACGGCGATGCCGGGGCTTGCCGGGACGAGCAGAACCGGAGAACGGGCGAAGCGAGGGAGGTGGTGGAGGTAACCGGGCTCGAACCGGTGACCTTTTGGCTGCCAGCCAAACGCTCTCCCAACTGAGCTATACCCCCACCGAAGGGGCGCCGACCGAGCCGGCAGGCTCGAAAGTATAGCATACCCTCCCTCGCCGGCAACCTGACCGGGGGGCTCGCCGGGGGGCCGCCGCGGCAGGCTCGCCGGGCTGCGGCTCGGCGGCGGAGCCCGGCGCGCGGCTCATGTAGAATCAGAAGCCGCGCGCCCGTGCGGCCGCCCTCGCCGGTGGCCGCCGCCGAGACCGTTCTCGGGGCACGCGGTCGACCGCTGCGAGAGAGGACTTCATGGACCGACGCTACGACCCGCACGCCATCGAGGAGAAGTGGCAGCGCCTGTGGAAGGAGCGCGACGCCTACCGCACGCCCGACGAGAGCGACAAGCCCAAGTTCTACGCCCTCGACTTCTTCCCGTACCCCTCCGGCGACGGGCTGAGCGTCGGCCACTGCCGCAACTACGTCCCCACCGACGCGGTGTCGCGCTTCAAGCGCATGCAGGGCTACAACGTGCTTCACCCGATGGGCTGGGACGCCTTCGGCCTGCCGGCCGAGAACTACGCGATCAAGATGGGCGTGCATCCGCGCGTCACCACCGAGCGGAACATCGCCAACTACCACCGCCAGATGGACCTCATCGGCCTGTCGTTCGACTGGTCGCGCGAGATCACCAGCTGCTTCCCCGACTACTATCGCTGGACGCAGTGGTTCTTCCTGCTGCTGCACGAGCGTGGCCTTGCGTACCGGTCGACCGGGCAGCAGTGGTGGTGCCCGAGCTGCAAGACCATCCTCGCCAACGAGCAGGTGGAGCAGGGCAGGTGCTGGAGGTGCGGCAGCGAGGTCACCAAGAAGGACCTCGAGCAGTGGTACTTCCGCATCACCGAGTACGCTCAGCGTCTGCTCGACGACCTCGACACCATCGACTGGCCAGAACAGATCAAGCTCATGCAGACCAACTGGATCGGGCGCAGCGAGGGCGCCGAGGTCGACTTCGGGCTGGAGGGCCGCGACGACGTGCTCACCGTCTTCACCACGCGGCCGGACACGCTCTTCGGCGCCACCTACATGGTGCTGGCGCCGGAGCACCCGCTCGTCGACGAGCTGACCGCGCCGGAGAAGCTGGAGGCGGTCAAGGCCTACCAGGATCAGGCCCGTCGCGAGAGTGAGATCGAGCGCCTGAGCACCGAGAAGGAGAAGACCGGCGTGTTCATCGGCGCGCACGCGATCAACCCCGTCAACGACGCGCCGGTGCCCATCTGGATCAGCGACTACGTGCTCATGGGCTACGGCACCGGCGCGATCATGGCGGTGCCGGCGCACGACGAGCGCGACTTCCAGTTCGCCACGCGGTTCGAGATCCCCATCGTCGAGGTCATCGCGCCGCCGCGCGGCGCTCAGGGCACGCTCTCCGAGGCCTTCACCGGCGACGGCGTCATGGTGAACTCGGGTCGGTTCGACGGCCTGGCTGCGCCGGGCGAGGCCTTCGCCGCCATCGTCGAGTGGCTCGGCGCGCGCGGCGTCGCCCGCAAGAAGGTCAACTTCAAGCTCAGGGACTGGCTGATCAGCCGCCAGCGGTACTGGGGCACGCCGATCCCCATGGTGCATTGCGAGTCGTGCGGTCCGGTGCCGGTGCCGGTCGAGGATCTCCCGGTCCTTCTTCCGGACCTCGAGGACTTCCACCCGACCGACGACGGCCGCTCGCCGCTGGCCCGCGCCGAGGAGTGGGTCCACACGGCGTGTCCGTCGTGCGGCGGACCGGGGCATCGCGAGACCGACACCATGGACACCTTCGCCTGCTCGAGCTGGTACCACTTCCGCTTCGCCTCACCGCACGACGAGACGGCCGCCTTCGCCCGCGACAAGGTCGACTACTGGGCGCCGGTCGACCTGTACGTCGGCGGAGCCGAGCATGCCGTGATGCACCTGCTGTACGCGCGCTTCTTCTGCAAGGTGGCGCGGGACGCCGGCTACCTGGACTTCGGCGAGCCGTATGCCAGCCTGCGCAACCAGGGCATGATCCAGGCCGAGGACGGCCAGAAGATGAGCAAGAGCAAGGGCAACGTCGTGACGCCCGACAGCGTGGTCGAGAAGTACGGCGCCGACGCGCTGCGCGTCTACGAGCTCTTCATCGCGCCGTTCGAGCAGAGCGTGGCATGGAGCGACCGTGGCGTGCAGGGCACGTTCCGCTTCCTGGGGCGCTTCTGGAACCTCGCGAACGAGGTGGCGGAAGCGCAGGGGAGCGGGGTGGCGGCCGATGAGGCCGAGGCCGAGAAGGGCCGTCAGGTCTTGCGCACCCTCAACAAGACGATCCGCAAGGTCACCCGCGACATGGACGGCTTCCGCTTCAACACCGCGGTGTCGGCGCTCATGGAGCTGCAGAACGAGGTGCTCGATGTGTGGGGCGGCGCTCGCGGCGCGCTGACGCTCGCGCGGTGGCGCGAGGTGATCGCCGACATGACCCTGCTCGTCGCGCCGATGGCGCCGCACATCTCCGAAGAGGTCTGGGAGCGGCTGGGCCAGGCCGAGACCGTGCTCGACGCGCCGTGGCCCGCCTGGGACGACGAACTCGCCGCCGACGAGGTCGTCACCGTGGTCGTGCAGGTCAACGGCAAGCTGCGCGACCGTCTCGAGGTGCCGGTGGACGCGGAGAAGGACGACGTGCTCGCGCAGGCGCGCGCGGCGGAGAACGCCGCGCGCTTCCTCGACGGCAAGCAGGTCGTCAAAGAGGTCTTCGTGCCCGGCAAGCTCGTCAACTTCGTGGTGCGCTAGGCCCTCGTCGGCCGGCCCCGCCGCCGACGTCAGCCCAGCGCGGCTTCGAGGTTCTTGATGGCCGCGGCCTCATGCTCATCGACGCCCTTGGCGGCCGCGGCGGTCGCCTGCGCCACGCCGAGGATGAAGCTCTTGAAGGCGTCGAGATCCTCGGGCGCCTTGGCGGCCACGATCCCGGCTGCCTCCCGCACGCGGGCCGCGACTTCTCCGGCCACGTCGGCGCGATCGTGTGTGACCGCCTTGTCGTGCCCCATCT
The DNA here is from genome assembly GCA_963736645.1 of uncultured Thermoleophilia bacterium. Classification (GTDB taxonomy): domain Bacteria; phylum Actinomycetota; class Thermoleophilia; order UBA2241; family UBA2241; genus CAIXSE01. Next base: position 277,569 of record CAVTPJ010000002.1, on the reverse strand, counting down.
TGATGTCGCCGGCGAGGTCGTGGACGAGCGGGCTGTCGCTGCTCGATTTCGCCGCCGCCATGAACTTCGCCGCGGCGGTGGCCTCCTTGAAGGTGTCCCAGAACCCGGTGTCCGCCATCGACAGGTAGGCCATGGTGTCGGTCACCGCCCATTGGAGCTTGTGCCACTCGTCGCTGGTGAACATGTCCTTGGTCGCCATGCCGCCTCCTCGTGCCGTTTGACCGCTGGTTCGTGCGCGCGACGATACCCCAGCGCCGGTCACCCCGTGAAATCACCCCTGGGGGGCGATGTGGGGCGCCGGCCGCTGCCGTAGCCTCCTCCCCGACGGGCGCCGGACGCGCCCCCGGCGCCCGTCACGCTCCCAGCGACGCGGCGCCGGAGGTGGGCCGTGCAGCTCTCGCGACGCCAGATCATCGCCTACGTGGCCATCGCACTCGTCATTGTGGCGCTCGGCGTGCGCTACGTCGTGCTGCCGCGACAGGCGGGCTCGTCGGCGCAGGCCGTCGTGCTCGCCCCGGTCTCCCAGTCGGCGTCTCCGGTCGCGGCGGCGACCGCGGGCTCGGCGTCGTCGCCGGCGCCCGACCTCGTGGTGTACGTGTGCGGAGCCGTGCGCTCCCCCGGCGTCGTGCGCCTCCCGGCGGGAGCGCGCGTCACCGACGCGCTGGAGCTGGCGGGCGGTCCGACGGCCAAGGCCGAGCTGGCAGCCGTCAACCTGGCGGCGACCGTGACCGACGGCCAGCAGATCGTCGTACCCGAGCGCGGCGCGGCGGCAGTCGCCGCCGCACCCGCCGGTGGCGCGTCTTCCGGCGGAGCTCTCGGGGCCGCGCCGGCGGCGTCCACGGGAGTCGGCGCGCTCGTCAACATCAACACGGCATCGCTCGAGGAGCTCGAGGCGCTCGACGGGGTGGGACCGTCCACCGCGCAGAAGATCATCGACTACCGCACCGCCAACGGCGGCTTCAAGACCATCGACGAGATCAAGGAGGTCCCGGGCATCGGAGACGCCAAGTTCGCCGCGATGCAGGACTCCATCACGGTCTGAGGGGGCGCCGTGCGCCTGCCCGCTCCTCCGCACATGCTCCTTGGAGCCTACTGTGCCGGGCTCCTGCTCGCTTTGGCGTGGCGGCCGTCGCTCGCACTGCTCGTCGTGCTGGGTGCCGGCGCACTGGTGGCAAGCCTCCGCGCGGCGACTCTCGGTGCGCGCGCTCCCGTCGTCACCACCGCGGGGCTCGCCGTACTCTTCGTCTGCGCCGGAGCGGTCCTCGGCGGCGCCCGTCTCGACGCCGTCGCGCGCTCCACCCTCGCCGCCTACACCGGCGACACGGTGCCCGTCGCGGCGGTGCTGACGGACCTGCCCGCCATCGATGCCGACCGGGTCACCCTGGCCGTCCGCGTGACCGGCGTGGCGGGGCGCCAGGTGCGCGAGCCCGCCCACCTGCGGCTCCGGCTTGACGAGGGGCAGACCCTCGGGCACGACCCGACCGGGCCGCTCACGGAGGGCGCTCTGCTGCGGTTGCCCTCCGCGAGCGTCGAGCCGTTGCCGGAGCCGGACCCCGGTGAGTTCGACTACGGCCGCTACCTGCGCCGGCGCGGCGAGCACGTGCTGCTCGAGGCCGACTTCGCCGACCTCGTCGTCGTCGGGCGCAGGGGCGGGCTGCAGGGCATCGTGGACCGGCTCCGTCTCGCGTCACGGGCGCACCTGGCCGCCGGTGTGCGCTCACCCGTCGGCGACGTGCTGCAGGGCATGGTGCTGGGAGATGACGAGGGCGTGGGCCAGGCGGTGGTCGACGACTTCCGCAGAAGCGGCCTGCTGCACATCATGGCCGTTTCCGGGGAGAACGTGGTGCTGCTCTGCACCATGTGGTCGTTCGCGTTCGCGCTGCTCGGTATGCACCGGCTCCTGCGCACCGCCTTGCTGCTGCCGGTGGTCGCGACCTACGTGCTGCTCACCGGCGCGTCGCCGTCGATCGTCCGCGCCGGGGTCGCCGGCATCTGCGGGTTGCTCGCGATCCTCGCCTCGCGCCCCAGCGACGGCTGGCTGCTGTGGCTCGCTCCGGCCGCGTGGCTGCTCACGGTCAACCCGAACAACCTGTTCGACGTGAGCTTCCAGCTCTCGTTCGGCGCGGTCGTCGGCCTGCTCGTGCTCGCCGGGCCGCTCACCCGCGCCGTCTCGTTTCTGCCGGGTCCGCTCCCGGAGCAGGTGGGAGTGACGACGGCCGCCAGCATCTCCACGGCCCCGGTCTCGGTGCTGACCTTCGGGTCCGCTTCGCTGGTCAGCGTTCCGGCCAACGTGGCCGGCGGGTTCGTCCTCGGACCTATCATGTTCCTGGGCATGCTCTCGCTGCTGCTCGGGTTCGTGAGCGAGTGGCTGTCCGCCCCGCTCAACGTGGTCGCGGGGTTGTTCATCGGGTTCCTGCTCACCGTCTCGCACTTCTTCGCCGCTTTGCCGGGGGCCGTCTACGACTACCAGGGGGTGACGTTGCGCCTGGTCATGGTCCTCGGGCTGCTCGCCGAGGTCGCCGTGGTGGCGGCGCTCGCGGCGCGGTCCGGCGGCGGTCTGCTCGCCTACGTGCGCGACCGCCGCCGCTGGCCGCCGTTCGCCGTGGCGACGGCGGCGCTGGTCGCGGCGGCCCTGCTCCTGGCTCCTGCTCCCGTGCGGCCGCCGGACCGGCCGACGCTCACGTTCCTGGACGTCGGCGAAGGGGCGGCCACGCTGCTGCAGGTGCCCGGCGGGCCCACGGTGCTCATCGACGCCGGCCCCGCGCCGCTCGGCGCCACGCTGCGGAGGCACGGGGTCAAGCGGATCGACCTTCTCATCCTCTCGCACGGCCATGCCGACCACGTCGCCGGGCTGGAGGACGTGATAGGGCGGGTCGCTATCGGCACGGCGCTGCTGCCGCGGCCGCCGGCGCCGTCGGGTGCCCTGGACGAGCTCGCCGCCCGGCTCGCGGCGGCCGGTACGGAGGTGCGCCGTGTCACCGCGGCCCAAGCCGCCGCCGGCGAAGGCTGGGCGCTGCGCGTGCTCCCCACGTCGGCGCCGGAGGGCGAGGACGGCAACCAGGGCGAGAACGACTGCGCGCTCGTCGCCCTGGTCGACCTTGCCGGGCATCGGGCGCTGGTGCCCGGCGACGCCGAAGGGGAGGTGCTTGCCGACCTCGATCTGCCTCCCTGCGACGTGGTCGAGTTGCCGCATCACGGCAGCAGGGGAGGGGTGAGCGAGTCCCTCCTCGCCGAGCTGCAGCCGAGGCTCGGCGTCATCTCGGTGGGCCCCAACACCTACGGCCATCCGACTCCGGAGAGCCTGGATCTGCTCGCCGGCGCCGGGATCCCCTGCGCGCGCACCGACCAGCGCGGCGACGTCTCGGTCTGGGCGGTCCCGACCGGCCTGGCCGCGGCGACGACGAGGGGAGTGGAGGGCGAAGCAGGGTGACGCCGGGCCGGCGGTCGCCCTGCGCCGGCGGTGGCCTAGATCTCGCGCCGCTCGAACCGCAGGACGGCGGCGACGAGGCAGGCGGCGGTGACGACGAAGGTGGCCGCCAACGGCCCGGCCCACTGCGCGGGCTCGCCGCGGACGATCGCGAGCCCCGCCGCCGGCAGGCCCGCGGGGGTCGCGCCGCTCGTGACCTCGAACTGCGCCAGCACCAGCAGCGCCGCGTACACGCCGACGCCGGCCCCCGAGGCCGCCGCCGGCGCCTTGAGCTCGATGCTCAGGAGCACCATCACGGCCAGCAGCATCAGCGCGTACGCGGCCCAGAGCGCCACCGCGAGCGCCGTTCTGCCCGAGGGGCCGCCGTCGAACAGCAGCTGCGTCAGGCCGATGCAGACGACGGTGCCCAGCGCGGCGGCCACGAGGACGACCGCCGCCTGCGACAGCCACTTGCCGGTGACGAAGGCCGCGCGCGACAGGGGCTTGGCCAGCGTGAGCGCGGCCGTGCCGCCACGGACCTCGCCGCTCACGATGCCGCCGTAGGCGATCACGAGTGCGAACAGCGTGAGCTCGCTCAGATTGCCCAGGTACTCCAGGTAGGCCTGCAGCGCCGTGGGATCCGCGACGGTGATGCTGAACCCCTGCTGCGCGGTGCCGAGGCTGTCCAGCAGCGTCGGCATCAGGTAGGTGACCAGCGGCGAGCTGAGCGCCGAGAAGAGCAGGAACCCGGGCAGGACCCAGAGACGCCAGGTGCGCACGGTCTCGTTGAGCTCCTTGCGCAGGAACGGGGCGAAACCGTTCATCGCCGGCCCTCCCCGACGAGGTCGACGAACACGTCCTCGAGGTCGAGCTCGTCGACGCCGAAACGGCGCAGCGCGAGGCCGAGCCGGCCTACCAGGGCCGGCAGCTCGCGCTGCGCCGCCTCCACGTCGTCGCAGGTGACGAGGAGCTCGCCCTCTTGGCCCGCCTCCACCGTGCGCAGCCAGGGCGCGCCGGCCAGCATCTCCCAGAGCCGGCGCGGGTCGTCCACCTCGATGCTCAGGCGGTTCAGACCGCCTCTGCGGCTGCGCAGCTCGTCGATGCCGGACTGCGCAACGACCTTGCCATGGACGATCACGGCGACGGTGTCGCAGACGCGCTCCACGTCCGCCAGGATGTGCGTGGAGAAGAAGACGGTGGTGCGGCCGCGCAGCGAGGCGACCATGTCGAGGACGTCGCGTCTGCCGATGGGGTCGAGCGCGCTCGTCGGCTCGTCGAGCAGCAGCAGCCGCGGCCCGTGGATGAGCGCCTGGGCGACGCCGAGGCGCTGCTTCATCCCCCGGGAGAACCCGCCGACGCGCGTGCGCACGCCGGCCAGCCCGGCCAGCTCGAGCATGGCGGCGACGCGGTCGTCGAGCTCGTTGCCGGAGAGGCCGAACAGGCTGCCGGCGAAGCGCAGGTACTCCGGCGCCGTCATCCATTTGTAGAAGGCGGGGACGTCGGGGAGGAAGCCGATGAGGCTGCGCGCGTCGGCGCCGCCCCCGGCGACGTCGCGACCGAGGATCCTGACCGCGCCGGCGTCCGCGTGCGCGAGGCCGGCGAGGATGCGCAGCGTGGTCGTCTTGCCGGCGCCGTTGGGTCCGAGGAAGCCGTAGATCGAGCCCGCCGGCACGCTCAGCGTGAGGCCATCCAGCGCGACCGAGTCGCCGAAGGTCTTGCGCACGCCGTCGAGCTCGACTGCCGGGCCGGACGACGATGCGCCGTCCGGCGCGCCCGCCGGCCGCGCGAAGAGCGAGTCGACCACCGCGGCCGCCTCCGCGCGCGGCGCCGCCAGCGGCGGTGGCACGGCGGCGCCGGGAACGAGGGTCTCGGCCGCCGCCGCCGGCCGCGCCCGGCCTATCGCGAGGTAGAGGACGGGTCCGATGATCTGCAGCAGAAGGCAGAGGATCAGCCAGGGGATCTTGCTCCCGCCGTTCACCTGCGACGTCGGGCGCCGGTAGAGGTCGACGAGCGCCCACGCCAGCAGCCCCAGCTCCACCGCGACGAGAACGACGAGCAGCGCAGCGAGCGCCGGCGACGTCCCGGTCGCGACTGTCTGCGGCGCCATCTGCGTCACGCGTCACCCCCCGTGGTCCTCCCGCCGGTCAGACCGGCCGGGAGCATCCTACCGCCGTGCTATCCTCACTGCACGATGGCCGACTCCGCCCAGCTGCTTCCCGCGTACCTCATCATCGGCACGGATCGCCCCAAGGTGCGCCGTGCCGTGACGCGCCTTCGGCAACGGGTGATCGACGAGGCCGGCAGCGACATCAACATCGTGGTCGTGGACGCGGAGCACGAGTCGGTCGACGTCCTGCTGGAGGCCGCGTCCAGCCCCGGACTGACGCTCGGGACCCGGCTCCTCCTCGTCCTCAACGGCCACAGGTGGAAGGTCAAGGCGCGGCAGCAGATCGTGGCCTACCTGCACGACCCCATGCCCGAGACGTGTCTGGCGATCGAGGGTGAGACCTTTGCCGCCTCGGATCCACTGCGCAAGACGATCGGCAAGTCGGGGACGCTGGAGTTCGACCTGCCGAGGAAGTACGAGATGGCGGGGTGGGTGAAGGATCGTGCCAGAGCGCATCACCTGCCCATGAGCACGGCCGTCGCCAGACACCTGCTGGACCGCTGCGGAGCCGACCCGGGTCACGCGGAGCGGCTCGAGCGCGAGGTCGAGAAGCTCGCGCTCTACTGCCGCGGGGAGGCGGCGACGGCGGCGGACGTCGACGCGGTCTGCACGCCCGACGACGACGCGCGCATCTTCGACCTGATGGACGCCGTCGGGCGTCGCGAACGCTCGCGCAGCTTCGAACTGCTCGAGGCGATCTACGCCTCCGGAGATCCGCGCAACGACGCCAACGGCGTTCTCTACAGCCTCAAGCGCCACATCGGGCTGCTCGACCAGGCGGCGCAGCTGACGCACGCGGACTCGTCCACGGCGGCCAAGCAGCTCAAGGTGCACCCGTTCACCGCCAAGAAGCTGCTGGAACAGCGCGAGCGCTTCGACAGGCGCCGGCTGGGTCGCGCCTATCGCGCGCTGGCCGAGGCTGAGGCCGGGCTGCGGGGCAGAGCGCCGGTCACGCTCGAGTCCATCGGCGGCGTCAACGACGGCGACCGGCTCGTGGTCGAGCTGGCGCTGGCGCGCCTGCTGGCGTAGAAGGCCGGCGAGACGAGAACGGCGAAGCGGGCGGGCCGCATGCGGCCCGCCCGCTTCGCCGTTCTCAGTGACCGTCGCTCAGGAGGAGAGGCGCGCCATGGTGTGCGCGACGCGGCTCTTCTTGTGGGCGGCGTTGTTCTTGTGAAGGATCCCCTTGGCGGCGGCCTTGTCGATGCGCGAGGTCAGGAAAGTAGCGGTCTTCGTCGCTTCTTCGGTCTGGCCCTCGGCGACCTCGTCCTCGAGCTGCTTGAACAGCGTCTTGAGGGTCGACTTGGCGTGCCGGTTGCGCAGCCGCTGCTTGGCGGCCAGGCGGATACGCTTCTTCTGCTGCTTGATGTTGGCCACGTGATCCCTTCGATCAGGCTAGATTCGTGACGGTTCCAGGTGCAGTGGGGACTGCGTCCGGACGCGAGATGCTATCACGGGCGCGACCAGCCGGGCAAACGCGGAGGCGCTCCTCTGGCCCGTGCGCATTCGCGATGGTACGTTCTGGCGGAGCCATGACCGGTCTTCGTCAAACCACAGTGAAGGCGGGGCTGCTGGCGGTCGCGATCTTCGTGCTCGTGACCCTCGGTTGCGCGTCGGAGCGCGTCGCGGAGAGCGCCCTGGGGCCGACGCCCGGCAGCGCGCGCGTGACGGAGGTAGGACCGTCCGCGTCGCCGAGTCCGACCGCTCCCTCCGAGCTTGCCGGCTGGTCCAACCGCCGACTCGCGGCGCAACTGGTGTTCTGCAGCGTGCCGGCCGCAGACCCGCTGCGGGGGCGCCGCTGGGCGCGCAGGGGCGTCGGGGGCATCGTGATCCTGGGCGGCGGGGCGCGAAGCAGCATCGGCAAGGACCTCGCGGCCGTCCTTCGCGCCGCGCCGGGCGGCGTCAAGCCCTTCATCGCCAGCGACGAGGAGGGCGGGCAGGTCCAGCGGCTCCGCGGCGTCATCTATCCGCTGCCGTCGGCGCGGGTCATGGGCGGATGGAGTGTCTCCAGGACGAGGTCGACGGCCCGTGACTACGGCGCCCGGCTCCGCAAGCTGCACGTCTCCGTGGTGTTCGGGCCGGTCGCGGACCTGGACGTCCCCGGCCGCTACATGAGCAGGCTGGACCGGTGCTTCTCGCGGCGCCCGAAAGTAGTGGGTGGCCGCGTCGTCGCGTGGGTACGCGGCCTCACGTCGTCCCGGGTCCTCCCGTGCGTCAAGCACTGGCCCGGCCACGGCTGGGCGTCCGACACCCACGGCGGCGCGGCGCGGATCCCCTCGCTCTCCGTGCTGCGCAGAAGCGACATGGTGCCGTTCGAGCGCGCGTTCGCGGCCGGCGCCCCCCTGGTGATGGTGGGGCACCTGCGGTCGCGCGGGCTCACGGAGACGGGCACGCCCGCCAGTCTCTCGTCCAGAGCCATGCGGTACCTGCGGTCTCGCGTGGGCGACGACACGGTGATCATCACCGACTCGTTGTCGATGGCGGCGACGACCAAGGCGCTCGGCATCGGCACGCCGGCGGCGGCCGTCCGCGCCCTGAGGGCCGGCGCCGATCTCGCGCTTTTCTGCTCGGCGAGCCCCAGCAAGGTGATCGCCGCCGTGGAGGCCGCCATCCGGTCCGGCCGGCTGCCGCGCGAGCAGGCGGAGGCGTCGGCGCGGCGCATCCTGCGGCTCAAGGAGGAGGCGGGTCTGGCGCGGTGAGGCGCGGGCACGGCCGTACCGCCGTGCTGGGGTCCGTGCCGGCCGGCTCTGTTAGACTGCCCGCCGGCCCCGCCGGGCAGTACTCCGCCTCCGGCGGTCGAATCAAGGGAGTCATGAGCGATCACAAGCGCAAGCTCGCCCTCGCGGCGGTCGTCGTCGCCTCGGCCACCGCCATCTCCCGGCTGACGGGCCTCGGCCGCGAGGTGATCACGGCGGCGGTGTACGGCGTCGACCCCTCGTACAACACCTTCGTCTCGGTCTCCGTGATCCCGCAGCTGGTGCAGCAGCTGTTCGCGGATGCGGCCATCAGCGCGGCCTTCGTTCCCGTGTTCACGTCGCTGCTCGCCAAGGGGGAGAGGGAGCGAGCCTACCGGCTTGCCGCCAACCTGCTCGGCCTGATCGTGGTGGTCGTGGGCTCGGCCGTCGTGATCCTCGCGCTCGCCGCCGGCCCGCTCACGGCCTGGATGTATCCCGAGCTCACGGGCACGCCGGCCGGCGCCGGCCTCGCCGCCGACCTGCTGCGCATCCTCGTGCCGACGATCCTGTTCCTCTCCGTCGCCGGCGCGGTCAGCGGCGTCCTCTACTCGCTCGAGCGGTTCACGATGCCTGCCGTCGTCTCGATCGTCTGGAATCTCGTCATCATCGCCGCGATCGCGCTCTTCAACGAGTCGCTCGGTGTCGAAGCCATCGCCTGGGGCATGCTGATCGGCACGGTGATCGAGGTCGCCCTGCTCGTCGGCGCGGCGCGCTACCACGGCCGCTGGCTCTGGCCGCGGTTCGGGCTCGGCGACCCCTTGCTGCGGCGCGTGTTGCTGCTCATGGTGCCGATCACGATCACGCTCGGCGTGCTCAACTTCAACGCGCTGATCGGCACCTGGTTCGCGCAGTTCGTGAGCGACCGCGCCGCGGCCGAGATCGGCTACGCCTTCCGCCTGTACCAGCTGCCCCAGGGGATCTTCGCGGTCACCATCGGGACCATCCTGTTCCCGTCGCTGTCTCGGTTCGCGGCGCAGAAGGACGAGGTACGCTTTCGCGACACCGTCTCGCTGGGCGTGCGTCAGATGGTGTTCGTCTCGCTGCCGTTCGTCGCCTGGTTCGCGGTCATGCCGGCCGCCTTCGTCCAGCTGGTGTACGAGCGCGGGCAGTTCGGCTCCTCGGCGACGGTGGAAGTGGCCGGCGCCCTCGCGTTCTTCTCCGTCGGGCTGGTGTTCGCCAACTCCAACATCATGCTCAACCGGGCCTTCCAGAGCATGCAGAAACCGTGGCTGCCCATGTATGTGAGCTTCGGCAACCTGGCCGTGAACGTGCTGCTGTGCTGGCTGCTCTACAAGCCGCTCGGCGTGCCGGGCATCACCCTCAGCATGGCGACCGTCTCGGCCGTCAACTTCTTCGCGCTCTTCTTCCTGCTGAGGCGCGACGTCGGGCGGATCGACGGTCGCCGCATGGCCGCGGCGGCGGGCGGAGCACTGCTCTGCGCCGCCGCGCTCGCCGCCGTGTCCTACGGCGTCTGGACGGCGCTGCGGGACTTCGCCGGCGACGGCTTCGTGCAGCTTCTCGTGACGGTGGGGGTCGCGGTGACGGCCGGCGGCGGCGTCTACCTCGGCCTGGCCAGGCTGCTCAAGCTCGAGGAGCTCAGCGTGGTGCGGCAGGTGCTGCGGCGCCGCAGGAGGGGCACGCCATCCGCTCCCGCGCCTGACTGACCGCCCCGCCCGCCGGCCGCCGGCGCTCTAGTCATGGATGCGGTAGCGGAGGTAGACGACGCCGCTGCCGAACCCGCGGTGGTCAAGCAGTCCGAGCCTCAGCCGGACCCCGGCGGGCAGCCAGGGCGTGCCGCCGCCGGTCACGTGGGGCACGACCACGAGCCTCAGCTCGTCGACGAGCCCCGCGCGCAGCGCCTGGCCGGCGAGGTGCGGGCCGCCGATGGAGAGGTCGCCCGCCGCGGCGGCCTTCAGTCGCCGGACCTCCTCAGGATCGAACGCCCGCTCGATCCGCGTTCCTGCGCTCGACGGCTCCCCCAGCGTACGCGAATACACGACCTTGTCGGCGGCCCGCCAGATCCGCGCGAAGTCCTGCATCACGGGCGCCTCGCCGGCGACCGTCGGCGGGATCCTCCCAGGCGATCATCACCTCGTACATCCGCCGCCCATAGAGGTACGTGCCGACGGGCCGCTCGAGGTCGTTGACGAAGGCGTGCACCTCGTCGTCGGGCGTGGCCCAGGAGAAATCGCCGTCCTCATCGGCCACGTAGCCGTCGAGCGACACGATCATCGAGTAGACCAGCATGGCCAAGGGGAGCCTCCCTCGCTCGCAGCCTGTATCATTGGCGGTCGTGACTTCGCTCGACCACATCCGCAACTTCAGCATCATCGCGCACATCGACCACGGCAAGTCGACCCTGGCCGACCGCATCCTCGAGACCACGGGGACGGTCGCCGCGCGCGACATGAAGGAGCAGCTGCTCGACAAGATGGACCTCGAGCGCGAGCGCGGCATCACCATCAAGAGCCAGGCCGTCCGCATCGACTATACGGCGCACGACGGCCAGACCTACCAGCTGAACCTGATCGACACCCCCGGCCACGTGGACTTCACCTACGAGGTCTCGCGCAGTCTGGCCGCCTGCGAGGGCGCGGTGCTGCTCGTCGACTCGACCCAGGGCGTGGAGGCGCAGACCGTGGCCAACGCCTACCTCGCCATCGACAACGACCTCGAGATCATCCCCGTGCTCAACAAGATCGACCTGCCGGCCAGCAACGTGCCCGAGGCCGAGATGGAGCTGCACGAGCTCACCGGCGCGACGCACGACGAGAGTCCTCACCGTGTCGGCCAAGACCGGCGAGGGGGTGGACGCGATCCTTGACGCGATCGTGACGAGGACGCCGCCGCCCGAGGGTGACAGCGACGCCGCGCCGCGCGCGCTCATCTTCGACAGCGAGTACGACCAGTACCGCGGCGTGATCGCCTACGTGCGCGTCATCGACGGAGGCTTCTCCAGGCGCCAGCTCGTCCGCCTCATGAGCACCGACCAGGAGGCGGAGATCGAGGAGCTCGGCTTCTTCGGGCCCGAGATGAAGCCGACCGACCGGCTGGAGACCGGGGAGGTCGGCTACATCATCACCGGCGTCAAGGACGTGGCGCAGGTGCGTGTGGGCGACACCATCACGGACAAGAAGCGCCCGGCCGGCGAGGCCCTGCCGGGCTACAAGGTCGTGCAGCCGATGGTGTTCACCGGGCTGTTCCCGACCGAGGGCGACAAGTTCGAGGAGCTGCGCGACGCGCTCGAGAAGCTCAAGCTCAACGACGCGGCGCTCAGCTACGAGCCGGAGAGCTCCGTCGCGCTCGGCTTCGGCTTCCGCTGCGGGTTCCTCGGCCTGCTGCACATGGACATCGTGCGCGAGCGCCTCGAGCGCGAGTACGGCCTCGAGCTCATCACGACGATGCCCAACGTGGAGTACCACGCGTACCTCACCAACGGGAAGATGACCGTGGTCCGCAACCCGGCGCAGATGCCGGAGGCGACGTACATCGACCACGTCGAGGAACCGTACGTCACCGCCAGCATCCTCGTGCCCAGCGAGTTCGTCGGCACGATCATGGAGCTGTGCCAGGGACGGCGCGCCGACTTCGTCGACATGAAGTACCTCTCGCCCGAACGCGTCGAGATGCACTACAAGCTGCCGCTGGGCGAGATCGTGCTCGACTTCTTCGATCAGCTCAAGACGCGCACGCGCGGCTACGCCTCGCTCGACTACGAGTATTCCGGCTACCGGCAGAGCGACCTGGTCAAGCTCGACATCCTGCTCGCCGGCGAGCCTGTGGACGCGCTCTCGCTCATCACGCCGCGCGAGCGGGCTCATCTGCGCGGCAAGGCGCTGGTCACCAAGCTGCGCCAGAAGATCCCGCGCCAGCTGTTCGAGGTGCCGGTGCAGGCGGCGATCGGCAACAAGGTGGTCGCCCGCGAGACGGTCAAGGCCGTGCGCAAGGACGTCACCGCCAAGTGCTACGGCGGCGACATCAGCCGCAAGCGCAAGCTGCTCGAGAAGCAGAAGGAAGGCAAGAAGCGCATGAAGCAGCTCGGCGTGGTCGAGGTGCCGCAGGAGGCCTTCCTCGCCGTCCTCGAGCTCGAGCCGGGCGACAAGGACCGCTGATGGGCGGCGGTGGCGGCGGGGCCGCGCCGCACTTCGCGCCGCCCGCCCTCCGCTTCCACAGGTCGTTTCTGGCGGCGCTTCGCGAGTGTCATGCGGAGGGCCGGCACAGCGAGCTGGATGAGGACCTGCTCGCCCGCCCGGCCGCGTTCGCCCGCTACGTCGAGGCGCTCCAGGCCGACGCCGCCGAGCCGGGCGCGTCGCTCCGCTGCGTGGCGTTGCTCCAGGGCGCTGATCCGGCGTCCTGGCCCGACGGCTACGTGCCGCAGACCCACCTGTGGTGGGCCGCCGGCGACACGTACCTCGGCCGCTTGTCGATCCGCCACCGGCTGACGCCGCACCTGCTTGTGGAGGGCGGCAACATCGGCTTCGAGGTGCGGCCGGGCGCGCGGCGGCGAGGCCACGCCACGGCCATGCTGGCCGCGGCGCTGCCGCTCGCCGCCGGCCTGGGCGTCGACCCCGCGCGCATCGACTGCGCCGCCGGCAACGCCGCGTCGCGGCGCGTGATCGAGGCCAACGCTGGCGTCTTCGACGGGGAGAGGGACGGCAACCTGTACTTCTGGGTGCCGACGACGTGAGCCGCCGGAGCGACGTATGGGGCGCTCCGGGCGACGGTCCGGCGTGCTCCGCCGCCACCAGCTCGGCATTCGCCGGCCCGGTCCGGCACGTGTACGTGCACGTCCCCTTCTGCCGGGCCCGGTGCGACTACTGCGACTTCGCCTCGGTGGCCCTGGGCGATCCGGCACAGCCGGGGGCGGGCGCGGCTCGCCGGCTCGATGGATTCGTGGACGGCATCGCCGCCGAGTGGGGGCTGGAGCGCCGGGCGCACGACGTGCGCCGGCTCAGGACGCTGTACCTCGGCGGCGGCACGCCGAGTCTGCTGGGCCCGGAACGGCTCGAGCGGCTGCTCGAGCTCTTCCGGCCTCACCTCACGCCGCACGCGGAGGTCACCGTCGAGACCAATCCCGAGGACGTCGATGGCGAGTTCGCCGCCTGGGCGGCGGCCGCACCGGTCGCCGCCGGCGCCGGCGCGTCCCGCGGCATCCGCGTCTCGCTCGGTGTCCAGAGCTTCTCGGCCGACCTGCGCGCGGTGCTGGGCCGGGCGACGGCGGTCGATCCCGGGGACGCCGTCGTCCGGCTGCGCCGTGCCGGCGTCGTCAACCTCGGCATCGACATGATGCACGGCGTCCCCGGCCAGACGCGGGAGCTGCTCGGCGACGATCTCGCCTCCGTCCTGCGACTGCGACCCGAGCATGTCTCCTGGTACGAGCTGGACATGATCGAGGGCACGGCGCTGGCGGCACGCCACGCGGTCGCCGCCGGAACCGAACCCGCCGGCGACGTCCTCGCTGTGCAACACATGCCGGCCGACCCGAACGACGACGCGCGCGCGGCCGGCTACCGGCGCATTCTCGGCGAGCTCACGCGTGCCGGCTACGACTGGTACGAGGTCAGCAACTTCGCGTTGCCCGGGCGGCGGGCACGGCACAACGTGGCATGCTGGCGCGCGCGTCCGTATCTCGGGCTGGGGCCGGGCGCGGTGAGCACGGTTGGCGCTCGGCGCTGGACGAACGCACCCGACCCCGCCGCCTGGGCGGCGGCCCTGGCGGCGGGCGTCGGCCCGCCGCGTACCGCCGAGTCGCTGGATGCTGTCACGCGCGCCGCGGAACGACTTCTGCTGGCGGCTCGTTGCGGCGAGCGGGTCCCGCTCGCCGAGGTGGCCGCCGCCGTCGACGAGCGCGCGGCGCCGCCGCTGGCCCGCGCTGGATTGGTTTCCCTGCACAGTGGTACAATCCGCGTGACGCGAAAGGGGAGGCACGTGGCCAACGAGGTGTGCGTGCGCCTGTTTCGCGCTCCGCATTTAAGGGGGTAGAGTGCCGCTCACGGCACGGCAAGAGCAGGTCCTCAGGACCGTCATCGAGGAATTCATCGCGTCGGGCGCGCCCGTCGGCTCCAAGCGCCTCAGCGAGGAGTACGGCTTCGGCGTGGCGGCGTCGACGATCCGCAACGACCTCGCCGACCTCGAGGATCTCGGCATGCTCGCACACCCCCACACGTCGGCGGGCAGGGTACCCACCGACGCCGGCTACCGGCACTACGTGGACGCCGTCGTCACGGAGCGGCGCGAGGCGCCGCCGGCCGTGCTTCTCGAGCACGACCGCGCCCGCAGCGAGATCGACGACGCGCTGCGCGAGACTGCCGAGGCGCTGTCACGCGTCACCGAGCTGATGGCCGTGATATCCGCGCCGGCGGTCACGACCTCGACGCTGCGGCACATCGAGATCCTGGCGCTGCAGGCGCGCCTCGTCATGGTGGTGCTGATCACCACCTCCGGCCAGGTCACCAAGCGGGTCTTCGCCTTTCCCGATCCAGTGGACGAGGGGCTCGCCGAGTTCGCCCGCGTCTATCTCAACGAGCGGCTGGTGGGGACGCAGCTGGGCACGCGCCGCGTGAGCGCCGCGTTCGAGAGCCCGGACCTTCGCCTCAGGGAGCGCGCCTTCCTCGACACGCTTCGACCGGCGTTCGAGACGACGGGGCCGGGCGACGTCGAGGGCCTGCATCTGGGCGGCACCTCTCGCCTTCTGGACAACCTCACGCGAGCAGGCGCCGGCCACCTGAACGAGGTACTGCAGATGCTCGAGGAGCGCTACAACCTGCTGGAACTCCTCGCCGGGGCCCTGCGCGAGGATGGCATGTACCTGCGCATCGGCCACGAGATGGCCTCGCCGTCGCTGCAGGAGTGCTCGCTGGTGGCGGCCAACTACGGGGTGGCCAACCGCAACCTCGGCACCGTGAGCGTACTCGGCCCCACGCGCATGGACTACCAGCGCGTGATCGCCACAGTGAGGGCCACCGCGGACGGCCTGAGCACGTATCTCGAAGACATCTGGTGACCTCTCCCGACTGGGGTTCTCTGTGAAGCGCGACTACTACGACGTGCTCGGCGTGCGGCGCGATGCCGGCGCCGGCGAGATCAAGAAAGCCTTCCGCCAGCTGGCGCGCGAGTGCCACCCCGACGTGAACCAGGAGGACCCCGAGGCCGAGGCGCGCTTCAAGGAGGCCGCCGAGGCCTACGAGGTGCTCAGCGACCCGGACACCCGCGCCGCGTACGATCACTACGGGTTCGACGGTCTGCGCGGGCGGCAGATGACCGACTTCGAGCACGTGGGTTTTGGCGACCTCTTCAACATCTTCTTCGGCGGCGGCATGTTCGACTCGGTGCTGCGCGACGCCGGCGGCATGTGGGGGGCGGCGACCGGCGGTGCGCCGGCGCCGCGCGGCGACGACGTGGAGACGCGCCTCGAGCTCACCTTCGCCGAGGCGGTCTTCGGGGTCACCAGGGAGGTCGACGTCAAGGCCGACGCCACCTGCGAGACCTGCGGCGGCAGCGGGGCCAAGGCGGGTACCGGGCGCGAGCAGTGCCCGCAGTGCCACGGCAGCGGGCGCATGCGCGAGGTCTCGAGTCTTGGCGGCTTCGGGCAGTTCATCCGCACCAGCACCTGCACCGTCTGTCGCGGTCAGGGCACCATCGTCCGGGAGCCTTGCGAGACGTGCCTCGGCGCCGGCCGTGTGAGGCAGACGCGCACCGTGCCGGTGGAGGTGCCCGCGGGCATCTCCGACGGCCAGCGCCTGCGGCTTGCCGGCGAGGGCGGCGCGGGCTCCGGCGGAGGACGACCCGGTGACCTCTACGTGTCGATCGCCGTCGAGCCGCACGACCACTTCATGCGCGACGGCGACGACCTCATCTACCGGCTGGACGTGACCATGGTCGAGGCGGCGCTCGGTACGACCGCGTACGTCCCGGCGCTGGACGGAGACATCGAGGTTCAGCTCAAGCCCGGCACGCAGCCCGGGGAGGTCAAGTCGTACCGCAGCCGCGGTGTGCCCGTACTCCAGGGCTACGGCCGGGGCGATCTCAAGGTGGTGGTCAACGTCCTCGTGCCGCGGCAGCTCACCGATGAGCAGACGGAGCTGTTGGAGCAGTTCGCGGCGCTCAGCGGAGAGGCGACCTACGAGCCCGACCAGAGCTTCCTCGACAAGGTCCGCGCCGTCTTTCGCCAGTGAGGCGGCCGCAGTACACACGCTACGCGCTGCGGCTGGGGCCGTCGGCGGGGGCGTTGCCGGCGGCCGCGCCGGCTCCGGCGGCAGCCCAGGCTCCGCAGGCCTCGGCCACGGCCGACCTCGACGACGACTGGTCGGGAGTGACTCCTGCCGAGCCGGGTCCGGATGAGCAGGCGCTCGACTACGTCGATCCCGCGGCCGTGGCCGAGATCCTCGCGATGCAGCCGGCCGGGTGGCAGGAGGAGGACGGTGGCCGGGCGCTCGTGTTCTGGCTCGAAGACGGCGCCGAGGCCGACGCCGCGGTCGGCGCGGCGCTCAAGCGGATCGGGGCGCTCGGACGTCTCGAGGTCACTCGCGAGCGCCCCGGTTGGGAGGACGCCTGGCGACGATTCCACAAGCCGCACGTGATCGGGCGGCTCTACGTGCGTCCGCCCTGGTATCCGGCGCGCGACGACCTCCTCGACATCGTCGTCGAGGCCGGTCTCGCCTTCGGGACCGGGGGGCACGCCAGCACGCGCCAGTGTCTCGAGCTCCTCCAGACGCTTCCGGCCGGCTCGCTGCTCGACCTCGGCTCGGGATCCGGCGTGGTCTCCTTCGCGGCCCTTCGGCTCGGGTTCTCACCGGTCTGCGGCGTCGACATCGACCCGGTCGCGGTGCACGCCGCCGCGGGCAACGCGGCCATGAACGGTCTCGCGCCGACGTTCGTCGTCGGCGACGCCACCGACCGCTCGTACCCGGTGCCGGGCGCGGACGTGGTCGTGGCCAACATCGCGCTGCGCCCGATCCTGCGGCTGGCGGAGCGCTGGCGCTCGGCGGAGCCCGGATCGGAGGCCGCACCACCCCTGCACCTGCTGCTCTCCGGGCTGCTGGTGGAGCAGGCCGAGGAAGCGGCCGCGGCGTTTCCGGGCTTCGCAGAGGCCGCGCGCGTGGACGACGGCACGTGGGTCACCCTGCACCTCACGAGGCGGGCGTGACGCGCGTCGCCGCCGGCTTCGTCGGCTGCAAGGTCAGCCAGGCCGACGGCGAGGAGGCTCTTGCCGCCCTCGCCGCCGCCGGTCTGGAGACGGTGTCGGCTCGTGACGCCGCCGACGTGATCGTCGTCCAGACCTGCTGCGTGACCGCCGAAGCAGAGCGCAAGTCGCGGCGTCTCGTTCGTCGGGCCGCCGCCGGGGGGAGACGAGTGGTCGTCGCCGGCTGCGCCGCGGCGCTCCATCCGGAGCAGTTCGACGGCCACGGCGTGACCGTGGCCGCGCGTCCGGACTGGGCGGCCCTGGCAGCGGAGCTCGGCGGCCACGCGGCCGCTCGGGACGCGGCGGCGGAGGCCTCGCTCGCCGTCGGGAGAGCGGCCGGACGGGTGGGCGCACCACCGGTCGCCGCTGATGAGTCCGCGACGCCGCCGGCCACGCCCGGCGCACGTACCCGGCTGGTGCTGAAGGTGCAGGACGGGTGTGCGGGGGCGTGCGCCTACTGCGTCGTGCGGCTGGTCCGCGGCCCGCCGACCAGCCTGCCTCTCGAGGACGTGCTGGCCGCCGCGCGAGGCGGCCTCGCGCATGGTTGTGGCGAGGTGGTGCTCAGCGGCATCGACCTCGGCGCCTGGCGCGACGGCGAGGCGAGTCTGCCGGACCTGCTCGCCGCGATGGCCGGGCTGGATGGGTTGCAGCGCGTGCGCCTGTCGTCGCTCGAGCCGCGTCACGTGGACGCGCGGCTCGTGGAGCTGCTCGGTCACCCGCGCGTCGCCCGCCACCTCCACGTGCCTCTCCAATCGGCCGACGACGGCGTGCTGCGCGCGATGCGCCGCCCGTACACGTTCGCCGACTATCTGCGCGCCGTCGAGCCTCTGCAACGTGTGCCGGGGGGAGCTATGCTGAGCACGGACGTCATCGTCGGCTACCCCGCGGAGGACGAGGCCGCGTTCGCGCGGACCCTCGAGGCGGTCCAGAGCGGTCTGTACGGGCGCGCGCACGTCTTCGCCTTTTCGGCGCGGCCGGGGACGGCGGCAGCGGAGCTGCCCCCCTGCCGGCCGCCGTCGTCAAGGAGCGTATGGGGCGCGCGCTCGCGGCCGCGGAGGCGGCCGCGCTGGCCGCGCGCCGCGCCGCAGTGGGCCGCGTGGCCGAGGTCCTCGTCGAAGAGCGGCGCGACGGCCTCTGGAGAGGGTACAGTTCGGAGTACATCCGCTACTCGCTGCGGGGTCCGGCGCGCCGCGGCGACATGGTTCTCGCCGTCGGCGACGAGGCCGTCGGCGACGTGGTGCGCGGCAGCGTGAAGGAGTCAGGCGATGAGTAGCCCCGGCACATCAGCTATCGAACGAGGCGCCGAAGAGGCGTCACGCCGCGACTGCAGCACCTTTCGCGACAGGCGTCCACTCGCGCCGGTGCACCTGCCGGTGATCCCCCGCGATCACGTCGCGTCGCTCGGTGAGGCCGAGGCCCTCAGCAGCGGCGCCTCGGCGCGCGCCCGCGGTTCCATCGCCGCCGCGGCTCGCTCCGCCGGCGTGGCGGCGACCAGCTACCGCGTCATCACGAACACGGGTCCCGACGCCGGCCGGGAGGTCGATCACCTGCATCGGCAGGTCATCGGCGGGACCCGCCTTGGAGGAACGGTATGAGAGAGCTCGGCACCATCGAACAACGCATCAAGGACGACGCCACCGCGGCGCTCAAGGCGGGCGACAAGCGCCTGCGCGAGGCGCTCAACTCCTTCGTCGCCGCGCTCAAGAAGGAGCGCATCGACAGTCGCAAGCAGCCTGCCGAGGCCGACGAGCTCACCGTGCTGAAGCGCGAGCGCAAGCGGCGGGCGGAGGCCATCGAGCTCTACGACCAGGCCGGCCGCACCGACCTCGCCGACCAGGAGCGCTTCGAGGAAGGGCTCCTCAAGGGCTACATGCCCGAGGAGCTCACCGACGCCGAGCTCGAGGCGCTGGTGGACGAGGGCATCGCCGCGACGGACGCCGTGACGCCCAAGGACATGGGCAAGGTCATGGGCTGGCTCAAGCCCAAGGTCGCCGGCCGCGCCGACGGCAAGAAGCTCAGCGACCTCGTCCGCGGTCGCCTGGGGGGCTGAAGGTGACGCCAGTGGCGCGCACGGTCATCGATCTCGACAGCAACGCCGACGCGCTCGACCTCGCCGGCGAACACGACGCGCACCTCAAGATCCTCGAGCAGCGCCTCGACTGCGCCCTCACGCTGCGCGGCAACGTCCTCACGCTCGAGGGTGAGTCGGACGCCGTCGAGAAGGCGCGCGCCGCGATCGAGGAGCTGCTCGCCGTGATCCAGAGCGGGCGGCCGCTCAATCCGGGCATCGTCGAGTCGCTCATGGACATCGCCGTCAACTCCTCGGGCAAGCCCTCGGAGGTCTACGGCGACGTCGTATGGACGCACCGCGGCCGCCAGATCGGCCCGCGCACGGTCAACCAGAAGCTCTATGTGGACGCCATCCGCGCGAACACGATCACCTTCGGCATCGGGCCGGCCGGTACCGGCAAGACCTACCTCGCCACGGCGATGGCCGTGAGCGCCTTCTTCGGCAAGCAGGTGGGACGGATCATCCTGACGCGACCGGCGGTGGAGGCGGGGGAGAGCCTCGGCTTTCTGCCGGGGACGGTGAGCGAGAAGGTCGACCCGTACTTCAGGCCGCTGTTCGACGCCCTTTACGACATGATCGACGGCGAGAAGCTGGCGACGCTCATCGAGAAAGGCGAGATCGAGGTCGCGCCGCTCGCCTTCATGCGCGGGCGCACGCTCAACGACTCGTTCATCATCCTCGACGAGGCGCAGAACACCTCGCCGGAGCAGATGAAGATGTTCCTCACGCGCCTCGGGTTCGGGAGCAGGATGGTCGTCACCGGCGACGTCACCCAGATCGACCTGCCGCACAGCCGGACCTCGGGGCTCGTGACCGTGCCAGAGGTCCTCGCCGACGTCGACGATATCGGCATCGTCGAGTTCGACGGGCACGACGTGGTGCGCCACAAGCTGGTCCAGCGCATCGTCAATGCCTACAAAGCGCACGGCGACCAGGTCGACGCAGCGCGGGCGCAGCATTCCGCGCCCGGCCTCCGCCACGACCGGGAGGGCGCGTGAACCTCGTCGAGGTCGTCAACGCGACGCGCACGACCGTGGACGAGGAACTGGTCGCCGGCCTTGTCGCCACGGTCCTCGAGGCCGAGGGCGTGCACGGCGCGGAGGTGTCCGTCGCGTTCGTCGGCGAACGCCGTATCCGCGGCCTCAACCGGGAGCACCGCGGCAAGGATGAGGTCACCGACGTCCTGAGCTTCCCGCTGGAGGACTGGCAGGGGGACGGCGAGGCGCCGCCGGACGCCGGCGACGCCGGTCCGCCGCTGATGCTCGGCGACATCGTCGTCTGCACGCGCAGGGCGCTGCGGCAGGCGCGCGCCGATGCGCTGCCGCCCGCCTTCGAGATCGCCGTGCTGCTGGCCCACGGTACGCTGCACCTGCTCGGGTACGATCACGAGACCGACGCCGGCCAGATGGCGCTCCGCCAGGCCGAGGTGCTCGAGCTCGTCGACTGGGAGGGCCTCATTGGCGCGCCGCGGTAACCTGCTCCACAGCTTCAACTACGCCTTCGACGGCGTCGTCCACGCGCTCCGCTACGAGCGCAACATGTGGGTCCACTTCGGCATCGCGGGGCTGGTGCTCCTCGCCAGCCTGTTCTTCGCGCTCACGCGCCTGGAGGTGATCGCCCTGCTGGTGGCGATCTCGTTCGTGCTCATCACCGAGATGTTCAACACCGCGCTCGAGCACGTCGTCGACCTGGTCACCGATGAGGACGACCCCCGCGCCAGGATCGCCAAGGATGTGGCCGCCGGGGCAGTCCTCATCGCCGCCGTCAACGCCGTCGCCGTCGCCTACCTGGTCTTCTACGACAAGATCACGAGTGTGCCGTACACCATCCTCAGCAAGCTGCGCGGCTCGCCGATCGACGTCACCGTGATCGCGCTCTTCATCGTCGTCCTGGCCGCCATCGCCCTCAAGGCGCTCACGCATCGCGGGACCGCGTTCCACGGCGGGCTGCCGTCGGTGCACGCCGCCCTCGCGTTCGCCGCCTGGGTCGCGGTCACGTTCGTGGCCGTCGGCACCACCTTCGCGCTGCCGATCTCGGCGATCACCCTCTTTCTGGCCATCCTCGTCGCCCAGAGCCGCGTGCAGGCCAAGATCCACACCTTCGCCGAGGTGGCCGTGGGCGCCGCGCTCGGCATCGCGATCACCGCCCTGCTGTTCAGGATCTGGTACCCGCTGTGAGCCGGGCTCCGGAGCCGGCCGAGCGGCTGCTGTTCGCGGAGGCGCTCGGCGTCGCCGAGCGCGCCTACGCGCCGTACTCGGGGTATGCGGTGGGCGCCGTGGCGGTCGGCCCGTCGGGCCGCGGCCACCACGGCGTGAACGTGGAGAACGCCTCGTCTCCCGCAGGCCTGTGCGCCGAGCGGGCCGCGCTGGCCGCGCTCGTCGCATTCGGGGAGCGCGAGCTGCGCAGCGTGGCCGTGGCTGCGCTCGACGGCTCCGACTGCCTGCCGTGCGGGCTGTGCCTGCAGGCGCTCGCCGAGTTCGGTGACCCCGAGATCGTCGCTCGTACCGGCGGCGAGGTGAGCGTGCTGCGCCTGCGCGAGCTCCTCACGGCGCCGTTCGTGCTGCCGGAGCCCGAAACCGATGGCTGACGACTACCGGAGCGGATTCGTCGCCGTCTTCGGCCGGCCCAACGTCGGCAAGTCGACGCTCGTCAATGCTCTCGTGGGGCGCAAGGTCAGCATCGTCAGCGATCACCCGCAGACGACGCGGCGGCGCATCACCGGCGTGGTCACGCTCGACGGCTGTCAGATCGTCCTGCTCGACCTGCCGGGCTTTCAGAAGCCATTCGACTCGCTGACGCGGCGCATGCAGACCACCGTCGACGACGCGCTCGGCGAGGTGGACGCCGCGCTCGTGTTGCTGAACGCGACCGAGACCTTCGGCTCCGGCGACCGCTACATCGTCCAGGCGGTCGCCTCCTCCGGCCTGCCGGCCCTCTTCGTGCTCAACAAGATCGACCTCATAGACGGCCGCCGGCTCGGCACGCGTCTCGACGAGGCGCGTGCCCTGTCCGGCGGCGGCGAGGTCCTGGCCGTGTCCGCCCTGCGCGGCGACGGCCTCGCCGACGTGCTCTCCCGGCTGTCGGCGGCGATGCCCGCGGGGCCGGTCTACTTCCCCGACGGGCAGCAGAGCGACCAGCCGCTCGAGCTGCTCGTGGCCGAGCTCGTCCGCGAGCAGGCGCTGAGGCTCACCCGTGACGAGGTCCCGCACGCGATCGCCGCCGAGGTCGGCTCCATCACCGAGCGCGGTGACCGCCCGCTGGTCGAGATCGAGGCGAACCTGATCGTGGAGACCGAGTCGCAGAAGGCGATCGTGGTGGGCAAGGGCGGCCGCGTCGTCAAGGCCATCGGGAGCGGCGCGCGGCGGGAGATCGAAGCGATCCTGGGCGTGCACGTGTTCCTCGACCTGCGCGTCAAGGTGCGCAAGCGCTGGCGCCGCGACGACCGGTACGTCGACCACCTGCTGTAGGCGCGGACTGGTATACTCGCCCGGCTCCGCCTGCCCGCTGCCAGCCGCCCGGAGGTCGAGGCGTGCTCCCCGAAGAACTCGCGAAGACCATCGACCACACGCTGCTGCGCGCCGACTCGACCAGCGCCGACGTGGAGGCGCTGTGCGCCGAGGCGGCGGGCCATCACTTCGCCGCCGTCTGCGTGTTCCCGCACTTCGTCCCGCTGGCATCCGGCATGCTGCGCGGCACGGACGTCAAGACGTGCACCGTCATCTCGTTCCCCTTCGGCGCGGACACGCCCAGGATCAAGGCGCTCGCTGCCGACGAGGCCGTCGCGCGCGGCGCCGATGAGGTGGACGTCGTCATCAACGTACCCGCCTTCCTCTCCGGCGAGTTCGGGCTGGTGCGCGACGAGCTCACCGGCATCGTGCGCGCCGCGCGGGTGCGCGGCGTCAACACCGGGCGGGGACAGGTGATCGTCAAGGCCATCATCGAGACCTGCTACCTCGACGAGAAGTTCAAGCGGCTCGCCTGCCACATCTGCGAGCAGGCAGGCGTCGACTTCGTCAAGACCTCCACGGGCATCGGGCCCAAAGGCGCGACTGTTGACGACGTCGAACTGCTCCGCGACTGCCTCGACGCGCGCATCGGGATCAAGGCGTCGGGCGGCATCCGCACTGCCGAGGACCTCGAGAGCATGGTGAGTGCCGGCGCCGTCAGGATCGGCACCAGCGCCGGCGTCGCGATCATGAGGGAGCGCCTCGCCTGAGAAGGGCGACCGGCGAGGCACTGGAGACATCGTGGATCACGCCAGCTTCCTCGAGCTTGTGCGCTACAACGCCGACGGCCTCGTGCCGTGCGTGGTCCAGGCCGCAGGCGGCGGTGAGGTCCTCATGGTCGCGTTCGCCGATGAAGAGGCCATGCGGATGACGCTGGCCACCGGCGAGGCGCACTTCTGGAGCCGCAGCCGGCGCGAGCTTTGGCACAAGGGCGGCACCAGCGGCAACGTCCAGCGCGTCGTGTGTGCCCGGCTGGACTGCGACCACGACACGGTCCTTCTCCTGGTCGAGCCCCTCGGCCCGGCGTGCCACACGGGCGCGGTGAGCTGCTTCCGCGACGAGGCCAACGGCGGCGCCGCGACCAGTCCCTCGGCCGAGGTCGGGTGAAGGGCGGCCCCGCTGGCCGGCGGTGGCGGCGCCCCGGTATCGCCGGGCTCCTGCTGCTCGCGGTGCTCGTGCTGGCGTTGGCGCTGCGACTCAAGGGCGTCACCTACGGCCTGCCCTACAGCTTCGTCAACGCCGACGAGAGCACGGTGCTGCCCAAGGCCTTCGCGGCGGCGCGGGGCCACCTGAACCCGCAGTTCTTCTTCTATCCGTCGCTCTACTTCTACCTCGTCGCGGCGGTCTACGTGCCGGCCGCCGCGGCGTGGTGGCTCCTGGGCAACGGGAACCTGCTCGCCACCACTTCGTTCGTGACGGACCCAGGTCCGTACTTCCTCCTCGGGCGCCTCCTCTCGGTCGCCATGGGGACCGCCTCCGTGTACCTCGTGTACCGCCTCGGCCGGGACGCCTTCGGCCGTGCGCCCGGCCTCGTGGCCGCGCTCCTGTTCGCCGTCGCTCCGCTGCACGTGGCGTACTCGCATATGGCTGTGACCGACGTCACCGCCGTCGCGCTCTCGCTGCTGGCGCTCGTCCTCCTGCAGCAGGCGGCCATCCGCGGCGGCGAGGCCGGCGGCGGTGTGCGCCTCGGCGAGGCCGGCGCCGGTGGGGCGGCCGAGGAGCGCGAGGCCGTGGGGACGGCCGCCGTGCGCAAGGCCGCCCGTCGCCGGCTGATCCTGGGGGCGGTCGTCGCCGGCCTCGCCACGTCCACCAAGTACAACCTCGGCATGCTCGTCCTGCCGGCGACCGTCGCCGCGGTCTACGCCTGCCGCCCGGAGGCCGGCCGGCGGACCGCCGAAGGCGCGCGCGTCACGCTCGTCTGGATGCGCCTGCTGGTACTGCGCGTCTACGCGCCGATGGCCCTGGCGTTCGTGCTCGCGTCGCCGTTCGTCGTGCTCGACGCGCCGCACTTCCTCTCGGATTTCGTGCGCCAGAGCCGCATCATGGACAAGGGATGGCTCGGCTTCGAGCACGTCGGCAACGGCTTCTGGTACAACCTCACTCCCAACCTGACCGGGGCGATCGGGGCCGTGCTGGTGGTGCTGGGTATCGCCGGCCTGGGCTGGGCCTTCTGGCGGCGTACGCGACTCGACTGGATGATCGCGCCGTACTCCATCGCCTACTTCGTCTACATCGGGACGTGGAAGGAACTGGCCGACCGATACCTCCTCGTGATCGTGCCGCTCGTGATCCTGCTGGCCGCGCGGTTCTGCATCGAGGTGGCCGGACGGCGGTGGCGCGGTCGCCGCGTGGCGGCGCCGCTCGTGGCGGCGGCGCTGGTCGTGGCCTTCGTGCTCCCCCTCAGGGCGTCGATCGCCTTCGACCGCGGTCTCAGCGGCAACGACACGCGAGCGCTGGCGAAGGAATGGATCCAGGCCAACGTCCCGGCCGGATCTCTCGTCGCCGTCGAGAACTACGGCCCGCCGCTGGTGCCCGAGGCCGCGCTGGAGCACTACCGTGACGCCGGCCTCGACCCGGTCGCGTACGGCCTGGTCCGGCTCAAGGTGCCGCTTCCGGGCACGCCGGAGCGCACGCGTGACCTGGACCGGCTGCGAGACGACGGGGTCGAGTACGTGGTCGTGAGCTCCCGGGTGCGGGATCGGGTGCTCGCCGCGCCCGAGGTGTATCCGACGGTCGTCGAGTTCTACCGGCGGCTCGACGCCGAGGCCGAGCTTGTCAAGGAGTTCCGGCCCGGTGCAGGCGAGCGCGGGCCGGTGCTCAGGCTCTATCGCGTCAGCGACGTCGGCCGCTGAGCTCCGCGGGGGCTTCGCCGGCAGCGGCCTCTACTTCGCCTTCGGTGATCCTGCGGCGTCCCGGCCGAACGATGGCGTAGGCGATGAACCCGGGCGGGATCGGCAGCCAGAAGTTGATGATGCGGTAGATGAGCACCACGGCGACGGCGACCGCCGAGGGCACGCCGAAACTGGCGTAGAGCGCGATCAGGATGCCTTCGACGGCGCCCAGACCTCCAGGCGTGGGCGCCAGGGTGCCGATCGAGTAGGCCACCACGTAGCCGATCAGCAGGTGGCCCAGGCCGATGGTGTAGCCGAAAGCGGCGAACGTGCACCACAGGCAGAGCATGTCGAAGAACCAGAAGGCGCAGGCGAGGATGAGCGTGGTCCGGAAGGAGCCGCGGTGCCCCGTCATGCGGCGCATGCCGATGAGCAGGTTGTCGATCCACCCGTCGATGTGGCGCTCGTGCACTACCTCCCGTCGCATGATCCGGTTCACGAGGCGAGCGATCTGCGCGACTCGCAGGCGGAGGCGTGTGGGGTGGTTGTAGAGGTAGACCCCGTAGAACGTGAGCCACAGGATCAGCACGATCAGGACGACCCCGACCAGATACCCGATGACGGAGTCGCCGCCGCGCACGACGATGAGGTACACCATGGCGAGCGCGAAGAAGAACCAGAGCACCACGTAGTTGAAGAACTGCTGCGCGGCGATGGCGACGAAGATGATGCCGTGCGGCACGCGGTGCTTCATCAGCGCGTTGTACGTGACCACCCAGCCGCCGACGCCGCCGGCCGAGAGGATGTGGCTCACGGCGAGGCCGCTGAGCGTGATCGCGAGCACCTCGCGCAGGCGCATGCGGATGTCGAGCACGCGCAGCACGTAGCGGAAGAGGTTGGCGTAGCCGAGCAGCGCGGCGACCTGGAGCGCGACGGCCAGCGCGAGCAGCACGTAGCTTGCGCCCGAGATGTACTCGACCGTCTGCTGCGTGTCGACCAGTCGAGGCAGCAGCAGGTACAACGCCACGACGATCGCGGCGAAGACGATGATGTGGCGGAGCGTCTTCTTGATGGCGTCCCCCCAGGGTGCAGGCGGGCCCTCCCGCCGGTCCAAGACAGTACCACAGAGAAGGTCGAGGCCGTGCGCGTGCGCGGCGAGCGGCACGGTCTCAGCGCACGGTCAGACAGGTGCCGAGGCCGGCGGGGATGGGCAGCCCGAGGTCGATGAGGCGGTAGACGACGAGGACGGCGGCGACGGCCACGAGGCGCCGTCCGCTCGCTCAGCGCTTCTTCCGGCCCCCGCGACGCTGGCGTGCGACCGGCGCCGGTCCGTCGCCGAGGACGGCGCGCTCGATCTCCTGGCGGCGGATCCATGCGTAGGCGGCGGCAGCGGGTACGCAGGTGAGGGGGAGGAGGCACAGGGCGAACCAGCCCCACCGCCGTGCCGAGAAGGTCACGAACACGCCGTAGACCAGCGATGCGGCCCATCCGGTGAGCAGGATGAGCCCCCAGACGACGAAGACGCCCTGGGGGATGAAGGTCACGGACAGCGCCTCCGAGAGCGCGCGCAGGACGAAGAGCGCGAGCGTGATCCCGGAGATCAGGAAGAGGTTGGCGAGACGGCGGAGCTCGAGCGCGGTGGATGCGTCGACCGCGGCGCCGGGAGCGTCCTTGTCGTGCTTCGTGAAGTCGAACAGGCCGGACATCGCCACCACCACCCCCCATGCGTGTGGCGTCGGCCGGCGGGGCATGTACCGGAGGACGCGAGAGGACGGGCGTAAGTGTTCAGGATGAAGCTGCGGATCACAACCCCCCCGGGAGGCCACGCGGCCGTGTACGACGCGGCGATGTGGCCGTTCGAACGCGCCGCGCTGGGCGCCTGGCGCCGGCGTCTCGCGGCGGCGGCGCGCGGCCGCGTGCTGGAGATAGGCGCCGGGACGGGGAGCCAGCTTCGCTGGTACGCTCCCGGCGCCGACGTGACGGCGCTCGAGCCCGACGCCTCGATGCTCGGCCGCGCGGGGGGGAGGGCGGCGCGAGCGGACGCGCAGGTCAGGCTCGTCGTGGGTCGCGCCGAGGACCTGCCGTTCGACGACGCCTCCTTCCATACCGCCGTCAGCGCATTCGCGCTCTGCTCGGTCGCCGACCCGGCGAGGGCGCTCTCCGAGCTTCGCCGGGTCCTCGTGCCCGGCGGGGCCCTGCTCCTCCTCGAGCACGTGCACCTCGCTTGGGAGCCGGGCCGGTCCCTGCAGAGCGTGGCGGCGCCGGCGTGGGCGGCCGTGGCCGGGGGCTGCCGCCTCGACAGAGATACGGTGAGGTTCGCGCGAGAGGCAGGGTTCAACGTCCTGCACGAGCGCGCGCACGTCGCCGGATGGATCAGGGAGGCGCACGCGCGCAGCCCTCTCGGGTTGCGCGGCGTGACTCGACCTGCTTGACTAGCGCCTCGAACGAACAACGAGGCGTCCCGACGCGCCCCCACATCCGTTCGCCCCCTCTCACTTCACCCTCACCCTTCGTGGCGTTCGCATGCGGGCACTTGCGCGGTCCGGACGCGGAACGCCCCCGCGGGCACAGGCGCAGCCGCTGGCCGCGGGGGAAACCACGTCGAAAGGACGTTGTGAGTCGATGCAAGAGCCTGATCGCGATCGTCGCGGTCCTCATCGTCGCCACCGCCCTCGCCGCCGCAGCCCTGCCACAGAAGGCAGACGCGGCCACCCTCAGGGGTAAGCTCCGCGTCGCGAAGCGCGCCCTCCGTCACTCGAACCATCGCCTGGAGAACGCTCGGGTCGCGCTCGCCGCGGCCCTCGCGACGACGACCGCCATGACGACGACCGGCGACGCGACGGACGCGACGCCGAGCGCCTCGCCGTCGCCGGCGGACGCGTCACCAAGCCCGTCGCCGTCTCCGGCGGACGCGTCTCCCGTCCCGACGCCGTCAGCGACGCCGAGCCCCTCGCCCGTCGCCGCCGCTCCCAGTCTCGACGAGCTCAAGGCGCGAGTGGCCAGAGCCCGTCGCGCCGTCCGCATCTGGGAGCGTCGCGTGCACCGTCTGGCCAGGATCTACCGCCTGCGGCAGCGGATCGCGGACTGGGAGCGGCGCGGCAAGTGGATGCCGATCATCGAGATCGCGGCGGCCAAGTACCACGTCAGGGCCGCCGGCATCTATCGCATGATGATGCGCGAGTCCGGGGGTCGACGCCGTGCGGGCTCGAGCTCGGCCTTCAAGGGCCTCTTCCAGTACCACTCGGGCACCTGGGCGGCCAGCTGGAACCCGTTCCGCCACCACAGCATCTACGACGGCAGCTCGCAGATCTTCGCCACCTGCTACGCCGTGGGCCGCGGGATGGGTCCCTCCATGTGGAGCACCACGTTCGCGTCCCAGTACTGATCACCGGGAGCTGAGGCGGCGGCCACCGGTCGCCGCGCCCGCTTCGCCGCGGCCGCCGGAGTCCCAAGTGAGACGCCGGCGGCCGCTCCCGACCCTGCAGGGGCGACGCGCCGGCCGCCGCTGCGCGAGTCGTCGGCTCCGAGGTGCACGGACCCGCCCCGATGGGTGAGAATAGGGCACCGCGAGACCACCGTGCCGGTGTGGCGGAACTGGTAGACGCGCTCGACTCAAAATCGGGTGCCCCGAAAGGGCGTGTGGGTTCGAGTCCCACCTCCGGCACCACTCTGGCTCACGGGCGCGTGGGTGGCTGACGTCTGGTAGGATTGCGGTCCCGTACCCGACTGCGGGCATCACGATTCCGTTCCGCCTCTTTCGTGTCAGGCGGCCGCGAACGGAGAGGAGCAAGACTCATGACGGTGCGGCTTCTTGGGCTCAACTGCAGCCCCCGCGACAACAGCAACAGCGGCATCATGCTCGAGACGGCCTTCGAGAAGCTCGACGCCACCTATCCCGGGGAGTGCGAGCACGAGGTCATCAGCCTGCGCGGCCTGCACATCGAGCCCTGCAAGGCGTGCAACGTGTGCGGCAAGAAGAAGGACGGCACCTTCATCCCCTGCGTTCGGGAGCAGGAAGACGACGTCCAGGGCGTCCTCGACGCGATGGTCGCCGCCAACGGCATCCTCGTCGCCACGCCGGTCTACTTCGGGCTCCCCTCGGACCTGTTCTCCAAGTTCATCATGCGCACGCGCCCGCTGCGCCACCAGGACTTCAAGCTCGCCAACAAGCCCGTAGGAGTGCTCGCCACCGCCGGGCGCCGCTCCGGAGGCGCCGAGACGGCGATCATCGCCACCTGGCTGCCCTTCGTACGCAACGGCTGCCTCGTGGTGGGCAACGGCGACGGCACCTCGCAGTTCGGCGCCTACGGCTGGGCCGGGGCGCGCGGCCATATCCTCAGCGACGATTGGGGCCTCGAGCAGGCCTTTCAGACGGCGCAGCGCGTCTTCACGCTCGGCGGCCTGATCAAGGCCGGCGTCGAGGCCTCCAGCTTCGTGAACCCCATGAAGTTCTCCTACAGCCAGGGCACCCGAAGCTGAGGCCTCCGGCCTCCCGACCCGAGAAGGACGCCTCATGACCGACGCCGACACGATCCTCGAGTTCATCCGCGACGAGGCCGACCTCGACGAGGATGAGGTCAGCGCCGACACGTCGCTCTTCCGCGACCAACTGCTCGATTCCATGAACCTAACCGCCCTCATCGCGTTTCTCGAAGAGACGTTCGCGATCAAGGTGAAGCCCATGGACATCGTCTACGAGAATCTCGACACCGTGGATCACATGCTGGCGTACGTGGCGCGCAAGAAGGCGGGCGATGCCTGAGACGGGCGTCGACACGCAACCGGAGAGCAACGCGCAGAGCTGCGAGGAGTCCGAGCCGCGCGGGCACTGGTTCTACTACGCCCTCGGCCTGAGCCTGCAGACCTTTCTCTGGTTCCTGGTCTTCCTGGCTATCACCGTTGCCGTGCTCGTGGGCGGCAAGCTCACCGAGTTTCGATACGTCGGCTTCTGACCTCGTCCTCGACGCCCTCATGACGCCCGCACCCCTCATGACCGACGCTGTCGCGCGCCTGCGCCGCTGGGCGACCGAGTGCGGCGACGCGACGCTCCTTCGCACGCGCGGGCGCGCCTACTCGTACGCGGGCATGCAGTCGCGTGCGGAACGGGTCGCGTGCGCCCTGCTGGCTGCCTCCGGCCGGCGCGGCGCCCGTGTCGCGCTGGCGCTCGAGGAGTACGACCAGTTCTTCGCCTGCATGCTCGGCGCGTGGCTGGCCGGCCAGGTCGTCGTCCCGCTCAACGTGAGCCTGCCGCAGAACGACCTCGACTGGCTGGTGGGCAAATGCCGGGCGGACGTGATCGTGCTGCCGGACGATGACGCCTGCCCCACGCCCGCGGGTGGTCCTGTGCGGCTGGTCGTGACCGCCGACGGCGACGGTCTCGTGGACGGCGCGCGGCCGGCCGGGGCCGTCACCGCGTCCGCCGCTTCCCCGGACGCGCTCGAGGCGGTGCGCGAGGACGAGCAGGCGATGATCATGTTCACCTCCGGCACCACGGGCCTGCCCAAGGGCGTCTGCCAGACGCTGCGGTCGGTCTCGACCAACGCCGGTCACGTGGCGCTCACGCTTGCGCTCGACAAGGATGACCGCATCTTCATCAACACGCCGCCGTACTTCACCAGCGGCATCTGCCACTTCCTGACGCTGCTGGCCGGCGGCGGCGGCGTCGCCGGCCAGCTCGGGTTCTACTTCGGCGCCGGCCTGCTCGACGAGATGGAGGCCGAGGGCTGCACGGGCTTCGGGGGCGCTCCCGCACACCTCGTGCGCGTGGTCGAGCCACTGGAGGAGCCCCGCGACCACGGGTTCCGCTTCTGGGTCAGCAGCGGCGACCACCTGCCGCTGCCGGTGATCGAGAAGTTCCGTCGCGTGCTTCCCGGCGTGGGCCTCTTCAACATGTACGGTCTGACCGAGGTCAGCGGCCGGCTCTGCATCCTCCCGCCGGCCGATCTCGACGTCCGTGTCGGCTCCGTCGGCCGGCCTATCGGCGACATGCGGGTGGTGGCGCGGCGCGGCAACGGCGCCGAGGCCGCGCCGGGCGAGACCGGGGAGCTCTTCGTCACGGGCTCGCTGCTCATGCTGGGTTACCTCGACGAGCCGGAGATCACCGCGAAGACGCTCACCGCCCACGGCCTCAAGACGGGCGACTTCGGCCGCGTCGACGAGGGCGGCGCCGTATGGATCGCCGGCCGCAAGGACGACATCATCAAGCGCGGCGGCGAGAAGGTCAGCATCATCCACGTGCAGGAGGCGCTGCAGGGACTCGGGCGCTTCACCGACGTCGCCGTCCTCGCCGCGCCCGACGAGATCCTCGGTCACGTGCCCGTGGCCTTTGTCGTCCCGAACGAGCCGGAGGGATTCAAGGCCTCCAGACTGCTGCGCGAGCTGCGCGCTGTGCTGCCCTCCTCGTCGCTGCCCAGCCGCGTGATCGCCGTCGGGGAGATCCCGCGGACCGGTTCGGGCAAAGCCATCCGGGCTCAGCTGCGGGCTCTGCTGGCGGAGGATCTCGCATGAGGTCGTTCGCCGGGGGATTCCGCAATCGGAGCCCTCTCGTGCTCGTCACCGCGGCTCTGCTGCTGGCGCCGGCGTTTCTGCTGGTGCAGGCCTTCTTCGCGAGCGGTGCGTGGTCGAACATCCCGCTGCACTACTGGCTGCGTGACCCCCACGACGACCCCGGCGTCGTGTCGTGGGTGGTGGGCCGGTTCAAGCAAGACCCTCCACGCGTGCCGGCCGTGTACTTCGTCGGCGGGTCGAGCGCGCGCGAGGGGATCGTGAGCGGGGCCTCGCTGGCCGCCGACGTGCGCCGGCTCGGGGGCCCGAGGATCGTCGCGGCGAACCTGGGCTCGAGCCTGCAGACCTACTCGGAGAGTCTCGCGATCGCCGACAACGTCCCCGCCGAGGACGCCTGGATCGTCGTGGGGGTCAACCCTACGCGCTTCGCAGGCGACCCGGTGACGAGCCTGGACCAGGCGGTCGGCAAGGGCATGATGCTGAAGAGCGACTACCTCAAACGGTACGTGGCCGACAAGTACGGCAAGCACCGCCACGATCCGACCATCCTTCCGGGGATCTTCCAGTACCTCACCGACCTGGCGCGTGCCTACGCGAAAGGCCTCAACTCGGGCAGGCTGGGAGCCGCGCGCTACCGCCTGCATCGCGTAGACACGAGGCATCCGCTGTCGGTGGCCACGAAGCAGCACTACGTGGACGTCTGGTTCCGTGGCCGGTACCCGCAGTTCAAGAAGAACCACGCCATGAACATGGGCATGCTCGACAAGCTCGTCACGCGGGCTCGGCAGCGTGGCCTGCATGTCGTGCTCGTGGAGTTACCCCTCAACCTGGACATCGTGGGCCACCGCTTTGACGAGCCCATGGAGCAGTACCAGCCGCAGGTACGCAGGCTCGCCCGCGAGCACAAGGTCCCGTACCTCGATTTCAATGCGGACTTGAGCATCCCGAATGACGACTTCTACGACCTGCAGCACCTGACATCGACGGGGCGCGTGATCTGGCAGAGAAGGCTTGCCGAGGAGCTCGTCCGGCTCATGGGGAAGGCGGACGCCGGGCGGGGCTCTTCGTGAAGATCTACTTCACCCTGTACCTCATCCCCGTTGTCATCTTCGCGTTGCTGGTCTTCTGGCATGCGCTCCGCAGGGACACGCACCGGCTCATCTTCGTCCTGCTGCTCAGCGTGGCTGTGCTGGCCGTGCTCAACCCGGTGTTCGCGATCCTCGCGCTCGGGCTCGTCCTCATGACGCACCAGCTGGTCGAACTCAAGCGGAAGGAGAAGCTGCGCGGCGCTCGCGTCGTGCTCATCGCCGTGATCATCGCTCTCGTGACGCTCGGCATCGGCAAGTACGGTCGCAGCGGCGCCATCGCCATCTGGGGCGAGGACGACTGGGTGGTCAGCCGCCTGATCATGCCGCTCGGCATCAGTTACTTCGTGTTCCGCATGCTGCAGTACGTCTTCGACTGCATGCGCGGCGTGATCCAGGAGAACTCGCTGCTGCGCCTGGGCGCCTTCATGATGTTCATCCCGACGTTCCCTGCCGGCCCGCTCGAGACCTACCAGGGCTTCTACGAGAAGCGCAGCTTCACGTTCGACCGTCAGCTGTTCTACTTCGGCCTCCGGCGCATCGCGATCGGCTACTTCAAGAAGGTCTTCGTCGTCGACTTCCTCTTCGCGATCTTCTTCGCCAAGATCGTGACGACGATCGGCCGCACGGACTTCGAGCCCGGCGACGTCGGCACGTGGTGGCCGCTGGCCTACTGCATCATCGTCTTCGTGCGCGCCTACTTCGACCTCTCCGCCTACACGGACCTGGCGATCGGGTTCTCCTCGCTCTTCGGCTTCCGGATCATGGAGAACTTCCACCTGCCGTTCCTGCAGAAGAACCTGGGCGACTTCTGGCGCAGCTGGCACATCTCGCTGAGCACGTGGTGCCGCAACAACGTGTACTTCCCGGTGTTCGGGCTCACGCGCAAGCCGTGGCTCGGCCTCTACGCGAGCATGCTGACGATGGGTCTGTGGCACTACGTCGACCTGAACTGGGCGGTCTGGGGCCTCTACCACGGCACCGGTCTCGTGGTCGTCGCGAGCTTCGAGCGCTGGAAGAGGAAGCGCAAGAAGGCGCGCAAGAAGGCCGGTCTCCCCTCAGCCGCGCCCTACGAGAGGTTCATCCGCTGGATCGGGTACCCGGCGACCTTCCTCTACGTGGCCCTGGGCTATGCCTTCGTCGCCACGCCGAGCTTCGACCAGGCGCTCAAGATCCTGTACTACGTCGTACGCTTGCCGCTTGCCTGGCTGTATCATCAGGTCCTGTGAGGCCGCAGCACGAGGCGGGGAGGAACGGAGCGTGACTCCGCGCGCAGCACACGGAGGCGCCAGGCGGCGCTGGTTCGGCCGCGGTTTGCGCCAGCGGAACCCGCTGGTGCTGGTCGCAGCGGCGCTGCTGACCGGCCTTACCCTCGTCTCCGCGCAGGGGATCGTCTTCGGCGGCGGCCTCACTGTGGTCGACGAAGGCCGCCTCCTGCGCATCACCCACGACGACTACGTGCACGTCTCCGTCCGGGTCGAGCAGCTCAAGAAGGATCCGCCGTCGACGCGCACCATCTACCTCTTCGGCGGTTCCGGCACGATGGAATGCTTCGTCAGCGAGGAGTCACTCGCCGCGGCCATCGCGCGCGAGGCCGGCGAGCCTGTCAAGGTCGTGAGCCTGGCCGCTCACCAGGAGAGCATGGCGATGACGCTGGCGCTCGCCGACAACCTGCCTCCCGGTCCCGCCACGCTGGCGATCGGCCTCGCGCCGATCCGGGTGACCGGCAAGCCGGAGCGCGACGCGGAGCTGCTGAGCGGGCACACGCTTCTCGTGCGCAGCCCGCGTCTGGCCTCCGTGGCGCCTCGCTACTTCGGCCGGGAGGCGCCGCCGACGGGGGCCATACCCGGCCTCTTCGACTACATCGGGTCCTACGTGCGCGAGCGCGCGGCCGGCAAGGCCGTCTGGGGCAGCCGCCTGCGCTACGAGACGCACTACTACCCGCCCGGCGCCAAGGGGCACACGCAGCTCGGCAAGAGGCACAACGTCCTCTTCGTGCTCGAGAAGGACGTGAGGCTGTACCGCAAGTACGCCGACTACAACTTCGCCATGCTCGAGGAGGTGCTGGATCTGGCCCGCGACCGCGGCTTCTCCGTCGTGCTCTACGATCAGCCCCTCAACGCGTCCGCGGCCGGCCCCGACTGGGCCGGCGTGGTGCCGGCCTACCGCGAGCGCGCGACGCGGCTGGCCGCGAGATACGGCGTGCCCTATCTCCACATCGACCGTCACGTCGAGCTCACCGATCATGACTTCGCCGACCTGTTCCACCTCTTCGCCCGTGGGCGCACCAAGTGGCAGCCGGAGATGGCGCGGCAACTCGCGGGCGCGCTGAGGGCGTCGGGGGGCGGGTCTCTCGCCCGCGTCGCGTCGCCCGCGGGCGCGGCCGCCACGCTCGAGTGAGCGCACGCGCTCCCGACGCGCCCCGCCCGCGCCCGCGCTCCGAGCCGCAGGCGGGCGTCACGCGCCGTCAGTTCCTCATCGGCGGGGGCATCGTGGTCGCCGGTGCGGCCGCCACCGGAGCGGTCGGCTGGCGCTCCTGGAGGGTCCGCGACACCTGGTATCGTCTCACCGGCGCCTACGGCGAGCCGGGAACGCCGCCGCCCGCGTACGCGGTGGACTACGAGCACGGCACCCTGCCATCGCGGTCTCTCGCGGAGCCCGCCGTCTACGACATCGCCTACCCGCCGGGCGTCCGGGCCGCCGCCGCCGTCCGCGCGGCCACGCCGGTCTGTATCTGTCTGCCGGGCCGCGGACGCTCGCCGGAGGAGCTCCTGGAGGGGCATCTGCGCTTCGGCGACCAGGTGGCCGACGGGATCGAGAAGCGCGGCGTCACGCCCTTTGCCGTCGCCGCGGTGCAGGCGGGCAGTACCTACTGGCACGAGCGCGCCGCCGGCGATGACGCCATGGCGATGCTGTTCGACGAGTTCATCCCGATGCTGCGCGACGATCGCGGCTTCGGCGGTCCGCTGGCCATCGTGGGCTGGTCGATGGGCGGGTACGGGGCGCTGCGGGCGGCGGAGTCGCACCCGCAGCAGTTCGTCGCGGTGTGCGCGGTCAGCGCCGCGTTGTGGCGCTCCTTCGACGACGGGGTGGGCGACGCGTTCGACAGCGCCGCGGACTACGCCGCCAATGATGTGTTCAAGGACGTGGACCGGCTCCGCGGCCTGCCGGTGCGGCTGGATTGCGGCCGGCAGGATCCCTTCTACGAGGCCGACAGGGCGTTCGCGGAGGCTCTGCCGGAGCCGCCGGCGGGCGGGTTCAGCCCCGGCGGCCACAATGACGACTACTGGAGCCGCGTGGCGCCGGCCGAGATCGACTGGATCGGCGGCTGTCTCGCCGCGACCGCGCCCTGAGGAGCGGCGCTCAGACCCGCGGTATGAACCGGTCGGGCTGCCAGTCTTCGGCGAGCCGTCGCGTGACGGCGGCCGCGAGCAGCGCTCCGGCCTCGGCGTCGTCGGGCTGCATCACCTCGTACGCAGAGTGCATGTTGCGCACCGGGAGGCTGAAGGACAGGGTCGCGGCGTGCCCGGCAGCCATGAGCTCTTCGGCATCCGTCGACGTGTTGCCGGGCATCGCCTTGACCTGCACAGGGATACCCTCGTCCTTCGCCACCTCGACGGCGAGATCGGTGAGGGCGAGGTTGCCGGCCGCCCCGCGGTGGATGACCGGGCCGGCGCCGAGCTTGACCTCGCCGCCGAGCTTCTTGGCGTCCAGACCGGGGTCGTCGCTGGCGAAGTCGACGTCGACGACCATGATCACGTCCGGCTGCCAGCGGATGGCCATCGCCTTGGCGCCCATGAACGTGGTCTCCTCATGGACCGTGAGCAGCGCTGTGAGGCCGGCTGCCGCCGGCGCAGTCGCGTACAGCTCGAGCGCCCGCAGGCACACATAGACCCCGGCCCGGTTGTCGAAGGCCGGCGAGGCGTAGCGGCCGCCGGCGAGCTCGAGGAAGTCCGCCGGGAAGGTGATGGGATCGCCGATCTGCACGAGACCGAGCGCCTCCTCACGCGTGGAGGCGCCGACGTCGAGCCATTGGTCGCTGAGGTCGGGAGCCTTGGCGCGCTCTTCCTTGCTCATCTTGTGCGAAGGCTTGCGGCCGACCACTCCGTTCACCGGACCCTTTGACCCGTGGACGACGAGCTTGCGTCCGGGGAGGAGCTGGGGGTCGACGCCGCCGATCTTGTCGAAGGAGACGAACCCCTTCTCGTCGACGTAGGTGACGATGAGGCCGATCTGGTCGGCGTGGGCGGTGACCACGACGCTCGGCGCACCAGACCCTGCGACGGCGCCCCAGACGTTGCCCAGCGGGTCGCCCTCGGGCGCCGTGAGAGCGGAGAGGCGCCGGCGCACCAGTCCCTGGACGGGGCCTTCGAACCCGGTGGGTGCGGGTGCGGCGCACAGGTCGCGCAGCAGGTCGAGGTCGGTCGCCATGAGGTCCCTCCGGGGTCGTCGTCGGCCGGGCGGCCGGCGGCGCTTCGCCGGCCGGCCTCAGGCATCCTACCCTCTCGGGGCGCGACGGGCACCCGACGGCCGGGCACCGGCGACGCCGGCCCGGGGTGGGAGGCCGCAGGCCGCGGTGCAGGGGCGCCTGCAGTTCGTAGTATCGTTGCGCCATCGAGACGACGGCCGGATCAGACCGGCGGCCTCCGCGCCGCCGCTCCGCCCAGCGCCAGCGCCAGCTGCGGCGCCGGCGCGGCGCGGCGCTCGCCGTCCTCGTCGCCGTCCTTCTCGTCGTCGTCTGGCGCGCCGCCGCGTGTGGCGGCTGCGGTCGTGGTGGCGGAGGGGGTGAGGAGGTCGCGCACGCCGGGCCGATCCCCGCGCCTCCGCTGCCGTCGCTCGCCGGCGACGGCGTCAAAGTAGGCACGTTCCTCGGCAACTACGGGCGCCGCTTCTATGGCCTGGGACCGGCGCCCAAGCGCCTCGGGGTCATCTGGAAGGTCAAGCTCGGCGCCGGCTGGAGCTCCGGCAAGTTCGACGGCGATCCGCCGGGCAAGTGGGCCGGCAGCGGCTGGACGGGGCAGCCCAACATCGTCGTCGACGGAGGGAAGGCCTACGTGCTCGCCAGCTCCTACGACTACCGGCTGCGCAAGCTGGACGCCGGGACCGGCGAGGTCGTCTGGGCGTACGAGTACGATGACATCATCAAGGGCAGCCCGTCGGTCTTCCAGAACCCTTCACCGACGGGCCCCGACGACAGGTACATCGTCGTCGCCGGGTCGCGGCGCGGGTACCCGTACAAGCTGGACGACCCCCGCGTCGCGCCCGTGCGCGCGCTCACGTTCGGCAGCGGCAAGGAGCTGTGGAGGCTGCCGGTGCCGCAGACGCGCTGCTACAGCCGGGACTGCGACGGCAGCGGCTTCTTTCACGACGGCCGCTTCTACATCGGCGTCGAGAGCGGGTACTTCTACGCGCTCGACCCCCTGAAGACCGAGGCGTGGGCCGAGGGCAGGCGGCCCGTCATCGAGGCTCAGCGGGAGTTGCTCGGCGACGAACGCGCGAAGAGCCACGGCCGCAACCTGGTGCTCGAGTCGTCGGCGTCGGCGCTCGGCAGAAACCTGTACATCGCCTCGGGCGCCGGCCACGTCTACGGCCTCCGGCGCTCCGATCTCAAGGTGGTCTGGGACTACTTCATCGGCTCCGACCTGGACGGGACGCCGGTGCCGACCAGGAAGGGACTCCTGCTCCAGGCGGTCGAGAAGGAGTACATCAAGGGCAAGGGCGGCATGCTGTGCCTCGACCCGTCCAAGCCGGCGGACGAGGCCACCGTGTGGTACTTCCCGACCGGGAACCGCAAGGTCGGCGACTGGGCCGGCGGCATCGTCGGCTCCGCCGCCGTGAACGACGAGTACAACGAGGGCGGCGCCTACCCGGCGCTCAGCGCGTTCAGCGCCATCGACGGCTACCTGTACGTGGTCTCACAGGACGTGATGAACGACGGGACCGTGGCGGGGCCGAACCGGGAGAAGGGCCTGAAGACGCCGGTGCAGGTGGCGAAGATCTGGAACGGCGGGGCCATCTCGACGCCGATCATCGTGGGGGACGCGCTGGTGGCCGCCGGCTACGACCAGCGCGTCCACCTCTACCACCTCGAGTACGCGCCGGCCGAGAGGGGTGACGCCGGCGCGCTGCCCAGCGCCAGCGGCGACGGCAGGTACTGGACGGTGACGCTGGAGGAGCGCGACCAGTTCTACGCGGAGGGCGCGTTCGAGTCCACGCCGACGCTGTGGGACGGGCGCATCTACGTCGGCTGCCGCGACGGCTGGTTCTACTGCCTGGGCGACCGGCCCTGACGCCGGAGGCGGCGGAGCGCCGCGCGCGTCAGTAGCGCACCATGAGCTTGCGCGTCGCGGCGGTGAGCCCGTCCACGGTGAGCTCGAACATGGGGAACACCTCGCGCACCTTGCGGATGGTGACGCTGCCGTAGGCGCGGTCCCAGTCGGCCTCGGGGATGGTGTTGAGCCACACGGAGTGGTCGAAGTGGCGGCGCAGTCGCCGGAGCCACTCGATGCCGGGCTCGTCGTTGCCGAAGCCCCACCAGATGATCCCGTCGCGGGCCATGAGCTCGCTGGGGGCCATGGCCGCGTCGCCGACGATGACGAGCTTGTAGTCGCTGGGCAGTTCCTGGAGCACGCGCCGCGTGGAGATGGCCTCGGACGAGGTCATGCGCGTGCTCGTGTACAGCCAGTCGTAGACGCAGTTGTGGAAGTAGTAGATGCGCAGCTCCTTGAAGTGCGCTGCTGCGATTCACGGCGCTGAAGAGCTGGCTGCAGAGGCGGATGTAGGGGTGCATGGAGCCGCCGACGTCCATCAGCAGCAGCACCTTGACGGCGTTCTTGCGGCTCTTGCGCCAGACGAGGCTGAGGCGGCCGGCGTTGCTCGCGGTCTCCTCGACGGTCTCGTCGAGGTCGAGCTCGTCGGGCACGCCTTCGTTGCGCGAAGAGAGCTGGCGAAGGCGCCGCAGTGCGAGCTCGAACTGCCGCACACCGACTTCCTGGTCGGTGCGGTAGCCGCGGTAGCGGCGCTCACCGGCCACCTTGACGGCGGACCGGCTGCGGCTCTCGCCGCCGACGCGGATGCCGCCGGGGTGGTAGCCGGAGTGGCCGAAGGCGCTGGTGCCGCCGGTGCCCACCCAGTTGTTGCCGCCGTGGTGGGCCTCGGTCTGCTCCTTGAGGCGCTCCTCGAACATCTTCTGGAGCGCCTCCAGATCGAGGTCCTCGAGCGCGGCGGC
Source organism: uncultured Thermoleophilia bacterium (assembly GCA_963736645.1). Lineage (GTDB taxonomy): Bacteria > Actinomycetota > Thermoleophilia > UBA2241 > UBA2241 > CAIXSE01. The sequence continues at coordinate 236,858 of CAVTPJ010000002.1, read as the reverse complement.
TAGCAGCCGCCGCTCCTCGTCGCTGAGCCCGGGCATCGTCAGGGGGTCGGAGAGCCAGTCCCAGACCTCGTCGTCGATCTCCACCGGCGTCTCGATACCCTTGAACATGTGCGCGAACGCCTGGTCGTACTGGTCGAAGTACGCCTCGGACTTGACGAGGATGCTGCGCGCGACTGCGTAGAACTCGTCGAGGCCGGTCGGCACGAGGCCCATGGCGAGCCCGCGCATGAGCGCGAGCCACTCCGTGACCGTGACCGGCACCCCGTAGAAGCGCAGCAGGAAGAAGAAGTCGGTGAACACGCGGGGCGCCCTCGCGTCAGCGCTTGGACATGATCTGGCGCAACACCAGACCCGCCACCACGATCGCGACGACGATGACGATGAAGAGCTCGATGCCTCCGACGCTCATGATGGTCCTCTCGCTGGGATCGCGCGGCTCGCCTACCGGCGGCCGCGCCCGGACGCCACCGCGCGCTGGGCGACGTCGACGTCGTGGTCCTTCTTGAGCAGCACACCCATGAAGGGGAGGCGCGCGGCGATCTCCTTGGGGTCGACGCCGCCGCGCGCCAGCGCCTGCACCCAGTCGATGAGCTCGCTGGTGCTGGGCTTCTTCTGCAGGCCGGGAACGTCGCGCAGCCAGTAGAACGCCTGGATGGCGAGGTCGAGCAGTCGTTTGTCCAGCTCGGGGACGTGGACGCGTACGATGCGCTCCATCATCTCCTCGTCCGGGAACTCGATGTAGTGGAACACGCAGCGGCGCAGGAACGCGTCGGGCAGTTCCTTCTCGGCGTTGGACGTGATGAGCACGATCGGGCGCTGCCTGGCCTTGATCGTCTCGTGCGTCTCGGGGATGTGGAACTCCATCTGGTCGAGCTCCCACAGGAGGTCGTTGGGGAACTCGAGGTCGGCCTTGTCGATCTCGTCGATGAGGAGCACGACGCGCTCCTCGCTGGCGAAGGCCTCGCCCAGCTTGCCCGGCTTGATGTACTGGGCGATATCGCTCACGTCACGGTCGCCGAACTGGCCGTCGTACAGGCGCTGCACGGTGTCGTAGACGTAGAGGCCGTCCTGCGCCTTGGTCGTCGACTTGACGTTCCAGATGAGGAGCGGCATCTCGAGGCCGCGCGCGATGCTCTGCGCGAGCATGGTCTTGCCGGTGCCGGGCTCGCCCTTGATGAGGAGCGGCCGGCGAAGCTGCACCGCGACGTTGACGGTCTGCATGAGGTCGGGCGACGCGATGTAGTCGGTCGTGCCCGCGTAGGTGAAGGACTGGCTCATGGCGTGCGCTTTCGGTCGTTGGCGTGAGCGTGAGGGCGCCGAAGCGGCACCCAAGGGAGTCTATCAGACGCCTCGGGCGGCGCTGCACGGCCGCGACAGCGGTGAACATTTCGACACATCGGTGAACGGGTAGACACAGGGTGCATGCATGTCTACTGGGAGGGGTGCGACATGAGACCGCCGACAGCCGACCTGTCCGTCGAGAGCACGCTGGCTCACTGTGAGCTGCTCGAGCCCCTGAACGAGAGCCAGATCACGGCGCTCTCCGACCACTGCACGATGGTCACGCTGCGCGAGGGCGAGGCGCTGTTCGATCAGAACACGGTGGCGCACAGCCTGTTCGTCGTGGCCAGCGGACGCCTGGCGATCCGCCTGGCGACTCCGGCGGGCCGCGTCATCGAGGTGGTCGAGGTCGGCCAGTATGGCTTGTCCGGCTGGTCGTCGATCGTGGCGCCGCACATCTACGTGGCGGATGCGAAGGCGCTCGAGGACAGCGCCGTCATCGCCATCTCCGCCGACGAGGTGGAGGACATCCTGCTGCGCGATCCGGCCGCCGGGTACGCCGTGATGAAGAAGGTCGCCGGGATGATCTCGACGCGCTTGCGCGACATCAAGGAAGAGCTGATCGAGGTGCTCGAGAGCTGAACGCCGGCGCGGGCGGCGCGGCGGGTGGTCAGAGCAGGCCGAGCTCCCGCAGGCGGGCGAGGCTCGTCAGCACGGCGTCCTCGCGGTCGTGCTCCAGCACCACAGAGGCGCCGGCCGCGCGCGCGGCGGCCATCACGGCCGCCGCGTCCACCACGCCGGCGCCCAACCCGAGGTGGGGATCGTCGTCGTCGCCTTGCCCGTGGTTGTCGTGCACGTGCAGGTGCCGGAGCGGCGCCTGCGGGTCCGCCAGCCAGTCGTCGAGGCAGCCGCTGATGCTCGCATGGCCGACGTCCAGGATCAGGCCCAGGCCGCGCAAGTCGAGGTCGCCGGGATGCGTGAAGTGCGACTGCCCGGCGCCGGGCATGTTCTCGACGGCGATCTCGACGCCGTACTCGGCGCGCCACTCCAGCAGCGTGCTGAACGAGCGGTCGAGCGCCGCGACCACGGCGGGGTCGCGCGGCGCGATCTCGGGGCGCCAGTCGGGGTGCACCACGTAGACGAGAGCCCCGATCTCCGCGCTGGCCTCGAGGTGCCGGCGATGCTCGTCCAGCGCCCTGAGCCGCTCGGCCTCGTCGAGGTCCCAGATGCCGGTGTAGCCGAACGGTCCGTGGACTGAGTAGATGAGTCCTGCCTCCTGAGCCGCCCTGCGGTTGCGCTTGCTGAGCAGCGTGTGCAGGCCGAACGAGCGTATCTCGGCGGCGGCGGCCAGGTCGGCGACGCGCTCGAGCGCCGCCGGCAGCATGTGCTCAGAGTACGCGCTGGTCGAGATGCCGATGTCGGACGCGCGGCCCATGCCGTCAAGTATGCCAGAGCCCGTCCATCGGCCGCCGATCGGCTTGCGATGGTGGCCGGCAGGGAAGAAGGCCGCCATGGGATCGCCACCGACACCCGCCGCCGGCGCGCGCGGCATCCACGGAGCCCCGGACGGCGCGTACGGACGGCTCGCAGGGCTTGGCCTCGCGGTCGAGAGCTACCGCACCGAGCGGCGCGAACTGGACGTCTCGAGCGGCTTCCGCCGCGTCACCACGGAGATCGTGCTCCTGGGCGGCGGGCTCGAGGGCCGCGGCGAAGACGTCACGTACGCGGCCGAAGATCACGACGACTACCCCGCGGAGCTGCCGCTGGCGGGGGAGTGGACCTTCGACGGCTTCTCCAGGCATCTCGGCGGCCTGGACCTGTTCCCCGGCCGGCCGCCGCAGCAGGCATCCTTCCGTGATTACCGGCGCTGGGGCTTCGAGAGCGCCGCCCTCGACCTGGCTCTGCGCCAGGCCAGGCTGGATCTGGGAGCAGCGATGGCGCGCCCGTACTCGCCGGTCCGGTTCGTGCTCAGCACGCGGCTGGACATCAAGCCGTGGCTCGCCGTGGACCCCCAGCTCGAGTTCAAGCTCGACCCGACGCCCGAGTGGGACGAGGGTCTCATGCGCGACATCGCCGCCTCCGGCCGCGTCCGCGCCCTGGACTTCAAGTCGTTCTACGAGGGGTCGCCCGTGGACAACCCGCCGGACCCGGCGCAGTACCGGCTGGTGAGCGCGACGTTCCCCGGCGCGGTGCTCGAGGACCCGGCGCTGGAGGGCGAGGCGCGCGAGGCGCTCCGCGGCCAGGAGGCACGGTTCAGCTTCGACGCGCCCATCCACTCATGGGATGACGTGGTGATGGTGACGGCGCGCGTGGCCGCGGTCTGCGGCCCCGAGTGCGACGCGTTCTCGCTGCGCCAGCTGAACATCAAGCCGTCGCGCTTCGGGAGCCTGAGCGCCCTGCTGGACTGCGTCGGCCGCGCGAGGGCGGCAGGCATGGTCCTGTACGGCGGCGGCCAGTTCGAGCTGGGCGTCGGGCGCGACCAGATCCAGGCGCTCGCCAGCCTTCTCTACCCCGACGGCCCCAACGACGTGGCCCCGCGGGAGTACCACGGCGAGGCGCATCCCGGCGTGCCGCGGAGCCCACTCGTGCCTCTGGAGCATCAGGGCGCCGGGTTCGGGTTCGCCTTCGAGGTCTGAGGCCGGAGAAGGCCCTTGCGCTCGAGGTGGGCGATGCTCTCGCGTATCGCGGGCTCGTCCAGGAGCTCCAGGATGACGGTGGCGCCGCTGGCGCGCGCCGCGCGGAGCACAGCCCCCGCGTCGACGACCCCCCTGCCCAGCGGGAGGTGCGGGTCACCCGCGTCCGCCGGACCGCGGTTGTCGTGGAGGTGCACGTGCGCGAGGTCCGCGTGCGGCTCGCTCAGAAAGCCGTGGAGCGTCCCGCAGATCGCGGCGTGGCCGGTGTCGAGGATGAGCCCGAGCTCGCCCAGGTCGAGGTCGCCCGGCGCGCCGAAGTGCGAGTATCCCACGCCCGGCATGTTCTCGACCACGATGCGCACGCCGAGCTCACGCTGGCACTCCTCGAGCTCGGCGAACGTCCGTTGCAGCGCGCGGAGCACCTTCGGATCGCGCGGGACCGCGCAGCCCTGGTAGTCAGGGTGGACGACGTAGGTCTCGGCGCCGATCTCCGCCGCCGCCTCGAGATGGCGGCGATGCACCGTCAGCGCGTGCCGGCGGTCCCGCTCTCGCGGGCTGCCAGGCTCGAGGTCGTCCCACGGGCCGTGGACCGTGAGTCGCAGGCCGCTCGCGGCGGCGGCGCGCCGGTTGGGAGCGGACAGCAGGTTGTGGTCCTCGACCGAGGCGATCTCCGCCAGGGTCGCGTACTGCGAGACCCGCTCGAGCGCGGCGTCCAGCGGTAGGCCGTACCAGGCGTCGCTGGGGAGGCCGATGTCGGGCGGAAGCATCATGGCAGGAGTGTACTCCCCCGGCGCCGGGCCACCGCTGCCGGGCCGCTGCGGTAGAGTCCGGGACGTGGATGCGGTACGCGAGATCCAGGAGCGGTACGGGATCGTGGGCCGGGGGCGGGAACTCGCGATCGCGCTCGCGGCCCTATCCGGCGGGCGACACCTGCTGCTCGAGGGGCCGGTCGGGTCGGGGAAGACGACGCTCGCGCTCGCGGCGTGCGGCAGCGTTGGCCGCGAGACGGTGCGCGTGGACGGCGACGACCGCTTCACGGAGGGACGCCTCGCCGGCTGGTTCGACCCGCCACTCGTCCTCGCGCGTGGATATGGCGAGGACGCCTTCATCCCCGGACCGCTCCTGCGTGCCATGCGCGAAGGCCGTGTCCTTTTCCTGAACGAGCTGAACCGTCTGCCGGAGGCGGCACAGAACCTGCTGCTGCCCGCACTCGACGAGGGTGTCGTGCAGGTGCCGCACCTGGGTCCCGTGCGCGCGGTCGGCGGCTTCCAGGTGGTGGCGACGCAGAACCCGGCGGAGTACGTCGCCACGGGCCATCTCTCGGAGGCTCTCCGCGACCGGTTCGAGCATCTCGCGCTCGACTACCAGACGAGCGTCGAGGAAGAGGCGATCGTCGCCGCGGCGACAGGATGCGGAGACGCCGGGCTCGTGAGGGCGGCGGTCCGGCTCGCGCGGGGGACGCGGGTGCACCCGCGCGTTCGCCGCGGGGCGTCGGTGCGTGGCGCCATCGCCATCGTGGAGCTCGCGGCAGGCGGGGCCGGCGACGACGTGACCGCCGCCGCCGGCGAGCGGCTGAGGCGGGCTGCCGAGGCGGCGCTTGCGACCCGGGTCGAGCTGCGGGACGCGCACGCCGGATTCGAGACGGTGCTCGAGGACCTCCTGTGGCTCGTCGTGGAACGCGGGCAGGACCCTGAGGCGGCGCTCGTGGCCGGCGTGCCCGGCGGTGGTCAAGCCGGCCCGCCGGCCGGCCGGGACGCCGGAGACGCGGCCGATGGACTGCAGCGACTGCGGCCGCCGGCGCGGGCCGCCGAGCCGGAGGCCTGCACGCTGGAGGACCGTCGCGCGCTGGCGGAGCAGCTGCGTGCCGCGCTTGAGGACCTGGACGGCTGGGAGCTCGCCGGGGATCTCACTGCGGGGATGCTCACCCACGCCGGCGAGCGCGCGTGGCTCTGTGCGCAGCGGCTCGCCGCCGGCGCCGTGCTGCGGCGTGCGGCCCGCCTTGTGGGGCCGCTCAAGGCGGCCACGAAGACGGTGCGTGAGCCGATGGTGGAACCTTGGGGCGGCGAGATGGACGTGGAGGCGACGCTCGAGAACCTGCTCGGCAAGCCGCACGCTGAGCCCGGCGACCTGATCGTGCAGCGCCGGGTGGATCGCCGGCACCAGGTGGTGCTGATGGTCGACACCTCGCTCAGCATGGCCGGCGAGAAGATGGCGCTCGCCGCCGTGGCCGCAGCCGTGCTCGCGCTCAGACTGGGGCCTGGCGACCTGGCCGTGGCGCTGTTCGCCGATCACGTGCGCGTGGTCTCGGTATTCGGGGAGCAGGTCGCGCCGGCGGAGCTCGTTCGGCGGATGCTCGCCGAGCCCTGCGGCGGGGGCACCGACATCGCCGCCGCCCTCCGCGCCGGTCACGCCGAGCTCCAGCGGGGTCGGGATCCGTCCCGCTGCGGGCTGCTGGTGAGCGACGGGGTGTGCACCAGCGGCGCCGACCCGCTGCCGGCGGCGGCGCTGTTCGGGCCGCTGCACGTGCTCCTGATCGATGAGGAGACAGGGGCTCGCGATCCCGCCGCGCCCGTCACCACCTGGCTCGCCCCGCGCCTCCGCGTCGGCGAGGCCGTCGCCCGTGCCGCGGACGGCGGCCTCGTGCGCGTCGACGGCTTCCCGGCGCTCCCGCGCCGGATGCTCGAGGTCGCCGACCGGGTGCTCCGGTGAGCGCGGCCTGGGGAGGGACGAGACGAACGGCATGAAGCAGGATGCGGGCCTGCGGCCTCACGGGAGGGACGCTCACCGCCGGAGCCGCAGTGGTAGCGGGCGATGACGAGCCGTATCATCGCTTCGCGCTCCTCCTCGTGGAGTGAGCTCGGGCAAGCAGGCGCGCGGACCACGGACAGTGACGGCAGCGAACGAAGGTGACGACATGACGCCCATCAGACAGATCCAGCAGCAGCACGGCATCATCGGCCGCGAGCGTGAGCTGGCCACCGCCCTCGCGGTGCTCGGCACCGGCCGTCACCTGCTGCTCGAGGGTCCGGTCGGCGTCGGCAAGACCACCGTCGCCCTCGCCGTCTGCGGCCACCTCGGCCGCGACACCGTGCGCGTCGACGGCGACGACCGCTACTCGGAGAGCAAGCTCACCGGCTGGTTCGACCCGCCGCTCGTGCTCAAGGCCGGCTACGGGGAGGAGGCGTTCTTCGCCGGCCCGCTGGTCGAGGCGATGCGCGACGGCAAGGTGCTGTTCATCAACGAGCTCAACCGGATGCCCGAGAGCGTGCAGAACGTGCTGCTGCCGGCGCTCGACGAGCGCCTCCTGCAGCTGCCCCACATCGGCGAGGTACGCGCGGTCGAGGGCTTCCAGGTGGTGGCGACGCAGAACCCCGTCGAGTACGTCGCCACCGGCCACCTCTCGGAGGCGCTGCGCGACCGCTTCGAGCACCTTGCGCTGCTCTACCAGGACGCGGCCGAGGAGGCGGGGATCGTGGTCGCCGAGACCGGCTCGGACGACGCCGCGCTGGTGCGCACGGCCGTGCGCCTGACGCGGGCGACGCGCCTCCACCCGCGCTTTCGCAAGGGCGCCTCCGTGCGCGGCGCCATCGCCACGGTGGCGATCGCCGAGCGGCTGCGGGCCGAGGACCCGGGCGCCTGCGGGGCCGTGGACCGCGAGACGCTGCGCCGCGCGGCCGAGGCCGCCCTGACGACGCGCGTCGACCTGCGCGACGATATCGACGCCGACTTCGGCGCCGCGCTCGACGAGCTGCTCGACCTCGTCGTCGAGCGCGGTGAGGACCCCGACGTCGCCCTCACGCCGGCGGACTCCCCAAAAGCCTGAGCCCCGTCGGCGGGGCGCCGCTCCGCCATCAAGGCCGCGTCGAGGTCCGCGGCCTGCCCACGTGCGCCCCGGAGTCGCCGGCCGGAGACGCCCCGCTGGCGGCGCTCGCCGACCGCTACCGCGTCGATCAGGAGGCGCTCGACGGCTGGACGATCGCCGTGAACCTCACGCGCAGCGGCTGCCGCATCACCGACCCCGGCCTGCGCTTCTACGCCGAGCGGCTGGCGGCACGGGCCGTGCTGCAGCGCGCCGCCCGCCTCGTGGGTCCGCTGCAGTCGGCGACGCAGACCGTGCGCGAGCCGCTGCGCGAGCCCTGGGCCGGCGAGCTCGACGTCGAGGCCACCGTGGACAACGTCATCGGCAAGGCCTACCCGGAGCCGGGCGACTGGATCGTGCAGCGCCGCGTCGACCGCCGCCACCAGGTGGTGCTCATGGTCGACACCTCGCTCAGCATGAGCGGCGAGAACATGGCCATCGCCGCCGTGGCCGCCGCAGTGCTCGCGCTCAAGCTCCACCCCGAGGACCTCTCCGTGGTCGTCTTCGAGGACAGGGCGAACGCGGTCACGCACCTCGACGTGGCGGATCCGGCGGACGAGGTCGTGCGCCGCATGCTCGACCAGCCGGTGCGCGGCTACACCAACGTCGAGGCCGCGCTTGCGCTCGGTGCAGCCGAGCTCGAGCGCGGCCGCAACCCCCGCCGCAGCGGCCTCCTGATCACCGACGGCGTGGTCACGGCCGGCGGCGACCCGCTGCCGCTCGCGCACCGCTTCCCGAAGCTCTTCGTCCTCCTCACCGAGGACTACAAGATGAACCCGGAGCTCTGCCGGCGGCTCGCGGACGCCGGTCACGGCGACGTCTTCCCGGTGCGCACCTTCCGCGACCTGCCGGCGCGCCTCCTTGAAGTCACCAACCGCATCCTTCGCTAGGCGGCCGCCGCTCGCCAAGCGGTCACACGTGAGGGTCGTCTCCCTCATCCTGCGATACACTGTCGTCCGGGCGTCACGACGGCGCCTCTCTCGACCGTGAGGAGTGGCCTGTGGGGCTGTTCGGACCGCCCAATGTCGCCAAGCTGGACGCCGCCGGCCGGATCGACGGTCTCGTCCGCGCCGCCAGGTACAAGAAAGACCCCGAGGTGGCCGCCGCCGCGCGCACCGCGCTCACGGGCTACCTCGACAAGATCATCCAGCGCCTGGACACCAAGAACATCGTGCAGCTCAACACCTCGCGCGACGCGTTGGTCATCATCGGCCCGCCGGCTCGGGATCGGCTGATCTACATCCTGCAGCAGGGTCACCTGCACCGGCGCCAGGACGCGGCCTACGTGCTCGGCATGATGAAGGACCCCGTCGCGGTCAAACCCCTCTGCGTCGGGATGCACAACCCGGACCCGCTTCTGCGCATGATCATCGCGGAGGCCCTGGGCAAGATCGGCGACCCGGAGGCCACCGACACGCTGAGGCGGGCTTTGGGCGACGTGGATTCCGCCGTCTCGGCCGCCGCGAGCAAGTCCCTGAAGCACATCGGCGCTCTGCCGGGCAAGAGCTGAGCGGGAGCGCACGCGTGCCGGCGAGCAGTGGCCCTGGCGGGCGCCGGATGGATCGGCGCGGAGAGCAGGACGGACGGTGATGAGCCAGATCGCGGACGATACGACGAGACTGAGCGGCACCGTGTTCTCGCGTGTGGTGCGCGCAGGGGCGCTCGCCGTGGTGCGCGAGCAGGAGAGCCTGAACCGCATCAACGTGTTCCCGGTCCGCGACGCGGACACGGGCGCCAATCTCGCGGCGACGCTCAGGGCGGCGGCCTCCAGGCTGGGCAGCGAGTCTCCCGACTCCGTCGGCGCCGCCGCCCGCGCGGCCGCCGACGGCGCGCTCGACGGCGCCCGCGGCAACTCCGGCGCGATCTTCGCGCAGTTCCTGCACGGCCTCGCCTCTTCGATGGAGCGGCTGCGCCTGGTGGACGGCACGCAGTTCGCGGCCGCGGCCGTGAGCGGCACCGAGTCCGCCTACTCGGCGCTGCAGGAGCCGCGGGAGGGCACCATCCTCTCGGTGCTGCGCGCGTGGTCGCACGAACTCACACGCCGCGCGCACGAAGAGGACCTCCCCGACCTCATGCACAGCGGGCTGGTGGCGGCCCGCGAGGCGCTTGCCGCAACCCCGCGTCAGCTCGAAGTACTCGCACGCAGCCATGTCGTCGACGCGGGCGGCCAGGGCTTCGTCTACTTCCTCGAGGGCCTGCTGGACTCACTCCGGGGCGGCCACGAGGTGGCCTGGGTGCCCAGCGAGGCGCCCGCGCACGGACTGCCCCCGTTCTCCGACGAGCACGACGAGATCGACGACCGCTATCGCTTCTGCACCGAGGCTCTCCTCACGCCGCGCCAGGGCAGCCCGTTGTCGAGAGACTCGGTGATGACGCGCGTGGCCGGCATGGGCGACTCCCTCGTCGTGGCCGGCGGCGAGTCCAAGGTACGCGTCCACCTGCACACCAACGAGCCTCAGCGTTTCCTGGCGGCGGTGGCCGAGCTGGGAGTCATCGCGCGCAGCAAGATCGACGACATGGTGCTGCAGCAGATGGCCGGACGCCAGGCGTCCGTCGCGATCGTCACCGATTCCACTACCGATCTGCCCGAGGATGCCGCGTTCCGCCTCGGCGTGGTCGCCGTCCCGCTCACGCTCTCGCTCGGAGAGGACGAGTACCTGGACGGCGTCGACATCACGCTGGACGGCTTCATCGAACGCATCGTCGGCGGGAGCGGCGTACCGCGGTCGTCGCAACCGGCGGTGGCCGACTTCGCACAGACCTATCGGCGGCTGCTCGAGTATCGCGCGGGCGTGGTCTCCGTCCACATCGCCGGCGCGATGTCGGGGACGGCGCAGGCGGCGAGGGCTGCGGCGCGCGAGGTCGACCCTGCGCGAGTCCGCGTGATCGACTCGTGCCTGGTCTCGATCGGCGCCGGCCTGCTGATCGACGCCATCGGCGAGACCATCGCCTCGGGCGCGGATCTCGACGAGATCGAGCGGGTCGCAGAGCGCGTCAAGGGCGAGATCAAGATCTTCGGCACGGTCGCCTCACTCGACTTCGCCGTCCGTGGCGGGCGCGTGAGTCCGCGCATGGCGCGGACGCTGACCCGTCTCCGCCTGACCCCGATCATCACCTTCGACGAGACTGGCAGGGCGCAGAAGGGCGGCGCGGCGCTCGGGTTCGACCGAGCGCTCAACACCATCGTGAAGCGCGCCGTGCGGTACGCCGACGGCGCCCCTGCCCGCGCCATGGTCGTGCACAGCGGCGACCAGGCGGGCGCCGACTTCGTGGCCGCCCGCCTCCAGAAGCGCCTCGGTGGGGAGGTGCCGGTGGTGCGTGCCGGCGCCGTGCTCACGACGCACGTGGGCCTCGGCTCCGTCACCGTGGCCGTGCGCCGTCTGCCGGGCTGACCCGGGCGCCCCGCCCGCGGTCGTCGCGGCCCACCCTCCTCGCGGCCGGCGAGGTTTTTACGCCCTTCACCGTGGGAAGGTGACCCTCGAGCCCGCATTCGGGCTCGTCGCACGAGGAGGGTCAGATGGCAGTCCGCATTGGCGTGCCCAGGGAGACGGCCACGGGAGAGACGCGCATCGCCGTTGTCCCGGCGGTGGCGGAGAAGTACGAGGCGCTGGGCGCCGAGGTGCTGGTCGAGCGCAGCGCCGGTCAGTTGAGTCACATCCGCGACGAGGAGTTCACGGCCGCCAGGCTCGTCGACACCGCCGCAGAGGCGTTCGCCGCCGACGTCGTCCTGAAGGTGGACCCGCCGACCCCGGCGGAGGCCGAGCAGATCCGCGAGGGCGCCGTCGTCGTCGGCCTCCTGCAGCCGTACAGGGCGGACGAGGCGATCGAAGCGCTTCGCGACCGCAAGGTCACGAGCTTCGCCCTCGAGCTGTTGCCGCGCATCACGCGGGCGCAGTCCATGGACGCGCTGACCTCGCAGGCCTCGATCGCCGGCTACAAGGCCGTCCTGATGTCGGCCTGCATGGCCGGCCGGTACTTCCCGATGCTGACGACGCCGGCCGGAACGCTCCGGCCGGCCAAGGTGCTGGTGCTCGGCGTCGGCGTGGCCGGGCTGCAGGCGATCGCCACCGCCCGGCGTCTGGGAGCCGTCGTGGAGGCCTACGACGTCCGCTCCGTGACGAGCGAGCAGGTGCAGTCGCTGGGCGGCCGCTTCATCGACACCGGCATCGACGCCGAGGTCGAGGGCGGCTACGCACGCGAGCTCACCGACGAGGAGAAGGCCAAGGCCAAGGAGATCGTCGACAGCCACATCGTGGAGGCCGACGCCGTGATCACAACGGCCGCCATCCCGGGCCGGCCTTCGCCCAAGCTCATCACCGCGGACGTCGTCGACAGGATGAAGCCGGGCGCGGTGATCATCGACATGGCCGCCGAGGGCGGCGGCAACTGCGAGCTCACTCGGCCAGGCGAGCAGTACAACCACCCCAACGGCGTGTTCATCTACGGGCCGCTCAACATCCCCGGCATGCTGCCCGTGCACGCCAGCGACCAGTACGCGCGCAACCTGATGCACTTCCTGACGCCGTTCATCAAGGACGGCGAGCTGCAGCTGGACTGGGACGACGAGGTCCTGGCCGGCAGCGTGCTCACGCGCGACGGCGCGATCGTGAACAGGGGCGTGCGCGAGCGGATCGAGGGGCCGGACGCCCCGGCGCCGGCGCCGGATCAGGCCACGCAGGAGGCCGAGACCATGGGCGCGCCCGACGAGAACGTGCCGCCCGCCGACGCGGCCGACGGGAAGGGAGGCCCGTCATGATCGAGGGCTTCGCCGCCGTCTACATCTTCATCCTCGCCGCTTTCGTCGGCTACGAGGTCATCTCCCGGGTGCCCGTCATCCTGCACACGCCTCTGATGAGCGGCTCCAACTTCGTGCACGGCATCGTCGTCGTGGGCGCGATGGTGGCGCTCGGGGCGGCGCAGACGACCCCCGAGCGCGTCGTCGGCTTCCTCGCGGTGCTCCTCGGCGCGGCCAACGCCGTCGGCGGCTACGCCGTGACCGAGCGCATGCTCGAGATGTTCAAGAGCAGCGGCGACCAGAAGAAGGGCGCCGCCGCGGGCGCCGAGACGAAGGGCGGCCGCGATGCGTGAGAACCTGATCCAGATCGCGTACATCGCCGCCGCCGTGCTCTTCATCCTCGGCCTGAAGAGCATGAGCTCGCCGCGCACGGCGCGGCGCGGCATCATCTGGGCCGGCGTCGGCATGCTGGTCGCCACGGCGATCACCTTCGCGACGCCGGAGATGGGCAACTTCGTCTGGATGACGCTGGCGCTCATCATCGGCGGCGCCGTCGCCTACGTGGCGGCGCGGCGCGTCGCCATGACCGACATGCCGCAGATGGTGGCCGTCTACAACGGCATGGGCGGCGGCGCGGCGGCGCTGATCGCCGCCGTCGAGTTCATGAAGCCCGAGACCATGCCGGTGAGCTTCGCCGTGCTCGGCATCATCGGCGCGCTCATCGGCTCCGTCAGCTTCAGCGGCAGCATGATCGCCTTCGCCAAGCTGCAGGGCCTCATCAAGAAGTCGTTCCTGTTCCCGGGCCAGAACGTCCTGAACCTGCTGGTGCTCGCGGCAGCGGTCGTGCTCGCCGTCGTCGTCGCGCTGCAGCACACCGGCACCATGGGCGGCAACGAGAGTCTCACCTTGATCGCCTTCTTCACCCTCTCGCTGCTCTACGGCGTGCTCATGACGCTGCCCATCGGCGGGGCGGACATGCCCGTCGTCATCAGCCTCTACAACGCCCTCACGGGCCTGGCCGTCGGCCTTGAAGGCTACGTGCTCGGCAACGGCGCCCTGATCATCGCCGGCATCGTCGTCGGCGCCGCCGGCACCCTGCTCACGCAGATGATGGCCAAGGCCATGAACCGCTCGATCGGCAACGTGCTCTTCGCGGGGTTCGGCGCCAAGGGCGGGCAGGAGCTGGAGGCCATCGAGGGCGCGATGAAGGAGTCGAGCCCGGACGACGCGGCGGTCACCCTCGCGTTCGCCCAGAAGGTGATCATCGTCCCCGGCTACGGCATGGCCGTCGCGCAGGCACAGCACAAGGTCTGGGAGCTGGCAAAGCTGCTCGGTGACCGTGGCATCCAGGTCAAGTTCGCCATCCACCCGGTGGCCGGCCGCATGCCCGGGCACATGAACGTGCTGCTCGCCGAGGCCGGCGTGCCCTACGACATGATCTACGACCTCGACGAGATCAACGGCGAGTTCCCGACCGCCGACGCGGCCATCGTCATCGGCGCCAACGACGTCGTGAACCCCGCCGCGCGCGACGACCCCGGCAGCCCCATCCACGGCATGCCGATCCTGGACGTGGACAAGGCGATCCAGGCGTTCGTGATCAAGCGCGGCCGCGGCGCGGGTTTCGCCGGCATCGAGAACAAGCTGTTCTACGCGGACAACACGCGGATGGTCTACGGGGACGCGCAGGACGTCGCCGGCAAGCTCATCGCCGGCGTCAAGAAGGTCTGATCCGCGACGCGCGAAGCGACTCCCTTCTCCGGCGCCTCAGCGCCGTGAAGGGTTGGCAGGTGCATCATGACGAACCGTTCGACAGCAACGACGATCGACGACTACATCGCCGGGTTCCCTCCCGAGACGCAGGCGGTCCTGCAGGAGGTGCGCGACGTCATCCATGAGGCGGCTCCCACCGCGACCGAGACCATGAGCTACGCGATCCCGACGTTCGACCTGAACGGGAAGCACCTGGTGCACTTCGCCGGCTACGCGCGGCACATCGGGCTGTATCCGGGCGCGAGCGGCGTCGCCGCGTTCGCCGACGAACTCGCGCCCTACAAGCACGCCAAGGGCTCGGTGCAGTTCCCGCTCGGCGAGCCGCTGCCCGCCGACCTGATCCGCCGCATCGTGGCGTCCAGGGTCGCCGAGAGCGGCCGCGCGTAGCCGCCTCCACCGCGCGGCGGTAGAGTCCGGAGAACGATGACGGAGAGGCCGAGGATCGGAGCGAGATGAGTGACCGTTGGGTGGTGGGCAGACAGGCCGACGTCGCCGCAACGGCGATGGCCGGCGAGGGTATCGAGGGCGTCGTGAAGCGCGTGCTGGTCTCGCCCGAGCAGGGGTGGGACGGGTGGGTGATGAGGCTGTTCGACGTGGAACCCGGCGGGCACACGCCCAGGCACGCGCACGACTGGCCGCACATCAACTTCGTCGCCGGCGGGAGCGGGGTGCTCCTTCTGGACGGCGTGGAGCACCCCCTCGGGCCCGGCGCGTACGCCTTCGTGCCGCCGGGGCACGAGCACCAGTTCCGCGCCGATACGGACTCGCCACTCTCGTTCGTCTGCATCGTGCCCGAGAGTGGGGACTACTGAGGCACGGCCGGGGGCGGGAGCCGGCGGGCGAAGCCGCCCCGGCCGCATCCTTGAAATCCCGGTCCAGTGGGAATTGACTAGTCTGAGGCCGTGCGGAGGGCCGGCGCGACGCGCCGGCGCCGCCGCACGGCCCTCGTGACGCCGTCGACAACGCTACGCCCGGGCCGCACCCCATCCGGGAAAGGAGAGTGATCGCCGTGCCCCCTGCCGAGAGCCGGCTGGCCGAGCTCCGCCGTCTGGGTCAGAGCCCCTGGTTCGACTACATCAGCCGGGCGCTGATCGTGCGCGGCGGCCTCAGGAAGATGGTCGATCGCGACGGCCTCGGCGGCGTCACCACCAACCCGGCGATCTTCGAGCAGTCCATCGGGGGCGGCAAGGAGTACGACGACGAGATCCTCCTGCTCGCGCGGCAGGGGATGGACGCCGCGGCGATCCTCGACCGGCTGGCGATCGACGACGTGCGCGCCGCCTGCGACGTGCTCGCCCCCGTGTACCTCGGGAGCGGCGGCGAAGACGGGTTCGTCAGCATCGAGGTGTCGCCGCATCTCGCCTACGACACCCAGAAGTCCATCGCCGAGGCTCACCGCCTGTTCACGGCGGTGGACCGTCCGAACGTGCTGGTCGAGATCCCGGGTACCCGCGAGGGGGTCCCGGCGATCCTGCGCTGCCTCGAGGACGGCCTCAACATCGACATCACCCTGCTCTTCTCTCTGACGCAGTACGAGGCCGTCGCGGACGCGTACATCGACGCGCTCGAAGAGCGGCTGCGGAAGAACCTCACGATCCGTGCGACCTCGTCGGTCGCGAGCTTCTTCGTCTCGCACGTCGACACGCTGGTCGACACGCTGCTGGACGAGAGGGTGGAGGCCGCCGCCGACGCGGGTGAGCGGCGGCGGCTCGCGGCTCTCAGGGGCCGGGCAGGCGTGGCCAACGCCAAGGTCGTCTACGAGCGCTTCCGCAGCTACCTCAACGGGCGCGAGTGGCAGCTCATCGCCGCCTCCGGCGCCAAGATCCAGCGGGTGCTGTGGGCGAGCACGAGTGTCGCAGACCCGGCGTACACGGATACCCTGTACGTCGACGAGCTCATCGGCGAGCACACTGTGACCACGCTTCCCGAAGCGACCTGGAAGGCGTTCAAGGACCACGGCACCGTGGCGCGCACCGTCGACCGGCGCCTCGACGAAGCACATCGTATCGTGCGCGAGCTCGGCCAGGTGGGCATCGATCTGGAACGGGTCGGCGCCCAGCTGCAGGCCGAGGGCGTCGCCCTCTTCATCGAGGCCCACGACGGTCTCCTCGGGATCGTGGAAGAGAAGCGCGCGCGCCTGCTGGCGGGAGAGGAGAGCTGAGATGGACCGATCGCTGTTGCCCGCCTGGCTGGACGAAGCCGTCGCCAGGCGTCTCGAGCGCTTGGACGCGATCCGATACGGCGAGCGTCTCTGGGAGGCCGACGCGAGCCTCTGGAAGCCTGACGACGAAGCACATCAGGCGATCATCGGCAACGCTCTTGGCTGGCTGAGCGTCTTCGAGGGCGTGCGCGAGCAGGTCCGGGACGTCGACGAGTTCGTCGACGAGCTGCGGGCCGAGGGCTTCCGCAGCGCGGTGTTGCTCGGCATGGGTGGCTCGAGCCTCGCCCCGGAGGTACTGCAGGCCGTTCTCGGGACGAGAGAGGGCTACCTCCGGCTGCATGTGCTCGACTCCACCGACCCGGCCGCCGTCCTCGCCGTCGAGGCGGCCGTCGACCTCGAGTCCACGCTGTTCATCGTCTCGAGCAAGTCCGGGGGGACGACGGAGACGGCGAGCTTCCACGCGTACTTCTTCGAGCGCCTTCGCGAGCACTGCGGCGACCACGCCGGTCACCACTTCATCGCCATCACCGACGAGGGCACCTCGCTCCAGGAGGAGGCGCTGGCCCAAGGCTTCCGGGCGGTCTTCGTGAACCCATCGGACATCGGCGGCCGCTATTCGGCGCTCAGCTTCTTCGGCATGGTGCCTGCGGCGCTCGTCGGCGTGGACCTCGAGCGGCTGCTCGACGGCGTGCGCGACGTCGCAGTGGCGTGCGGTCCCGACGTGCCGGCGGCCGAGAACCCGGGCCTGCTTCTCGGCGCCACTCTCGGCGAGGCGGCGCTCGCCGGTCGCGACAAGCTCACCATCGTCACGGAGCCGCCCCTTCGGGCGCTCGGCGCCTGGGTGGAGCAGCTGGTCGCCGAGAGCACCGGCAAGGAGGGCACGGGCATCTTGCCGGTGGACCTCGAGCCGGTCGGCGACGCCGGTGTGTACGGCGACGATCGCGTGTTCGCCGCCGTCGGCCTGGCCAGCGTGGCCGCGACGGGTGCGGCGGGGCAGCTCATGGACCTCGCCGCCGCCGGCCATGCCGTCCTGAGCCACGAGATGGACGGGGCCTACGGACTCGGCGGCGAGTTCCTGCGCTGGGAGATCGCCGTGGCGACCGCCGGTCACGTGCTCGGCATCGACCCGTTCGACCAGCCCAACGTGCAGGAGAGCAAGGACAACACCAAGCGGCTGCTCGCCGGCTACATCGCCAGCGGCGAGCTGCTCGAGGACCTGCCGGAGGGCGACGGGCGCTCGGCGTTCCCGGTGCGCGACGACGGGCTGCCCGCAGCGCTCGGCGCGTTCTTCGCCCAGGCTGCGCCGGGGGACTACCTCGCGCTGCAGGCCTACCTGGCTCCGGGAGACGCGGTGTGGGGCCAGCTCCAGACCCTGCGTCAGGAGGTGCGGGACCGCCTGCGCCTGGCGACCACATCGGGCTACGGCCCGCGCTTCCTGCACTCCACCGGGCAGCTCCACAAGGGCGGCCCGAACCGGGGTCTGTTCCTCCAGCTGGTCGGGCACGATCCCGTCGACGCTGCCATCCCAGGCCAGCCGTACAGCTTCAGCGTTCTCAAGCGCGCCCAAGCGCGCGGCGACCTCGGCGCCCTCCGGGCGCACGGCTGCCGCGCTCTGCGTGTCTGCCTCGGCGACGACGTCGCCGACGGCCTGCGGCGCTTGACCCGACTGGTCGCCGCCGCGCTCCCGCACTAGAGACTACGCCGCCGGCACTGCCCGGCAGAACGAGGAGGATGCAATGGACATCGCCATGGTCGGGCTGGGGCGTATGGGCGGCAACATGGCGCGGCGCCTGCTGCGCGGCGGTCACCGGGTGGTGGTCTGGAACCGCACCTACGCAAAGGCGGAAGAGCTCGGCGCCGAGGGCGCCGAGCCGGTCCGCCAGCTCACGGACGTCGTCGCCGCACTCGAGGCGCCGCGCGTGATCTGGATCATGTTGCCGTACGGCGACGCCACCCAGGCGGCGATCGACGAGCTCACCCCGCTGCTCGACGAGGGTGACATCCTCGTGGACGGCGGCAATTCGCCGTTCCAGCACGACATCGAGCGCGGCGCCCAGCTCGCGCCGCACCGCATCCGCTACCTCGACGCCGGCACCAGCGGCGGCGTCTGGGGTCTGGAGGTGGGCTACTGCCTCATGGTGGGCGGCGAACGCTCGGCGTTCGACCACATCGAGCCGCTGTTGGCGACCTTGGCGCCGCCCGGCCACGGCTATGAGTACTGCGGCGGACACGGCTCCGGTCACTTCGTCAAGATGGTCCACAACGGCATCGAGTACGGCATGATGCAGGCCTACGCTGAGGGCTTCGAGCTGCTCGAGGCCACGGAGTGGGACCTCGACCTCGCTTCCATCGCCGACCTCTGGAACCAGGGCAGTGTGGTGCGCAGCTGGCTGCTCGAGCTCGCTGCCGACGCGCTCAAGAAGGATCCGGGGCTTCAGCACATCACCGGGTACGTGGAAGACACCGGCGAGGGGCGCTGGACGGTGGAGCAGGGCATCGCCCACTCGGTGCCGATGCCGGCGATCACCGCGGCGCTCTTCATGCGCTTCCGTTCGCGCCAGCCGGACACGTTCAGCGGCAAGGTGCTCGCCGCCCTGCGTAACGAGTTCGGTGGTCACGCGGTCAAGGAGAAGGAGTGACGGTGGACGACGAGGCCGCCGGGGGGCACCTCAGCTACAGCGAGCCGGACGACTACAGCGACGAGGTCGGCGTCCGCGTCACCGGCCGGAGTCCGTCCGCCGGGTCGGCCTCGCCGTTCGGTGGAGAGCGGCACCCGGACCCCTGCAGCCTGGTCATGTTCGGGGTGACGGGGGATCTCGCTCACCGCAAGCTCATCCCGGCGCTGTACGACCTCGGCTGCCACGGCGTGCTGCCGTTCGGCACCACCCTGGTCGGCTACGGCCGCCAGGAGATCAGCGACGACGAGTTCCGCGACCGCATGCACCGGGCGATCGACGACCACTACGGGGAGGAGGTCGTCGACGGCTCGATGTGCGAACGTCTCTTGCAGGCTCCGCGCTACGTTCAGGGCCAGTTCGACGATCCGGAGGGCTACCGGCGCCTCGCCGGCGTGCTCGACGAGCTCGACGGCACGGGCGCCCGCGGCAACCGCATGTTCTACCTGGCAACGCCGCCGAGCCAGTTCGAGGTCATCGTGAAGCAGCTCGGCGACGCCGGCCTGGCGCGGCCGGGCGCCTCCGACGGCGAGCACGCTCCTGACGGGAGGCGGGGCTGGACGCGCGTCGTCATCGAGAAGCCGTTCGGGCGCGATCTCGCGACGGCGCACGAGCTCGACACCGTCATCGGCCGGGTGTTCGACGAGCGGCAGGTCTACCGGATCGACCACTACCTCGCCAAGGAGACGGTGCAGAACCTCCTGGTCCTGCGCTTCGCCAACGGCATCTTCGAGCCCGTGTGGAACCGGCGCTACGTCGACTTCGTCGAGATCACGGCCGCGGAGACGCTCGGCGTCGAGCACCGGGGCCCGTACTACGAGGAGGCCGGCGCGCTGAGGGACATGATCACGCCGCACCTCATCCAGCTGTTCTCTCTCGTCGCGATGGAGCCTCCGGCGGCGTTCGACGCCGACGGGGTGCGCGACGAGAAGATGAAGGTACTGCGCGCGGTGCGCCCGATCCCTCGTCATTCGGTCGAGGATTGGGCGGTGCGCGCGCAGTACGTCCAGGGCCGCGTGGAAGGAGGCGATGTCCCGGCCTACCGCGCCGAGGATCGGGTGGCGCGGGACTCCTACACGGAGACGTACGCGGCGCTCAAGCTTGTCGTCGACAACTGGCGCTGGCAGGGCGTGCCGTTCTACCTGCGCACCGGCAAGCGGATGGCGCGCCGCATCACCGAGATCGCCATCCACTTCAAGCGGCCGCCGGTCGCGCTCTTCCGCGACGCGGCGGCCGGCGGTGGCCTGCAGCCCAACGTCCTCGTGCTGCGCGTGCAGCCCGACGAGGGCTTCTCGCTGACCATCGAGTCCAAGCAGCCCGGCCACGCCGTGGCGCTTCAGCCGGTGGCCATGGACTACTCCTACGGCATGACGTTGCACGAACTGCCCTTCAGCGCCTACGAGACGGTCCTCGTCGACGCGATGGAGGGCGACATGACCCTGTTCACGCGTGGCGACCAGGCGGAGGAGGCATGGCGCATCGTGGGCCCGGTCCTCGAGGCATGGGCGGAACGGCCGCGGCGTGACATCTCGATCTATGAGGCCGGGAGCTGGGGGCCGGAGGCCGCGGACGCGCTCATCGCCCGCGACGGCCACTCCTGGCGCCGGCCCGGGAAAGGGGACGAGGAATGAGCATCGAGATCCTGCGGGACGGCGACGCGCTCGCGCTGCGCACCGCCGACCTCTTCGCCATGGCGGCGCAGGAGGCGGCCGCTGCGCGAGGCCGCTTCGCCGTCGCGCTCGCCGGCGGCGAGACGCCGCGCGCCCTGTACCGCCTGCTTGCGCGTCAGCAGTTCAGCCAGAAGATCCCGTGGCGCCGCGTCCAGCTCTACTGGGGCGACGAGCGCTGCGTGCCGCCCGACGACGCGCAGAGCAACTACGGCATGGCGCGGGACACGTTCATCAAACACGTGCCGATCGCCGACGCCGACGTGCACCGGATGCGCGGCGAGGACCCGCCGGATGAGGCCGCCGACGCGTACGACGCGGTGTTGCGCGGCCTGGCCGCGCTGGAGCGCCCCCGGGTGGACGTGCCGGTGTTCGACCTCGTGCTGCTCGGCCTCGGCACCGACGGCCACACGGCCTCGCTCTTCCCGCACAGCGACGCGCTGGCGGTCGAAGACCACTTCTGCGTCGCGACCACCGCGCCCGACGGCTCCCCGCGGCTCACCGTGACGGCGCCGGTGCTCAACGCCGCGCGCCGGGTCTGGTTCCTGGCGAGCGGCGCCAAGAAGGCGGGCATGGTCGCCGAAGTGCTCGAGGGCCTGCGCGTGCCTCACGCGGTGCCCGCGCAGGGCATCGCGCCCGTTCACGGCGCGCTCACGTGGTTCCTCGACGAGGCCGCGGCGGCCGAGCTGAGCCCGGACGCGCGGGGGTAGTCCGTCAGATCCGGGCGGCACGGCCTGCCGCAGGCCCGAGCCTTCTCGTCGACGGCATGAGCGTCATACGATGGTGCTATCGATACTGACCTCGTATGATGGGGAGGATCCACGAGGAGGTCCTTCATGGCGCGCGCGACCGTTTCCCCCAAGTTCCAGATCGTCATCCCCAAAGAGATCAGAGAGCGCCTCGACCTGAAGCCGGGCCAGCAGGTGGCGCTCATCGACCGCGACGGCTACGTGGCTCTGGTCCCGCAGCGTCCGATCTCCGAGCTGCGCGGCATCCTCAAGGGGGCCCCACTGGATGACTATCGCGACGAGAGCGACAGGTACTGAGCCTTGTGGGTCCTGGATTCGTCCATCTGGGTCGAGTTCTACGGCGGGGGGCCTCTTGCCGACGACTGTGCGAAGTACGTCACCATGGAGCGCGAGATCTTCACGCCGGTCCAGGTGCTGTATGAGGTGTACCGCTGGGCCCAGCGGAACGGTGGCGACGCCACGGCTATGGAGATCGTGTCTCACCTCGAGTTCACTCGCTTCGTGCCCGGCGATGTGACGACCGCCGTCGCCGCCGTGCAGCTCGGCGCGGACCACGGACTCGCCGCGGCCGACGCCATGATCTACGCGACGGCTCGCCTGAATCGGTGCGAGCTCGTCACCGCGGACGCGGTCTTCCGCGGTCTGCCGGGAGTCACCCTCCTGGAGCGTGCGGCGGAGTGACCCGGCCTGTCCCTGTTCTGCGCGGACCGCGGGTGACGCTGCGCCCGCCCGCGGCCGGCGACGCCGACGCCGCGATGCGCATCGGCGTCCATCCCGAGATCCACCGGTTCTTCGGCTACGAGGTCGCCGACTGGCGCGAGCTGACACCCGTCGAGGCCGAGTGGCTGGTCGCCGATCTCGCACCCTCGGCGGGTGCGGTCACCTGGGTCGTGGACGCGGGGAGCGGCTTCATCGGGACGGCCGCCCTGCACTCCTTCCATGAGGCCTCCGGCAGTGCGGCATACGCGGTCGGTCTGCTTGACCCGGAGGTACTCGGGCGCGGGCTCGGCACCGAGGTGACGCGTCTCGTGCTCGCGCACGCCTTCGACGTCCTGAGGCTGACCGCACTGACGGTGCGCGTGCTCGAGTTCAACGCGCGAGCCGTCGCCTGCTATGCCCGCTGCGGATTCATCTTCGATCGGCGCGAGCCGGACGCCGTCGTACTCGACGGCGCGAGCTATGCCGACGTGATCATGAGGCTCGACGCGCAACGGTATCACCTGCTTGCGCCGAGCTGGGGAGCCGTTGCAGACCCGCTCGCGCCCTTCTGATCGGGCTCTTCTGGTCGCGGCAGCCTGACCGTGTGGTCGCAGGCGGGGTATCATGCGGACAAGGGCTTCATGCCTGCGCCGTGACGCGTCGACGAGACGCGCCGGACCAACGAGGGAGTCGACATGAGCGAGTCCGATCAGACGCACACTGATCCTGCGCGGTCGTTTCGTGAGTCCCCCGAGGCGCACTCCTCTGTGGTCGGCGGGGGTACCCTGGGCGATCCGCGCCTCACGACGTCCATGATGTCGGGCGCCAACGAGGGGTCGCGCAACGTGCGCCGGCCCTGGGTGTGGGCACTCGGATGGGTGGGGGGCATCGTCGTCGTCATCGCCGCCCTCATCCTCATCCTGCGCTGAGCCGGCGGCCGTCGACCGCGCGCCCGGTGCGCCACCCGCGCGTCTGAGCTTCCCACCCCCGTGGGACAGAGAAGGGGCAAGCCGGTCCGACCTGTCGCCTTGCCGGGTACACTCACCTCGAGAGCGCCAGCGATGGAAGGTGGCCACCATGGGATCTGCGCCCAAGCATCTCGAGCCGCACGAAGCGGGCACGGAGTCTCGGGACGCACAATCGGCCTGGGTCGGCGGCGGGCGGTCGCAGCCGCTGCTCTCGGCCTCGCGGTTCGGCGCCGCGAACGAAGGCTCTCGCGGTCGCCGGCACCCCTACGCGTGGGCCGCGGCCTGGGTCGGCGGTGCGGTCGCGGTCGTGGCGGTGCTCGTCCTCATCCTCCGCTGATCGTCATCCAAGAGCCCTGTTGGGCGTCTCACCCCGGCGGTCGCGTCTGGGCTTTCTGACGCGGTGGTACACTGAAGAGGCAAGCCAGGTGGCCGCGGTGGGACCGCGTCGCGACGCTCTTCGGAGCCCGCGAGGCGCCCATCGAGGAAAGTCCGGACACCACAGAGCAGGGCGCTGGCTAACGGCCAGCCGGGGAAACCCGAGGGAAAGCGCAACAGAGAGCAGACCGCCAGCGGCCCCTTTCGAGGGGTGCGGGTAAGGGTGAAACGGTGAGGTAAGAGCTCACCAGCGGTCCTGGCGACAGGCCGGCTCGGCAAGCCCCGCCCGGTGCAAGACCAAATAGGGGAGTGTTTGAGGGTTGCTCGCCCGAGACTCCCGGGTTCCGGTCGCATGAGCCGTCCGGCAACGGACGGCCCGAGATGGATGGTCACCCACGACAGGATCCGGCTTACGGCTTGCTACAGAAAGGCCCCTCGGTCCAGCTGGACGAGGGGCCTTTCCAATGCCTGGGACGAGATGGCGACCGGCGCTCCGCCTAGTCCCGCGGCACCAGTCACTGCACCATCGGGCCGGCCGGCGGGAACGTGAGCGGGAACGCGGTGCTCGTCAGATGGATGCCCCCCTTCGGCGGCAGCGTCCTATCGGCAGGTATGCTTGTCACATGCGACCCACCGCCGCAGAGATCGCCGCCTCGCTCGGTCTCGCGCCGCACCCCGAAGGCGGCTACTTCCTGGAAACGTACCGCGCGGCGCTGACGCTGCGCACGCCGCGCGGCGAACGCCCGGTCTCGACGGTGATCCTCTTTCTCGTCACCTCCGAGTCACTGAGCCGCCTGCACCGGCTCGCGAGCGACGAACTCTGGGTCTACCAGGGAGGGCTGCCGCTCGAACTGGTGACGATCGCGCCCGGCGGAGAACTCGGTCGGCGCGTGCTCGGTGATCCTCTGGAGATCGGTCGCAGCCGCGACCACGGGTCTGTGCCTGCCGGGGACGTCCCGGCCGGCCCGCCGGAGGACCCGCCGGCGCTGCTCCCGCAGGCGCTGGTGCCGGCCGGCAGCTGGCAGGGCGCCCGCGTCGCGGGCGGCCCGCACCTGCCGGCCGACCGCGCCTGGGCGCTCGTCAGCTGCGTCGTCACGCCGGGGTTCGACGTCGAGGACTTCGAGCTGGGCGACCGCGAGGCGCTGCTCGCTTCGTTTCCGCAGCACGCCGGCCTCGTTCGCGAGCTCACCTGAGCCCCGGCGGACCCGTCCGGACCACGTGATACGCTCGCGGCGACCATGACCGCCGGGGCCGACGCACACCAGGGGCTGCTCGTCAGCGGCCGCTTCCGGGAGCTCGAGGACGCGCTCTGCGAGCGCGTCGGGGAGCTCAAACGCGGACGTCCCCTCGCGCCACTCACCATCGTCGTCGGCTCTGCGGCAGTACGCACGCGGATCGGCGACCTCCTCGTGCGGAGGCTCGGAGCCGTGGCCAATGTCGACGTGGTCACGCTGGAGCGGCTGTCGTGCGATCTGATCGCGGTGCGCCACGGTGCGCCGCCGCCGGTGCTCGCCGGCCTCGCTCGCGAGCGCCTGGTGCGGCGCCTCGTCGACCGCCACACGGGCGAGCTCGCCTACTTCGGTCTCGTCGCCTCACGACCGCACTTCGCCGCGGCGCTCACGGCCACCATCGCCGACCTGCGCGAAGCATGCGTGGCCCCCGGCTCCGCGTGGGCGGAGGCAGTCGCGGCGGCCGGGCCCTCGGGCCGAAGCGCCCGGGCGAGGGCCGCCGACCTCGACCTCCTGTATCGCGAGTACTGCGCCTCCTTGGAGGACCTCGGACTGCTCGACGGCGCCGGCGTGCACGCGGCCGCCGCCGACGCGGTCCAGTCCACTCCGGTGCCGGGGGCCGTCATCGTGTACGGGATCCACGATCTCAACGTCGCCCAGGAGCGGCTTATCGCGGCGCTGCTGGCGAACGGCGCGGACGCCTTCGTCCCGTCTCCGCGCGGGGCCGCCGGTGACACCACCACGGTGCTCGTGGGGCAGCGCTCCGGTCTCGCGGCGCGGCGTCTTGCGCCACCCGAGCAGGCCGCGGACCACGAACGTCTCGCCGCGGTCTGGGGCGCGGCCGCCACGGCGCCGGAGACGTCGCTCGAGCTGGCCGGAGACGGTACGCTCGCGGTCGTCTCGGTCTCCGACGAGCGTGCCGAGCTGCGCGCGGCGGTGCGCACAGTGCTCGCGGCCATCGACGCCGGCGCGTCTGCCTGGGACTGCGCCGTCATCGTGCCGCGCGGTGACGACGTGGCGCTCGCGGGGGTCGCCCTGCGCGACGCGGGCCTGCCGGTCGCGTGCCGGTTGCCGGATCGCTCTGCCGGTGCGCGGCTGCTGACCGGGCTCGCCGACTGCCTCGTGCCGCCCGCCGGCGAGCCCTTCGCCCGTCGCTCGGTCGTCAACCTGCTCTCCGCAGCGCCCCTGCGGGACGCCGGGGGGGAGGCCGAGACGGCGCTCTGGCTCGACGAGGCGCGCCAGGCCGGGGTGGTGGCCGGCGAGGCGCAGTGGGCCGACCGTCTGGGCCGTCGCCGCAGGGGCCTGGAGCGGCGGCTTGCTGACCTCGAGGCTCGGGGATCCCTTCCCGATGGCGACGTCGAGGACGAGGGAGTGGAGAAGGCTTCGGCGGTGCGGCTTCGGCTGGCTGCGGCGCGCGGCCTCGAGGCCGCGGTCGGCACCCTGATGCGGGCCTGCGCCCGCCTGCCTGCGCGCGCGCCGTGGGGCGCCTGGGCGGAGGCGCTCGCGGGCGTACTCGGGGCCGTCTTCGAGGTGGGACCCGCCATGGAGGCCCGGGAAGCCGCCTCCAGACTCGAGGCGCTCGCGCTGCTCGAGGAGGAGGTCGACCTGGCCGAGGTAGCGGCGGCGCTGCGCCAGCTCCTCGCCGGTGCCCGCCTGCCGCAGGGACGGCCCGGTCGCGACGGCGTGGCGGTGCTCACCCCGCTCGAGGCTCGTGGCCTTTGCTTCCACACCGTCGTCTTCACGGGCCTCGCGGAGGGCGGCTTCCCCGCTGCCGGCAGGCCCGATCCTCTGCTGGGAGATGCCGAGCGCCGCCGCGTGACATACGCCGTCGGCGCCCGACTGCCCCTCTCGGAACAGCGCGAGGCCGAGTCGCTCCTCCTCTTCGCGTTCGCGTGTGAGGCGGCACGCGAGAGGCTGCTCCTGCTCGCGCCGCGGTCCAGCGCCGCCGACGGGCGGCCGCGCCTGCCGTCGCGCCTTCTGTTGCGGCTGGCGTCGCTCGCCGCCGGGCGTCCGGTCGGCCTCGCCGAGTACCTCGAGGGCGGCCCGTTGAAGCCGGTCTGGCGGCGCGTCGCCGGCGCGCCGGCGTTCACTGCCGGTCAGACCTGGATCGATGAGCGCGAGCGCGACACCGCCGCGCTGCTGTCGCTCTCGGCGCGCGGCCCGCGGTCGGCCGTGCACGGGTACGTCGCCGATGTGCTGGACGGGCCGGAGGCGGCGAGCCGGCGCTTCGGCGCCTGGTCGGCTTCGCGAGGCCCGCGACCGGGCGCGTGGGACGGTCTTCTCGACGTCGGCGCCCGCGCCGCGCTTGTGGCTCGGCATCCCTTCGACGCGGAGATGCATCCCACACGCCTCGAGCGCTACATCGCCTGTCCCTTCGCGTTCCTGCTGCGCGACGTGCTCCTCCTCGAAGCCCCGGACGAACCCGCGGATTCGCTCGAAATGGACGCTCGGGAGTTCGGCACCCTGGCACACGCCATCCTGCAGCGCGCCTACGAGCGGGTGATGGCCGAGGGCCTTGATCTGGACGGCGCGCTGCGCGCCGTCGTCACCGCCTGGACGGAGTGCTGCGCCGAGGCCGAGCAGCGCGGCGTCACCGGCGCCGCCATCTCGTGGGAGGTCCGCAGGGATACGCTGCTCGAGGACCTGCTCGAATCGGTGCGCCGTGATCCGGTCTTCTCACCCGCCGGCGGCCGCCCGGTCGGCGTGGAGTGGCGCTTCGGTGAGGCCGTGGACCGGCCGGCGCGGCTGGAGCTGCCCACGGGCCGGTCGGTGAGGTTCGCCGGCCGGCTCGACCGCATCGACACCACGCCGGCCGGAGCCCGCATCATCGACTACAAGTCGGGTGGGGGCGGTACCGAACGCAACCGCATCAAGGAGAGACTGAGCGTGCAGCTCCCCGTGTACCGGCTCGCCTACCGTCAGGCCGGCGGGGAGGAGCACGAGACCATCACCTGCCTGTATCGCCTCATCACGAGGCGCGGCGGCTTCGAGGACCTCGACCTGCCGCAGGACGAGGCCGCTGCTGAGCGGCGGCTCCGGGCGCTCGTGGCCGACGCCGTCGCGCTGGTCGACGCAGGCATGTTCCCGCGCACCACCCGCCAGCGCTGCGAGTACTGTGAGGTCGGCTACGCCTGCGGGGTCTCGGCGTGGGCGCGCGCGCGCAAGCGCGAACACGCGACGCTTCAGCCGGTGGTCCGCATGCAGTCCCCGGCGTCGGAGGAAGAGGCCGATGAGGTCTGAGCGCCGGGTCTGCGACCACGAGGTCCGCACCCGGGTCACCACCGATCTCGGCACCACGTTCCTGCTGGAGGCAGGCGCCGGCACGGGCAAGACGCGGGTGCTGGTGGACAGATACGTGCGCTGCGTCCTCGACGGGGGGCGTGGTACGCCCGGCGACGTGCGCACCGTCGCCGCCATCACCTTCACCGAGAAGGCGGCGGGGGAGCTCCGCCAGCGCATCCGCGAGGAGTTCGAACTGCGGGCGGCGGCCGCCACGGGTGCTGAGGAGGCCGCGACCATCCAGGCGGCGCTCGACGCCCTCGACGACGCTCCGATCAGCACCATCCACGGCTTCGCCGGGCGGCTGCTGCGCGAGTTCCCGGTCGAGGCGGGCGTCGATCCGGCGTTCGAGCAGCTCGACGCCCTGGGCTCCGACATCGAACGCGCTCGCCTCTGGGAGGAGTGGCTCACCGAGTTGGCCGCCGGTGACGCGCGCGAGACGCCGGTGCGCAGGGGCCTCTCCCGGCTGCTGCGTGCCGGCGTCCGCCTCGAGTGGTTGCGGGCGCTCGCCGTGGGCCCGAAGGGCGTCTTCGGCGAGCGTTACGACCTCGACCCCGCTGCCGAGCCTCCGGCCGAGCCAGACCTTGCCGTTCCGTCCGGTCGGCTCGCGGACTCGCTGGGGCGGCTCGAGGCGTACTGTGCCGCCGCCTGCACCGATCCGGCGGACAACGGGTGCGTCGCGGCGATGGCGCTCGTCGACGCGGGCCGCCGGCTGCGGGAGCGGCCGCCGGACGACGTCGACCGGGCAGCCGCAGCGCTCTATGCGCTGCCCGCCAAGGACACGCCCAGCGCGCCCGGCGGCGCCAAGGCCAACTGGAGCCAGGCGCACGGCGGCAAGGACGAGCTTCAGGCGCGGTACAAGGACGCCGTCTCCGAAGTCCTCGATCTGCGAGAGGCCTACGCCGACTACCTCACGACGGTCGCCGTCGCCGTCGCCGACGCGTTCTCTCGCTGGGCGGCGGCCGCCCAGCTGGCCCTCGGCCGACTCGACTTCACCGACCTCCTCGGCTGCCTTCGCGACCTGCTGGTGCACGACCGTGACGCCCGCGCCGCCCTGCAGGCCCGGTTCCGCTACGTGCTCGTCGATGAGTTCCAGGACACCGATCCGCTCCAGTCCGAGATCGTCTTCTTCCTCTGCGAGCGGGCTCCGAAGGCCGCCGACTGGCGCGAGGTCGTCCTCGAGCCGGGCAAGCTGTTCGTGGTCGGCGACCCCAAGCAGTCCATCTACCGTTTCAGACGGGCCGACATCGGCATGTACGACGAGGTGAAGCGCCTCGTCTCAGCTCAGCCGAACGGAAGCGGCGCCGTCGAGGTGATCCGCCAGAACTTCCGCACCACGCCCAGCGTCGTTCAGTGGGTGAACAACGTGTTCGCCGACGTCTTCGACGAAGACCGTGCGGAGGGCCGCCAGCCTGGCTACGAGTGGGTCGAGCCGTATCGCCGGCAGGCCGATGGACCCAAGGTCGCCGTGCTGCTCGGCGACGACTACGGTGGCGTGGCCGGCGCGGCCGACGCCGCCCGCCGCGACGAGGCGCGGGCGGTCGCCGCCCTGCTGCTGGCGATGCACGGCGCCGACGCTGAACGCTGGGCCGTCCAGGATCGCGCCGCGTCCGATGACGACGAGGTCTGGCGCGACCCTCGCTGGGGCGACGTAGCGCTCCTCTTCCGCGCCACCACGAGCCTCGAGACCTACGAGCAGGCCTTTCGCGAGGCCGGCGTACCGTACCGGGTGGACGGCGGCAAGGCGTACTTCGCCCGCCGGGAGGTGGACGACACGCTACTGTGTCTGCGGGCGGTCGACGATCCGAGCGACGGTCCGGCCGTGTACGGAGCGCTGCACTCCACGTTGTTCGGCTTCAGCGACGACGAGCTCTTCCTGTTCTGGGCCGACGGAGGCAGGTTCGACCTCTTCGCCGCGCAGCCGGAGGCGCACGCGGCGGTCGCGGTGGCGCTCGCCACCCTGCGCCGCCTGCACGAGCGCCGCTCCGAGCTCGAGCCGCACGACCTGGCCGCCGAGCTGATACGGCTGACGCGCGCGTCCGAGTTCCTGGCCGCCACCGGCCCAGGGGCGGCGCAGGCGATCGCCAACCTCGAGAAGCTCGTCGACCGCGCGCGCGCGTTCTCGGGAGCCGGCGGGGGCGGCCTCGGCGCGTTTCTTGCCTGGGCCGCCGAGGCCGGTGAAGCCGCCGGTGAGCAGGAGTCGCAGGTCGACGACGACGGCGACGTCGTGCACCTGCTCACCATCCACAAGGCCAAGGGGCTGGAGTACCCGATCGTCGTCCTGGTCGGCGGAGCGCTCGGGGGCGGGGGCGGTGGCGGGGACCCGATCGTCGACCGGGAGCAGCGGCGTCTGTCGATCAGGCTCAAGGCCGAGCTTCCCGGAGCGCCCGCTCGCGACCTTGAGCCCCGGGCGTACACGGCGCTCAAGCAGCGCGAGCAGCTGATGGAGGCCAGCGAGTCGCGCCGGCTCCTCTACGTGGCCGCGACGCGCGCCCGCGACCGCCTCGTCATCTCGTGTTTCGGCCGTCTCAGGAACAAGGACGGCAAGCCCTCGGCGGTCCTGCTCGGCCCTATCTGCGACGCGCTGCCCTCACCGGCTCCGATCGGCGACGAGTACGAGGACAACGGCCTGCTCGTGCTGCCGCCCGGCGTCCCGCCCATGCGCCTCGACGTCGATGGGCCGACTCAGGATGACGCTGCGGTCTCGTCCCGCGCTGCGTGGCGTGCAGAGCACGATGTCCTGCTGGAGCGCGCGGCGCGTCCCGCGCCGGCCACCAGCCCGAGCGGACTCGAGCACGTGGACGAGGAGGTCCGCACGGGAGGGCCGGGCGCTCCCGCCGGCCGAGCCCGGGCGCTGGCGCTGGGCTCGGCCGTCCACCGCGTCATGGAGCTCTGCGACCTCGGCGAGGAGGCCTCGGTCGCGCTCGCCGCGGAGGCCACCGCGCTCGAACTCGGACGCCCCGAGCTGGCCGCCGAGACCATCGACCTCGCGCTCGCCTGCTGGCGCGCTCCGCCGGTGCGGGCGGCGGCCCGCGCCGGCGCGGCCGATCCCGGCGCCGTCCACCGCGAGCTCGCCGTCGGCGCGCTGGTCGAGGGCGCCGTCCTCAGCGGCGCGATCGACCTGCTGTATCGCGACGACGACGAGCGGTGGGTCGTCGTCGACTACAAGACCGATCAGGCCGCCGAGCCGGCCGCGCTCCTCGCACGCTACCGCCCGCAGGGGGCCGCCTACGCCGTCGCGGTCGAGGCGGTCCTCGGCGCCGGCGCCGTCAAGGATGTGTGCTTCGTCCGGGCCCGCGCCGGCGGCGAGGCCGTCCACGTCCCGGTCGACGACGAGCTGAGGGCGCTGGCTCGTGCCGAGATCGTAGCGGCGGCCGGCGCCGGCCGCGCGCTGGCTCCGGACGAACTCGCCGCCGATCCCTGATCCAGCGCCGTCCCTCGGGCGGCCCCGCGCATATCCCTGCAGACGCCGTGGAACACTCTTCGGCATCGACACATCCCAGCGCCCCGCCGGCCGAGGCCTGCTGCCCGACGTCCGGCGAGCGCCGTCCGCATGGAGGCCGCCATGTCCACGACCATCCAGAAGATCACGCCCATGCTCTGGTTCGACACCCAAGCCGAGGAGGCGGCCGACCTGTACGTGTCGGTCTTCGATGACGCCTCCATCGGGCACGTCAGCAGATACGGACCGGGCGGCCCCGGGCCGGAGGGCACGGCGATGGTCGTGGAGTTCACGCTCGCCGGCCAGCGCTTCACGGCGCTGAACGGCGGCCCTCTGTACGCGTTCACTCCCGCCGTCTCGTTCGTCGTGAGCTGTACGACTCAGGAGGAGGTCGACCACTACTGGTACACGCTCTCCGATGGCGGCGACCCTGAGGTACAGCAGTGCGGGTGGCTCCAGGACCGGTTCGGCCTCTCGTGGCAGGTCGTGCCCACGCAGCTCGCGAGTACATGAGCGACCCCGACCCCGACAAGGCCGGACGCACCATGCAGGCGATGCTGAAGATGAAGAAGCTGGACATCGCCGAGTTGAAGGCGGCGCACGACGGCGCTTGACGTGCCGGCTCGTGGGGCGGCATCGTCTGCCCTGTGACCGAACGGCCCGACAGCGCACGCTTGCCCGCGATCCCGTTCTCCGCCTGGCTGCGCAGCGTGCAGGCGGCGCTGGCGGAGGAGCAGCCGGCCGACGTGCCGTGCGGCGAGTGCAACGCCTGTTGCAGGACGTCGCACGTCATCCATGTGCGGCCCGAGGAGCGGCGAGCGCGGGCCGTCATTCCGCCCCGGTTCCTGCTCCCGGCGCCGGGCCTGCCGCCCGGCAACCTCGTGCTCGGCTACGACCGCAAGGGATGCTGCCCACTGCTCGTGGGCGGCCGCTGCACCATCTACGACGACAGGCCGCTGGCCTGCCGCACCTACGACTGCAGGATCTACGCGGCGGCGCAGATCCCCGCTGACAGACCGGCCATCAGGGAGCAGGTCGAGCGCTGGCGGTTCAGTCATCCCTCACGGGAGGACCACGACCGCCACGCCGCCGTGAGGACTGCGGCGCGCTTCGTCCGCGAGCACGAGGGGTGCTTCACGAGCGAGGACGCGCGCCGCGAGCCCCTCCGCGTGGCTACGCTCGCGATCGCGGTCCACGAGAGCTTCCTGGAGGATGCGCCGCTCGAGGCTCGCCCGGGAGCCTCCGACCGGGAGCGTGCCCGAGCCGTCGCCGCTGCGAACGAGAAGCTGTTCGGGGACGGGTGACGACCGTGAGCGGGCACAGTGACGAACGCCCCCTGCCCGCCGGCGAGTTCTCCGCCTGGCTTCGCGAGATGCGGGCGGCGCTCGCCGGCTCCGGGGACTCCGGCACGCCCTGCGGTGACTGCTGCGCCTGCTGTTCGACGTCGCACTTCGTCCACGTGGGGCCGGACGAGCGCGAGACGCTCTCGGCCGTGCCGCGCGAGCTCACGTTCCCTGCGCCGGGAGCGCCCGCCGGCCATCTCGTGCTTCCGTACGACGCCCGCGGGCGCTGCCCGCTTCTCGACGAGCGCGGCCGGTGCAGGATCTACGATCACCGGCCGCGCACCTGCCGCGTCTACGACTGCCGCGTGTTCGCCGCGGCCGGGATCCCGGCGGACCGCGTGCCGATCTCACGCCGGGCAGCCCGCTGGGAGTTCGCCTACGCGGACGAACGCGCACGCGAGGAGCACGCCGCGGTGCGCGCCGCCGCGCGCTTCGTGCGCGACAACGCCGGGCTGTTTCCCGGCGGCGTCGTCCCCGAGGACCCCGCTCAGCTGGCCGTCCTCGCGGTCAAGGCCGCGGATGTGTTCCTGTCCGGCGGGGGAGTCGCCGGCCACGCTGCGCCTGCCGGCGCTGACGGCGAGATCGCCCGCGCCGTGGTGCAGGCGGTCGCGGGACCCGGGGGAGACGAGGAGCTCGAGGTCTCGGGCCGCGGCGCCGACGGCGTCGACGGTTGACGCCCGGAGTCCGCCCCGCATACCCTGTGGCCAGTGGCCGGCGCCCGCCGGCCGCACCCTACGACCGAGGAGGCGATGATGGGCAAAGAGCTCTCCATCCTCGCGCACGACACGGTCGACCAGCCTCCGCCAGCCACCTGCATCTGAGCGCCGGCCGGGCGCCCCTCGGGCGCGGCTCCGGCGCACCTCCGCCCGACGTCCGGGCGGGCCATCCATGCCTGGCGCACGCTCGCGCCACCCGGCGGCTTCCCGCGTAGTCCGGGATCCGTGACCGCCTCTTCATCGCATGGTAGAGTCCCGTCGGGATATGCATATTCCGTATGCATGAGTGAGAACCAGCGCCGTCGCGGCGCCAATCACGTCAAGAGGAGCGAGACATGATCAAGGTCGCTGAGTGGGGAACGGGCATGATGGGCCAGGGTCTTCTGGGGTTCATCCTCGACCGCCCGAAGGACATCGACCTCGTCGGCGTCATCGTCACCAACCCCGCCAAGGAGGGGAAGACCGTCGGCGAGCTGCTCGACCGGCCGTGCGACGTCAAGATGACCACCGACTTCGAGGCCGTCCTCGCCAAGAAGCCGGACGTGGTCTGCATCAACACGCAGTCCAATCTCGACGAGGTCGAGCCGCAGATCCTCCCGGCGCTCAAGGCCGGCTGCGACGTCATCTGCATCGCCGAGAAGATCTCGTATCCGTGGGCGAGCGATCCCGATCGCGCCGACCTCTTCGACCGTGTCGCCAAGGAGAACGGCGTGAGCATCCTCGGCACCGGCATCAACCCCGGGTTCGTCCTCGACGCCCTCATCGTCATGTGGAGCTCGATCTGCCTGCGCGTCGACTCCATCGAGGCCTCCCGCGTCAACGACCTCTCCCCGTTCGGACCCACCGTCATGGTCGGCCAGGGCGTCGGCACCACAGTGGAACAGTTCGAGAAGGGCGTGGCCGACGGCAGCATCGTGGGCCACATCGGCTTCCCCGAGTCCATCGAGCTCATCGCCAAGGCTCTGAACTGGAAGATCGATGAGATCATCGAGACCCGGGAGCCCATCGTCACCGAGGTCGAGCGCTCGACGCCGCACGTGCGCGTGCCGGCCGGCTGGGTCGCCGGCTGCAAGCAGGTGGGCAAGGGCTACATCGACGGCGAGCTGAAGATCCACCTCATCCACCCGCAGCAGATCCACCCCGAGATGGCCGGCCAGGGCACCGGCGACTACATCAAGATCGTCGGCGATCCCAACGTGAACATGGTCAACTCGCCCGAGATCCCCGGTGGCAAGGGCACCTACGCCAGCACCGGCAACTACATCCCGCTCATGAAGGACGCGCCGGCCGGCATGCTCACCGTGGTCGACATGCCGCTCCCGCGCTTCTGGACGCCGACGCTCTGAAGGGAGTGATCCGCGTGACGGACGAGATCCGCGCCCGCGAGGGCGACTGGGTCGAGGTCGAGTGCAGGCTGCTCGACCCGGCCGACCGCAGCAAGAACCTCCCGCCGGAGACGGCGGAGAAGCCGCTGATGATGTGGGTCAAGGGATTCGCCACGGGCGAGGCCGCCCTCGGCGGGCGACTCACCATCGAGACGATCACCGGCCGCGAGGTGACCGGCGCGCTCTCGGCCGTGAACCCCGGCTACTACATCACCTACGGCGACCCCATCCCGGAGCTGACGCACGTGGGGCGCGACCTGCGCGCCAGGCTGGCGGCCTATCACGCCTCTCAAGGTGGTGAGCGCTGATGGCCACCAAGTTCGACGCGATCATGGCGCGCCGCGGCGAGATCATGCGCAAGGCGCTCGGCATGGACTACGCCGAGTTCGAACTGAGCCCGCTCGCTTTCGACTACGAGCGCATGATGACCGCGCACGGCTACAGCCTCGACGACATCGTAGGCATCCAGACACGGGCCGGCGTGGGCAACACGCCGCTGCTCGAGCTGCGCAACCTCACCGACCTCGTGCGCAGCGTGAGCGAGCCCGGCATGGGCGCGCGCATCTTCGTCAAGGATGAGGCCGCCAACCTCGCGGGCGCGTTCAAGGACCGCCGTGCCAGCGTGAGCATCCACGTGGCCAGGGAGAAGGGCTACGAAGGCGTCATCGCCGCGACCTCGGGCAACTACGGCGCCGCCGTCGCCAGCCAGGCGGCGCGCAACGGCCTCAAGTGCATCATCTGCCAGGAGACCTTCGACAGCCGTCACGTCGGCCAGCCGGAGATCGTCGAGAAGGGCCGCATCTGCGAGAGCTACGGCGCCGAGGTCGTGCAGATGACCGTCGGCCCGGAGCTCTTCTTCCACATGGTCGAGCTTCTCGACGTGACCGGCTACTTCGCCGCTTCGCTCTACAGCTCGTTCGGGGTGAGCGGTATCGAGACTCTGGGCCTCGAGATCGCCCGCGAGATGGAGGGCCTCACCGGGGCGCCGCCGACGCACGTGATCTGCACCCACGCCGGCGGCGGCAACACCACCGGCACCGCCCGCGGCCTCGAGCGTGCCGGGGCGACCGACACGCAGGTCATCAGCGCCTCCGTCGACCTCAGCGGTCTGCACATGGCCAGCGACGACGACTTCAACCGCAAGAGCTTCACCACCGGCCATACCGGCTTCGGCGTGCCGTTCGCCACCTGGCCGGACCGCGCCGACGTGCCGCGGAACGCCGCCCGGCCGCTGCGGTACATCGACCGCTACCTCACGGTGACGCAGGGCGAGGTGTTCTACATCACCGAGGCGATGGCCAAGCTCGAGGGCCTGGAGCGCGGCCCGGCGGGCAACACCGCCATGACCGCGGCCGTGAGCCTCGCCCGCGACCTGCCGCGCGACGCCACCGTCGTCGTGCAGGAGACGGAGTACACCGGCGCCGGCAAGCACCACTGGAGCCAGCTCAACTTCGCCAAGGAGATGGGCGTCGGCGTGTGCTGCGGGCGACCCCAAGAACAACGTGCCCGGCAAAGTCATCGTGATCCCCGAGCGTGCTCGAGCAGATCCGCGCCAAGGACTTCGACGTGGCGCGGATGCGCAAGAGCTACATCCGCAACGCGCTCAAGAACGCCCCCGCGGGCTACGTGCCGACGTCGGACGACATCGAGTTCCTGGCCGCCGACACCAAGTCAGACCCGGACACCGTGCAGGCGACGCTCGCCGAGCTCGGCGGAGGCCTGACATGGCCCGCGAGGACACGTACCTGCAGATCCGTGGTCACCTCGCCGGACTCACGGACGAGGAGCTCGAGACGCGGTTCTGGGAGCTCGCGCAGCGGGTCGTGGACCCGATGGTCGAGCTCGCCCGCACGCACACCTCGCCCAGCATCGAGCGCTCGGTGCTGATGCGCATGGGCGTCGACTCGCCGACCTGTATGGCGGTGGTCGGCGAGTGCGAGAAGCGCGGCCTGCTGGGGCACGGCTGCGGTCACGTCGTCTGGTACTACGCAGACCGGGAGGGACTGGACGCGCCTGAGGCCGCGCGCCGGCTCGCCGCCGGCGAGGGCTGGGACGTCGTGGAGGAGAAGTGGGGAGGGGCGCGATGAGCCGGCACACCCCTCGCCGCTCCGGCGGCACGCCGCCGCTCGACCCCAACGAGAAGCTCGACCTGGAAGCCCTTCTCGAGGACCTCGAGCACTACCGCCCGCGGCGCAAAGGCTGGCGCTGGCGCGAGCAGGTGCCGGACCAGAAGCTGCACAAGTTCACCTACAAGGAGACCTCGAAGGGCCTCGAGCGCAGCATCCCGCTGCCGGCGGCCCACTACTTCGGCGACATCGACCCCCAGCCGGACTGCGTGGTGACCACCGAGATCGCCTCCGGGCGCTTCGAGGACGACATCCGCCGCATGCGCATGGCGGCCTGGCACGGCGCCGACCACATGATGGTCATCCGCACCGCCGGCCAGAGCCACATGGACGGGCTCCTCGAGGGCACGCCCGAAGGCGTCGGAGGCATCGCCGTCACGCGCAAGCAGGTGCGCGCCACGCGCAAGGCCCTCGACCTGATCGAGGACGAGGTGGGCCGGCCGATCAACTTCCACAGCTACGTGAGCGGTGTGGCCGGCCCCGAGATGGCCGTCATGTTCGCCGAGGAGGGCGTCAACGGGGCTCACCAGGACCCGCAGTACAACGTCCTCTACCGCAACATCAACATGTACCGCAGCTTCGTCGACGCGGCGGTGGCCAAGCACGTGATGGCCAGCGTGCGCATGGCGCAGATCGACGGCGCCCACAACGCCAACGCCACGGCGGTCGAGGCCTGGAACGTGATGCCGGAGTTGCTCGTGCAGCACGCGATCAACTCCGCGTACTCGGTCTCGGTGGGGATGCCCAAGGAGGACATCTGCCTGAGCACGGTGCCGCCGGACGCGGCGCCGGCGCCCTGCATGCGCATGGACCTCCCGTACGCCGTCGCGCTGCGCGACCTGTTCGGCGAGTACAGGATGCGCGCCCAGGAGAACACGCGCTACATGGAGGCAGACGGCCGCGACGCGACCGTGAGCCACGTCATGAACCTCATGATCAGCCGGCTCACCAGCGCGGACATCCAGAGCACGATCACGCCCGACGAGGGCCGCAACGTGCCCTGGCACTACAACAACATCGCCGCCGTGAACACGGCCAAGCAGAGCCTGGTGGGCATGGACGGCCTGCGCGAGATGGTCAAGCTCGACCGCGACGCGCCGGAGCTCGACCAGAAGGTGCGCGAGATCAAGGAGCGCGCCGTCCTCTTCCTGGAGGCGATGCTCGAGGACGGCGGCTACTTCGGCGCCGTCGAGGAGGCGTACTTCGTCGACTCCGGCATCTACCCGGAGACGCACGACGACGGCATCGCGCGCAAGAGCGACGGCGGGGTGGCGGCGGGCACGATCGTGCCTCGCGCCGCCGATTACCTCGCTCCCGTCTGTCACCACTTCGGCGAGAACCACCTGCCGGAAGGGTACGACGCGGACGGCGGCCCGGCCGCAGGCGACGCCGGCTCGGACCGACAGAAGCCCTGCGACCTCATCGGCGGCTGCACACTGTGCGACGCGGAGAAGGTGCCGTTCATCGACGAGCTCGACCCCGAGGACAACGTGAACGCCCGGCTCGCGCAGACGGCGGAGCTCCGCGCGAAGGGCCTCATCAAGCCGGAGGTCGAGTGGGCCGCCGACGGCTGGGTCGTCGTGACGCTGTTCCTGCCGGCGGCGCCGCGCGTCGCCGAGTTCGCGGCGCTCGAGTTCGGCAAGGCCATGAACCTGCAGGAGTGCGAGGTCATCAACAGGCAGGTCATGCACCCGGCCGAGGGCACGCTGATCGAGATGAAGGGCCGGCTGGACGTCGTCGTCGACCCGGCCCGTCTCGTCATCCCGCCCGAGCCCGTGGTCATGAAGGACGAGGAGATCAAGGCCTTCGTCACCGAGAAGAACGTCAAGTGCGTGGCTGCCACCGTCGGCGAGGACGAGCACTCCGTCGGCATGCGCGAGATCATCGACATCAAGCACGGCGGCCTCGAGAAGTGGGGCTTCTCGTGCGAGTACCTCGGCACCAGCGTGCCGGTCGAGAAGGTGCTGGACGCGGCCATCGAGCACGCCGCACAGGTCGTCCTCATCAGCACGATCATCACGCACGGGGACATGCACCGGAACAACATGGAGAAGCTCGCCGACCTGGCCGTCGAGAAGGGCGTGCGCGACAAGCTGCTGCTCATCAGCGGCGGCACGCAGGTCACCGACGAGCTGGCCCGCAGCTGGGGCATGGACGCCGGCTTCGGTCGCGGCGCCAAGGGCATCGGCGTGGCCTCCTTCGTCGTCAGCACGATGCGCGAGCGCGGGATGTGACGTGGAGCGCCGGCCCGTCGACGCGCTCGTCGCCGAGATCGGCTCGACGACCACGGTCGTCTCGGCGTTCGACGGGCTGAGCGAGTACCCGGAGGCGACGCCCTGCCTGGTCGGGCAGGGCGTCGCCGCCACCTCCGTCGCCGACGGTGACGTCACGATCGGCGTGAACGCCGCCCGGGCGCGCTTGGAGGCGGCCGTCCGCTGCTCGGTGAAGCCCGAGCTCACGCTGGCGACCAGCTCGGCCGCCGGCGGCCTGCGCATGACCGTGCACGGCCTCACGCAGCGCATGACGGCGATGGCCGCGCGCGAGGCCGCGCTCGGGGCCGGCGCGGTCGTCAAGTACCAGACGGCCGGGCGCCTGCGCGCACACGACCTGCGCGAGGTCGATGCCGTCAGGCCGAATCTGATCCTGCTCGCCGGGGGGGTCGAGG
Source organism: uncultured Thermoleophilia bacterium (assembly GCA_963736645.1). Lineage (GTDB taxonomy): Bacteria > Actinomycetota > Thermoleophilia > UBA2241 > UBA2241 > CAIXSE01. The sequence goes on along the minus strand of CAVTPJ010000002.1, from coordinate 197,098 downwards.
GCGGCGATTGCGACACGGTGCTCTTCAACGCCGGGGAACTGGCGAAGCTCGAGGCGCGGCCCATCGTCGTGTACGCCGGCAACTCAGTCGTCTGCGACGACGCCCGGGAGGTGCTGGAGAGAGCCGGCTTCAGGGTCAAGCTCACCAACAACGTCTATCCGGCCGTGGACGAGCTGGACATCGTGCCGGCCCGGCACGTCATCCACGACGCTTTCGAAGAGCACATCACGCGCGCGCCGGGCATGGAGCGCATCGGTGAGGTCGTGAACGGCAAGATCCTGCCGACGCCCGGTGCGGTCCTGATCGCAGCCGAGCAGCTCGCGGAGGACTTGGGCGACCTGGTCGTCATCGACGTAGGCGGAGCCACGACCGACGTGCACTCGATCACAGACGGCAGTCCCGAGATCGCCGCTCTGATGATCGAGCCCCAACCGCACAGCAAGCGCACCGTGGAGGGGGACCTCGGCACGTACGTGAGCGCCAGGCACGTGGTCGAGATGCTCGCGGAGCAGGAGCGCCCGGTACGCCTGCCGCCGCCGCTGCCGACGACGCAGGAGGAGACCGCGGCGGCGCTGACGCTGACGCATTTCGCCGCCGTCACCGGCGTGCAGCGGCACGCTGGTCAGCTGACGCACCTCTACACGCCGACCGGCCGTCAGACGGTCGCGCGCGGGCGCGACCTGACCGCCTGCCGGCTCGTCATCGGCACCGGCGGCGCGCTCACACGTCTGCCCGGAGGCGAGGCCGTGCTCGCGGACACGCGCGCGAGAAGCGGCGGCGGGGAGCGGCTGCTGCCGCCGCCGGACGCGCGCGTCGCGCTCGATCGCGACTACATCTTCGCCTGCTGCGGCGCTCTGCTGCGCCACTTCTCGCGCGAGGCCGTCACGGCGCTCATGCGCTCCAGCGCCGGCATCTGAGCCCGCCGCCTCGCCCGTGCCTGGGTCACGCCGGTGCCGCCCCGGCCGACGCTCTCAGCCTTCCTTGTGGTACTTGAAGCTGACCTTGACCTTGGCGCGGTAGGCGGCCACCTTGTTGCCGTCGATCTTCATGTCGAGCTCGACGATCTCGGCGACGCGCAGATCCTCGAGGTGCCCCGCGGCCTCTTCTACAGCGGTCCTGGCCGCCTCCTCCCACGACGTGTCGCTGGTGCCGATGATCTCGATGACCTTGTAGACGCTGCCTGCCATGGCTCCTCCCTCCGAGGATGTGACTGTGCCGTCCCATCCTCTCGCCGGGCGCCCGTTCTGACGAGCGTTTGCCCGGCGTCGGTCGTTGGGGGAGGGCCCGGGGGCGTCGGCGGCCGCGAGGTCGCGGAGGTCAGTACTCGGAGACGCAGGTCGTCGTGCCGCTCCGCGTGGTGCCGATCGCGCAGCTCAAGCGCTCGCCGGCGTCGAGTCGCCGCAGCAGCGAGATCATGTCCGAGCGCGCGAGCAGGATGCAGCCGGCGGAGTAGCCGGGGTGGACGACATGGATGAAGATCGCCGTCCCCCTGCCGAAGACGCGCTGGTTGGGAAGCGCGTTGTAGCCGGTGTGGACGGCGAACTCGTAGGAGCGCGGGTAGTCGGCGAGATGCTCCCCGTACACGAAGCGTGCGGACTCCACCCAGGTGTTGTAGGTGGAGTCGTGCCGGGCGCTCCACCAGGATCTCCGTGTGATCCGTCGCCAGGGAAGTCCGCAGCCACTCGGCGCCGAGGCGTGGAAGCCGAAGGCGAACGGGGACATCCTCCAGATGCCGGTCGGCGTGGTGCGAGACCCGGCGCGGCGCGAGAGTCCGTTCGTGAGCCCGTAGGTCCCGAACCTGACCGGCGCGGCCATCCTCAGCGTCCAATCGCCCGCCGTGTAGTCGTACAGACGAAGCATGCCTGTGCGCGAGCCGAGGCGCCTGCCCGTGATGACGATGAGCTGCCGGGAGTTCAGACGGGACTCCATCCGTTCGGGGATGGTGGTGACGCCATCCCGGTCCCAGATGGGCTCGTCGGGTCGGGGCGTGACCGTGAGGGATCGGCTCCACGCCGACCAGGTCCGCGCGTGTCCCGCATCCTCGTGCAGGACGCGAAGACGCCAGGTGCCGGCCGACGGCAGCCTCACCGCGGCGCGATAGCGGGACGAAGCGTCGTCGACGTCCTCCGCGATCCCGTCGAAGACCGCCCCGTCGACCCACTCGCCCGCCTTGAGGACGAAGCAGTGGATCGTCACGGCCGGCGTTCCGGAGGGATGTGGCGGACGCAGGACCCCCGAGACCACGAAGCGGCTGTCGCGACCGACCGCCGTGGGGACCGACGGCGGGTCGAGCCCCGCTTGGACGCCGACCTGGGCGAGGGCCTCGCAAGGCAGCAGCTCCGCATCGCCTGCGAACGTGACCCGGTACGTGGTGCGGGCCCACTCCGGTCCGGGCGTGACCGGCAACGAGAAAGCGCCGGCGCCGTCCGTCGCCGGTTCGGCGACGGCGCTCCAGACCAGGCCGTCCGTGGTCGCGGCGACCGTCAGCATCGCGCCTGCGACCGCGACGCCCCCCGCCTCGAGGCGGCCGGAGAGCACGGCGGAGCCGCCGAAGGCGACCACGGCCGGCGCGGCGCCTGCGGTGAGCGTCGACGGCGTCCGCGCGTCCGGCTCCGCCGCGCGCGCAGACGCGGCAGGCAGGACGATCGCGAGGGCCAGCGCAAGCCCGATGACGGCGCGTGCGCGTCCGGATCGGCGCTCTCGGCTACGTCGGCGACGGGTCCTCACGCGGTCAGTGTACCTGCAGGACGGCCACACGGCGATGGGCGGCGAACCCGTGTGGAGGGTGACCTGCGGCCTGCCGACCGACGACTGCGAGGTCCCCGTGTGCCTTGCGACGAGAGGTCACACGGAAACGGTCCGCCCACTTGCGTGAACAGGGTGGCGGCTATACTCTTCTGCATACGTCTTATGCAGGGGAGGAAGATGCTCGCGAGACCCACGCTGACCGTCGATCTGGGCAAGGTGCGCGCCAACGCACGGCGCGTCGTCGACAGCCTGCCCGGCATCTCCGTCGTCGCCGTCACCAAGGTGACGTGCGGGTCGCCGCAGGTGGGGCGGGCGATGCTGGCCGGCGGGGCCAGGGCGCTCGGCGAATCACGCCTCGAGAACGCCCAGCGCCTGCGCGACGCCGGCCTCACGGCGCCCATCTGGCTGCTGCGCGCGCCGCCTCCGGAGCTGGCCGGCGAGACCGTCCAGCTCACCGACGTCTCCCTCGAGAGCGAGCTGGAGACGGTGGTCGCGCTCGAGAACGCCGCGGCGGCCGCGGGCCGGCGTCATGCCGATCGTCGCGATGGTCGACCTCGGCGACCTTCGCGAGGGCATGATGCCGGACGCGCTGCCCGCCTTCCTCGAGCGCGTCAACGCCATGGACCACATCGACATCGCCGGCATCGGCGTCAATCTCACCTGCTACGGCGCCATCGTGCCCGACGAGGAGAACATGGGGCGTCTGGCCGAGCTGGCCGCGCGCAGCGAGAAGCAGCTCGGCCGGCCGCTCCTCGTCTCGGGGGGCAACTCCGGCTCGATCGGCATGGCCGTGTCCGGCCGCATGCCGGCCCACGTGGACACCCTGCGCATCGGCGAGACCATCCTGCTCGGCGTGGACACGCTCACCCGCGAGCCCACGCTCGGCCTCCATCGCGACGCCTTCACCGTGGCGGCGCCGGTCATCGAGTGCCTGGCCAAGCCGTCGCTGCCGCAGGGCACGAGCGCCCAGGACGCGTTCGGCAACTTCCCGACGTTCACCGACCGCGGCGAGCGGCGGCGCGCGATCTGCGCCCTGGGGCGCCAGGACGCGCCGCCCGATGGTCTCGTGCCCATCGACCCGCGCGTCGAGGTGCTCGGCGCCTCGAGCGACCACCTCATCCTCGACGTCGACGCCCTCGACCGGCCGCCCGCGCTCGGCGATCCCGTCACCTTCGTCCCCAACTACGCTGCGACGCTGCAGCTCTTCACGTCACCGTACGTCCACAAGGTGTTCACTCCGCCGGCCTGACACAAGGATCGTGGCGCGGAGGGACCTGCAACCACAGGAGTGAGCATGGCAGACAGAACCAAAGTCCTGATCATGGGAGCCGCGGGGCGCGACTTCCACAACTTCAACACCTACTTCCGCGACAAGGAAGCAGTACGAGATCGTGGCCTTCACCGCGACGCAGATCCCGTACATCAACGACCGCAAGTACCCGGCCGAGCTCGCCGGTCCGTACTACCCCGACGGCATCCCGATCCACGACGAGTCCGAGATGCCCGAGCTGGTCAAGAAGCACGCCGTCGAAGTGGTCGTCTTCGCCTACTCGGACGTACCGTACGAGTACGTCATGCATCGCTCGGCGCTCGTGAACTCCCTCGGCGCCGACTTCATGCTGATGGGCCCCGACAAGGTCATGGTCAAGAGCACCAAGCCGGTGATCGCCGTCTGCGCCGTGCGCACCGGCGCCGGCAAGAGCCAGACCACGCGCAAGATCCAGACCATGCTGCGCGAGGCCGGCAAGAAGGTCGTCAGCATCCGTCACCCCATGCCGTACGGCGACCTCGTCGCCCAGCGCGTGCAGCGCTACGCGACGGTCGAGGACCTCGCCAAGTACGAGTGCACCATCGAGGAGATGGAAGAGTACGAGCCGCACGTCAAGGCCGGCAACGTCATCTACGCCGGCGTCGACTACGAGGCCATCGTGCGCGAGGCCGAGAAGGAGGCCGACGTCATCCTCTGGGACGGCGGCAACAACGACTTCAGCTTCTACGCCGCCGACCTGTACATCACGGTCGCCGACCCGCACCGTCCCGGCGACGGCCTCGTGTACTACCCCGGCGAGGTCAACCTGCGGCTCGCCGACGCCGTGGTGCTCAACAAGATCGACACCGCCGACCGCGCCGGCATCGAGGCCGAGCTCGAGGCCGTCCGCTCGGTCAACCCGGACGCGCAGATCATCATGGGCGCCTCGCCGACCACCGTGGACAAGCCCGAGCTGATCAAGGGCAAGCGCGTCCTCGTCGTCGAGGACGGCCCGACGCTCACGCACGGCGAGATGAAGTACGGCGCCGGCACCGTGGCGGCAAGGCAGTTCGGCGCCGCCGAGTTCATCGACCCGCGCCCGTTCGCCGTCGGCGAGATCAAGGCGACGTTCGAGAAGTACCCGAACGTCGGCGTCCTGCTGCCGGCCATGGGCTACTCCGACCAGCAGCTCAAGGACCTCGAGACGACCATCAACGCCTCCGGCGCCGACGTGGTCGTCATCGGTACGCCGATGGACCTGCGGCGCATCGTCGACATCAAGCTGCCGGCCGTGCAGGTCGGCTACGACCTGCAGGAGATCGGCAGCCCGACGCTCGAGGACGTCCTCCGCGAGCACAAGTTCATCTGATACCCTCGCCGTGATCCGGCGGCGGCCGGGGCGCGCCAGCGCGCCGGCCGCCGCCGCGCCGCCTCCGCGGCGGCCCACCGTCGCCCGTACCAGTGAAGGGGGTTCCATGCCCGAGAAGGCCAAGCGCCACCTCTCCGAGCTCGATCTCACCGGTCGCAGCTTCCTCACCATCCACGACTTCACGCCCGCCGAAGTGACGGCACTGCTCGACCTGGCCGTCGAGCTCAAGGACGTGCACAAGCGCCGCGTGCCGCATCCGTTCCTCGACGGCCGCGCCGTCGCGATGATCTTCATGAAGACCAGCACGCGCACGCGCATGAGCTTCGAGGTCGGCATCGAGCAGCTCGGCGCTCAGCCCATGTTCCTGAACGCGGGCGACATCCAGCTGCGCGTCGGCGAGACCATCAAGGACACCGCCAACGTGATGAGCCGGTACGTCGACTGCATCATGATCCGTACCTTTGCCCAGAAGGACGTCGAAGACCTCGCCGCGTACGGCCAGATCCCCGTGATCAACGGCCTCACCGACGACCACCACCCTTGCCAAGGCATGGCCGATGCGCTCACGATCCTCGAGCACTGCGGTCGCCTCGAGGGCGTCAAGCTGGTCTACATCGGCGACGGCAACAACGTCACCCACTCGCTCGCCGAGGTCGGCGCCAAGACCGGCATGCACGTCGTCGCCTGCACGCCGGAGGGCTACCGGCCGAATGCGGAGATCATCAAGCGGGCGCGGGAGGACGCGAAGGAGACCGGCGCGACCATCGAGCTGACCGACGACGTGCGAGCGGCCGTCAAGGGCGCCGACGTGATCTACACCGACACGTTCACCAGCATGGGTCAGGAGGCGGAGCACGACGTGCGTCTGGCGGCGCTCAAGGCCTACCAGGTCAACATGGACCTGGTGAGGCTGGCCGGCCCGCAGGTCAAGGTCATGCACTGCCTGCCGGCGCACTGGGGCGAGGAGATCACCGAAGAGGTGCTGTACTCGCCGCACTCCGTGGTCTTCGACCAGGCGGAGAACCGGCTGCACGCGCAGAAGGCGATCATGGCGGCGGTCATCGCCTAGGGCGCGCCCCACGCTCGTCGCGCGGCTCCGGGGGACTCCAGGCCGGCCGCGGACTACGGTCCGCTGCCGGCCTGGGGCGTCTGGGGACCGTGCGGCTCGCCCAGGCCGCGGGCGAGCGCGGCCAGCGCGCCGCCGCAGACCGCCGCGAGGCCCGCCACGGCGGCGAGCAGGAGCCAGACGTACTGCAGACGATCGCCGGCGGCGTCGGCGACGACCCCGCCGGCCCACGCGGCGAAGGACCCTACCCCGAAGGAGAGCGCGAAGCTTGTTCCGTAGCCGAGCCCGCGGTGCCCGACGGAGGTGTAGCGCCCGGTGAACGTGTTGTCCATCGGCTGCGTGGTGAAGTGGATGAAGCTGGTCACGGCGAGGCAGGTCAGGAGCCACCAGTCCACCGCGAAGAAGGTGGCGGCGAGCAGCAGGGCGGTGGCGCCGAGCAGCAGCGCGTAGAGCGTCTCGGCGTGCCGGCGGCCGCCGAGGTGGCCGCCCCACCACTGGCCGAAGAAGCCGGCCAGGTAGACGAGCGAGGCGAGGATCCCCCCGCGGAGCAGCGCGGTCGCCGGCAGGACCTCGGAGCGCGACGCCGCCAGCGCCGGAAGGAACGTCGCGAAGCCCCGGTAGATGAATCCCAGCGCACAGGTGATGGCGAAGACGAGGACGAGCGCCGTGAGGTTGGTGGAGGACGACGAGGCGCGCGTCTTGCGGGGGAGGGCAACGCCCTCGGCGCGCGGCGACGAGTCGTCCACGTCCCAGCCCACGGCGCCCTCGCGGGCCTCCACCTGCGCCGCTGTCCGATCCGCCTCCGCGGCCGTTCCGCGCGTCGTTCCCCTGGGTGATCCCCGGAGACCCGGGTCCACGATGCGCCCCATCCGGAGGGTCAGCCCCGCCACCACGAGGCCCAGTGCGGCGGCGGCGGCGAACGCCAGTCGCCAGGACACGCTCCATGCGAGGACGGCGCCGAAGGTGGGGGCCAGCGCCAGGCCGAGGTTGCCGACCATGCCGTGGTGGCCGAGCCGCCGCGCGTCGTTGCCGCTCACGCGCGAGACGAGGGTGAGGCCGGCCGTGTGGTACGGACCGCAGGCGATCCCGAGGGCGACGAGAGCGACCGCGAAGGTCACCTCGTCGGGAGCAAGCGCGACGGCGACGCATGCGGCCGCGCCCGCGACGAGGACGAGGCGCACCACCAGGAGCGGGGAGACACGATTGACGACCATGCCGGTGGGCAGGGAGAGGAGCCCGTACGCGAGCATCGCGGCGGTGAACACGGCCCCCAACGTGCCGTAGCTCGCCGAGAACGTATCTCGCAGCGTGAAGAGGACGGCGGGGAACAGGCCGATGTACAGGTGCGTCGTCGCGTGCGCCAGGTAGACCGGCAGGAGACCGGGGACGGGCGGTGTCTGGTCGCGGTCCTCGGACGCCGGGTCTCTCTCGTGCACGGCCGCGCGGCCCGTCAGATCCAGCTGGGGAACCAGGTGATGTGCGAGAAGTACTCGGGTGAGATCGGGAGGCCCAGCACGATGGGGATGAAGGCGACGACGATGCCGATGACGCCGCCCGCCACGACCATGGCCATCCACGGCCTGTACCGCCTGAGCCTGGGGGAGAGCAGGACGATGAGCGCGGCGAGCGCCAGGAGCACCCCGATCGTCACGGCGACCCAGCCCGCGGAGTCCCCGGCGCGCCGGGGCAGCTCCCAGAAGAGCCAGCGGGAGGCGAGCCCCACCGGCCGCCACAGGACGGCCGTCACGAGAGCTGCGCCGGCGACGGCGAGCCAACCGCGGTGCGGGACGGCGCCGCCGGCGAAGACGCAGAGCGCCGTGGCCACGAGGATCGCCATGAACGGCGCCACCGGTGTCATGTAGTACAGGAAGGACGTCCGGGACGTCGCGAACCACGGCAGGTAGAGCACGATGACGAGCGCCGCCACCGGCAACAGCGCGTAGGACCGCCGCAGCGCGAGGACGACGGCGGCGACCAGGGAGAGCGTCGCGAGCCACCACAGGAAGGGGTTCCCGATGGCGATGACGCCGCGATAGGTCTTCTTGCCCTCGAAGAAGTACCACACGGGGCGGTAGTCGACGATCCACGTGTGCGCTGCGGACGCGTAGGTGTGCTCGGCCCTGAGGTTGAGATTGAAGATCACCATCTGCCGGTGCAGCTCGCGGAAGTCGGCGATCGTGTGGCCGGCGGCGAAGTACTGCACGTAGCTGAAGAGGTAGATGGCGAGCGGGACGGCCACGAGTGCGGCAAGCATCGTGAGGACGCGCCGCGAGACGGGGCCCTGGGGCGGCGCGGCGGGCAGGGACTCCGCGCAGGACACGGCCGCAGGCCGGTGGTCGCGGGGCTCCGTCTCGGCAGCCGCATCCGACCCGTCGCGCGCCGCGCGCGACTGCAGGAGCCAGGCGGCGAGGACGATGAGCGCCGCGGCGACGATGGCCAGGGCTCCGGACCACTTGGTGGCGAGCGCCATGCCGCCGGCGGCGCCGCACGCGAAGAGCCAGCGCGCGCGCCAGCCGTCCTGGACGTAGCGGAGCGCGAAGAGGATGCACAAGGCCGTCCAGACGGCGATGAAGATGTCGAGGGTCGCGATCCGCGACTGCGTGATGCCGAGTGGGTCCGCGGCCGCGAACAGGAGCGCGAGCAGCGCCCACGGCGGGGAGAGGCCGAGCCTTCGTCCCAGAGGGTACACGCAGGCGAGGAGGGCCACACCTGCCACCACCGCGGGCAAGCGCCAGCCGAAGGCGCGGTCGCCGAAGAGCCGGATGCCGGCGGCGATCGCGAACTTGCCCATCTCCGGATGGGGCCAGGAGACCTCGTCGCCGCCCGCCCAGCGGAGAGGCGGTTTGGGGCCGACGCGGCCGTCAACGACCGCCTTGCCGTCCTTGGCGTAGTAGACCTCGTCGAACATGTACTCCGCGGGCGTGCTCAGCTGCCAGAGCCGCAGGGCGGTCGAGACGAGGAGGATCAGCGCGACGGCCAGCGCCACGCCGTGCCGGCGGGCGGGGTCTTCGATAGGGCGAGGGGTGGCGATCATCTGCGTCCGGGTCTCTTCGCGAATCGGGTCGGTGCGCCGACAGTATAGTGAATCCGCGTGCGCAGGGAGGCCCGGGCGGGCGGGACTCGCCCAGGAGCGTCGGGCCATCGGGTCGTGGCCGCCCACTGATCGAACGACGCCTTGCGCCTTCATCCATCCCGGCACACGCCGGACGCTTGGTTTGCGGCGGTCTTCGTGATACAACTCCGCGGGTTTGCCGTGCTGCACCAGGGGCGTCGCGGCACCGTTCGTCACCGCAAACGGCGTACCGACAGTGGAGGGTTCTTCAGATGGCCGACGAGAAGTCATTGACGATACCGGGCCAGGCCACAGGCCCGATGGGCGAGCGTGGCACGATCACGGCCACCTTGCGCGACGCCACCGCCAACCCGGGTCCCCTCGGCCTGATGGCCTTCGGCATGACGACCGTCCTGCTCAACATCCACAACGCCGGCTTCTACGAGATGAACGCCATGATCCTCGCGATGGGCGTCTTCTACGGCGGCATCGCTCAGGTCATCGCCGGCATCATGGAGTGGAAGAAGAACAGTACCTTCGGCATGACCGCGTTCCTGTCTTACGGCCTCTTCTGGCTCACGCTGGTCGGCCTCATCGTCTTCCCGAAGTGGATGGGCGTCGACGGTCCCGACGACGTGGCCATGGGCTGGTACCTGATGGCCTGGGGCGTCTTCACCGGCCTCATGTTCATCGGCACCCTGCGCATCAACCGCTCTCTGCAGACCGTGTTCCTCAGCCTGACGGTCCTCTTCGTGCTGCTCGCGATCGGCGACTGGACCGGCAACGCGACGATCACCAAGATCGCCGGCTGGGAAGGCATCTTCGTCGGGCTCAGCGCCGTGTACGGGTCCATCGCCCAGGTATGGAACGAGCTCTACGGCCGCGTCGTTCTGCCGATCGGGCCGTACAACAAGTAACAGCCGGTCTCCGCGTCGCGCCCGGCCGGGCGCGACCCACGCGACGCCGAGGGGCGCCGCCACCCGCTGGTGGCGGCGCCCCTCGCGCGTGGTGGGCGTTCTTCCGTCCGACCCCGTTCCTATCATGCATCTTGACACGAACACGGGTTCGCCCTACGCTCCATACGAACACGTGTTCGCCACAGGAGGAGGAACGGTGCAAGGCCTCACGCCGCGACAGGAACAGGTACTGGAGTTCATCCGCGAGAACGTCCGCGTCAACGGCTATCCGCCGACGGTGCGTGAGATCTGTGCGGCGCTCGAGCTCTCGTCACCGTCGACCGTCCACGCGCATCTCGCGAACCTCGAGCGCCTCGGCCTCATCAAGAGGGATCCGACGAAGCCGCGCGCACTCGACGTCGTCCGCGATCTGCGCCCGCCGCGGCCGCTGCCGCTGGTGGGCCGCGTGGCCGCCGGCGCGCCGATCCTCGCCGAAGAGAACGTGGAGGAGCTCGTCGACGTGCCGGGCTTTCTCCGTCGCGATGACGGCGATTTCGTCCTGCGCGTCCGCGGCGACTCGATGATCGGCGCGGGCATCTTCGACGCCGACCTGATCGTCGTCCATCCCCAGTCTCAGGCCGTCGACGGCGAGATCGTCGTCGTCCGCGTGGCCGACGAGGAGGCCACCACCAAGCGCATCTACCGCGACGGGCCGACGGTCCGTCTGGAGTCCGACAACGACAACTACGAGCCGATCGTCGTCCCTGCCGACGAGGTCCAGCTCGTCGGCCGAGTCGTGGGGGTCCTCCGTCAGCTATGAGTACCGTGCCTCTCGCCACAGTCGCCCAGCCCAGTCTCGCCGATGCTGTCGACGAGTCACTCGCCGCCGCCCTCGCCGGCCGTGAGGAGCCCTGCCTGTGGTGCGGAGGTCGCTCCGTCCGTGTCGTCTCCGCGGACCTCTGGAGCGGCAGGGTCACCGTCGGCTGCCCTGACTGCGGCAGCGAGCTCTCGGGTGTCGTGCCGCGGCCGCTCCGTGAGGTGCCGCGGTGAGCGGCGGCCGGAGGCAACTGCGCGTCGTCGCCGAGCCGCCGGACGCGCGGCAGGCCGTGGGGCCGGCATCGCGCGCCTTCGGGCGGTCTGCCCGGCGGCAGCGGCGCAGGCGCCGGGTGGCCGGCCTGGTCAGGTTCACGGTGTTTCTCCTGCTCATCTTCCTGGCCGTGTGGGCGGGCGTGCGCGTCGCTCACGCCGGCGAGGACGGCGCCATCTACACGGGCGTGCACTACACGGTGCAGCAGGGTGACGACCTCTGGTCCGTCGCCCTCAGGCACTACGGCGCGGATGTCGACCCGCGAGGTGCGGTGTTCGCGATCCGTGAGGCGAACCACCTGGACGACCCGGTGCTCCAGCCGGGGCAGGGGCTCACGCTGCCCAGCCTGGACGAGTAGCCTCGCCCCGCATCCGGTCCGGCGCGGGTCATGGGGTATACTTGCGCAGCGTCCGGGACGTGGCGCAGCCTGGTAGCGCACCTGCTTTGGGAGCAGGGGGTCGCGAGTTCAAATCTCGCCGTCCCGACCAGCACCCTCCTCCGAGCGGGAGTAGCTCAGTTGGTAGAGCATCAGCCTTCCAAGCTGAGGGTCGCGGGTTCGAAACCCGTCTCCCGCTCCATCTCCCCGTATACTTTGCCTTTCCGGGCGCCCGTAGCTCAGTTGGATAGAGCAGGAGACTTCTAATCTTCAGGTCGCAGGTTCGAATCCTGCCGGGCGCGCCAGAGCTCTGTCGTACTCCGGGCGATACTCGACACTCCGGCATCACCTGATCCTTGTCACTGATCCGGCTGATCCTTGACGACTGTCTCGGGTGATCCTCGACACCTGACTCCGGTTGATGCTTGACAGGGCGCGCCAGAGCTTCTGCATGCGCCCCACGTCGTGTCCGTCCGAGTGCACCGCTGTCCACCGACCTGCGTCAGACAAGCGCTCCACGGCAGGCACGAAAGCGGCCCCGCCCCTCACCGATGGAGGAGCGGGGCCGCAGACGCTCAGCCAGTGCTGCTACTAGGCTCTGCCGGCGCCGTCGGCGGGCGGCAACACCAGCAAGATGATGATCGTTATGAGCGGGAAGAAGATCGCCAGAATGACCCAGAGGAACGGACTGCGGCCCTTGCTTGCAGCGAGCATGAAGGTGAAGTACACGAACAGCACCCAGAGGGTGACGATGATGAACCACCAGAACCAAGCCATGTGCGCCTCCTCGACCCTCCGCCAGTAGCGTCACGCTACAGTTGCTCACATCCGATGCTCACTGGCAAGGTCACGAGACTACGGTGAGCGGTCCAGGGTGGGAGCCGGGAAGGGATCCCCAGGACTCGCTTGTGGCGGCCGTTGTCCGGGCGGCCGACTCCTCGGTCCTGGTGAACCCGCGTTCGAATCCTGCCGGGCGCGCCAACCTCGTTACGGCGCGCATCCTCGCGGGTAGAAGCCTGCCGATGGCCGACGATGCAGACACAACTCATCCCGGCGCACAGGCGCACGCGGACGCCGTCTATGGAGCGGTGGCTGCAGCGCTTGCCGCGCATGACAAGGCGACGGCGGTTCAGACGGCCGTGGAGGCCGTCACGTCGGGCGCCGTCTCCATTCCCGTGCTGTATCGCGAGGTCCTGACGCGCATACTCGCCGACACCGGTGCGGCGTGGCAGACCGGGAGGACGGCGATCTGGGAGGAGCACCTGGCGAGCGCGACCGTGCGCACGATCGTCGAGATCGTGTATCCGGGTGTCCTCAAAGCGAAGGCGGCGGTGCAGCCTTCCGGCCGCGGCGTGCTGCTGGCGTGCCCGCCTGACGAGGGGCACGACCTCGGCCTGCGGATGGTGTCGGACCGCTTCGACATGGCCGGCTGGAGGACGTACTTCCTCGGCCCGGACACGCCGGTCCCGGAGATCGCCGACGCCGCCAGGCGGCTGGGCGTCGACGCCGTCGTGATGAGCTCGTCGACGCACTTCCACCGCGTCGCCGTTCGCCACGCGGTCGACGCACTGAAGAAGGAGCTGCCCGGCGTGGACATCTGGGTCGGCGGCCCCGCGTTCGTCGGCGCCGCGACCGGCTGGCTGCCGCAGGAGGTCGTGGACCTCGATGAGTTGCTCGGCGACGCCGGCGACGACGAGGCCTGAGGCGTGCTGAGCCTGCGCATAGCGACCCGGTTCCTTCGCAAGAGCCCGGTCCAATCCATCCTGATCGCGGCCGGCATCGCCGTCGGCATCGGTGTGCAGGTCTTCCTCGGCTCCCTGATCACGAGCCTGCAGGCGAGCCTGGTCGACCAGACCATCGGTAACAGCCCGCAGGTCGTGGTGACTGCCGGGGAGGACGGCGCGGCCGTCGCCTACACGCCGCAGCTCCAACGGGCCCTGGAGGCGCAGAGCGAGATCACCACTGTCGTGCCGACGCGCACCTACTCGGCCATCTTCCGCAAGGGGTCCGAGAGCGCGCCGCTCCAGTTCACGGGCGGCGCGCTGGACCAACTGGACACCATCTATGACCTCTCCGGCCGCCTGATCGCGGGCGAGGCCTCTCTGGGCGCCGGACGGGTGATGGTCGGCAAGGACTTCGCCGACACGTTCGGCCTCAAGCCTGGCGACACGGCCTCGTTCGTGCTCCCCTCCGGCGATCCGGCGGAGCTCAGCGTGTCGGGCGTGTTCGACTTCGGCTCGGCCGCGGCCAACAGCGCTACGGCGTTCGTGAGCGGCGAGGAGGCGGCGACGGTGCTCGGCCTCGCCGTCGACGAGTATTCGGCTGTCGACGCGCAGGTGAGCGACGTCTTCTCGTCAGAGCAGGTCGCGACGGACCTGCGCGGGCAGCCGGCGCTCGAGGGGCTGACGGTGACTGAGTGGCAGGCGGAGAACGCTGACCTGCTGTCCGCGCTGCAGAGTCAGAGCTCGTCGAGCTACATGATCCAGTTCTTCGTGCTGGTCGCCGTGGCCCTCGGCATCGCCTCGACGCTGGCCATCTCCGCGGTCCAGAAGACCCGTCAGATCGGCATCCTCAAGGCGATGGGCATGGAGGATCGCCAATCCGGGCGCATCTTCCTGTGGCAGGCCCTGATCCTGGGCGTGAGCGGCGCCGCCGTGGGCGTCGCCGCCGGCCTCGGTCTCATCGCCGTGTTCACGTTCCTCGGGCGCGACTCGGATTCCCTCTTCCCGATCACGCCCCAGGTGGGCTTCGTCGTGATCTCGTTCGTCGTCGGCGTGCTGGTCGCCGTGGTCTCGTCCTTCATACCGTCCCGGCGCACGTCGAAGCTCGATCCGATCGAGGTGATCCAGGGTGGCTGAGACGCTGGTCCACGCCGAGCAGATCGGCAAGACGTACGGCACCACCGTGAAGACGGTCGCCCTGCGTGAGGTGTCGTTCGAGATCCGGGCGGGGGAGTTCGCCTCGGTCATCGGCCAGTCCGGTTCCGGCAAGTCCACGCTGCTCAACCTGATCGGCCTGCTCGATACGCCGACCACCGGGCGTATCGTGCTGAACGGGCACGACGCGACGGCGGCGAGCCGCAGGCGGCGCGCCGCTCTGCGCAACGACTTCATCGGGTTCGTGTTCCAGTTCCACTACCTGCTGCCCGAGTTCAGCGTGCTCGAGAACGTGCTCATGCCCGGCCGCATCGCCGGCGTCGCGGCGTCGGACCTCGTGCCCCGGGCCGAGGAGAACCTCGCGCTGCTCGGGCTCGAGGGGCTTGAGAAGAAGAGCGCCAACGACCTCTCCGGAGGGCAGAAGCAGCGCGTGGCCATCGCCCGCGCGCTCATGAACCGGCCGGCGCTCGTGCTGGCCGACGAGCCCACGGGCAACCTGGACACGGACAACACGAAGGCCGTGTACAGGCTCTTCCGCGAGATCAACGAGGAACTCGGCACCGCCTTCATCATCGTGACGCACGACCGCGGCGTGGCGCAGCAGACCGACCGCATCCTCGAGGTCAGCGACGGAGAGCTGCTGCAGGACGTGCGCAACGAGTACCTGGCGCCGGCCTGAGCGCGGCCGCCGGCGCCGGCGGCGTGGCCGGGTGCCGCAGAACGCTCCCGGCTCGTCGGGCCCCGCGTGTGACGCCCGCCCGCACGCGTGGTATCCTCATACGCCGACCGCATCGACGACGCCGGTGGAGTCCTCCGGCATTCCTCGAGGCGGCGACCGGTGGTGAAGGTAGCTCAGCTGGCAGAGCTCCGGGTTGTGGTCCCGGCGGTCGCGGGTTCGAATCCCGTCCTTCACCCCAACCATTCGGGTGCACCGGCCGGCGCGGCGCGCCGGCCGTCCACGTTAACGACGTGCGGGTGTGGCGGAACTGGTAGACGCGCTAGACTTAGGATCTGGTGAGCTCTGCTCGTGGAGGTTCAAGTCCTCTCACCCGCACCACAGGCTCGGGCCTTACCCCCGCAACGGACCACATGGCGGTCCGCAGTGCCGTCGGCGGCATCTGCGGACCGTTCCAGCGACAGACGGAGAATCCACAGTGAAGACGAAGGTCAACCCCACAGGCGAGAACGAGGTCGAGCTCAGCGTCGACGTCCCTGTAGCAGCGGTCAGGCAGGCGTACGACCGCGCGGTCGCGAAGGTCCGCCAGGAGATGCAGCTCCCCGGGTTCCGCAAGGGGCGCGTGCCGGTCGATCTGGTGATCCAGAACGTCGGCGCCGACTTCATCCGCGGCGAGGCGCTCGAAGACGCCATCCCTGAGTGGGGCGACGAGGCTCTGCGCGCGGCCGGTCTGTACGACGACGCCGTCGGGACGTCCGACCTCCAGGTCGGCCCGCTTGATGAGACCGCCGACTACAGCTTCTCGCTCAAGGTCCAGACGATGCCGGTGCCCGCGCTCGGCGAGTACAAGGGTCTCGAGGTGCCGAAGCGCGAGGTCGCGATCACCGACGACCAGGTGTCGGCCCAGCTCACGATGCTGCAGGAGCGGCTCGCCAGCCTGCAGCCGGTCGAGGACCGTGCGGTGCGGACCGGGGACTTCGTGCTGATGGACCTTTCCGGGGCGCGTGACGGCGAGCCGATCGAGGGAGCGCAGGGCAAGGACCAGATGTACGAGGTCGGACGCGCCAACCTCATCCCGGGCTTCGAAGAGGAGTTGACCGGCGTCATGCCCGGGGAGGACAAGTCCTTCGATATCACGTTCCCCGAGGACTACCATGCCGAGGAGCTCGCGGGGCAGCCTGCCACGTTCACCGTCAGCGTCAAGGAGATCAAGGAGAAGGTCGTCCCCGAGCTCGACGACGCCTTCGCTGCGGACGTGAGCGAGTTCGAGACCATGGACGAGCTGCGCGCCGACATCCGCGAACGGCTGCAGGCCGCGGCCGAGGAGGGCGTGAAGCGGGAGTTCCGCGCTGCGGCCGTGGAGAAGGCCGTTGAGCACGCCACCATGGCGGTCCCGTCGACCATGGTCGACCGCGAGGCGCACCGGCTGTTCCATCAGCTCGAGGAGCGCGTCGGCGAGCAGGGCCTGACCATGGATGTGTACCTCGGCGTGCTCGAGAAGACGCCTGAGGACATCGAGGAGGAGATGCGCCCGCAGGCGGAGTTCATCATCAAGCGGCAGCTGGTGCTGGAGGCGATCGCGGAGGCCGAGAAGCTCGAGGTGACCGACGACGACATCGCCGAGGTGGTCAAGCGGGACGCCGAGGCCATCGGCCGCGACCACCTGCAGTTGCTCGCCGATCTCGAGAAGTCGGGGAGGCGTGAGGCGCTGCGCGACGAAATGCTAGTGGCCAAGGCCGCGGACTTCGTCGCCGACGCCGCCGTTGCGGTGCCGATGACCGAGGCCGAAGAGGCCGCTGCCGAGGAATCGGCGGATGCGATAGACCCCGACGCCGACTGAGCGTTTCGCACCGGGAACCACACAGAGAGACCAGCGACACGAAGAGGGTGAGTACGTGACTCCACTTGTTCCGTTCGTGATCGAGCAGACCAGCCGCGGCGAGCGGTCCTTCGACATCTTCTCGCGCCTCCTCAACGAGCGCGTGGTCTTCCTGGGAACGCCCGTCGTCGACGAGATCGCCAACCTCATCGTGGCGCAGCTGATCCACCTCGAGAGCGACGACCCCGACAAGGACATCAGCCTGTACATCAACAGCCCGGGCGGCAGCGTCTACGCCGGGCTCGCGATCTACGACACCATGCAGTTCATCAAGCCCGACGTGAGCACCATCTGCGTGGGCAGCGCGATGAGCATGGGCGCGCTGCTGCTCGCGGGCGGCGCCAAGGGCAAGCGCTTCGCGCTCCCCAACGCGCGCGTGCTCATCCACCAGGTGGCCGGCGGGTACGAGGGTCAGGCCACGGACATCGAGATCCACGCCAGAGAAGTGCTCAACCTCCGCAAGCGTCTCGACGAGATCATCGCCGACCACACGGGCCAGGAGATCGACAAGGTCCGCACCGACACGGAGCGCGACTACTTCATGAGCGCCGCCGAGGCGAAGGACTACGGCATCATCGACGACGTCATCGCCCACCGCTGATGGTGGCTCCGACGACGGCCCGGTAGAGGAGGAGCACGGTGGCGGGAACGACCGACGGCAACGACCAGCTGCTCTGCAGCTTCTGCGGCAAGTCACAGCGACAGGTCAAGAAGCTCATCGCCGGCCCCGGCGTGTACATCTGCGACGAGTGCATCGATCTCTGCAACGAGATCATCGACGAGGAGCTGACGGCGCCGGCCGCGCTCGACCTCGAGCAGCTGCCGAAGCCGCGCGACATCTACGGCATCCTCAACGACTACGTGGTCGGGCAGGACGAGGCCAAGCGATCGCTGGCCGTGGCGGTCTACAACCATTACAAGCGTGTGCAGGCGGTGGCGAGCGGCGAGTCGGATGTCGAGCTGGCCAAGAGCAACATCCTGCTCCTGGGCCCGACGGGCTGCGGCAAGACACTGCTCGCGCAGACGCTGGCCAGGATCCTCAACGTCCCCTTCGCGATCGCCGACGCGACGGCGCTCACGGAGGCCGGCTACGTCGGCGAGGACGTCGAGAACATCCTGCTCAAGCTCATCCAGGCCGCCGACTTCGACGTCAAGCGCGCCGAGACCGGCATCATCTACATCGACGAGATCGACAAGATCGCGCGCAAGGCCGACAACCCGTCGATCACGCGCGACGTCTCCGGGGAGGGCGTGCAGCAGGCCCTCCTCAAGATCCTCGAGGGGACGGTCGCCAGCGTACCGCCGCAGGGCGGTCGCAAGCACCCGCATCAGGAGTTCCTCACCATCGACACCACCAACGTGCTGTTCGTCTGTGGTGGCGCCTTCGCCGGCCTCGAGAAGATCATCGAACGGCGCATGGGCCGGCAGGGCGTGGGCTTCATGGCCGACGTGGTCAGCAAGGCGGACAAGGATCCGGGCACGATCTTCACCCACGCGCTGCCCGAGGACCTGCTCGACTTCGGCCTCATCCCCGAGTTCATCGGTCGCCTCCCGGTCGTGAGCGCCGTACACAACCTCGACGAGAACGACCTCATGCGCATCCTGACGGAGCCCAAGAACGCGCTCACCCGCCAGTACCAGAAGTTCTTCGCCCTGGACGGTGTCGACCTCGTCTTCGCGGAGGAGTCGCTGGCGGCGATCTCCAAGAAGGCGCTCGAGCGCGGCACGGGCGCTCGCGGCCTGCGCTCCATCATCGAGGAATCGCTGCTGGGGGTCATGTTCGACTTGCCCAGCCGCACCGACGTGCGCAAGTGCGTCATCACCAAAGAGACCATCGAGAAGGGCATCGACCCGACGCTGCTCACCGAGGCGGACAAGTCGCTGCCGGAGCGTGACGCCGAATCCGCCTGAACAGACCGTGGTGACCGAGGAGGGGCAGGGCGCGCCCGCTGCGGCCCTGCCCCTTCTGCCGACTCGCGAGCTCGTCCTGTTCCCGAAGATGGTCGCGCCGATCTTCGTCGGGCGTGGGAGGTCGATCTCGGCCATCGAGGCCGCATTCACCGGGGAGACGCCGCTGATCCTGTGCTCGCAACGGGAGGCGAGCACCGAGGACCCGTCGTTCGAGGACCTTCGCCCGCTCGGCGTACGCGCCAGGGTGCTGCAGTTGTTCAAGCTGCCGGACGGCAGCATCAAGGCGCTGGTCGAGGGTGAGGCGAGGGTCCGCCCCCTGCGCCTGGTCGCGTCCGACCCACACTTCGTCGTGACGTATGCGCCCGTTGACAGCCCCGACCGTGGGTCGGCGCGCTCGCGGAGCCTCGCGCGCCGCGTCACCGACGAGTTCGCGCGCTACGTGCGGCTGCATCCCCAGCTCGTCGATGAGGCCCAGTTCGTGGTGCAACAGGCGGCCGACCCGGACGAGCTCGCCGACATCGCCGCCGCGCACCTGCAGACGGAGAGCGGCGAGAAGCAGGCGCTGCTGGAGATCACGAGCACGCAGCAGCGCCTCCTGGCCCTGCTCGAGAGCCTGGCCGAGGAGAACGCCGTGCTCGGCATCGAGCAGGAGATCGGCTTCAAGGTACAGCAGCGCATCGAGGGCCAGCAGCGGCAGCTGCTGCTGCACGAGAAGATGCGCGTCCTGCGGGACGAGATCGAGGAGGCGGGCGAGAGCGCCGACGACGACATCGCGGCGTATGCCCTGCGCGTCGCCGAAGCCGATCTACCGGCTGCGGCGCGCAAGCTCGTGACCCGGGAGCTCTCCAAGCTCAAGCAGGCGTCGCCGATGAGTCCCGAGGTGGCCGTGATCAGGGGGTTTCTCGACACGGTGCTCGACCTGCCGTGGGGCAGGCTGGCCCCTGCGGACGTCGATGTCCCCGCCGTCGCCGGCCACCTGGACCGGACGCACTACGGTCTCAAGGATGTCAAGGACCGCATCCTCGAGTACCTCGCCGTCTGCCGGCTCCGCGCCGACGCCGCGCGTGCGGGAGCCGGCGCGGGCAAGCCCCGGGCGGCGGCGACAGCCGCCGACCAGCCGGCGACCATCCTCTGCTTCGCCGGTCCGCCCGGCACCGGCAAGAGCAGCGTCGCGCAGAGCATCGCCGACGCGCTGGGGCGTCCCTTCGTGCGCGTCGCTCTCGGCGGCGTGCGCGATGAGGCGGAGATCCGCGGGCATCGCCGCACATACATAGGGGCGATGCCGGGGCGCATCATCGAGGGCCTCTCCAAAGCCGGCGTGGACAACCCGGTCATGCTGCTGGACGAGCTGGACAAGCTCGACAGCGACTGGCGCGGCAACCCCGCCGCCGCGCTCATGGAGGTCCTGGACCCGGCGCACAACCACGCTTTCCGCGACAACTACCTCGAGGTCGAGTACGACCTGAGCCGCGTGTTCTTCATCGCGACCGCCAACGACATCGACGCCATCCCCGCCACGCTCTACGACCGCCTCGAGGTCATCCACCTGAGCGGCTACACGCTGGCTGAGAAGCTCGCCATCGCCCGGAGACACCTGCTGCGGCGCGTCGCGCGGGACACGGGGCTTCGCCGCGGCGACGTTCGGTTCGGCCGCGGCGTCCTCCAGACGATCGTGCGCGGCTACACGCGAGAGGCCGGAGTCCGTGAGCTCGAGCGGGCCCTGCGGCGCATCGACCGCAAGGTCGCCCGCCGGCATCTGGAAGACGGGCTCGTCCTGCCGGCGGGTGTGTCGCCGTCCGACCTGCGCGGCTATCTCGGCGAGGCGGTCTGGCTGGAGGCAGCGCTTCCCCGGTCGGCTCGCGTCGGGCAGTGTCTCGGCCTGGCGTACACGTCCGACGGGGGCGAAGTCCTCACCGTCGAGGCGACCATCGCCCGCGGTCGCGGGGAGCTGGTCCTCACCGGGCAGCTCGGCGAGGTGATGCAGGAGTCGGCGTCAGCCGCGTGGGGTCACCTGCTCTCGCGGGTCGATCGCGGCGCCGAGCTCAAGATGCTGATGCGCCGTTCATCCTTCGTGACCGACGACGGACTCGACCTGGCGAACCAGGACGTCCGCGTGCACGTCCCCGAGGGAGCCGTGCCCAAGGACGGACCGTCGGCCGGCCTTGCCCTGGCCGTGGCGATGCTCTCCGCGCTCGCCGGCGTGCCCGTCAGGCCACGGGTCGCGATGACGGGAGAGATCACCCTCGGCGGCAGAGTGCTGCGCGTCGGCGGGCTCAAGGAGAAGCTGCTCGCCGCCGGCCGCTCGGGGATCCGCACCGTCGTGCTCCCGGCCGCCAACCGCGGCACCGTCGAGGAGCTGCCGGCCGAGCTCACGGCGAGACTCGCTCTGGTCTACGTCGCGACGTTTGAGGAGGCGCTGCCGTACGTGTTTAGCGGGAGGGCATCTAAGGGGCACAAGTGACCAGCGCAAAGCACCCCGGGGGCGACGGACATGAATGACGGACACGACACGCACGGACACGACCACCAGACTCCCGGTTCGACCGAGGAACCGGGCGTGGATGCAGGCTCCGGCACGCTCGAGAAGCACTGCTCGCAGTGCGGGGCGCTCATCGCCGGCTCGGACCACTTCTGCCGGGTCTGCGCCATCGAGTACAGCGGGGGAGAAGCGCCCGAAGAAGAGGACTGAGCCGCTCGCGCCACACCGGACGCGGCGCCGGCCGCTTGATCAGCGGATCGGACGCCGCTCGTCACCTGCAGCCCGGGCCCGGTATACTTCTCACTCGGCCGCGGGCAGCACTGCCGGCTCCGCGGCCCGGCACGGATCGAGACAGAGGCCCATGACCCACCCCACCAGCGGCACCGACTACCTGCAGCAGACCACCCGCTTCGAGCCGGCCGCCGTGGAAGCGCGCTGGATGAGGTATTGGCTCGACGAGCACCTCTTCCATGCCGAGCCTGACCCGGCGCGCGAGGCGTACTCGATCGTCATTCCGCCGCCCAACATCACCGGCGTCCTGCACATGGGCCACGCCCTGAACGACACCATCCAGGACGTGCTGACGCGCTATCACCGCATGCTGGGCGAGAACGCGTGCTGGCTGGTGGGCACCGACCACGCCGGGATCGCCACGCAGAACGTGGTCGAGAAGATGCTCCGGCGGGAGGGTCTGACCAAGGAAGACCTCGGCCGTGACGAATTCGTGCGCCGCGTGTGGGAGTGGCGACGGGAGTACGGAGGCACCATCATCGAGCAGCTCAAGCGCCTGGGCTGTTCGTGTGACTACGAGCGCGAGCGCTTCACCTTCGACGACGGCTACGCGCACGCCGTGACCAGGGTCTTCGTCGCCCTCTACGACAAGGGCTACATCCACAAGGACAGCTACCTGGTGAACTGGTGCTCGCGCTGCGGCACCGCGATCAGCGACCTCGAGGTCGCCTATCGGGACATGCCCGGGACGCTCAACTACGTGCGCTACCCGGTGGAGGGAGGGGGGCACGTGACCATCGCCACGACGCGCCCCGAGACGATGCTGGGCGACACCGCGGTGGCCGTCCACCCGGACGACGATCGCTACCGGGAGTACGTCGGCAAGACCGCCATCCTTCCGCTGCTCGGGCGCGAGCTCACGATCGTGGCCGACGAGCGCGTCGACCCGGCGTTCGGGACCGGCGCGCTCAAGATCACGCCGGCGCACGACCTCACCGACTTCGACATCGGCCGCACCCACGGTCTGGCGTCCGTCCAGGCCATCGGCCAGGACGGTCGCATCACCGAGGCCGGCGGGCGGTACGCCGGGCTCGAGGTCGAGGAGGCGGCCGAGCGCGTGATGGCGGACCTGCGCGAGCTCGGCGCCGTCGAGAAGGTCGAGGACTACCCGCACAGCGTCGCCACCTGCGATCGCTGCGGCACGCCCATCGAGCCGCTGATCAGCGAGCAGTGGTTCATGGACATGGAGACGCTCAAGAAGCCGGCCACGGACGTGGTCCGCGACGGCGCCGTGCGGTTCACACCCGAGCGCTGGGCGCGCGTGTACGTCGACTGGATGGACAACCTGCGCCCGTGGTGTATCAGTCGCCAGCTCTGGTGGGGGCATCAGCTGCCGGTGTGGTACTGCGCGGACGGCCACATGACCGTGGCCGAGGACGAGCCGCAAGCCTGCGCCCGCTGCGGGTCCACGGAGCTCACGCGTGAGACCGACGTGCTCGACACGTGGTTCAGTTCGGCGCTCTGGCCGTTCGCGACCTTCGGCTGGCCGGACGAGACCGCCGACCTCGCGTACTTCTATCCCACCGACGTGCTGAGCACGGCGCGCGACATCATCTTCCTGTGGGTCGCGCGCATGATCATGATGGGTCTCGAGTTCATGGGCGAGGTGCCCTTCGACGACGTCTACATCCACTCCGTCATCCAGGCTCCCGACGGTCGTCGCATGAGCAAGAGCCTCGGCACCGGCATCGACCCGCTGGAGTTGATCGACGAGCACGGCGCCGACGCCACGCGCTTCGGTCTGTTGCTCATGAGCAGCACCCAGGACGTGCGCTTCAGCGAAGAGAAGATCGCGATGGGCCGCGGTTTCGCCAACAAGCTGTGGAACGCGGCTCGCTTCGTGCTTCTGGGCAGCGAGGGGCATACGGCCGAGCGTAGCGAGGCCGACCCGGTGGACCGGTGGATCGCGAGCCGGTTCCAGCGCTGCCTCGCCGCCGTCGAGGAATCGGTGGCCGTCTACGACTTCACGGGAGCCGTGGACACGCTCTATCACTTCGTGTGGGACGAGTTCTGCGACTGGTATCTGGAGTTGGTCAAGGTCCGCCTGTACGGCGACGACGAGGGAGCCAAGGCGCAGGCCGCCGGCCACGCGCGCTGGATGCTCGACCAGATCGTGCGCCTCCTGCACCCGTTCATGCCGTTCGTGACTGAGGAGATCGCGGCGCAGTACGGCGCCGCGCCGCTCCTGAGGCAGGCACACCCACGACGCGACGAGGCGCAGCGTGCGTCGGAGGACGAAGCGGCGATAGCGGAGCTTCAGGCGGCCGTGGACGCGCTGCGGCGATTCCGCGCCGAGGCCGAGGTACCGCCGGGCAAGGCGCTCGACGCGGTGTTCGTCGGCGACGGCGCTGAGGCGGCCGGACGCTACGCACGCTACGTCGGCGCCTTCCGGGCGCTCGCCCGGACCACCGTCGCCTTCGAGGGCGTCCCGGACGCCGGCGCGACCGCCGTGATCGTCCCCGGCGGCCGCTTCGAGGTTGCCGCCGCCGTGGACAGAGCCGAGGAGATCGCCCGCCTCGAACAGCAGCTGGCCAGGGCAGAGGCAGAGGTCGAGCGAGGCGAGGCCAAGCTCGGCAACGACAAGTTCGTCGGGCGCGCACCCGAGGCAGTCGTGGCCAAGGAGCGCGACAAGCTCGCCGCCCACATCGCCGAGCGGGATGGGCTCGCCACGCGCCTGGCGAAGCTTCGCGAAGCTTGAGCCCGACGTGAGCGGGGTCTCCGGAGGGCCGGAGCGGCCAGGGTGGGCCGTCTACCTCGAGTCGCTGGCCGCGTTCGGCATGCGGCCGGGGCTGGAGCGTGTGACCGAGTTGCTCGCGCGTCTCGGCCGGCCGCAGGACGCCTACCGGGTCGTTCACATCGTCGGCACCAACGGCAAGTCGTCGACGACGCGCTACTGCGAGGCGCTGCTGCGCGCCCACGGGCTGCACTCGGGCGCCTATCTCTCTCCGCACATCTCGGGTTGGACGGAACGTGTGATCGTGGACGGGCTCCCGGTGGGGGAAGACGTCCTCGGCGGCGCCATCGAACGCGTGCGCGCCGAGGTTGCCGGGTTGCCGGCCTCGGCGGGGGAGACGACGCAGTTCGAGGTGCTCACCGTCGCCGCGCTTCTGGCGTTCGCGGAGAGCGGCGTCGACGCGGTCGCGCTGGAGGCGGGGCTCGGCGGTCGACTGGACGCGACCAACGTGACGGAGGCGCCGGTCGTCGTGCTCACCAACATCGCCCTTGAGCACACCGAGGTGCTGGGGGGCACTCGCGAGCTGATCTTCGCCGAGAAGGCGGCGGTCATCAAGGGAGGACATGTGGTCATGGGCGAGCTGGACGGCCTCGAGGCTGAGGCGCGCCGCGCCTGCTTTGCCGCCGGCGCGACACCACACTTCCTGCGAGAGGCGGCCGGACCCGGCGACTTCCGCGTCGCGGGTCCCCCCGGTGACTTCGTCGTGACGTTCGACCCGGCCGGCTCGGCCGAACGCTGGACCGGGTTGAGCGTGCCCACGCCGGCTCTGTATCAGGTCACGAACGCCGCGCTGGCGGTCGCTGCCGCGCGCCTGCTCCTCGGCGGCCTCGACGAGGCCGCCGTCCGGCAGGCGCTGGCCTCGACGGCCGTACCCGGCCGGCTCCAGCTCGTGAGCGAGCGCCCGCTCGTGCTCGCCGACGGCGCCCACAACCCAGAAGGCGTCCGGGTGCTCGCTCAGAGCCTCGCCGCCGTGGCTGTGCCGCGCCCTCTCGTCGGGCTGTTGGCGATCATGCGCGACAAGGACTTCCCCGCCATGGTCCGTGGCGCTCTCCCGATGCTCGACGCGGTGGTCTGCACGCAGGCCGGCGAACCGCGCAGTCTCTCCGCCGCCGACTTGTCGGCGGCGGTCCGGGAGGCGGCGACCGCCGCGCCGCATGATCCGGCGGCCTCGGCCTCCGGGCAGCGCGTCGAAGGGGCGGCGCCGGGACCGGCGCCGACGGTCGTCGAGACCGTCGCCGAGCCGCACGCGGCGCTCGCCCGTGCCCGCGAGCTCGCGGGCGCCGGCGGCAGCGTGCTCGTCGCGGGCTCGCTGTACCTGCTGGAGGACCTGCGAGACGTGCTCGAGCGGGGCGACTGAGGCCGGTTGTGGGTGTTCGGGCGTCGGATATACTGGCGCAAATCTCCTGGAGGCGTGAATGGCAGCGAAGCGAGCGCATCCGGTCGTGCGATTCCTGGTCGCGTTTCTCATCGTGATCGCCGTCGCCGCCGTCGCCTTCTTCGTCGGCTACCTCATCGGCACGCGGCTGGCCCTCATGCCTGCCTCTCTCCTGAGCCTTCTCTAGTCTCGCGTCCACGACTCGGCCACTCCGGCAGGGAGGGACCCTGACCGCTCAGCCACCAGACGACCCGCTGATCCTGGTCACCGGCGCGACCGGGTATGTCGGCGGCAGGCTCGTCCCGCGTCTGCTCGAGACGGGGCGCCGCGTGCGCGTGCTCGTCCGCGATCCGCGGCGACTGGAGGGGCGCGGGTGGGCCGGACGCGTCGCCGTGTCCGCCGGGGACGTGCTGCGGCCGGAGACGCTGGCGGCGGCTCTGGAGGGCGCCGGAGTCGCCTACTACCTCGTTCACTCCATGGCGAAGGGAGAGGGATTCCACGAGCGCGACCTGGAGGCGGCCAGGGGCTTCGGCGCTGCCGCCGCCGCGGCCGGAGTCGGGCGCATCGTCTACCTCGGAGGTCTCGGCGATCCGGCCGCCGACCTCTCCCGACATCTCCGTTCTCGCCAGGAGACCGGCGATGCGCTCCGAGAAGCGGGCGTGCCGGTCACCGAGTTCCGCGCGGCGGTCGTCGTGGGCTCCGGCAGCATCTCCTTCGAGATGATCCGCTACCTGACCGAACGACTTCCGGTGATGATCTGCCCGCAATGGGTGTTCACGCGCGTGCAGCCGATCGCCGTCGACGACCTGCTGCGCTACCTCGTGGCGACGCTCGACGTGCCGGAGAGCGCCGGTCGCGTGGTGGAGGTGGGTGGCACCGACGTGCTCACCTACGGCGAGATGATGCTCGGGTACGCGCGCGTCCGAGGCCTGCGGCGACGTCTGCAGCCGGTCCCGGTCCTCACGCCGAAGTTGTCGTCATACTGGGTCCACCTCGTCACGCCGATCCCCTCGACGATGGCGCGGCCGCTCATCGAGGGGCTGCGCAACGAGACGATCGTGCGCGAGCACGGCGCACATGACCTGTTTCCGGCCATCCACCCCGTCGGCTACGAGACCGCCGTACGCGCCGCCGTCGCCAGTCTGGACACGGGCGAGGTCGAGACGCGGTGGGCCGATGCCCTTGTCACGAGCGAGAGGGACGTCCAGCCGCGGGTCCTCACGACGCAGGAGGGCAAGCTGATCGAGCGCCGTCAGGAGCTGGTCCGCGCGACGCCTGACGAGACCTTCGCCGTCATCGAGACGCTCGGTGGCCGTCGCGGCTACCGCGCCTGGGACTGGGCGTGGGAGCTGCGCGGAGCCGCCGACAGGCTCGTCGGCGGCGTGGGGCTGCGCCGCGGCCGCCGCGACCCGGAGGAGGTGCGCGTCGGCGACGCGCTCGACTTCTGGCGCGTCGAGGCGGTCGAGCCTGGCCGACTGCTGCGCCTGCGCGCGGAGATGAAGGTGCCCGGTGCGGCCTGGCTGCAGTTCGAGACCCGGCCGCACGACGGCGGGACGCTTCTGGTGCAGACGGCGTACTTCGCGCCCCGCGGCGTGCCCGGACTCGCGTACTGGTATGCGCTCCTTCCTGTCCACGGCAGGATATTCTCGGGTATGATTGCCGCGCTGGCCGCCGAGGCCAGTCGGCCGGCCGCGCCGGTGGGGGAGTCTCCGCCACCGCCCGCGTGAACGGCCGCCGTCTCGTGGAGGCGCCGCCGGCGCCCGCGAGGGATCTCTCCTGAGGAGGAAGGGTGCCTTTCTGGACCATCGTTGCGGCGAAGACCACCACGACGAGCGAGAGCGGCAACCCGTTCCAATCGGTGCTGGACTTCTTCGACTCACCGACATGGAACTTCGTCAAGCTGATGTTCTCCTTCTTCCTGGTGGTCCTCTGGATCGCGTGCGCGTACTGGGTGTTCAAGGACGCGCGCCGGCGCATCGACGACAAGATCGTCATCGCGGTGGCGACGCTGACAGGCATCGTGTTCGGCCCCATCGGCCTCATCGTCTACGCCATCGTGCGCCCGGCCGAGACGCTCGCCGACCGCAGAGAGCACGAGCTCGAGGTGCAGATGATGGAGCAGCGCATCGGCGAGGAAGAGCGCTGTTCGTTCTGCAGGACGCCGGTGCGCGAGGACTACCTCGTCTGTCCCACCTGCGGGCGGCGGTTGCGCACCTCCTGCCGGTCGTGCCGCAAGCCGATCGACCCCCAGTGGCGCGTCTGTCCGTTCTGCGAGACGGACGTGCAGATGGCGCCGCCCGTCTTCGACCGCGTCTGACACGGTCACTCGACCCGCGAGGCGGCGCGCCCCATCTGGGGAGCCGGCCCGCGGCCATCACGACTCGGATCACCTCGGAGGATCTACATGGAGCGCACGTTCATCATGGTCAAGCCCAACGGCGTGGCTCGAGGCCTCGTCGGTGAAGTCGTGGCCCGCTTCGAGCGGCGCGGGTTCGTGCTGCGAGGCATGAGGGCGCTGCGCATCGACCGCGCCCTCGCCGAGCGCCACTACGCCGAGCACATCGGCAAGCCGTTCTTCGAGGACCTCACGAGGTTCATCACGTCGGGGCCGGTCGTCGCCATGGTGTGGGAGGGCCGCGAGGCGATCACCGTGGCGCGTGCGATGATGGGCGTCACCGACTCCGCCCAGGCGGCACCGGGTACCATCCGCGGGGACTTCTCGTTGAGCAAGGAACAGAACGTCGTGCACGGCTCGGACGGCCCTGAGAGCGCCGCCCGGGAGATCGCGCTCTTCTTCGATGAGGCCGAGCTTGTCTGACCCGCTCGACCAGGCCGTCTGGGACTACACGCCGCCCCATCCCCCGATCGCGCCCTTCCGGTTCACCGGGCTCATCCTCGCCTCGCGGTCGCCGCAGCGGGAGATGCTGCTGCGCCAGCTGTCCGTGCCGTTCCGCATCGTCGTCAGCGAGCACGACGAGGACGTGAGCGACGGCAGGCCCGCGCACACGGTGCAGCAGAACGCTCGAGGGAAGGCCGAGGATGTGCTCGCCCGGGTGGACCTGCAGCCGGGCGAGCTGGTACTCGGCGTCGACACCGTCGTGGTGAGCGACGGCGAGATCCTCGGCAAGGCTCGCGACGAGGCAGAGGCGGCACGGTACCTGCGACGGCTCGCCACACGCCGTCATGAGGTCTTCAGCGGCCTGTACCTCACCACCAGGAAGCTGGCCCTGACGGGGCACGCCGTCACGGGCGTGACCTTCCGCAGTCTCACCGACGCCGAGCTGGGCGCCTACGTGGCCTCCGGTGAGTGGCGCGACCGGGCCGGCGCCTACGCGATCCAGGGTATCGGATCGGCTCTGGTCCAGCGGGTCGACGGCGACTACTTCAATGTCGTCGGGCTACCGGTCGCGGAGCTGCTGCGGCTGCTGGCGGGCTTCGGAGTCACGCCCTTCTCCTGGCTGTAGGCCCGCTGTCGCCGCCGCCGCGAGGGACTGCGACCCCGGCGGCGAACTAGCGTCTGCGCGGCCTCGCGTGGCCGCCGCCGCGAGCCCGCCTCCGGTGGCTAAGCTCCGGGGCACCGTATACAATCGTCGTTCGACGTTTGCCTCGAAAGGAGCGCGCCATCAGCTTCCTTGGATTTGTGACGGGCTTTGGCGCCCGTGACATGGCGGTCGACCTCGGCACCGCCAACACACTCGTCTATCTTCGCGGCCGCGGGATCGTCCTCAGCGAGCCGTCGGTCGTCGCCATCGACCACCGCTCCGGCGAGGTCCACGCCGTCGGCGCGGAGGCCAAGCGCATGCTCGGCCGCACGCCGGCCACCATCAGCGCCGTGCGCCCGCTCAAGGACGGCGTCATCGCCGACTTCGACGTGACGGAGCAGATGCTCCGGCACTTCATCCGCAAGGTCATGCAGAACCGATGGGCGCACCCGCGCGTCGTGATCTGCGTGCCCAGCGGCGTCACCGGCGTCGAGAAACGCGCCGTCGAGGAGGCCACGTACTCCGCCGGCGCACGCTGGGCCACTCTCATCGAAGAGCCCATGGCCGCCGCCATCGGCGCCGGCCTCCCGGTCGCCGAACCGACCGGCAGCATGATCGTCGACATCGGCGGCGGCACCAGCGAAGTCGCCGTCATCTCGCTCGGCGGCATCGTCGTCAGCCAGTCCATCCGTGTCGGCGGCGATGAGCTGGACGAAGCGGTCATCAGCTACGTCAAGAAGGAGTACAAGCTCCTCATCGGCAGCCAGACCGCGGAGGAGATCAAGCTCGAGATCGGATCGGCCTATCCACTGCCGCAGGAGGAGCAGGCCGAGATCCGCGGGCGCGATCTCGTGACCGGGCTCCCCAAGACCGTGGTTCTGTCCTCCGAGGAAGTCCGCTCTGCCCTCGAGGAGCCTACTCAGGCCATCGTCGATGCCATCAAGGCGACGCTCGACAAGACGCCGCCCGAGCTGGCCAGCGACATCATGGACCGCGGCATCATGCTCGCCGGCGGGGGCTCGCTGCTGCAGGGCCTCGCGGAGCGTCTACGTGAAGAGACGCAGATGCCGGTGCATCTGGCGGAATCGCCGCTCACCTGCGTGGCCGTGGGCTCGGGCAAGTACCTCGAGGAGTTCGATGTCCTGGTCAAGAGCAAGCGCAACTCCCGGCCGCGGGGCCGGTAGTCCCACCCCTCGCTGACCTGTGAATCGCCGGCGCGTACTCCGGCGGCGGATCGTCGTGGCAGTCCTGCTGCTGCTTTCCGTTGCGCTGCTCACCGCGTACTTCCGTGAGTCGGACAGCGGAGTCGCGCACGGCGTACAGGGCGGCGTGCTACGGGTCGTGGCCCCGCTGCAGAGCGGCACCGCGCGCGCGACCAAGCCCTTCCGCGATGCGTGGAACTGGGTCGGCGACCTGTTCAGCGCCAAGTCGCAGAACAAGTCGCTCAAAGAGGAGGTCCGGCAGTTGCAGGCCGGGCTGGCCCAGGAGCTCACGACGCAGGCCGAGAACGAGCAGTTGCGCGACCTCCTCGCCTTCCAGGAGGACCGGGTCTTCCCCAAGGGTGTGGAGCTGGTGACGGCGCGCGTGGTCGCGCGCTCGACCAGCGCCTGGTACTCGACGGCGACCATCAACGTCGGCAGCAACGACGGGGTCGACGTGTACGATCCGGTGATCAACGGACAGGGGCTCGTCGGCCGCATCACGACGGTCAACGCGAACGCGGCGCAGGTCATGCTCGTCACTGACCAGCAGAGCTACATCGACGCGATGGTGGAGCCAGGCGGCGCCCAGGGCATCATCAGCGGCAGTGTCACGGGCGATGTGACGCTCGACTTCGTGGACAAGAACGAGAAGGTGAAGGTGGGTCAGTACGTCGTGACGTCCGGCAGGAACAGCTCGGTCTTCGTGCGCGGCATCCCCATCGGCCAGGTGGAGAGAGTGGGCTCGCAGGAGGTGGAGCTGTATCAGTCGATCGCCATCAAGCCGTTCGTGGACTTCCGCAAGCTCGACATCGTCCAGGTGGTGGTCCGATGACGATCGGCCCGACCGTCAGGGGTACGAGCGAGCGTCAGTGGCCCGCGTGGCCGGAGGTGGCCCGGCTCGCCGCCGTGCTCCTGGTCGCCATCCTGCTGCAGACGGCGCTGGCGCCGCACCTGCGACTGCTCGGCGCCTACCCGGACTTCGCCCTCATCATCGTCGTCTGCGTCGCCATGGTGAAGGGCTCGGAGACCGGCGCCGTCTTCGGCTTCCTCACCGGGTTCATCTCCGCCATCGCGCTGATGGAGCCCTTCGGGCTGAGCGCCTTCGTCTTCGTGCTGATCGGGTACCTCGCCGGGCGCTACGCCGAGACCGCGGACCTCTCCGCGGGCTTCGCGCCGTTGTTGAGCGTCTTCGTCGCGACCCTGGTAGCCAACACGCTCTTTGCCATGGCGCAGTTCCTCCTCGCTCGCGAGGTCCCGCTGGGCTTCCTCCTCGGACGGGTCATGCTTCCGTCGCTCGTACTGAACACACTGCTCGCCGCGCCCATCTACCTTCTGGTGAGGGTCTGGCTGAGAGGGGCAGGTGATCTTCGTGTTGCAGGTGCTCGGTAGCGATCCGGGCCGCCGCGACCGGCCGATCCGGACCGGTCGCCGCGACAGACCCATCATCCAGTTGCCGTCGATCGCGCTGCGCGTGGCGGTCATCGTGGGCATCGCCGCGGTGTTGTTCGGCATCGTGCTGTTCCGCCTCTGGTTCCTGCAGATCCTGAGTGGCGAGGAGTTCGTCGCCCAGGCGAACGACAATCGGCTCCGCTCCGTCAAGGTCGTCGCTCCTCGAGGGGCTATCGTCGACCGCAGGGGCGAGGTGATCGTCGAGAACCGGCCTGGACTCGCCGTGGGCATCCGGCTCATGGACGTGCCCGAGGGCGAGCTGGATGCGGAGGTGGTCCGCCTGTCCAAGGTGCTCGACATGCGGCCGAAGCGGATTCGCCGGGAGATCATGGACCACCTTCGGCCGAGCTGGCCGACCGGGGAGGATGCGCCGCCGCTGACCTGGGAGAACGTCCTCGCCGGCAAGGGCGTGAGCCTCGATCTCATCGTGATCAAGGAGGACGTCGACAAGCGCCGCGTGGTCTCGTACATCCTCGAGCACACGCAGCAGTTCCCCGGGGTCGAGATCCAGCGCAACTCCCTGCGCTCCTATCCGCTCGGCACCATGGCGGCGCAGGTGCTCGGCCATCTCGGCGAGGTCTCGGCCGAACAACTCAAGGACCGCCACTTCAAAGGCTACTCACCGGGCGACGTGGTCGGTCAGGACGGCCTCGAGTGGACGTACGACAAGTGGCTGCGCGGCCACGACGGGATCGCGAGGATCGAGGTCGACGCCTTCGGGCGGCCGAAGCAGAGCGCAGCCGTGCCCGGCGGGCGCATGAAGGTGCCGGGCGACACACTCGTCACCACCATCGACGCCAAGGTGCAGGCCGCTGCGGAGAAGGCGCTTCTCCAAGGGATCTCCCTTGCGCACAGCGACGGCAAGGTCGAGGCCAACGGGGGTGCGGCCGTGGTCCTGGACGTCGAGAACGGCGGCGTCCTCGGCATGGCGAGCTATCCGACCTACGACCCCGACGTCTGGGTCGGTGGCATCGATGAAAAGGACTACAAGAGGCTCGCCGACAAGTACGCCAACTACCCTATGTTGAACCGCGTCACGCAGGAGGCCAAGGCCGTCGGCTCGACCTTCAAGGTCGTCGATGCCATCGCCGGCCTCGAGGAGGGCATCATCACCCCCTACGAGACCTTCTTCTGTGACGGCAGCTTCAAGCCGTCAGTGGCGACGGACGAGACCGTCTTCGGCTGCTGGTCCACGGACGGGCACGGCTCCCTGTCCCTCGTCGATGCCATCACGCAGTCGTGCGACGTGTACTTCTACAACGTGGGCTACCGCTTCTACGCGGCGAACGGGACGCCGCTGGCGGACTGGGCCAAACGACTCGGCATGGAGAGGTACACCGGCATCGACATCCCCGGCGAGGTCAAGGGTCGCGTGCCCACGCCGGCCTGGCGCCGGCAGTACTTCGAGAGCGAGGTCGACAAGCTGTGGACCCCGGGCAACTCGATCAACCTCGCCATCGGGCAGGGCGACCTCGAGGCGACGCCCCTGCAGCTGGCCGTCATGTACGCCGCGATCGCAAACGGCGGCAGGATCGTGACGCCGCACCTCGGCCTCAAGATCACGGACGCGGCCGGTCAGACCGTGCGTGAGCTCGAGCCGGCCGCGAAGAAGAAGGTCGACATGGCCCCGGGCACGCTCGATCTCGTGCGCCGCGGCCTCTTCGAGGCGGCCAATTCGCCTACGGGCACGTCCTCGGCGATCTTCGCCGGCTACGGTGAACCGGTGGCAGGCAAGACGGGTACCGCCGAGGTCTACGACTCGACGCGCGGTGGCTACGTGGACTACGCGTGGTACGCGAGTTACGCTCCGGCCGATCAGCCCAAGTACGCCGTCGTCGTCATGATCGAGAAGGGCGGCCACGGCGGGACGGTCGCCGCGCCCGCCGCGCGCACGATCTACGACGCTCTGTTCAACATCGACAGCGGCGCGTTCACAGGGCCGGTGCGGAGCGACTGATGCGCGGTAGAGCCATGGAGCGAAGCGCGGCTCGGCGCGCCACGGACTGACGTGGTGGACTGGCGCACGTACCTCAGGCACGTTGACTACCTGCTTGTCCTGGCGACCGCCGGGCTCATCGCGTACGGCATCACGATGGTCTACTTCGCGACGCGGCACGACGTGACCGGCGCCCCGTACTACTACGTGCGCCAGCAGCTCATCGCCGTCGCCGTCGGGGTCGCGCTCGCCGTTGCGGCCTCGCTCATCGACTACGAGGTCTATCGCCGCTTCCAGTGGTTCCTGTACGCGGCCGCCGTCGTCCTCCTCGCGGCGGTGCTGGTGCTGGGGGAGACCGTCATGGGGGCGACGCGCTGGTTCGACCTCGGCTTCACGAGCTTCCAGCCGTCGGCGGCCGCGCTGCTCCTGCTCGCGCTCAGCATCGGCGCCTTCCTCGCCGACCGGGTCGAGCTGCTGGGCCTGAAGCGCATCACGCTCATCGCTCTCGCCCTCGTCGCGGTCCCGGCCTTCCTCGTCTACGTGGAGCCGGACTTCGGCTCGGCGATGGTGATGGTCGTGCTCACGCTCGCCATGCTCTACTTCTACGGCACGTCGTGGACCCACTTCGCGGTACTCGCGGCGGCGGGGCTGGGCGCCTTCGTCGTGGCGCTCAAGGTGCTGCCGCTCGCCGGCATCAACCTCATCCACCAGTACCAGATCGACCGCCTGCTCGTCTTCGTCAATCCGGGCGAGAAGTCGGACGCCGCCGGGTGGAACGTCATCCAGTCGATGATCGCGGTCGGATCGGGAGCGCTCACCGGCCGCGGCAACATGGCGACGCAGACGACGCTCGACTTCCTGCCGGCGCACCACACCGACTTCATCTTCGCGGTGATCAGCGAGCGCAACGGCTTTCTTGGAGCGAGCATCCTGCTCGTCCTCTATGCTGTGTTCATATGGCGCGCTCTGCGCGTCGCGATCCTGGCGCGCGACATGTACGGGAGCATCCTCGCCGGTGGCATCGGCGTGATGGTACTCTTCCAGGTGTTCGTCAATATCGGCATGACGATCGGCATCATGCCGGTGACCGGGATCCCGCTGCCGTTCATCAGCTACGGCGGCACTGCGATGATCGCGTTCCTGATCTTCGTCGGCCTGCTGCAGTCGATCCATCTGCGGGCGACGATCACTCCAAGTACGAGGGGGCGACTTGGCCAGTAGCTTGAGTCTCTCGAAGATCCTCAAGGCCGTCACCGAGGCGCGCACCGCCGCCCCGGCGCCGCGCCTGTGCGTGGTCGGCGCCGGCGACGCCTTCGCCGGCGTGGTCGGTGTGCTGTCCGCCGGCGCATCCGACGAGCGCGGCGGCGTCTCCGCCGCGCTCGACGTCCTGGCACCCAACGACTTCCCGCGCGAGCAGCGGCTCGCCGGCCGCTGGGACATCGTCGTCCTCGTCGCCGCCGGCTGCGCCGCGGCGGAGGCGTCGCCGGTCGTGCACGCCGCACGGCGCGCGGGCTGTCGGGTGATCGGCCTCGTCGAGGGTGCCGACGAGGCGGCGTGGGTGGGGGAGGCCGGGCTGTTCCCGGACGAGGTCGCTCGTGGCCTCGGTGAGGCCGCGGCCGGCAA
Organism: uncultured Thermoleophilia bacterium; assembly: GCA_963736645.1. GTDB lineage: Bacteria > Actinomycetota > Thermoleophilia > UBA2241 > UBA2241 > CAIXSE01. The sequence goes on along the minus strand of CAVTPJ010000002.1, from coordinate 161,342 downwards.
GCCGACGCTCGAGAACCGCATCATCGACGCGGCCGGCGACTCCGCAGGCGCCCTCGCCGCGTCGTTGCCGTCCGTCAGGCGCACGTATTGCGACCATGTGGTGCTCACCAACGCCGCCCAGAACGGGGTGATCGGCGTGGTGGTGATCATCCCCGGCGCCGACATGCCGGCGATGACGGCCAACCAGATCCGCATGGTCCTCAAGATCGCACATGCCTATGGGGAGGAGCTCGGGGTCGACAGGGCCGTCGAGATCCTCTCCATCGTGGGCACAGGGTTCGTCCTCCGCACGCTGGCGCGTCAGGCGCTCGATTTCGTGCCGGGATTCGGCTGGGCCGTCAAGGGCGCCATCGGGTTCTCGGGCACGATCGCGCTCGGCCAGGCCGCCATCGCGTATTTCGAGGCCGGGGCACCGCTCCGAGTCTCGAGGATGCAAAGGATCAATCGTCAACTTGAGAAAGCCACTTCCCGGCTTCCCGGACCTCTCCGGAGACTGGCCTCCGGGTGAGATAGCGAGGCTGCTGGCGCGCGTCACGCGCCCCGGGCGCTACGCGGGTGGAGAGTTCAACACCCGCGTCAAGGCCGGGGCGCGTCCCCGTATCGTGCTGTCCTATCCGGACGTGTACGAGATCGGGGTGTCCAACCCCGCGCTGCAGATCCTCTACAGTCATCTGAACGATGCCTCGCCGGCCTTCGCCGAGCGGGCCTACTGCCCGTGGCCGGACATGGCCGACCTCATGCGTGCCGCGGGAGTCGGGCTGTGGACACTCGAGACGTTCGCCCCCGTCTCCGGCTGCGACCTCTGGGGCTTCACGCTCCCGCACGAGCTGTGCTACGCGAACGTCCTCGAGATGCTCGACCTTGCCGGCGTGCCGCTGCGCGCCGCCGGGCGGGACGGGGACGACCCCATCGTCCTCGGCGGCGGACCCGCGGTTGCGAACCCGTGGCCGGTCGCGCCGTTCTTCGATGCGTTCTTCGTCGGGGAGGCAGAAGAGCGCCTGGACGCGATCGTCGCCGCGATGACGGAGGACGGACGTCAGGCTCGGCTGGAGCGGCTCGCCGCCGTGCCGGGCGTGTGGGTCCCGGGCCACAGCCAGGGACCGGCCGTTCGGCAGGTGTTCACCGGCTTCTCCACCAGCGATCCGGTGCTGCGGCCGGTGGTGCCTGTGCTGGAGGCGGTCCACGATCGCGCCGTCATCGAGGTGATGCGCGGCTGCACCGCCGGATGCCGGTTCTGCCAGGCCGGCATGTGGTACCGTCCCGTTCGCGAGCGGCCGGTCGACCGCGTGGTCGCGGCCGCCGACCGGTTGCTCGACGAGACCGGCTGCGACGAGGTCTCGCTGCTCTCCCTCAGCTCCTGTGACTACGGCGGCGTCGCCGATGCCCTCACGCGCATCCGTGAGCTGCGGCCCGGCCTGCGCGTCTCCTTGCCGTCGCTGCGCATCGACTCCGCGGCCGAGAGTCTGGCGAGCTTCTCCGCCGGCCAGCGTGGCTCGGTGACCCTCGCGCCGGAGGCCGGCACCCAGGAATTGCGCGACGCGATCGACAAGGGCGTCGACCAGGCTCAGTTCGAGGAGGCTGTGCGCGCCACGTTCCAGGGCGGGTTCACCGGCCTCAAGCTGTATTTCATGATCGGTCTGCCGGGCGAGTCCGACGACGATGTGCTCGGCATCGCCAGGATGACGCTGACCGCGGCGCGTCTGGCCAAGGAGATCGGCCGGGGCCGCGCCCGGCTCTCGGTGTCCATCTCGTCGTACGTGCCCAAGGCACACACGCCGTTCGAGCTGGAGCCGTTCGCCGGCGCGGCGACGCTGCGCGCCCGTCAGCGGCTGGTGCGCGACGCGGTCCCCCGCGGCGTTCGTGTGTCCTTCCATGACGTCGCGGCCTCGGTGGTCGAGGCGACACTGGCCCGTGGCGGACCCGGGACCGACCGCCTCGTCGAGGAGGCGTGGCGAAGGGGCGCGCGTTTCGACGGCTGGACCGAGCACTTCGACGCCCGTCACTGGGAGGGCGCGGCGGCTGCAACGGGCATGCTGCTCGGAGAGGCGGGAGTCTCGCGCCCGTTCTGGCGGGACGCCGTCGACGCGAGGCTGAGCCCTCGATTCCTCGAGGGCGAGTTGGCCCGCGCGCGCGCCGGCGAGCTGACCGAGGACTGCCGCGAGGGCGTGTGCGGCGCGTGCGGCGTGTGCGGGGGGGAGATCGGCATGGACCTCCTCGCATGAGCTGGTGGCTTGTCAGCTTCTCCCGTCGCGGGCCGGCGCGCTACTTGTCGCACCTCGACACCTCTCGCGCCGTGCAGAGGACCTTCGCGCGCGCCGGCGTGCCCATCGCCCTGTCCCAGGGCATGCGCCCCAAGCCGCGCATCTCGCTGCCGCTGCCGTTGCCGGTCGGCGCCGCCGGCGCCGCGGAGCTGGCGACGGTCGAGGTGCCCCAGGGCGTCGAGGCGTCCGCGGATGCGCTGCGCGCGCTGCGCGACGCGAGTCCCCCCGGCGTCGACATCGTCGGCATCATCGTCTCGTCGGAGTCTCATCCGCGTCCACAGGCCCGTGCGGCGGAGTACGCCTGCGTGCTGGAGGGTGACGCAGGCGCGATCGGCGCGGCCGTCGAACGCTACAACGACACAGAGCATGCGATCCGGGAGCGCGTCTCGCCCAAGGGCAGGCGCCGGCTGGATCTGAAGGACTACGTCGGCGACGTCGTCGCGACGGCGATCGATGGGGGGACTCGTCTCGAGTTCACCGTCTCTCACCGCCAGGACGGCGCCGCCCGGCCACAGGAACTGATCGACCAGATCGCCGACTGGGCGCAGGTCGATCCGGTGATGCAGGGCCTGGAACGTCTCCGCATCACCTGGGACCATGGGCTGCTCGCGCCGACGGCGGGGCAGCGGAAGGAGTTGAGCTCGTGAGCGCAAGGAAGAAGGGCGCGCCCGGCGACAAGCCGCCAGCGGCGCCAGCCGAAGAGCGCGGCGGCGCGGCGGCGCCGATCGCCGGCGAGGACAAGACCACAGACGATGCCGCGCCGAAGCGCAGACGCGGCAACCGCGGGGGCCGGCGGCACAAGCGCCCGGCAGCAGTGCCGACCACTCCCGCCGTAGAGGCGGCGACCGGATCGACGCCCCGTGACGGCTACGCGGCCGGGCCGAAGCGGCCGGCTGCGGACGACCTGCCCACCGCGCCGCTGATCCCGGTGGCTGCCGCTCCGGGAGCGCGTACGCGCGAGACCGTCGCGGCGGCTCAGGAGCCGGTGCAGAAGCCCGAGAGCGGGAGCGGCACGGGACCGGCGGGCCGCGGCCGTGGCGCAGGCAGGGCCGAGACCGCGGAAGGCCGCCCGGCGGCGGCGCGCACCCCGAGGAAGGCGCGCGACACCGCTCCACCCGTCGTAGAGCCTCCGCCGCCTGCGGAGCCCGCTCCCGCGGAGGCAATCGAGCCTGGCGCGACCGGCGCCGCGGGCGTTGCTCGCGGGGATGAGCCGGCCGAACCGGCAGCCAAGCGCCGCCGGCGCGGCAGCCGCGGCGGCCGCCGTCGCCGCCGCACGGCGGAGATCGAACACGAAGAGGCCGCCCGCGAGGCCGAGGAGGCCGCCGGCGAGCCGGCGGTGCACGGCCCGTCGGCGGATGAACGCGTCGAGCCGGCGGCCGAGGACGGGGGCGCGGTCGACGTCGCTGCGACCGCAGAGGCCGCGCCCGCCTCGGGTGACGCGGCGGGAGCCCCGGCATCGGCCACGGAGGGCGGCGCCAAGCGCCGTCGCCGTGGCGGCCGTGGCGGCCGAGGCGCACGGGGCAAGAGGGAGGCGGAGGGCGAGGCAGCGCCGGAGACCGGCGCGGCCGTCGGGACTCAGCCGCCGGCCGAGCCCGCAAGCCGTGTCGAGACCAAGCCGGACGCCAAGACGAAGGGCCGCCCGCGTGACCGCCGGCGCCCCAAGGCCATTGTCCGCCAGGACGAGGGCAGCGGCCTGGGCACGGTGGTGCCGATCGAACTCGGGCAGAAGCGCACCGCTGTGACCGTCGAGCGCCCCGAGCGCAAGATCATCCTCGTGACCGACGACGGAGAGGAGCTCCGCGTCGCGCTCGTCGAGGACGGCCGGCTGGCCGAGATCTACATCGAGAGGCCGGACCGCACGTCGTATCTGGGCGACATCTACCAGGGCAAGGTCGAGAACGTGATGAACGGCATCGATGCCGCGTTCGTCGATTTCGGCCTGGAGAAGAACGGCTTCCTGTACGTGGACGAAGTGACCACGCCCGAGGGAGAGAAGCGCGCCCGCCGCATCGGCGACGCGCTCAAGAACGGCCAGCAGGTCCTCGTCCAGGTCACCAAGGATCCCATGGGCCACAAGGGCGCCCGGCTCAGCACCAAGATCTCTCTCGCCGGGCGCTATCTGGTCTACGTGCCCGGGGGGAGCGGTGTGGGCGTCTCCCGCCGTCTCAGGCAGGGTGAGCGCGAGCGGCTGCGGGACATCTCCAAGGAGCTGAAGCCCAAGAACGCCGGCCTCATCGTGCGCACCATCGCCGAGGGGCACGGCCTCGAAGACCTCAAGAGGGACATGCGGTATCTCTCCCGTCTCTGGGCGAGACTCAAGAAAAAGGCCGATACGGTCAAGCCGCCGGGACTGGTGCACAAGGAGGTCGACATCTCGCTCGAGGTGACGCGAGACCTCTTCAACGACACCTGCGAGAGCCTCATCGTCGACGACCCCAAACGGCACAAGGCCATCCTCTCGTTCCTCGACAAGGAGGCGCCCGAGCTCCTGCCCAAAGTCCACCTGCACAGCGGGGAGGAGCCTCTCTTCAGCGCGTATGGGATCGAGGACCAGATCGCGAGGGCGCTCGAACGCCGCGTGCCGCTCCCGAGCGGCGGCAACCTCGTGATCGACCACGCCGAAGCTCTCACGGTGATCGATGTGAACACCGGTCGCTTCACGCGCGGCAAGGGCCTCGAGGACACGATCACCAAGACCAACCTCGAGGCAGCCCGCGAGGTCGTGCGCCAGCTGCGTCTGCGCGACATCGGCGGCATCATCATCATCGACTTCATCGACATGGCGCACGCCAAGAACCGAGAGATGGTGCTGGCCACGCTCGAGGCGGAACTCGAGACCGACCGCACCAAGACGTACGTGGTCGAACTCTCGCCCCTTGGCCTCGTCGAGATGACGCGGCAGAACACGACCGACGGCGCGCGAGGCATCCTGACGCGCGCCTGCCCGACCTGCTCCGGCAAGGCGCGCGTGCTCAGCGAAGAGACCATGGCGCTCAGCGTCGAGCGGCGCGTGCGCGCTCTCGCCCGCAAGTCGCAGGCCAAGGCCTGGCTCATCGAGGTGAACGCGGGGGTGGCCGACCGCTTGAGCGGCGCCCGCCTCAAGCGACTCGAGAAGCAGCTCGGCCGACGCGTGTTCCTCGAAGGCGGGACGGCGCTTCCCGTGGAGTCCTTCCGCGTCGTCTCGGAGGGCAGCCTGGAACACGTGCAGGGGCAGCGGGTGCCCGTCAAGGAGGGCCAGGAGGTCACCGTCGAGCTCGAGTTCAGCCTGACGTACAGCCCTCGCGACGCCGTCGGCTACGTGGACGGCTACATGATCATCGTCGAGGGAGGACGGCAGCACCTCGGGAAGCGTCGCCGCGTGCGCGTCACCGACATCGCGCGCACCGGCGCCAGGGCCACCGTGCTGAAGAAGGACGCCGGTGAGGCGAATTGATTTCGTCCGGGCGTTTGGCTATCATTTCCTGCCGTTGTCTTCTGGGAGTACTCAATGACGAAGTCCGATGACACCTACGCGGTCGTACGCGTCGGTGGGCAGCAGTTCAAGGTGAGCGCCGGCGACACCATCGTGGTGGATCGCGTCGACGCTGAGGAGGGCAGGAGCATCACGCTCGACGCTCTCGCCGTGCGCGACGGCCAGGGCACGTACGACGCCGACGCCGCCAAGCACGCGAAGGTCAAGGCCAAGGTCAGCGAACACCTCCTCGGCGAGAAGATCAAGGTCTTCACGTACAAGCCGAAGAGCACGTTCAAGAAGACGAAGGGTCATCGCAGTCGTCTCACCAAGTTGACGATCGAGTCGATCACCCTCAAGAGCACCAAGGAGTAGCGAGATGGCGCATAAGAAGGGCGCCGGCACCAGCCGCAACGGCCGCGACTCCGAGGCGAAGCGCCTCGGTGTCAAGGCGTTCGCCGGCCAGGTGGTCCCGGCAGGATCGATCATCGTGCGCCAGCGCGGCACGCGCTTCCGTCCCGGCGAGAACGCCGGCATCGGCGTCGACCACACCATCTTCGCCAAGGTGACCGGCAGGCTCGTGTTCACGGAGAAAGGCGCCGGCCGCTTCATCTCGGTCGTCCCCGAGGCCTGAGCAGGGCCGGCGTCCGCCGGCCGCACCCACACTCATGCTCGACAGGGCCAGCATCTGCGTGCGCGGAGGTCACGGCGGCAACGGCTCCCTGAGCTTCCGCCGTGAGAAGTACGTGCCCAAGGGCGGGCCCGACGGGGGCGACGGCGCGCCCGGCGGCGACGTCGTGCTGGTCGCGACTCGCCAGCTGCACGACCTCTCGCACTTTCGTCACAAGCACCACTTCCGCGCCGCCGACGGTGGGCCCGGGCGCGGCGCCAACAAGCGTGGGGCCGACGGGCCGGAACTGCGCGTCGACGTCCCCGTCGGCACCGAGGTCCGCGACGCCGAGGGAGTCCTCCTCGGCGACCTCGTGCGGGAGGGCCAGCGCCTGCTGGTAGCTCGCGGGGGCGAGGGGGGGCGCGGTAACGTCTGCTTCAAGAGCTCGACCCGACAGGCGCCACGGTTCGCCGAGCGCGGGCTCCAGGGCGAGGAGCTCTGGCTCACGCTCTCGCTCAAGCTGCTCGCCGATATCGGCCTGGTCGGGCTCCCCAACGCGGGTAAGTCCTCGCTGCTCGCGGCGCTGACTCGTGCGCGGCCCAAGGTCGCCGCGTACCCCTTCACGACCATCGAGCCCAACCTCGGTGTCCTCTATCTCGGTGACGGCACGGCCGTCATCGCCGACATCCCCGGACTGATCGAGGGAGCGAGCGAGGGCGCCGGGCTGGGGCACCGTTTCCTGGCGCATATCGAACGCACTGCCTTGCTCCTGTACGTACTCGATGGCGCCGAGGGAGCAGAGGCGTGGCCGGCAACGCTCTCCGTCATCCGCCGCGAACTGGGCGCGTTTCGCGGCGGGCTGCTCGAGAGGCCGGCGATCGTGGTCGTCAACAAGGCGGACCTGCTCGATGAAGACGAGCGGGCAGAGGCCGCCGGCTTTCTGGCCGGGCTTGACTGGCCGGCGGCCCGGCTGCTCGTCTCCGCCGAGACCGGCACCGGTCTCAAGGACCTCGTCAGGGAGCTGACGGCGGCCATGGAGAAGGCGAGGGCCGCTCAGGCCGAAGCGGAGGCCGCCGAGGCGTCCGCGGCCGCGGTGACGATCTTCCGGCCCGGAGAGGGGCGCCTCGACGCCTTCACCGTGACGGACGAGCACGATCACTACGTCGTCCACGGTGTGCAGATGGAGCGTCTGTTCGCGAAGACCGACCTCGACAACGACGAAGCCCTCGCCTACCTGCAGCAGGTCATCGAGCGCGCCGGGCTGAACGACGCCCTGCGCCGCGCCGGAGCCGTGCCGGGCGACACGGTGGTCGTCGGCGAGACCGAGTTCGAGTTCTCGTGACCGCCCCGAAGGTCGCCAGTCGGCTTTGGTAGACTCCCGCCCGTGAAGACGATCGTCGTCAAAGTCGGCTCCAGCACGGTAGCCGACGACCACCTGCGCATCCGTCGCCGCCTCCTGGCCGGACTCGTCGCCGACATCGCCGAGCTCACGCACGGCGGGCGGCGCCTGGTCCTCGTCTCGAGCGGGGCGATCGCCTGCGGTCAGCACGTCCTCGGGGTCGGCGAGCGGCCTCGGCAGGTGCCGGCCCTGCAGGCGGCATCGGCCGTCGGCCAGGGCCGACTCTTCGCCCACTACGAGCGGCTGTTCAGCGACCACGAGCTCACCGCGGCCCAAGTCCTTCTCACCAGCGAGGATTTCGCCCGCCGCTCCAGCTACGTCAACGCGCGCAACACCCTGCGTCGATTGCTGTCCTGGGGCGTCGTGCCCGTGGTGAACGAGAACGACACGACGGCGACCGACGAGATCCGCTTCGGTGACAACGACGTGCTCGCCGCTCAGGTGGCGATCATGCTGCGCGCGGATCACCTGGTGCTGCTCACCGACCAGGACGGGCTCTACACCATGGACCCACGCAAGCACGGCGCCGCCGAGCTGGTACGCAGGGTCAGCGATCCGGCACAGCTGGCGGCGCTCGACGTCGGCGACACTACGCGCCGCGGCGCCGGCGGCATGCGCGGCAAGACGGCGGCCGCGCTCATGGCCGCGGCCGCCAATGTCCGGACCATCATCGCCAACGGCTCGCGCCCCGGCGTTCTGACGGCCGCCGTGCGGGGCGAGGACGTCGGCACGCAGATCCTCGCACGCGCGACCAGCGCCTCGTCCTTCAAGCTGTGGCTGCGCTACGCCAAGCCGGTGCGTGGTACCCTTGAGGTGGACGCTGGGGCGGCGCGCGCCCTCGCGCAGGGCGGGAGCAGCCTTCTTCCGGTGGGCGTCAGGGCGGTGCACGGGTCGTTCGCGGCCGGCGACGCCGTCGCCGTCGTCGGACCGGCCGGCGACGAGATCGCCCGGGGCCTCACCACCATGAGCGCCCGCGACGTGCGCCGTGTCCGCGGATTGCGCAGCGACGAGCTTCGGGCGCTCAGCCCGCATCTCGACGATGAAGTCGTGCACCGGGACCGCCTGGTCCTGGTGGGTGAGGAGGCAGGATGAAGGTCGAGCAGACGTGCGCAGAGGCGCAGCGGGCGTCTCGTGTGCTCGCCGGCCTGCCGCGGGCGCGCAAGGACGAGGCGCTGGCCGCCGTCGCCGACGCGCTGCGGCGGAGGTCCGCCGAGATCCTCGCGGAGAACGACGAGGACGTCCGTCTGGCGCGCGAGAACCGCCTGGCCGACGCGCTCGTCGACCGGTTGCTCCTCGACGAGGACCGGCTGCGCGACATCGAGACCGCCGTGCGCGACATCGCCGCCCTGCCCGACCCCGTCGGGCAGGTGGTCGATGGCTGGCGCCTCGACAACGGCGTCGAGCTGCGTCGCGTCCGTGTCCCCCTGGGCCTCATCGCCGTCGTCTACGAAGCGCGGCCGAACGTGACCATCGACGCGGCCGCGCTCTGTCTCAAGTCGGGCAACGCGGTCATCCTGCGCGGCGGCAGCGCGGCGCTGCACACCAACCGCATCCTCGCCGAGGTGGTGCAGGGGGCCGTCATCGAGACGGGGCTGCCGCGCGAGGCCGTCTCGTATCTCGGCCCGGACCGCAAGGAGCTGGCAGAGCTGCTCACGCAGCGCAAGTACGTGGACCTGGTCATCCCGCGCGGCGGGGAAGACCTCAAGGAGTACCTGCTCGAGAACAGCAAGGTGCCGGTCATCTATGCGGCCGGAGGCAACTGCCACGTGTACGTGGACGCCGCGGCGGACCTCGAGAAGGCGCTGCCCATCATCGTCAACTCCAAGTGCCAACGGCCGGGCGTGTGCAACGCCGCCGAGACCCTGCTCGTGCACCAGCAGGTCGCGGCAGACTTCCTGCCCCGTGCCGTGGGCGAGCTCAAGCGGCGGGGCGTGGAGCTCGTGGTCGACAAGGCGGCCGGAGAGATCATCGGCGACGCTTCCCTCAAGCGTGCCAACAAGACCCACTACGACACGGAGTTCCTGGCGCTCAAGCTGGCGGTGCGCGTGGTCGCGTCCCTGGACGAGGCGATGGAACACATCGCCACGTATGGGACGCGCCATTCTGAGGTCATCGTCACGGAGGACCTCGCGGCGGCGCGGCAGTTCTCCGCGCAGGTCGACGCCGCCTGCGTCTACGTCAACGCCTCCACCCGCTTCACCGACGGCGGCGAGTTCGGCCTGGGCGCCGAGATGGGCATCTCGACGCAGAAGCTGCACGTCCGGGGTCCGATCGCGCTGCAGGAGCTCACCTGCATCAAGTACGAGCTCTGGGGCGACGGGCAGGTGAGGGGCTAGCCGCGTGGCCGCGACCCGGTCTCGTCTGGGCGTGCTCGGCGGCAGCTTCGACCCGCCGCACCTCGCGCACCTCGCGATCGCCTCGGAGGCGTTTCACGCGTTGAGCCTCGAGCGCGTGCTCTTCGTCCCCGCTGCCGCTCCACCCCACAAGGACGGCGGCGAACGCACATCGGCGGCGATCCGCCTCGAGCTCACCTCCCTGGCCCTCGACGACGACCTGCGCTTCACGACGTCGGGGATCGAGATCGAACGCGGGCTCGTCTACACGACCGACACGCTGCGCGCCCTCGCCGATCGCTTCCACGGTCACGACCTGGTGTTCATCATGGGGTCGGACTCGCTGCTGCAGCTGGAGACCTGGCACGAGCCGGACCGGCTGCTCTCACTCTGCACCCTGGCGGTCGCGCCTCGGCCGGGCGACCTCCCCGAGGCGATCGCCGCGGCTGCGGAGCGCTGGGGTCCGGAGAGAGTGGCGCAGCTCGATGTCCCGGCGCTGGATCTCTCGTCGTCAGACATCCGGGAGCGCGTAGCCATGCGTCGCCCCATCCGGTATCTGGTGCCACGCCGTGTGGAGCACTACATCAGGGAGTCGGGGCTGTACCGGTGAAGGGGATCGACCGTGACGCCGCTGAGGCGCTCATCGCCGCTCGCCTCTCCCCACGAAGGTGCGAGCATTCGCACAGGGTGGCGGCCGAGGCTGTCGTCCTGGCGAGGCGGTACGGGGCGCCACCGGACAAAGCCGAGATCGCCGGGCTCCTGCATGACTACTGCCGCGAGCTGAGCAACGAAGAGACGCTCGAGGCCGCGGCTCGGTACGGCATCCCAGTGGGGCCCGTGGAGGCGCGGCGCCCGAGGAACATCCTGCACGGTCCGGTCGCGGCGGCCATGCTCGCGGAGCAGGGAGTGGACGCCGCAGTCGCCTCCGCCATCGCACTGCACACCATCGGGTCTGCCGGCATGTCGACGCTCGAGAAGTGCCTCTATCTGGCCGACTACTGCGAGCCCGCCCGGGCTTTCCCGGGCGTGGACGAGGTGCGCGCGCTGGCCGCCGAGTCGCTGGATGCGGCGGTAGGAGCCGCCGCCCGCCGCGGCCTTCTGGACATCGTCACTCGCGGGCGCGGGGTGGTCCCGGGGGCGCTCGCGTTGTACAACGAGACACATGCCGGAACGTAAGGGATACCGCAGCGACCGCCTGCGCCGACGCCGCCGCTCGCGGGTGGAGCGGTCGCAAGCCTGGCTTCTCTACGTGCTGGCCGGCGCGGTCGCCTTCGCCGCCGTGATCGGCGCGTGGTATCTTGCCGAACGGTTCATCGGGGAGGAGGCGCCCGCCGAGAAGGGCGGGTACCTGGCGGCCGTCGAGCTCACGGCGCCGGGCCAGGAAGCGCCGGTGGCCGGCCTGCTCGTCGCGCAGGACCCGTCCGGCGGCGACCCGGGCGTCTACCTGATCCCTCCCGATCTGCTCCTCGAGGGCGCCAACGGCGAGTACGTGTTCGCCGGCGACGCCATGGCGACGGGCACGCTCGCGGCCGACCTTGGGCGCGTGGTCGGCGCCCCGATCGACGCGGTACATCGCGTGCCGGTGGCCGATCTCGGTCGCTGGGCGGGGACCGACGGGCTGACGGTGGCGCTCGAGCGTCCGGTGACGGTCGACAGCGGCGGCCAGACGAAGGTGATCGAGGACGGGACCGTCGTCCCGGTCACCGACCTGGCCGCGGTCTTCGCCGCCACGGGACCCGACCGCGAGGACATGGCGGCGCTTCAGGTGGCTCTCGTCCGGTCGGCACTCGAGGCGGCGGCCCTGCGCCCGGCGGCCGAGCGCGCACGGCTCTCCGGCGACAGCCCGTCGCCACAGAAGGGCCCGGCGCTCTCCCAGGTGCTGGGGCGCATCACCTCGGGCGCCGCGGAGGTGGAGATCTTCCCGGCCGGGACCCGCGTCGCCGAGGGGCAGTTCGCCTTCGTGCCGGACGCCGAGGCGATCATGGCCGGGATCACCCGGCGCTCGCCCTCGTTCGACCCGGACATCACCGTCCAGGTGCTCAACGGCAGCGGCAAGGTGGGCGTCGGCGAGGCGGTCGTCGAGCGCTTGTCCAGTCTCGACGTGAACCTGCCGTCGCCGCTCAACGCGGACAGCTTCTCGTACCGGCAGACGCAGATCCTCGCGGGGCCTGACACCCTCGCGGTGGCCCGCGACATCCGTGCTATACTCGGCCGCGGCGTCGTCCTCGACGGTGCAGACCTGCCGAAGGCGACCGTCGAAGTCATCGTGGGCGACGACTTCCAGGCCCCGTGATCCAGCCCGAAGGACCAGCCGTAGCAGCCCGTCCAGAACTGACGACCAGCGAACACCTGGCGCGCGACATCGCCGCGCTGGCCGCCGGCAAGAAGGCGCAGGACCTCGTCGTCCTGGTCATGGAGGAGGCCGTGTCGTACACGGACTTCTTCGTCCTGGCCAGCGGCGCCAACACCCGCCAGACACGTGCGATCGCCGACGAGATCCAACAGAAGCTCCGTGCGGAGCGACGCCCTGCGCGCGTCGAGGGCGAGCGCGAGGGTGAGTGGATCCTCATCGACTTCATCGACGTCGTCGTGCACGTGTTCACGACGACGGCCAGAGACTTCTACCGGCTCGAGACCCTGTGGGGCGACGTCCCTCGGCTCGAGATCCCTGCAGAGGTCTGACACACCGGGCGCCGAATGAGGCGCGCAAGAGCCCGACCGCCATGGGGAGGCCCACATGCGCAGACTGACCATCGCGACCATCGCCGCACTCTTCCTTTTCCTGACCTTGGGGGCCGTCCCGGCGTTGGCCTTCGATCGCGCCGCGAACGAGGCGAAGATGCTTCGGCTGGTGAACCACGCCCGCGTGAGCCGCGGCCTCGCTGCCGTCAAGGTCGTGACCACGCTGGACCGTGCGGCACTGAACCACTCGCTGGACATGCTCTCCCGTGACTACTTCTCGCACTCCTCGTTGGCCGGCGCCACCGTCGGCACCAGGGCGGTGCGCGCCGGCTACAGCACGACCGGATGCTCCCAGTGGACGGTCGGCGAGGTGATCGCCTGGGGCGTGTCGTATCGCGGTACGCCCGAGAGCATCTTCCGCGGGTGGATGAACTCGACTGCGCATCGGAGGATCATCCTGGGCAGGAGCTGGCGCGACGTCGGCATCGGGTGCGCCCGCGGGACCTTCAAGGGTATGTCGGGCGTCATCATGTACACGGTCGACTTCGGACGGCGCGTGCGATAGCCGCCGCCGGACGCCCTGCCGGCGTCTCGCCTCATCATCTCCATCCGCGTTGACCGTCCGTCCTCATCGGCGGTAGAATACGAACATATGTTCGTATCTGATCGGGCAATCCTCCACCTCGACATGGACGCCTTCTTCGCTTCGGTCGAGCAGGCGCGCCGCCCCGAGCTGCGCGGCCTGCCGGTGATCGTCGGCGGCGAGCGCGGGGGGCGTGGCGTGGTCTCGGCCTGCTCGTACGAGGCGCGCGTCTACGGGGTGCACAGCGCGCTGCCCATCACGCAGGCCGAGCGGCTCTGCCCGCACGGGGTGTTCCTGCCCGTCGACATGAAGGCCTATGTCGCCGTCCACCGGTCCCTGATCGAGATCCTCGAGCGCTACACCGATCTCGTCGAGGTGGCGTCCATCGACGAGGCTTACCTCGATGTCACCGGTAGCCGGCGGCTGTTCGGGCCGCCGCGCACCATCGCCCACCGCATCCAGGAGCGGGTCTACGACGCGCACGCGGTCACCTGCTCCATCGGCATCGGACCCACCAAGCTGCTGGCCAAATTGGCCGCCGGCATGCACAAGCCGGCCGGCATCGGGGAACTCACGGCCGCCGATGTACGCGGCCGCCTGCGCGACCTGCCGGTGGGCGAGGTCTGCGGCATCGGGCCGGTCACCCAGGAGCGCCTCGCCGCCCTCGGCCTCACCACGGTCGGGATGCTGCAGGACGTGCCGTTCCCGCTGCTCGCCGCGGCGTTCGGCAGCGGCGCCCACGGGCTGCGGCAGCTCGCCCTCGGGCGCAGCTTCTCGCCGGTGCGCAGCGAACGGCCGCTGCCCAAGTCGGTCGGCCGCGAGGTCACCTTCGGCGACGACGTCAACGACGCCGGGCTCCTGCGCGCCACGCTGCTCTCGCTCACCGACCACGCCGTCGCCGAGCTGCGCCGCAAGGGCCTGGCGGCGCGCACCGTGGCGCTCAAGGTGCGCTTCAACACCTTCCACACCGTGAGCCGGCGCCGCACGTTGCCTCGTCCGGTCAGCGCCGTGCGGCCGCTCTACGAGACGGCCACGGCGCTGCTGGGCGAGCTCGACGTCGGCGCCCGCTGGGTACGCCTCGTCGGGGTGAGCGTGAGCGGGTTCAGTCACAACGCCTTCCAGCTCACCCTGGACGACGGCTGGCGCGAGGTGGCGCTGGGCGAGGCGGTCGACAGGGTCCGCGAGAAGTACGGCTTCAAGGCGCTCACCCTGGCCGGTGGCGCGCCGGCGCGCCGGCACCTGGAGCACCAGTGAGCGGTGCACCTCCGGCGCCCCGCTCGCTGCCTCGGCTGCGGTCCGGCGCAGCCGCTCCACCCGGATTCCGGGCCGGCGGCAGAGGCCGGGACGGCCGCGGCGGCGGCCTCTGCGGCCCGCCGCGGTCGTTCCGACGCCGTCCTCCGGCGAGCCTGCGGGAGGCGCGTGAATCCATGGGCCCTGTGCTAGACTTCATCCTTCCGACAGGACACGACCGGCCGCCTCGCGCGCCCGCGGGCGGGAGGCCGGCGAAGGACACACGAGGAGACCCCGGATGAACGACCCAGCCAAGATCAGGAACATCGCCCTCGTCGGCCACCGCGGTACCGGCAAGACGTCGCTGTTCGAGGCGCTGCTCTTCGACGGCGGGGCGATCACCCGACTGGGCTCCGTGGCGGACGGCACCACCATCTCCGACTGGGACGAAGACGAGAAGAAGCGCCAGATGAGCCTCTCGGCGGGCCTGGCGCACGTCGGCCGCGGCGGCCTCACCTTCAACCTCATCGACACACCCGGCGACTCGAGCTTTCTCGCCGACGCCATCGCCTCGCTGCAGGTGGTCGAGACGGCCGTCGTCGTCGTCAACGCCGTGCTCGGCGTCGAGGTCCAGCACGAGCGGCTCTGGGATCGCGCCGCCGCCCGCGGGCTCGGCCGCGTCATCGTCTGCAACATGCTCGACCGCGAGCGCGCCGACTTCGACCATGCCCTCAAGCTGCTGCAGGATTCGTTCGGCGCGCAGGTCGTGGCCGTGCAGCTGCCGATCGGCAAGGAGCACGACTTCCGCGGCGTCGTCGATCTGCTCTCCATGAAGGCGTACACGTACCAGGGTGGCAAGGCGACAGAGGGTGAGGTCCCGGCCGAGCTCGCGGACGCCGCTGCGGTCGCCCGGGACAAGCTGATCGACGCGGTCGCCAGCACCAACGACGACCTCGCCGAGAAGTACCTGATGGAGGAGGAGATCACGGCGGCGGAGCTCAACGCAGCGTTCGCCGCCGCCGTCGCCGCCGCGCAGCTCTTCCCGGTCGCCTGCGTCTCCGCGACCGCCAACATCGCCGTGGACCACCTCTTCGACGTGCTTGCCCTCGCTCCGTCGCCTGCGGACGTCGCCGCGCCCGAGGCGCTGAAGGGCACGGAGGATGTCGAGCTCATCTGCGATCCCACCCAGCCTGCCGTCGCGTTCGTCTTCAAGACGCTGGCCGACCCGTTCAGCGGCCACGTCAACGTGTTCCGCGTGTTCCAGGGCACCCTGAGCAGCGATTCGCAGGTCATCATCGCCCGCGACGGTCACAAGGAGCGCCTCGGCCAGCTGCTGAAGACCATGGGCAAGGAGAGCAAGGCGTCCGATGCGCTCGTCGCAGGCGACTTCGGCGCGATCGCCAAGCTCAAGGACGTCGTGACCGGCGACACTCTGTGCGCCGACGCCGACGTCGTCAGCTTCCCGCCCATCGACTTCCCGGCGCCGCTCATGAGCTTCGCCGTGACCGCGAAGAGCAAGGGCGAGGAGGACAAGGTCATCACGGCCCTGCGACGCCTCAGCGAAGAAGACCCGATGCTCGAGGTCCACCACGACGACCAGACCGGCGAGATGATCGTCGGCGGCATGAGCCAGGTCCACGTGGAGGTCACCGTCGAGCGCATGAAGCGCCGCTTCGGCGTCGAGGTCGAGCTCAAGCCGCCGCGCGTGCCGTATCGCGAGACGATCAAGGGCACAGCGCAGGCCGAGGGTAAGCACAAGAAACAGACCGGCGGCCGCGGTCAGTTCGCCGACACGTGGATGGAAGTCCGCCCGCAGCCGCGCGGCGAAGGCTTCGAGTTCGAGAACAAGATCGTCGGCGGAGCCATACCGCGCAACTTCATCCCCGCGGTCGAGAAGGGCGTGCGCGCCGCGATGGCCGACGGCTTCCTCGCCGGCTACCCGGTCGTCGACGTCCACGTCAAGCTCTACGACGGCAAGTACCACCCCGTCGACTCGAGCGACATGGCGTTCCAGATCGC
Source organism: uncultured Thermoleophilia bacterium (assembly GCA_963736645.1). Taxonomy (GTDB): domain Bacteria; phylum Actinomycetota; class Thermoleophilia; order UBA2241; family UBA2241; genus CAIXSE01. The sequence goes on along the minus strand of CAVTPJ010000002.1, from coordinate 144,774 downwards.
CGGCTCACTCGGCTTCAAGGCCGCCTGCGAAAAGGCCCAGCCCGCGTTGCTCGAGCCCATCATGAACGTCGAGATCACCGTGCCGGAGGAGAACGTCGGCGACATCATCGGCGATCTCAACTCGCGGCGCGGGCGCGTGCTCGGCACCACGCCGCGCGGCCACAACAACGTCGTCGGCGCCGAGGTGCCGCTCGCCGAGATGCTCACGTACGCGCCCGATCTCACGTCGATGACGGGAGGGCGCGGGGACTACCACATGGAGTTCCTGCGGTACGAGGAAGTCCCTGCGCACCTCACGCAGAAGATCGTGGACCAGGCCGCCAAGGACAAGGAAGAGGCGCAGAAGGGATGACCTCATGCGCTCCTGCAGCATCGACACGGCACGGCAACGGAGGCACCTGTGACTGACATCGGCACCATGCGCGTGAAGAGCGGCCTCGCCGACATGCTCAAGGGCGGCGTCATCATGGACGTCACCAATGCCGAGCAGGCGAAGATCGCCGAAGACGCCGGCGCCTGCGCGGTGATGGCCCTCGAGCGCGTACCCAGCGACATCCGCGCCCAGGGCGGCGTGGCCCGAATGGCCGACCCCACCAAGATCCAGGAGATCCAGGGCTGCGTCTCCATCCCGGTGATGGCCAAGGCGCGCATCGGCCACTTCGTCGAGGCGCAGATCCTGCAGTCCCTCGAGGTCGACTACATCGACGAGAGCGAGGTGCTCACGCCGGCCGACGAGGCCAACCACATCAACAAGTGGAAGTTCGACGTGCCCTTCGTCTGCGGCGCCGTCAACCTCGGCGAGGCGCTGCGCCGCATCAGCGAGGGCGCCGCCATGATCCGCACCAAGGGCGAGGCCGGCACCGGCGACGTGGTCGAGGCGGTGCGCCACATGCGCACCATCATGGGCGAGATCCGCCGCCTGCAGACCCTCGACGAGGACGAGCTCTTCGTCGCGGCCAAGCAGCTGCCGGCCCCCTACGACCTGGTCAAGTGGGTGGCCGAGAACGGCAAGCTGCCGGTGGTCAACTTCTCCGCCGGCGGCATCGCCACGCCGGCCGACGCGGCGCTCATGATGCAGCTCGGCGCGGAGGGCGTCTTCGTCGGCTCCGGCATCTTCAAGAGCGAGGACCCGCAGAGCCGCGCCAACGCCATCGTCAAGGCGGCGACCAACTACAGGGACGCCGCCGTGCTCGCCGAGGTCAGCATCGGCCTCGGCGACGCCATGCCGGGCATCGACGCCGCGCGGATGCCCGAAGAGGCCAAGATCCAGCATCGCGGCTGGTAAGCCCGGGGGCGACGTGAGTCATAGCGGCAAGCAGCGTCTCGACTGGATCCTGTCGCCGGAGCCGGCGCTCGACCTGTACGGTCCCGGCGCCGGCCTGACCGTCGGCGTGCTCGCCCTGCAGGGGGACTTCCGCGAGCATCGCCTCATGCTCGAGCGGCTCGGCGTGCGCACCTGTGAGGTGCGCAATCCGTCCGAGATGGACGGTCTCCACGGCCTCGTGATCCCCGGCGGGGAGAGCACGACCATCCACAAGCTCATGACGTCGTACGGCCTCGTGGAGCCGATCAGGGAGTTCGCCGCCGGAGGTGTCGTCTTCGGCACGTGCGCCGGCCTCATCACCGTGGCCCGGGCGACGATCGAAGGCGCGCCGCCGACGCTCGGCCTCATGGATATCGTCGCGCGCCGCAACGCCTTCGGCCGGCAGGTGCGCAGCTTCGAGGCGGACCTCGCCGTCGAGGGACTCGGCGACCGGCCCGTCCGCGCCATCTTCATCCGCGCGCCGTGGGTCGAGGGTGCGGGATCCGGTGTGGAGGTCCTGGCCACGTACCAGGACCGCATCGTCGCCGCCCGTGAAGGCGACGTGCTCGTCACGGCGTTCCACCCCGAGCTCACCGGCGACACGCGCCTGCACGAGCTCTTCATCCGTATGATCCGCCGCCGGCAGGGCGAGGCGGTCGCGCCGGCAGGCGCGGCGGCGCGCGCCGCCGGTGGGCTCGGCCTGGCCGCGTCCGCGGCCGGCCGGCGCTGACAAGGGAGGTGGTGTCTCGTGTCCGGGCACTCGAAATGGGCGACCATCAAGCACAAGAAGGGCAAGACTGACGCCAGGCGAGGCAAGCTGTTCTCGAAGCTGTCGCGCGCCATCACGGTGGCCGCTCGCGAAGGCGGGGCCGACCCGGCCATGAACATCTCTCTCGCCAATGCCGTCGAGAAGGCCAAGGCCGAATCGATGCCCAAGGACAACATCGAGCGCGCGATCCAGCGCGGCGCCGGGGGTGCCGACGGCGAGACCTACGAGAGCATCGTGTACGAGGGCTACGGCCCCGCCGGCGTCGCGATCATCGTCGAGGTGCTCACCGACAACCGGAACCGCTCGGCGGCGGAGGTGCGCAACATCCTCAGCAAGCACGGTGGCCAGCTCGCCCAGCCGGGGGCGGTGGCGTGGGTGTTCGAGCGCCGCGGCTCCATCGTCGTCGACGGCGAGAAGTACGCAGAGGACGACGTCATGGCCGCGGCCATCGACGCCGGCGCCGAAGACGTGGTCCAGGACGGCGACCAGTTCCAGGTGCTCACGGAGCCGGCCGAGTTCGCCGCCGTCAGGGACGCCATCAAGGCGGCCGGCATCGAGTTCGAGACCGCCGAGCTCACCATGATCCCCAAGAACACCGTCAAGCTCGAGGAGAACGACGCGCGCAAGACCATGAAGATCGTCGATGCGCTGGAGGACAGTGACGACGTCCAGGAGGTCCACGCCAACTTCGACATCCCCGAGGACGTCCTCGAGGCTCTGGCGGGCTGACCGATGGCGGAGGCCGTGGGGTGCGGCCGGTCGGCGGAGCATCGCACGCGGGGAGAGGCATGATCGTCCTCGGCTTCGATCCGGGCACCGCCAGCACCGGCTGGGGAGTCATCGAGCAGGAGGGCAACCGCTTGCGCTCTCTCGGCCATGGTTGCATCGTCACCTCGGCCAAGGACCCTACGCACGTGCGCCTGAGGCAGATCCACGACCAGGCGCGCGGCCTCATCAAGCGGTTCTGTCCGGACATCGTGGTCCTGGAGGAGCTGTTCGTGAACGTCAACGTCAAGACCGCGCTCGCGGTCGGGCAGGCCAAAGGCGTGCTCTACCTGGCGGCGTCCGACCTCGAGACGGCGCCGTGCGAGTACTCCCCGCTGCAGATCAAGCTGGCGGTGACCGGCTACGGACGGGCGAGCAAGATCCAGGTCCAGGAGATGACGAAGGTCATCCTGTGCCTGCCGCGCATCCCGCAGCCCGATCACGCCGCGGATGCCCTGGCCGTCGCCATCACGCACACGCACCACAACGGTGAGGCGTTCCTGCAGGCCAAGAGCCGGCCGTCCGGCGGTCGTCGATGATCGCCACCGTGCGCGGCAGATTGGCGGGTGTCGAGGGCGAGCGGGCGGTGATCGAGGTCGGCGGTCTGGGACTCGAGGTGCTGGCCTCCGGACGGACGCTGGGCGGCCTCAGCCCTCATCTCGGGGAGGAAGTCAGTCTCCACACCTACCTCCACGTTCGCGAGGACGCCCTGCAGCTCTTCGGGTTTCGTGACCCCGGAGAGCGGACGTTCTTCCTCTGGCTCACCGGCGTGAGCGGGGTCGGTCCCAAGGTCGCGCTCGCCGTTCTCTCCGGCTACCCGGTGGCGGAGCTCGAGCTGGCGGTGGCGCGTGACGACGTCAAGAAGTTCGAGAGCATCCCGGGCATCGGCAAGAAGCTCGCGCAGCGCCTGGTCCACGAGCTCAAGGACAAGGTCGGGGAGTTGCCGCCGGCGGGCGCCGCTGAAGCCGCCGGTGCCGGCGGGCCCGCGCCGGCGGACGCGTTCCTGGCGGCTCGCTCGGCCCTCCAGAACCTCGGGCTGACACTCCGCGAGGCCGAGGAGGCGCTCCGTGGGGCGCCGGAGGACGCGCCGCTCGAAGACCTCGTGAAGTACGCCCTGACGCGCAAGGCGGGTGAGTGATGGCCAGGCCGGACGAGCGCATCGGAGATCCCAACGAACGCGCCGACGACCGTGACCTCGAGCTGAGCCTGAGGCCGCGGCGATTCGCCGACTTCGTCGGCCAGCGGGCGGCGAAGGAACAGCTCGAGATCTTCGTCGAGGCCGCCAAGCAACGCGGCGACACGCTCGACCACGTGCTGATCGCCGGACCTCCGGGTCTGGGAAAGACCACGCTGGCGGGGATCATCTCCCAGGAGCTCGGCGTCGGGATGCACACCACCTCCGGGCCGGCCCTCGAGCGCAAGGTCGACGTCGCAGGGCTGCTCACCAACCTGCAGGAGGGCGACGTCCTCTTCGTCGACGAGATCCATCGCCTCAACGCCGCCGTGGAGGAGGTCCTCTACCCCGCGATGGAGGACTACGAGATCGACATCATGATCGGCGAGGGGCCGGCGGCGCGCAGCATCCGCATGCAGGTGCAGCCGTTCACGCTCATCGGCGCCACCACCCGCACCGGCCTTCTCACCACACCGCTGCGCGACCGGTTCGGCGTCTGGCAGCGGCTCGAGTACTACGAGGTCGAGGAGCTGGCGGCCATCGTTCGGCGCTCGGCCGGCATCCTCGGCGTGGAGACCGACAAGGATTCCGCGCTCGAGATCGCCGGGCGCTCCCGCGGTACGCCCAGAGTAGCCAACCGGCTGCTGCGCCGCGTGCGTGACTTCGCGCAGGTCCGTCACGAGGGCGTCATCGAGCACGACATCTGTCTCGCGGCCCTCGAGCTCTTCCAGGTGGACGGGGAGGGCCTCGACAAGCTCGACCGCGACATCCTGCGCATCATCGCCGAGAAGTTCGACGGTGGGCCCGTGGGCCTCGACACGCTCGCCGTCGCGCTCGGGGAGGAGGCCGACACGGTCATGGACGTGTACGAGCCGTACCTGATCATGCAAGGCTTTCTGAAGCGCACGCCTCGCGGGCGGATGCTGACGCGCACCGGCTTCATCCACTGCGGCCTCAAACCCCCCGCCGGCCCCGAGACGCTGTTCGGCGAAGGCTGACGCGCCGCGCTGGACGGGCGCACCGCCCGCTCGACGCGGCGCGAGCGGGACAGACCGTCACGCTATACTCTTCGGATGACCGACCTGCTCCTGCATACCTGCTGCGGACCCTGCTCGACCGCCGTCGTGCCCGCCTGGCGCGAGCGCGGCGTGGAACCCGTCGGCTGGTTCCAGAACCCGAACGTCCAGCCGGCCGTGGAGCTGGACCGCCGCCTTGAGAGCATGCAGCGGTTCGCCCGGTCGGCCGGCCTCGAGTTGCTCGTCCCCGAGCCTGGAGAGGAAGACCCGGCGTGGCAGGTGTGGCGGGACGACCTCTCCGGCGCCGCGGCCGGCGCGCGGTGCGCCGCCTGCCTGCGGCTGCGCCTGGGCGCGGCCGGCGCCGCGGCGCGCGACCTCGGGTTCGCGCGTTTCTCCACGACACTCACGGTGAGTCCGTACCAGCGTCACGACCTCATCCGCGCCGCCGGGGAGCAGGCCGCCGCCGCGTGCGGCGTCGACTTCGTCTACCTGGACGCCCGGGAGCGCTTTCGCCGCACTCACGCCGAGAGTCGCCGGCTGGCTCTCTACCGCCAGCCCTACTGTGGCTGCGCCGCGAGCAAGTGGGAGTCGTGGCATGAGCGCCGGGAGCGGCGCCGCCGGAGGACCGCGTGAGCCGGTCGGAGCGCGGTCTCTCCCTCGACGACCTCGACTACGACCTGCCCGGTGACCTGATCGCCCAGACGCCTGCGGACCCTCGCGACTCGTCACGGCTGCTCGTGTGCGGGCGCACCACGACGGCGATCGAGGATCACGCCTTCGCCGACCTGCCGGCGCTGCTCCGTGCCGGCGACGTCCTCGTGCGCAACGACACCCGCGTGTTTGCGGCGCGAAGCTACTTCCACCGCGTCACCGGGGGGCGCATCGAAGTGCTGTTCCTCTCGTCGCTGACCGCAGAGGCGGCAGGCAGCGAGCGTTGGGAGGCACTCCTCCGTGGCCGTCCCCGGCAGGAGGAAGTGCTGGAGAGCGAAGCGCTGGGAGCCGAGTGGCCGCTGCGCTGCATCGAGCCCCTCGGAGACGGCCGCTGGGTGGTGGAGAACCTCGGCGCGAGACCGGTGCTCACGCAGCTCGAGCACGCCGGCGTCACGCCGCTGCCACCGTACATCTCCGCGCGGCTCGAGGACCCTGAGCGCTACCAGACCACGTATGCCCGCCGCCTCGGGTCTGCGGCCGCGCCGACCGCCGGCTTGCACTTCACGCCTGAGCTCGACGCCGGACTCGCGGCCGCCGGCGTCGAGGTGGAGACCGTCACGCTGCACGTGGGACTCGGGACCTTCCGGCCGCTACAGGCCGGGTCGATCGAGGCCGCCACGCTTCACGGCGAAGCGTTCGAGGTCGAGGCGGCCGCGTGGGCGCGCCTCCGGGAGGCGCGCCGCGACGGCCGCCGCATCGTCGCGGTCGGTACGACCTCGATGCGGGTGCTGGAGCACCTTGCGCTCGACGAGGGCGCGGCCGCCGATGGGGTTCTCCGCGGAGAGACGCGTCTCTTCATCCGCCCGGGGTTCGACTTCAGGATGGCCGGGGGGCTCGTCACCAACTTCCACCTTCCGCGTACGAGCCTGCTCGCGCTCGTGATGGCCTTCTGCGGTGTCGAGCGGACCCGGGAGATCTACCGGCACGCGGTGCGTGAGCGCTACCGTTTCTACAGTTTCGGCGACGCGATGCTGGCGCTTTGACAGGCCCGGCGCCCCTACGAGCCGATGGCTTCGCGTTCGAGGTCGAGGCGCGCGACGGCTCCGCGCGCGCCGGCCGTCTCACGACGCCGCACGGCGTCGTCGAGACGCCGTGCTTCATGCCCGTCGGCACCAAGGCGACCGTGAAGGCCGTCGAGCCCCGCGAGCTCAAGGAGATCGGAGCGCAGATCGTCCTCGGCAACACGTACCACCTGTACTTCCGCCCCGGCACCGGGATCGTCGCCGCGCACGGCGGCCTGCACCGGTTCATGCAATGGGACGGGCCCATCCTGACCGACTCGGGCGGCTTCCAGGTCTTCAGTCTCGAGGGCACGCGCATCATGCGCGAGGACGGCGTGGAGTTCAGCTCGGTCTACGACGGCTCGCGGCACGTCTTCACGCCTGGACTCGCGATGCGCATCCAGGAGGAGCTCGGGGCGGACGTCGTCATGGCCTTCGATCAGTGCGCTCCGGGCACGCTGCCGCACGTCGAGCTGGAGGCCGCGGTGGAACGCACCACGCGCTGGGCGGCGGCCTGCAAGGAGGCGCACGGCCGCCGCGACCAGCTTCTCATCGGGATCGTCCAGGGCGGGGTGGACGAGGGACTGCGGCGGCGGTCGGCCGCCGAGATCACCGGCGTCGGCTTCGACGCCTACGCCGTCGGCGGCCTCAGCGTCGGCGAACGCGGGGAGGAGATGCTCGCCACGGTCGACCTCATGGATGAGCTGCTGCCGCGAGACCGCCTCCGCTACTTCATGGGCATCGGCGACCCGGTCGGGATCCTCGAGGTGGTGGCCCGCGGCATCGACGTCTTCGATTGCGTGCTGCCCACGCGCATGGCGCGCACCGGCACGGCGCTGCTACGCGGCGGCGGACGGCTGAACCTGCGCAACGCCCGCTTCGCCGCCGATCTGGCGCCGCTCGAGGACGGCTGCGACTGCTACGCGTGCCGGACGTTCACGCGGTCGTACCTTCGCCATCTCGTCACGCAGAAGGAGATGCTCGGCGCGCAACTCCTGAGTCTGCACAACCTGCGCGTTCTGCTAAGATTGACGAGCGACGCCCGCTGCGCCATCCGCGACGGGCGTTTCGCCGAATTCGCCAACGACGTTGCGGGGCACGACTCCGCGGGAGGTTGAGGTCCGTGTCGTTCACGATCATCATCTGGATCCTCGTTTTCTTCGGGATCTTCTACTTCCTTGCGATCCGCCCCCAGCGCCGCCAGAAGCAGCAGCACGCCGAGATGATCAGCATGCTCAAGAAGGGCGACGAGGTCGTCACCATCGGCGGCATGTTCGGCACGGTCAGCGCCATCGGCGACGACTGGGTCGAGCTCGAGGTCGCCAAGCGCACCAGGGTCCGCTACCTCAAGCGCGCCATTTCGTCGATCACGAGCATCGACGAATACGATGAGGAAGACGAGGACGAGTACATCGAGGCCGCTGAAGAGGACGTGGTCGAGGAGGTCGACGAAGTCGTGGTCGAGGAGGCCGACGAAGTGGCGGTCGAGGAGGCCGGGGAGGTCGCTGAGGACGTGGATGTCACCGACGACGAGACACCCGATGCTCCCGAAGCTCCGGAGGCCCCCAAGGCGTGACGACGGCGTTTTCCGGCCGTGACCACGAGGCGAAGCGTGACGACGGGCCCCGCAGCGTCTGCGGGGCCCGTCCGTTTCCGGACTTCTTCCGTCGCATGCAGGGATTCTTGCCTGCGGCCCGAACTGCGTTCTGACGTGGACTCGACACAGGGGTAACGCTCACATGGCGCATGTCCTCTCGTTCGCCAATCAGAAGGGCGGGGTGGCCAAGACCACCTCGACGGTGAACCTCGGCGCGGCCCTCCGCGAGCACGACCTGCGCGTACTCGCCGTCGACATGGACCCGCAGGGCAACCTGACCATGAGCCAGGGCATCGACACCGAGGGGCTCGAGAAGAGCATGTACGACGTCCTCGTCCACCGCACGCCGATCGACGAGGTCATCTATGAGCGCGAGCTGGACGTCGCTGCGTCCACCATCGACCTCGCCGGCGCCGAGATGGCCCTCGCCACGATGATCGGGCGCGAGCGGGCGCTGCAGCGCGCCCTCGACGCCGTGCGCGACGACTACGACTACATCCTGATCGACACGCCCCCGTCGCTGGGGCTGCTCACGATCAACGCATTGACCGCCTCTGAAGGCGTCATCGTCCCTGTACAGTGCGAGTATCTGTCGCTCCGCGGGCTGCTGCAGCTCGAGAAGACGCTCGAGATGATCCGCGAGAACCTCAACCCCGACGTGCGCATCAAGGGGATCCTGCCCACGCTCTTCGATGCGCGCACGCTCCACGGCAAGGAGTCGATCGAAGTCCTGCGCGAGAACTTCGGCGATCTCGTCTTCGACACGGTGGTGCGCAAGACCATCAAGTTCGCCGAGGCGCCCGTCACCGGGTCCTCGGTGCTCAAGTACGATCCCAGAGGCCGGGGGGCCGAATCGTACCGCGCCCTTGCGCGGGAGGTGCTGAATGGCAGATCGTCCTAGCATGAAGGATGGACTGAGCGAGCTCTTCCGGCGCACCGACAGCGGCGGTGCGATCCCCGAAGGCACGGGCCCGGACGCTGTAGTCAAGGGCCGGCCGTACGTGACGACCATCAAGGTGGTCGGTATCGGCGGCGCCGGCACCAATGCGGTCAACCGCATGGTCGACTCAGGCGTGAAAGGCGTCGAGTTCATCGCCGTCAACACCGACGTGCAGCAACTCGACGTCTGCGACGCAGACGTCAAGATCCACATCGGCCAGGAGCTCACGCACGGGCTCGGCGGCGGCGCCGACCCTGCCGTGGGCCGGGAGGCCATGGAGATCAGTCGCGACCAGCTCAAGGCCGCGTTGCGCGGCGCCGACCTCGTCTTCGTCACGGCCGGAGAGGGCGGCGGTACCGGCACCGGGGGCGCGCCCGTCGTGGCGCAGGTCGCTCGCGAGCTGGGCGCCGTGACCATCGCGATCGTGACCAAACCCTTCGGCTTCGAGGGCAACCGTCGTCAGCGCCAGGCGCTGGACGGCATCGACGCCCTTCGCGAGGTCGCGGACACCGTCATCTCGATCCCCAACGACCGGCTGCTCGAGGTCGTCGAGCGCAACGCCAGCGTCGTCGAGGCGTTCCAGCACGCAGACGACATCCTGCGCCAGGGCGTCCAGGGCGTCACCGATCTCATCACGGTACCGGGGCTCATCAATCTGGACTTCGCCGACGTGCGCACGATCGTGCACGACGCCGGCACCGCCCTGCTCGGCATCGGCGTGGCCGGGGGCGAGAACCGTGCCCAGGCCGCCGCGGACATGGCGATCCACTCGCCCCTCCTGGAGACCAGTATCGAGGGTGCTCGCGGGCTGCTGCTCAACATCACCGGCGGAGAGGACCTCACGCTGTTCGAGGTCAACGAAGCCGCCGGCGTCATCAGCGAGGCCGCCGACGACGACGCCAACATCATCTTCGGCGCGGTGGTCGACGAGAAGCTCAAGGGCAAGATCTCGATCACCGTGGTCGCCACGGGCTTCGGCGACGAGGTCAGGCACGCACAGGCGCCGGCCCGCGGTCCCGGGAGCCGTGCTCCCGCGCCGAAGCCGGCGTCTCGTGAGGCCGGAGCCACGCCGTTCGGGCGCGCGCCGAGCTTCGATGACCAGGCTTTCGATATCCCGTCCTTCGTCAATCAGCCCGAGGACTGATGCGCGAAGCGGTCTCGGCGAGGCGGAGTGACGGGCTCGTGACGCGGGGAGGAGGCGCCGGCGATGCGCGCTGATGCGGGGGCCGTCGCGGCGCCGCCGGTGGCGCTGGAGCTCGACCTCGATGTCTTCGACGGGCCGTTCGACCTGCTGGTCACGCTCATCCTCCGCGACGAGATCGACATCTGGGAAGTCCGGGTCTCCCGCATCATCGCGGAATACGTGGTCAAGCTCGCCGACAGCGGCGAGTTCGACCTCGACGCCACATCGCAGTTCGTGGTGCTGGTCGCCGCGCTGCTCGAGATGAAGTCGCGCCTGCTGCTCGAGGAGGACGTCGAGGAGGAGCTCGAGGACCTCGACCCTGACGAGGCCGCGCGGCAGCTGCTCGAGCGCCTCGTCCGCTACAGCCAGTTCCGCAACGCCGCCGGTGCGCTCAGCGCCGCCTGGGAGGTGCACAGCGCTCGTCTGTACCGCAACGTGGCGGTGCCGGCCGAGCTTCTGCGGCGGCGCGCGCCCGACGCGTCGCTTCACGCGCTCTCGCTGGCGGAGGCGCTGGCGCCGCTGCTGCGCGAGCCTGCCGTGCCCGATACCAGTCACCTCGCCGATCTCGCGGTCTCGCTGGTCAAAGAGCTGCGGCGACTGCGGCTCATCCTCGACGATGCTGGGGAGTTCACCTTCGCCGCGGTCGCACCGCAGGGCCGGCTGGAGCGCGCGGTGACCTTCTTCGCCCTCCTCGAGCTGCACTCCAGCGGCGAGGCGCGCCTTCGCCAGACCCGGCACTTCGGCGACATCGTGGTCAGCCGGGTCGCGGTTCCGGTCCCCGTCGCAGGGTGACGCCGGCCGCCGCCGTGCGGTAGCATCGACGGCGACCCGCACCCGACCCGGCCACCCATGCTGCCACTCGCGCGGCGCCTCGAGGCGCTCCTCTTCATCTCTCCACGTCCCATCGCGGCCGACAAGCTGGCGGAGGCGTGCGCCTGCCGAGAGGACGAGGCGACGGCAGCCCTCGACGTGCTGCGCGAGGAGTACGCCGCCGGCGAACACGGCATCGAACTGCGCGAGGTAGCCGGCGGATTCACCTTCGCCGTGGCAGGCGACTGCGCCGAGGACGTGCGCCGACTCACAGGAGCAGAGAAGCCGGACGAACTCACGCCGGCTCTTCTGGAGACGCTCGCCGTGGTCGCGTATCTCGAGCCCGTCACCAGGGCCGAGATCGCGGAGGTCCGCGGTGTCTCGTCCGAGTGGGCACTGGGCGCCCTCGAGCAGCGCGGACTGGTCGAGCAACAGGGCCGGGCCGACACGCCGGGTGCGCCGCTGCTCTACGGCACCGGCGAGCGCTTTCTCAAGCTGTTCGGGCTGGCGAGCCGCGAGCAGCTGCCGCCGCTCGAGGAGTTCTCCCTGAGCGCCGACGAGGTCGACGAGATCCGTTCGCGCCTTCACGCCAACGCCGAGAGGAGGGGGCAATGAGCCCCGCTCAGCCTATGAACCTGGTGGTCTATCTCGCGCGTTCAGGCGTCGGCTCGCGCCGCTCCTGCGACGAGCTCATCCGCGGAGGCGTGGTCACCGTCAATGACGAAGTGATCACCTTTCCCCGCCACAAGGTCACGCCGGACGACGTCGTCGCCGTGCGCGGCGAGCAGGTCGCCGCGCGAGAGCTGCGCTACTTCCTGGTGAACAAGCCGCGCGGCGTCGCCAGCACGCGCAGCGATCCGCATGCGGAGCGCGTGATCGTGGACCTGGTGCCCGGTGGCCGGGCGCTGTTCCCGGTGGGCCGCCTCGACGTCGACACGAGCGGTCTCATCATCCTCACCAACGACGGCGTGCTCGCGAACCGCCTGATGCACCCGCGCTACGGTGTGCCGAAGACGTACGTGGCGCGCGTGCGCGGAAAGGTCAGCCGCAAGGCTCTCGGCACGCTGCGGCAGGGCGTCGACCTCGAGGACGGCACGACCGCCCCCGCAGACGTCACGCTCAAGAAGCAGAGCGCGAAGACGGCCCTCGTCGAGATCACCATCCACGAGGGCCGCAAACGGCAGGTCCGGCGCATGTTCCTTTCGGTGGGTCTGCCCGTCGAGGAGCTGAGCCGGCGGCGCTATGGCCCGCTGACGGACAAAGGCCTCGAGCCCGGCGGCTTCCGCGAGCTCGGCGGCGAGGAGGTGGAGGCGCTGCGACGCGCCGGAGAAGAGGTCGCCGGCGAGGTGGGCAAGGAAGAACAGGGCTCCCCGGTCCTCCTCGCCGCCGAGGCGCCCCCGGCGCTTCCGCTGGCCGACGACGCCCTGTCTCAGGGCGCGGCGACCGAGCTGTCTGCCGGCGTCGCCGTGCCGGAGGCCGGCGTCGTCGCGTCGGCGACCGGCGACGGACCCGCCGTGGACGCCTCCCCGGCTCCCACCGGGAGTGGGGAAGAGGATCCTTCGGAAGGGGATGGAGGAGGGGATGCATAGTCTCTCAGGGCTTATGCATGCGCTTGGCCGTCTTGTCCATGCGTGCGCGGCGCGACCGCCGGGACTCCACCTGCCGGAGCGCCGATGACGGTCCGCTTCATCCCGGCGCTCGAGCACATGACCCCGTACGAACCGGGTCCTCCGCTTGAGATCGTGGTGCGCCGCCACGGCCTCACCGAGGTCGTGAAGCTCGCGTCCAACGAGTCCCCGCTGCCGCCGTTCCCGGAGGTCCGCGAAGCCATCGTGGCCGGTCTCGATGATCTCAACCGGTACCCGGACGGCGATTGCACCGATCTGCGCGTCGCATTGGCGGACCGCTTTGGTCTCACGCCGGCCGACTTCGTCATCGGTGCAGGCTCGTGCGAGCTCCTCATGCTGCTCGGTGACGCGGTCCTGGAGAAGGGCGACCAGGTCGTGTTCGCGGACCCGTCGTTCGTCGCCTACGACGACATCTGCCTCCGCCACGAGGCGGAGGCCGTCGCGGTGCCGACCATCGGCTTCGCTCACGATCTGGAAGCGATGGCGGCGGCGGTGACGCCGCGCACGAAGCTGATCATCGTCTGCAACCCGAACAACCCGACCGGGGTCTACTCGCCGGTGGCGGAGATCGCCAGGCTCGTGGAGCAGGTCCCCGGCGACGTGCTGGTGATCATCGACGAGGCATACAACGAGTTCGTGACCGCCGGTGACAGCCAGGACGCCCTGCGTCTCCAGGCCGAGCACGACAACGTGGTGGTGCTGCGCACGTTCTCCAAGATCTACGGCCTGAGCGGGTTGCGGGTCGGCTATGGGATCTGCCGCCCCGAGGTCGCGCGGGCCGTGGACAAGCTGCGCCAGCCCTTCAACGTCAACCGGCTGGCACAGGTCGCCGCGGTCACTGCGTTGTCGCTTCAGGACCAGGTGGCCGCTCGCAGGGACGAGAACGCCCGTCTGCGCGACCTTCTGGCCTCGCGGCTGGCCGAGCGGGGTCGCGCTTCGGTGCCGAGCCAGGCGAACTTCATGCTGGTCGACATACGCGACCTTCGCCTCTCACAGGAGAAGGTGTGTGGCGCGCTGCTCGAGATGGGCGCCATCGTCCGCGACGGCAACGCGCTCGGGTGCCCCGGATGGGCGCGCGTCACCGTGGGTACACAGGAGGAGATCGAGTTCTTCCTGAGGAGGCTGGCCTCGCTCGAGGTCGGGTCCTCCCGGGAGGCTGGAGAAGGGAGGCCGAGCTGAGCATGATGGTGATCATGCACGAGTCGGCGACCGACGATGAGGTCGCCCACGTCTGCGCGCGGGTCGAAGAGGTCGGCGCCAGCGCCCACATCTCCGCCGGCGAGCGGGTCAAGGTCATCGGCGTCATCGGCGACCGCGAGGAGATCACCCAGCTTCCGCTCGAAGCCATGGCCGGGGTGGACAGGGTCGTCGCGATCCTGCGGCCGTACAAGCTGGTCAGCCGGGAGTTCCAGCATCGTGACACGGTGATCGACGTGAATGGGGTCAAGATCGGCGGCGGGCACTTCTGTCTCATCGCAGGCCCGTGCTCCGTGGAGACGCCTGATCAGGTACTGGAGGCCGCACGCGCCGTCAAGGAGGCGGGCGGCCACATGATGCGCGGCGGAGCCTTCAAGCCGCGCACCTCGCCCTATGCCTTTCAAGGCCTCGGTGAGGACGGCCTGGCGATGCTCGCCGCCGCCCGCGACGAGACGGGCCTGCCGGTCGTCACGGAGGTCATGGACCCTCGCGATCTCGACGTGGTGTGCTCGTACGCCGACGTGCTCCAGGTGGGCGCGCGCAACACCCAGAACTTCCTGCTCCTCGCCGAGCTCGGCAAGGCCGGCAAGCCCGTGCTGCTCAAGCGCGGGCCGTCCACGACGATCGAAGAGTTGCTCATGTCGGCGGAGTACATCCTCAAAGAGGGCAACCGCGACGTGATCCTGTGCGAGCGCGGGATCCGCACCTTCGAGACCGCGACGCGCAACACGTTCGACGTGAGCGCGGTGCCGGTGATCAAGATCGCGAGTCATCTGCCGGTGGTCGTCGACCCGAGCCACTCGGCGGGCCGCCTCGACCTCGTCCTTCCGCTCTCGCTCGCGGGTGTGGCCGCCGGCGCGGACGGCGTGCTGGTGGAGACGCACCCTAACCCGGAGCACGCCCTCTGCGACGGACCGCAGTCGCTACCCACGGCCGTCTTCGGGGAGTACGCCGGACGCGTCCTCGACCTCGCCCGCTGGACCGGCAAGACCGCCTGAAGCCGTGGCCGCGCCGCAGGTCAACACCGTCGCCCTCATCGGCGTCGGCCTCATGGGAGGATCGCTCGGCATGGCCGCGCGCGAGCGCGCCGGGGTCGCCGAGGTGCGCGGCTTCAGCCAGACGCAGACGACGCTGGACCTCGCCCTCGAGCGCGGCGCGGTCACGCGCGCCTGCGGGAGTCTCGAGGAGGCCGTCAGCGGCGCCGACCTCGTCTTCGTCTGCACGCCTGTCCGCCTCGTCGTGAGGCATGTGAAGGCGGCGCTCTCGGCGGCCCCGCCGCATGCCGTCATCAGCGACGTCGGGAGCACGAAAGGGCCGCTGATGCGGGCTCTCTCTCCGGGCGATCAGCGGCGCTGCATCGGCGGTCACCCGCTCTGCGGCTCCGAGACCGCCGGCGTCGCCAATGCTCGCGCATCGCTCTACCAGGGAGCGACGTACTTCGTGACGCCCGGCGCTCACGTGGACGCCGACGCGTACCAACTCCTCTACGGCTTCCTGGGAGACATCGGCGCCCGTCCGGTCGCGGTCGACCCGGAGGAGCACGACCGCGTCATGGCGGTCGTCAGCCACCTGCCGCACGTGCTCGCCAACGTCTTGATGAGCCAGGCGGGTCAGCACGCGGGGGCGCGCGACGCGCTGCTCTCGGCTGGGCCCAGCTTCCGCGACCTCACACGTATCGCCGGAAGCAACCGGCGCGTGTGGACGGACATCTTCCTCGACAATCGCGCCGCGCTGCTGGCCTCGCTGGCGCAGTTCCAGGAGGGCTTGCAGGAGGTGCTCGAGGCGCTGGCGGCCGACGACGCGGCGCGGGTCGGGGACACGATCGCCCGCGCGGCGGAGCAGCGGGACCGCATGCTCGCCGCCGGCAGCCTGCCCGCTGAGGACCTGTATCGCATCATCATCCCGGTGACCGATCGTCCGGGCGTGTTCAGCGAGATCATGGTCGCGCTCGGCGACGCCGGCATCAACGTCGAAGACCTCGCGATGCACCACATGAGCGCCGAGCTGGGCGGCACGCTCACGGTCTACGTCCTCGGTCGCGCGGCGTGCGAGCGGGCCGCCCACGTCCTCGGGGTGCTCGGCTACGAGGTCAGCACGCGGGCCGAGGTCGAATGACCGTCGTGGCCATCGACGGCCCGGTGGGATCGGGCAAGAGCACCGTGGCGCGTCGCGTCGCGGGGCGTCTGGGCTACCTCTACCTGGACACCGGGGCGATGTACCGGGCCGTGGGCCTCCTTGCCGCAGAGGCCGGGGTGCCGCTGGATGACGAGGCCGCCGTGCTGCCCGTCGCGGCGGCCGCCGGGCTGCGCTTCGACGGGGACGGCCACCTGTTCGCCGGCGACCGCGACGTGAGCGCGGCGATCCGCACGCTCGAGATGGGCGCCGCCGCCTCGGTGGTGTCGGCGCTGCCGGGCGTGCGCCGGCTCCTGGTGGAGCGCCAGCGCGCGCTCGGGACCGGCGCCGACATCGTCATGGAAGGCCGCGACATCGGGACCAACGTGTTTCCCGACGCCGGCGTCAAGGTGTTCCTGACGGCGCGCCCGGAGGTCCGGGCGGCGCGCCGCGCCGAGGAGCTGCGTGCCAAGGACGAAGACGTCGACACCGACGAGGTCCTCGCCGCCCTCCTCGAGCGGGACCGGCGCGACAGCGAGCGAGAGGTGGCTCCGCTGCGGAAGGCACCCGACGCCGTCGAGGTCGACACGTCGGAGCTCACCCTGGACGAGGTGGTCGACGCCGTCGTCCGCGTGGTGGAGGAGGAGATGGCACGATGACGCGACCTTTGGGATACCCACTCGCCGGGCAAGGCGACACCGCCCTCTACACCTTCGCCCGGTGGCTGGCGGTGCCGTTCTTCGGCGGCATCTACCGCTGCCGGGTGAGCGGGGCCGACAACCTGCCGAGCAGCGGTCCGGCGATGGTGATCATGAATCACAAGGCGTACTTCGACCCGGTGATCGCGGGCATGATCTTCGACCGCCCGCTCCGCTACATGGCCAAGAAGGAGCTGTTCGCGAACGCTGTGTTTCGCCGGCTCATCGTCAGCCTCGGGGCCTTTCCGATCGACCGGGGCGCCGGCGACAGGGAGGCGCTCAAGAACGCCCTCGGGATCCTCGACCGCGGCGAGATCCTGCTCATGTTCCCCGAGGGGCGCCGTCAGCGTGACGACGCCGTGCACGAGTTCCTTCCTGGTGTCGGCATGATCGCGCTGCGCAGCGGGGCGCCCGTGGTGCCGCTGGCGATGGACGGCACGCAGTACATGTTGCGGGACCGGCGACCCGGACTGCCCGCGCTCCGCGGGCTGGTCGGGCCGCCGGTGGAGCTCGGCGACATCAGCGGCCGCAACAGCAAGGCGTACCAGGAGGCCGCACGGCGCATGCACGACGCCGTCGCGGGCCTGTATGCCCGGCTCTGACGAGCAACCTCCGGTCGTCCGGCCGGGCGGCGCCCCCTACGACGACGAGCCCGAGAGAAGCGCCGAGCTGCGCCATGTGCGCGCCGGCGAGGTGGGGATCGTCGTCGCCCGTTTCGCCGGCTACTGCTACGGCGTCGAGCGGGCGCTGCGGCTGACCGGCGAGGCGCTCGAGAGCGCTCCCGCGCCGGTGACCACGCTCGGGCCCATCATCCACAACCCCAGCGTGGTCGGCAGTCTCAAGGAGCGGGGCGTCGATGTCATCGACGAGGTCGATGAGGCCACCGTCGGCACCCTGATCGTGCGCACCCACGGCGTGTCCCCCGACGTCATCGCCCGCGCCCGCTCCCGCCACCTCAACGTGGTCGACGCCACGTGCCCGTTCGTCTCCGTGGCGCAGCGCAAGGCGGCCGCGCTGCGTGAGGCCGGCTACGCGGTGGTCATCCTGGGTGAGCGCGACCATCCCGAGGTGGTCGGCCTGGAGGGATTCGCCGGCGCGGATGCGGTCGTCGTCGAGGATGCGGCCGGCCTGCCGCTCGACCGGTTGCGCGGGCGCCGCGTCGGCGTCGTCGTGCAGACCACTCAGACACGCGCGAACCTCTCCGCGCTGGCAGCGGCGCTCGCGCCGGTCGCGCGCGAGCTGCTCGTGTTCAACACCGTCTGCGACGCCACCGAGAAGCGCCAGAGCGCCGCCTGCGAGCTGGCCGATGAGGTCGACGTCGTCGTGGTCGTCGGGGGGCGCAACAGCGCCAACACCGCCCGGCTCGCCCAGCTCTGCGCCGCGATCGAGCCGCGGACCTTCCACATCGAGAGCGCCGTCGAGCTGAGACCCGACTGGCTGGAGGGCGCACGGCGCATCGGAGTGACCGCCGGGGCATCGACGCCGGACGAGGAGATCGAGGCCACCGTGAGCGCCCTGATGGACCTCTGCGGTGGATGAGGCCGCTGCGGGCGCCTGCGCCGGCGTCTTGGTTGCCGACGCGACGGGCGCCGCCGCCCGGGGTGGCGTCTTCGCGGGCGACCGGATCGTCGTTCTGAACGGGACCGTCCCGCTGGACGTTCTCGATCTGGAGGACGCGGCGGCCGACGGCGTCCTGTGGCTCACCGTCCTGCGCGGCGGCCGGCGGCTCGACCTTGCCGTGGTCCCCGCCGCGGGTGAGTGGCACGGCATCTCCCTCGATCACGGCGGGCTCGGCGACGAGACCCGCACCTGTCGCAACGCCTGCCGCTTCTGTTTCGTCGACCAGGTGCCCGCCGGACTCAGGCCGGGGTTGTCCGTCAAAGACGACGACTACCGCCTCTCCTTCTTGCACGGCAACTTCACCACACTCAGCAATCTGGACGAGGAGGACGTGCGGCGTATCGAGGATCTGCGCCTCTCGCCGCTGTACGTCTCGCTGCACGCCTGGGACGACGGTGCCCGCACGCGGCTGATGGGACGCGCGGCGGCCGGCTCCCGAGCCGTTCTCGAGCGGCTCGCGGGGGCCGGCCTCGAGATGCACCTGCAGGTCGTGCTCTGCCCGGGCTGGAACGACGGCGACGTGCTGGACGAGACCGTGACGCGCGCCGCGGCGCTCGACTCCGTCGTGGACATCGGGGTGGTGCCGGTCTCGCTCGCCGCCGAGGGCGAGCTGCGCCGGGTCACCTCGGCGGAGGCGGCCGAGGTGATCGCCGACGTCGAGGAGTGGCAGCGGGCCTTTCGTGCGCGGCGAGGAAGGGCCGTCGTCCACGTCGCCGACGAGTTCTACCTGCTCGCCGGCTCGGAGCCGCCTGCGGCCGACGCACCGGAGCAGTACGAGAACGGCGTCGGCATCTCGGCGGCGCTGCTCGCCGAGGCGGCCGGCCTGACGCCGTCGCGGCCGCGCGAGGTCGCCGGCGTGCGTCTGCTGACGGGCACGCTGGCGCGGCCGGTGGTGGCTGCGGCGGCCGCGCTGCTGGAGCCGGCGGCGGGCACTGCGGTACGGCCCTTCGTCGTGGAGAACACGCTCTTCGGGCCGCACGTCACGGTGACGGGACTGCTCGGCGGGCGTGAGGTGCTCGACGCGCTGCGCCGTGACCCTCTTGCCGACGGCGAGTGGCTCGCGGCCCCCCGCCTGTGGCTGCCCGCGGATCTGGGCCGGACGCTGGACGATGTCGGTGAGGACGAGCTGGCGGCCGCCTGTGGCGGCCGCCTCGTCGTCGTCGATTCGGTCGGCGACGCGTTTGCTAGACTACCGGGATGAGCAGCCCCCCCATCGTCGCCGTCGTCGGCTCCCCCAACGCCGGCAAGTCCACCCTGGTGAACCGCCTCAGCGGAACGCGCACGACCGTGGTCCACGAGACCCCGGGAGTCACCCGGGATCGCAAGGAGGTGGAGGTCGAGTGGACCGGTCATCGCCTGTTGTTCGTCGACACCGGTGGGTACGACACCACTGAGGGCGCGCCGTTCGCCGGCCACATCCGCGAACAGGTCGAACAGGCCATCGCGGCGGCAGACGTCGTGCTGTTCGTGCTCGACGGCCGCGCCGGACCGCTCGCGGACGACTACGGCATCGCTGAGGTGCTTCGCCGGGCGAGGGTACCGGTGGTCGTGGTCGCCAACAAGGTCGACGACCCTGCCGCCACCAGCGTGGCCGCGGAGATCTACGCCCTCGGTCTCGGCGAGCCGCTGCTGTTCTCGGCCGTTCACGGCCTCGGCAGCGGCGAGCTGCTCGATCACCTCGTGGAAGTCACCGGCTCCGTTCGCAGCGGCGCCGAGGGGGCCGCCGAAGCGGCCCCGGCGGAGACGCCCGTCGCCATCGTCGGGCGCCCCAACGCCGGCAAGTCCTCGCTCTTCAACGCTATCGCCGGAGAGACCCGCACCATCGTGAGCGAGATCGCCGGCACCACGCGCGACGCCATCGACACCGTCGTGGAGACCGGGGCCGGCCGCTTCCGCTTCATCGACACGGCAGGCATGCGCAAAGCAGCCAAGGTCAGCGGCGTCGAGTACTACTCGTATCTGCGCAGCGTCCAGAGCCTGGATCGCGCTCACGTGGCCGTCATCGTGGTCGACGCGACGATGCGCTTCGGAGAGCTCGACCTCTCCATCTGCACCGAGGCGACCCGCCGCGACTGCGCGACGGTGATCGCCGTGAACAAGTGCGACATCGCCGAGCCTGACCTCGAGGAGATCGCCGGCATCGCCCGGCGCAAGCTCCGCCAGAAGCCGCCGGTGATCGCCGTCTCCGCCGAGACGCACCGCGGCGTCAAGGAGGTGCTCGCCACGGTCGCGCGGCTCGACGGGCTCTTCACGGCGCACATCCCGACGCGGGAGCTGAACCGCGCCCTCAAGGACCTCGCCGGCGACCGTCCCACGCCGATGAAGCACGGCAAGCGTCTCAAGATGTACTACATCGCCCAGTTCGGCACGTCGCCGCCGCGTATCGCCATCGAGATCAACGACAGGACTCTGGTCACGCGCGACTTCGGCTTCTTCGTCGAGAACCGCCTGCGTGCCCGCTTCGGGCTCGATGGGGTGCCCCTCGTCATCGACTTCAAGGGCAAGAAGTGATCGTCTTCCAGGTACTCGGGTTCCTGGTGCTGCTCCTGCTCGCCTACCTGGTCGGGTCGATCCCCTTCGGTCTCGTCGTCGGGAAGCTGTTCTACGGTGTGGACGTGCGCCTGCACGGCTCCGGCAACGTGGGCACGACCAACGTGTTCCGCGTGCTCGGCAAGAAGGCCGGCGTCATCGTGCTCATCTGCGACATGCTCAAGGGGTACGTCCCGGCCGCAGTCGCGGCGGCCGTCTTCGACCCGTGGTTCGCGATCGTCATCGCCGCGGCGCCCGTCCTCGGCCACATCTACTCGATCTTCCTGAAGGGCAGGGGCGGCAAGGGCATCGCCACTGGGGCCGGTGTGGTCCTGGCGCTTGTACCGGTCGCCTTCGCCATCATCTTGACCGCGTGGCTGCTGCTGATCCTCATCACGAGATACGTCAGCGTGGCGTCGCTCGCGGCCGCGGTGCTCGTGCCCGTGCTGACCATCGCCCTCGACGAGCCGCTGCCGTACGAGATCGCCGGCGTCCTCGTCGCCATCCTCGTGTGGTGGGCGCATCGCAGCAACATCAGCCGTCTGCTGGCCGGCGAGGAGAATCGGGTGACGTTCCCGTGGACGCAGCGCCGCCCTCCGGCCGGCGGTTCCTGAGGAGGGGTCTGCCATGAGGGTCACCGTGATCGGATCCGGAAGCTGGGGCAGCGCCTTCTCCAGGCTGCTCGCTCGCCGGGGGCACGACGTGGAGGTCGTCGCTCTCACGAGGGAGGAAGCGGCGCAGCTCCAGGCCACCCACGAGAACCCGCACTTCCTCCCCGGTGTGCGCCTGCCCCGTGAGATCCGCTTCGCCGGGATGGACGACGCCGACCTGAGCGGTTCGGCGTTGCTCGTCTACGCGGTCCCGACCCAGGCCGTCCGCGAGGTGGCGCGGTGGGTCACGCCCCGGCGCGCCGAGGACGCGCTCCAGCTGTCCCTGGCGAAGGGCTACGAGATCGGCTCGCTCAAGCGCCCGACCCAGGTGATCGAGGAGGAGACGGGGGCCGGCGCCGCGGCGCTCTCCGGCCCCAACCACGCCGAAGAGGTCAGCAAGGACATGCCGTCGGCGACGGTGGTCGCCGCAGCCGACGAGGCCACGACACTCAGGCTGCAGGCGGCCATCACCAGCGACACCTTCCGCGTGTACACCAACGACGACGTCGTCGGCGTCGAATTCTGCGGCGCCGTCAAGAACCCCATCGCCGTCGCCGTCGGCATGTCCGACGGCCTCGGATTCGGCGACAACTCCCGTGCCAGCCTGATCACGCGCAGCATCGCCGAGATGACCCGCCTCGGCATGATCCAGGGTGCGCACATCGCCACCTTCACCGGTCTTGCCGGCATCGGCGACCTCATCGCGACCTGTACGTCCCGGCACAGCCGCAACCGACTGGCCGGCGAGCTGCTCGCCAAGGGTGCCTGGCCGGCCGAGGTCGAGCATCAGGTCGGCCAGGTCGTGGAGGGCCTCCACACGGCGTACGCGCTGCACGACCTCGCGAACCGCCTGGGCATCGACATGCCGGTCACCGAGAACGTGTACCAGGTCCTCGAGGGAAACCGCACGCCGCAGGAATGCGTGGCCGACCTCATGGGCCGCACGCCGAAGAGGGAGCGTCACTGAGCTGAGGGAGCCGGCAGGCGGGTCGCCGCGCCGTGGCGTTGCCGGTCGTCACGGCCGTCTGGTAGACTCCACCGGGCCGCGGGGCTGCCCGCGCCCGCCCGACACCACATCCAACCCGCGGCGGCCCCGCCCGCGCCGCGTGTCCCCGGAGGACTGCATTGGACAAGCGGAACTACCTCTTCACTTCGGAGTCGGTCACCGAGGGTCATCCCGACAAGCTCGCCGACCAGATCTCGGACTCTATCCTCGACGCCATCCTCAAGGACGACCCGTACGGGCGCGTCGCCTGCGAGACGCTCGTCACCACCGGGCTCGCCTTCGTCGCCGGCGAGATCACCACCGAGACGTACGTCGACATCCCCAAGATCGTCCGCGAGACCGTCAAGGACGTCGGCTACACGAGTGCCCACTACGGCTACGACTACGAGACCTGCGGCGTCATGGTGGCCATCGACGAGCAGTCGCCGGACATCAGCCAGGGGGTCACCACCGCGCTCGAGGTGCGCACGGACGTCAACGACGACGACGTCCTCGACACGCAGGGCGCCGGCGACCAGGGCATGATGTTCGGCTACGCCTGCACCGAGACCAACGAGCTCATGCCGATGCCCATCCTGCTCGCGCACAAGCTCGCGCGGCGGCTCGCCGACGTGCGCAAGGCCGAGATCCTGCCCTACCTGCGCCCGGACGGCAAGTCGCAGGTCACCATCCGCTACGAGGACGGCAGGCCGGTCGAGATCGTCAAGGTGGTGCTCGCTTCACAGCACGCGGAGAGCGCCGACCTGCAGAGCATCATCTATCCCGACCTGCTCGAGCACGTGGTCGAGCCCATCCTGCCCAAGAGCATGTACGACGTGGACAAGATCGAGGACATCGCCGTCATCAACGCCACCGGCAAGTTCGTCATCGGCGGCCCGATGGGCGACTGTGGTCTCACCGGCCGCAAGATCGTCGTCGACACCTACGGTGGCGCCGCACCGCACGGCGGCGGCGCCTTCTCGGGCAAGGACCCGAGCAAGGTCGACCGCTCCGGCGCCTACGCGGCGCGCTACGTGGCCAAGAACGTCGTCGCCGCCGGCCTCGCCGAGCGCTGCCAGGTCCAGGTCGCCTACGCCATCGGCGTCGCTCACCCGGTCTCGGTGATGGTGGACTGCGAGGGCACGGAGAAGGTCGAGCTGGCCGTCATCGAGCGGCTCATCGGCGAGCACTTCGACCTGCGTCCCGCGGCCATCCTTCGGGACCTCGACCTGCGTCGGCCGATCTACCGCAAGACGGCCGCGTACGGGCACTTCGGCCGCAACGATCACGATTTCACGTGGGAGCGCACCGACAAAGCCGACGCGCTGCGCGCCGCCGCAGGCCTCAAGGCCTGAGGCGGCGGCGGGAGGACGGCGGCGCGGCCTGAGCGGTGAGCCTACGGAGCCCCGCTCCATGAGCCCGCTTCGCCGCTGTGTGAGCTACGCCGCCGTCTTCCCGCTCGTCCGCACCCGGGCCTTCGCCGAGGCGTTCGACTACGAGATACCACCGGAGCTCGCCGCGCGTGCTCGTCCCGGCGCGCTGGTCGCCGTCCCTCTCGGCGCGCAGACGGTCATCGGTGTCGTCCTCGGTGTGCGGGACACCACCGACCACGCCGGACGGGTCCTGCCGCTGCGCGACGTGCTCCGCGTCCCCGCCATCCCCGCCGAGCTCCTCGAGGTGGCTCGTAGGGTGGTGGAGCACTACCTCACGTCGTTCTCCGCCGCACTCTCGCTCGTCTGCCCTCCGACCGGCGCGCTCAAGATCGTGCGCCAGTACGAGCTCACCGACCCCGGGCTGGCGGCCGCCGACGCCGGGGAGAGCCGGCTCCGGGAGCTGGCCGGTCTCAGGCTCCAGAGCGGCCGCCTCACGCCGGTCGCGGAGCGCTACAGGCGCAAGGGGTGGCTGCGCGTCGCCTACCGCGTCCACGTGGTCGGTGTCGTCCCGCCCGGGCGCCAGGTGCGCCGGGGACCCGAGACGCCGGTCCGCCTTGGAGTCCGGCAACGCGCCGCCCTTGCTCTGGTCGACGAGGCCGGCGTGCTGGAGGAGCGTGAGCTCCGCGCTGCGAGCGGGCTTTCGGCCGCCGGGTTTCGCCGGCTCCTCGAGGACCGGGCGCTCGTCGCGGAGGAACCGGAGGAAGGCGCCGCTCCTTCCACCGGCAGGCCGGGTGTGTCCGCGGGCGTCCCGGACCCTGCCGCCGCCCAGGCGGGGCGCCTGCGCGCCTGCGCGACTCTCTCGGACGTGCCGGACCTGCTGGACGAGCAGCGTCGCGCCCTGCACGCGATCCTGTGCGAGGCGCACGCCGGCGACGAGGTCCTCCTTCACGGCGTCACGGGCAGCGGCAAGACGGAGGTCTACCTGCAGGCGGCCCAGGCCGCCCTGGAGGCCGGGCGTTCGGTGCTGTTCCTGGTTCCCGAGATCGGTCTGACTGGGCAGACGGTCGCGCGCGTCAAGCGGCGCTTCACCGGCGAGCAGGTCGCCGTGCTGCACTCGGGGCTCTCGGCGGGGGAGAGGCTGGTGGCCTACGGGGCTGTGGCACGCGGTGAGGTGCGGATCGTCGTCGGCGCCCGTTCGGCGGTGTTCGCGCCGCTCGTCGACCTCGGGCTCATCGTCGTCGACGAGGAGCACGACACCTCCTACAAGCAGGAGAGCGAGCCGGCCTACGACGCGCGCACGATCGCGCGCTGGCGAGCTGCGGCCACCGGCGCCGTCGTCGTGCTCGGCTCGGCCACACCCAGCGTGGAGAGCTTCGCGCGGGTCGCGCTGCACGCGGACCTGCGGCGGCGCGTGGACGGGTCGCAGCCGCCGTCTCTCGAGATCGTCGACATGCGCGATCATCACGGCGTCTTCTCTCCGGTGCTCGCCGAAGCGCTCACGGCGACGGTCGACGCCGGCGAGAAGGCGATCCTCTTCCTGAACCGGCGCGGCTTCGCCTCGTATCTCGTCTGCGACCACTGTGGCCACGCCTGGGAGTGCCCGCGCTGCGACGTCACGCTGACGCTCTTCGGCAGCCGGACCCTGCGCTGCCGCACCTGCGGGCACGCCGAGCCGGCTCCGGCGGTGTGCCCCGAATGCGGCAGCTCCGACCTCGCCCGTCGCGGGTTCGGCACCGAGCGCCTCGAGCGGGAGGTCCGGCTGCTGTTGCCGGGTGTGGATCTGCTCCGTCTCGACTCGGATGTCGCCGGGTCGTACGCGCGGCTCGAGGGCGTCCTCGGTCGCTTTGCGGAGCCAGGCCCCAAGGTGCTTGTGGGCACACAGATGATCGCCAAAGGGCATCACTTCCCGGACGTCACCCTGGTCGGCGTGGTCAACGCCGACCTCACGCTCCACTTCCCCGACTTCCGCGCCGAGGAGCGCACGTTCGCCCTGCTCATCCAGGTCGGCGGCCGCAGCGGACGCGGCGACCGGCCCGGCCGGGTGGTCGTGCAGACGCTCGACCCGGAGGCCCGGCCGATCGCCTTGGCTGCGGCCGGGCAGGAGGAGGAATTCTACGCGGAGGAGCTCGTGCGCCGGCGGGAGCTGGGCTACCCACCCGCCGGCTTTCTCGTCGGACTCGACCTCTCCGGAGCATCGCGCGAGAAGGTCGAGGTGGCCGGGCGGTTCACGGCGGACCGACTGGCCGCCCGGCTCGAGGGGACCGCCCAGGTGCTCGGACCCGGGCCGTTGTGGCGGGAGCGCGACCGCCATGCCTGCCGCCTGGTGATAAAGACTACCGAAACAGGGAAAACCCTCGATGTGCTGCGCGCGTGGCTGGCGGCCAACAGAGACCGCTACGCCGCGCGCGGCGTCCGGGTCGTCCCGGACGTCGAGCCGCAGTGGCTGTGACGACCTCTTGAGGTACCATTGACGCCATGAGTGAGACCACGGAGACCACACAGACGCTCGACGATCTCGACCTCTCGCGAAGGCAGAGGGAGGCGCGCAAGGACATCCGCGTGATCGGCGACCCCGTCCTCAGGGAGCACGCGCGCGAGGTCACGGAGTTCGACCGGAGCCTCCGCAAGCTGGCCAAGCGGATGATCCGCACCATGCACGACGCTCCTGGCGTCGGTCTGGCCGCGCCGCAGGTGGGCGTGCTGCAGCGCCTGCTCGTCTACGACGTCGACGACGACCCTCGAGTGCTCGTCAATCCCCTGCTCGACGAGTTCTCCGGGGAGACCGAAGAGTACGACGAGGGCTGCCTCAGCGTCCCCGGCGTCACGATGCCGGTCGAGCGTCCCGTCAGCCTCCGGGTGAGGGGCTTCGACGCGAACGGCGATCCCGTCGACTTCCGCGCGGAGGGCTTCGAGGCGCGCGTGATCCAACACGAGAACGACCATCTCGACGGCGTGCTCATCGTCGACCGCACGTCCCGGAGCGCGCGCGCGGCCGCGCTGCGTGCCGTGCGCGAGAACGCAGCGGCCGGAGTGCCGGGAGCCATCGGGGGCGGGCTCTGACGCGCCCGCGGTTCGCCTTCGCAGGCACCGCACCCTTCGCGGAGCTCGTCCTGGAGGGGCTCGTGTCGCTGGGGATCGCACCCGTCCTGGTGGTCACCAATCCCGATCGTCCGCGCGGCCGACACGGCACGCCGCAGCCGCCGCACATCACGGCGCTCGCCGCAGGTCTCGGCGTTCCCGTCCTGCAGCCGGAGCGGTTGGCGGACGACTCGTCCGTGTCCTCGCTGCTCGAGGCGCGCCCTGACGTGTTCGTCGTGTGCGCCTACGGCCAGATCGTGCAGCAGCGCGTGTTGGATGTTGTGGAGACGATCGTGGTGCATCCATCCATGGTCCCCCGCTGGCGCGGTCCGGCACCGGTGGAGCGCGCGCTCATGGCGGGGGAGACCGAGCTCGGGGTGTGCACACTCCGTATGACCGCCGGCGTGGACGAAGGCCCCGTGGGCGACGCTCGGACGGTGCACGTGCCGCGTGACGCCGACGCGGGTCGCGCTTACGGGCTGCTGGCTCCGGCGGCCGTCGAGGGCGTCGCGGCGACGCTCGACGCGATCGCCGCCGGCACGGTGGTGTGGCGGGCACAGACCGGCGAGCCCACGTACGCCGCCAAGATCGAGTCCGGCGACAAGCAGATCGACTGGAGCCGGCCCGCGGCCGCGATCGCCGACCAGGTCCGCGCTCTCTCACCGCATATCGGGGCCACCACGGAGCTGGCCGGGAGGCGAACCCGCCTCTGGCGCGTGGTGGCGGGTGAGGGCCCCATCCCGTCCACCGGGCCGGACAGGCTCATCATCGCTGCCGGCCGGGGATGGGTCGACGTGCTCGAGCTCCAGCAGGATGGCCGCACCCGGATGCCGGCCGGCGAGTTCCTGCGCGGCGCCGGCCGAGCCCTGCTCCCCTCGTGAGCGCACGCACCTCGGACGGCGCGGCGGGAGCCCGCGATGTGGCTCCCGCGCGGGCAGCCGCCTTTGCCGCCCTTCGGCGACTCGGCACCAGCGGGTCTCGCCTCGACGACTCGGCGGCGGCTCTCCCGGAGCTGTCCTCCCTGGGCGTCGCGGATCGAGGCCTCGCCAACGAGCTCGTCAGCGGCACCGTCAAGCGCCGGGCGTCGATCGACGCGGTCCTCGGCGCGTACACCAAAGCCCCGTTGCGTGACGCGGGCCCTGCGGTGCGCGACGCGCTGCGGCTGGCCGCCTTCCAGCTCCTCTTCCTCGATCGCGTCCCGGCGTACGCGGTCGTGGACGACGCGGTGACGCTGGCGGCGCGCAGCGGCAGGCGCGCCGGCGGCTTCGCCAACGCCGTCCTGCGGCGGGTGGCGGCGGACGGACGGGCCAGGCTGGCGGAGCTCGGAGCCGGTGACGACGCCCGGGCCTGGTCCGTGCGCTTCTCGTATCCTCCGTGGCTGGTGCGACTGGCGCGGGCCGAACTCGGCGACGATGCCACGCGGCGCCTCCTCGAGGCCGGGAACGCCGCACCCGAGCGCTGTCTTCGCGCGAACCGCCTGCGTGGCGGGATCCCGGCAGCGGAAGAGGCGCTCGCGGCCGAGGGCCTCGGCGCGCGCGGAGTGGATGGTCTTCCCGACGCGCTGCTCTTCGACGGCCCGCCGCTGGAGCCCTCGCGAGCGTTTCGCGACGGGCTCGTCACGCCGCAGTCGCGAGGCTCGCAGGTCGCCGGCATCGTCGCCGCCGGAGGCGTGAGCCAGCCGGGCGCGGCGTTTCTGGACCTGTGCGCGGCGCCGGGCGCCAAGACGAGCCAGCTCGCCGCACTGCTGCCCGAGTCGGCCATCACGGCGGTTGAGGTGGACAAGGCGCGCGCGGTCGAGCTCCGCTCGAACCTCGCGCGCCTCGGGGCCGGGCGTGTCTCCATCGTCCACGCCGACGCGCTCGAGACGCGTTCGGACTGGAACGACGCTTTCGACGCCGTGCTGCTCGACGCTCCGTGCACGGGGCTGGGGACGCTGGCCTCGCGTCCCGACCTTCGCTGGAGGCGGCGGGAGTCCGACGTGCCGCGTCTCGCGGAGCTTCAGAAGCGGCTGCTGGCGCGCGCCGCCGCGTCCGTCAAGCCCGGCGGCGCGCTGACCTACGCCGTGTGCACGTTCACGCTGGCCGAGACGCTCGGCGTCGTGGGACCGTTGCTGGCGGCGGGCGACTGGAGAGCGGATGATCTCGGCGCCGCGTGGCCCGGGCTCGCTCACCCGGCGTCCGGCGGGTTCCTGCTCGTGCTGCCGCCGGACGGCGGCTCGACCGGGTTCTTCGTGGCCCGGCTGCGGCGCGTGGGGGTCGCCGCGGGGTAGAATACCGCCGCGGCCAGACCGCGACGCATGACGACCGATCGGAGGAGCGATGGAAGACATCCTGCGGGGCATCAACGTGGCGCCTTCGATCCTGTCCGCCGACTTCGGTCGCCTCGGCGACGACGTCGAGCGGGTGCTCAATGCCGGAGCGCGGGTCATCCACGTGGATGTCATGGACGGCCAGTTCGTGCCCAACATCACCATCGGTCCCCTGGTGCTCAAGGCGCTGCAGAACCTGGTCCACGGCGCGGGAGCGCTTCTCGACGTCCACCTGATGATCGAGCGGCCGGAGCAGTTCATCGCCCAGTTCGCCGCCGCCGGCGCAGACGCCATCACCGTGCACCAGGAGGCCTGCGTGCACCTCCACCGGGTGCTCTCGCAGATCCGCGAGGCCGGTGCTGCCGCCGGAGTAGCGCTCAATCCGGCGACGCCGGTCGAGACGCTCGCGGAGGCGCGACACCACTGTGACCTCGTGGTGATCATGTCGGTGAACCCGGGCTTCGGCGGCCAGGGGTTCATCGAGACCTCCACGGACAAGATCGCGCGCGCCCGGGCCTATCTGCCCGAGAGCGTGGCCATCGAGGTCGACGGCGGCGTCACCGACCTTAACGCGGGAGTGCTGGCGCGCGCCGGCGCCAATTGGCTGGTCGCCGGATCGAGCGTCTTCGGGGGGCCGGACATCGAGGAGCGCTTCTCCGCAGTGGCGCGGGCTGCCGCGGACATCGTATAATCATCGCAGTACACCAACTGCTTCAGGGCGGGGTGAGAGTCCCCACCGGCGGTCATAGCCCGCGAGCCCCGACAGGGGCCGACCAGGTGGGATTCCTGGGCCGACGGTCATAGTCCGGATGAGAGAAGCAGGTTCGGCGCCTCGGCGTCGTCCGCCCTGGAGCGCATGCTTCGGGGCGTTGCTCTTGATGGACGACGACAGCTACATGGACGAGGCTTTCGCCCTGGCCGAGCGTGGCCGGGGCAGTACGCACCCCAACCCGCTGGTCGGCGCCGTGCTCGTCAGGGACGGCGACGTTGTCGGGCGAGGGTGGCATCTCGCCCCCGGGGAGCCTCACGCGGAGGCCATGGCGCTCGCCGAGGCCGGCGAGCGCGCACGAGGCGCGACGCTGTTCTGCACGCTGGAGCCCTGCAGTCACCACGGCAAGACGCCGCCCTGTGCCGACGCGCTGGTCGCGGCGGGCATCACGCGGGCGGTCGTCGCACTGCAGGACCCGAACCCGCAGGTGGATGGCGGCGGGTTCGAGAAGCTCCGTGCGGGAGGCGTGGCCGTCGAGCTCGCCGGCGACCGGTGGGCGGCACGGGCCGGCGTCCAGAACGCGCCGTTCCTGAAGTTCCACCGCACGGGTCTTCCGCTGGTCACCTACAAGGCCGCCGTGACCCTCGACGGCAAGGTGGCCGCGGCGGGCGGCGACGCGCGCTGGATCAGCTGCCTCGACAGCCGCCGCGCCGTCCATCAGCTGCGCGGCCAGGTGGACGCCGTCATGGTCGGGGCGGGCACGGTGCGTCGCGACGACCCGGAGCTCACGGTGCGCCTCGCCGACGGCCGCGACCCGGTGCGGGTCGTCGTCACTCACGACGGTGGCCTGCCCGCCGGGGCGAAGCTGCTGGCCACTGCCCGGCGCGCCCAGACCATCGTGATCGCCGCGGAGGCCTCGGCCTCCGCCAGACGGCTCCTGAAGGCGCGTGGAGCCGACCTGATCGAGACCGGCGAGGGGGGGCTGCGCCCCGCTCTTGAGGCGCTTGCCTCCCTCGGCCTTCTGGACATCCTGTGTGAGGGCGGTCCCACGCTCGCCGGCGGGCTGCTCTCCGAGGGTCTCATCGACCGCGTACTGCTGTTCGTGGCGCCGCTCTTCGTCGGGCGCGGCGCCCCCGACCTGTTCGCGGCGCCGGCCGTCGACGCGGTCGGCCGCGCCTGGCGCCTGCACGATGTCGAGTGGCAACGTGTCTGCGACGATCTGGTGCTGCGCGGCAGTCTCAGGAGCGAGGAGGGCTAGGTGTTCACCGGCATCGTCGAGGAGGTGGGCACGCTGCGCAGCATCACGCCCGGCGCGCAGAGCGTCGTCCTCGACCTGCGCGCGTCGGTGGTCATCGGCGACGCCGCCGTGGGCGACAGCATCTTGACCGACGGCGTCTGCCTGACGGTGACGTCGCTGCGCCCGGACGGTTTCACCGCCGACGCCATGCCCGAGACGGTGCGGCGCACCACGCTCGCCGCGCGTCGCCCGGGCGACCAGCTGAACCTCGAGCGCGCGATGACGCTGCGGTCGCGTCTCGGCGGTCACCTGGTGAGCGGTCATGTCGACGGCATCGCCGTGGTCACCGCGGTCATGGCCGAGGACAACGCGCTCGTGGTCGAGCTCGAGGCACCAGATGCGGTCACGCGGGTGACGGTGGATCAGGGATCGATCGCCGTCGACGGCGTGAGCCTGACGGTGGTCGCCGTCATGGGCGACCGCATCCGCGTATCGCTGATCCCGCATACGGCGGCGGTAACGACCCTCGGGCGGCTCAAGTCCGGGGCCCGCGTGAATCTGGAAGCGGACCTGATCGCCAAATACGTCAATGCGTTCGTCTCCGGGCGCAAGCCCGCCGACGGACTCACCTGGGAGAAGCTAGCGGAAGCGGGGTTCTGATGACGACG
The DNA here is from genome assembly GCA_963736645.1 of uncultured Thermoleophilia bacterium. GTDB lineage: Bacteria > Actinomycetota > Thermoleophilia > UBA2241 > UBA2241 > CAIXSE01. Next base: position 112,713 of record CAVTPJ010000002.1, on the reverse strand, counting down.
GACCGGCACCACGAGACACCTGACGATGCGGCTGCGACGCCGCGCGACCCGTTCGCGAGCATCGAGGCGGCCGTCGACGACCTGCGTGAGGGCAAGATGGTCATCGTCTGCGACGACGAAGACCGCGAGAACGAGGGCGATCTCACGATGGCGGCGCAGTTCGCCACGGCCGAGAACATCAACTTCATGGCGAAGGAGGGCCGCGGCCTCGTCTGCCTTGCGCTCACGCCCCAACGGTGCGCCGAGCTCGACCTGCCGCCCATGACGAGCCACAACGAGGCGCGCCTTCAGACCGCGTTCACCGTCTCGGTGGAGGCCCGGGAAGGCGTGACCACCGGCATCTCGGCGGCCGACAGGGCGCATACCATCCAGGTCGCGATCGATCCGGAGTCGTCGCCCGGGGACCTCGTGCAGCCGGGCCACGTGTTCCCGCTCATGGCGCGGCCCGGCGGCGTGCTCGAGCGCTCCGGGCAGACGGAGGCGGCCGTGGACCTCGCCCGCCTCGCCCGCCTCAACCCGGCCGGCGTCATCTGCGAGATCATGAACGACGACGGCACGATGGCGCGTGTTCCCGACCTGGTCCCCTACGCGCGCAAGCACGGACTCAAGATCATCACCGTCGCCGACCTCATCAAGTACCGGCGCCGAAACGAGCGTCTTGTGCGCCGCGCGGCGACGGTGGCGATGCCGACCAAGTACGGTGACTTCAAGGCCATCGGCTATGAGTCGGTGCTCGACGGCAGCCACCACGTGGCCATCGTCAAGGGCGACGTGGCCGGCAAGAAGGACGTGCTCGTCCGCGTGCACTCCGAGTGCCTCACCGGCGACACGTTCGGCTCCTTGCGCTGCGACTGCGGCCAGCAGCTGGGGGAGGCGATGCGTCGCATCGAGTCCGAGGGGCTGGGCGTCGTCCTCTACATGCGTCAGGAGGGCAGGGGCATCGGCCTCATCAACAAGCTGAAGGCGTACGCGCTCCAGGAGCAGGGCTACGACACCGTGGAGGCCAACGTCGAGCTGGGGTTCGCCGCCGACCTGCGTGACTACGGCATCGGCGCGCAGATCCTCGCCGACCTGGGCCTCTCGACGATCCGCATCATGACCAACAACCCCAAGAAGATCGTCGCGCTGGAGGGCTACGGCCTGCGCGTCACGGGGCGTGAGCCGATCGAGTTCGCGCCGCAGGAAGACAACGTCTGCTACCTGCGCACCAAGCGCGACAAGATGGGTCACATGCTCGAACACGAGGACCTCTTCGGTCAGGAAGAGGGCCTCGAGGGATAGGCAACGTAGCGGGACTGACGAGGGGTGCGCCGCAGGGGCACCCCTCCATGACCAGAGGGAGCCACAGCATGAAGACGTACGAAGGCAAGCTCAACGGCAAAGGGATGAAGTTCGGGCTCGTGGTCGGGCGCTTCAACGAGCTCATCTCCGGCCGGCTCTATGAGGGCGCCCTGGATTGCCTGCGCCGGCACGACGTCGACGACGCCGACGTGGACGCCGCATGGGTGCCGGGCGCGTTCGAGATGCCGCTCGTGGCCAAGAAGCTGGCGGAGAGCGGCAGGTACGATGCCGTCATCTGCCTCGGCGCGGTCATCCGCGGCGGCACGCCGCACTTCGACTACGTCGCCGCAGAGGCCGCCAAGGGCATCGCCAAAGTGAGTCTCGACACGGGCGTTCCCGTGATCTTCGGCGTGCTCACCACCGACACGATCGAGCAGGCCGTGGAGCGCGCGGGCACGAAGGCGGGGAACAAAGGCTGGTCCGCCGCGGCCACCGCCCTCGAGATGGCCAACCTGGGCCGGACCCTGTCCTGATCCCGGACTTCCGTCCCCGGGGGGCGGGCCTCTGACCGGCGGCGGCCGGCCCGCGATCTCACAGCGGCGCGCAGCGGGCGGGCGACTGCGTGCCGGTCTCGTCGGGCGCGACCGCCGCCGCGGCGGACCTTGCCCGGGCGTCGGCCCGAGCGCGGGCCCTCCTGCGGGCCCTCCTGACCGCCACGCGGACGCCCCACGCGATCAGCATGATCAGGATGAGGCCGACGACGAGGATCACGGATCGCTCTCCGCGATCACGGGCGCGCATGCGGTGTCACGCGGCCGGTCTGCCGTCATGAAGCCTCCGGGGGCCGAGCAGCGCTCTCGCGGCACGTCGGTCAAGGGCCTCTCCTCGGGCCGTTCGCCGTTGAAGATACCCCATGGAGTATCGCCCCAGACGCCGTCGGTGGCAAGGCAGGACCCTTAAGCGGGAAAGGGCCGCGCCGTGAAGCGGCGCGGCCCGGCGTCGTGCGTGATGTCAGACGGCCTTGGTGACCTTGCCGGACTTGAGGCAGCGGGTGCAGACGTAGGCGTTCTGCGGGTGGCCGTCGACGAGGATGCGGACGCGCTGCAGGTTCGGGTCGAAGCGGCGCTTGGTGTGCCGATGCGAGTGGCTCACGTTGTTCCCGATGGCGGGGGTCTTGCCGCAGGTCAGACAGATCTTGGACATGGGTGTTCCTCGGCTTGATTGGCGAACAGCTGCGCTAGTATGCTGCACCCGGTCGGGCAACGCAAACGGATCTGCCGGGCCCTCCGCCCGCACTCCACAGCCGAGAGGCGTGATGACGCGGTTCACCAAGGACATGTCGATCTTCGAGGCGCTGGCGGCGGATCCGTCCGCGAGAGACGTCTTCAAGGGTCACGGCATGGCCTGCTGCCTCTGCATCGGCGCGCAGTCAGAGACCATCGAGGCCGGCGCCATACTGCACCAGGTCGATCCGGACACGGTCGTCTCCGAGCTGAACCGCCTGTGCGGGGACGAGGCCTGAGGGAGCTCGCGTGTCGCAGGCCGATCTCAGAATACCCTTCACCGATCCGGGACTGAGCGGCGGCGTCACCGTGTCGCTGCACGTCATCGCGAAGCTGGCCGGCGAGGCCGCGAGGGCGACGTACGGGGTCGTCGCCATGCAGGAGCCGCCCATCCGCAAGCTGGCCCGGTTCTTCCGTGGATCGCTCAGCGAAGGCGTGGAGCTCGAGGTCGGCGACGGCCGCGTCGACATAGGGCTTCACGTCATCATGGAGCGCGGCGTCAACATCGCCCAGGTCACCGCGAACCTGCGGGAGCAGGTGCGCTACCAGGTCGAGCAGGTCGGAGGCGTGCCGGTAGGCGAGATCAACGTCCGCGTCGAGGATCTCCAGGATTGATCGTCCGCACCGCCGCCATCGGTGTCATCCAGTCTGCGCTCGCCGCCGTCGAGGCTGAGCGCCAGTTCATCAACGACCTCAACGTCTATCCGGTACCGGATGGCGACACGGGCACCAACCTCGCGCTCACCGTCCGCGCCGTCGTGGAAGAGCTCGAGCAGAGCAACGTCGTGGACATCCCGTCGGTCGCGGCCGCGGTCACCAAGGGCTCGCTGATGGGCGCCCGCGGCAACTCCGGCGTGATCCTGTCCCAGATCGTGCGCGGCATCTGTGACGTCTGGGGTCAGGCGAACTCGCTGGACACGGCGGTCTTCAAGCACGCTGTGACCGAGGGTCAGGCGGCGGCCTACCGGGCCGTCAAGACACCGGTCGAGGGCACCATGCTCACCGTCATCCGGGAGATGGCCACGGCGGCGCAGGCCGTGCCCGACAGCCTCGGTCTCGAGCACCTGCTCGCGGCGGTCGAAGAGGCCGGCAGGATCGCGGTCGACAACACGACCGCCCAGCTCCCGGCCCTCCAGAAGGCCGGCGTCGTCGACGCCGGCGGCTATGGACTGCTCGTCCTGTTCCGCGGGCTGGCGGACGGCATCGAGGACCTCATGCGCGGCGGCAAGGTCGTCGCCGGCGCCCGCCTCGCGGCGCGGGTGGCCGTGGGAGCCGTCGCCGGCGCTGCCGGTGGTCGCCGGACGGACGCGGTACGGGCGGTGAGGGTCGAGGAGCCGAGCGAGCTCTCGGAGTACCGCTACTGCACCAGCTTCCTCATCACCGGGGAGGCTATCGATCGTGACGGGTTCGAGAAGTTCCTGCTCCCGATCGGCGACAGCGCCCTCGTGGTCGGCGACGCGCACACGGTGAAGGTCCACGTACACGTGAACGACCCGGGCGCGGTGCTCACGGAAGCGATCCGGCACGGTGCCGTCGGCGACGTCGAGATCAACGACATGCACGCGCAGACCCGCGACCGCGACGAGCGGCTCTCGGCGGTCCCGGAGGCTGGGGAGGGCGGCGCGGTCGTCGTCGCCGTGGTGGCGGGGGAGGGCAACCAGCAGCTCTTCCGCGACCTCGGTTGCCACGCGATCGTCGACGGCGGCCAGTCGATGAATCCCAGCGCGGCCCAGCTGCTCGCCGCCGTCGAGTCCCTCGGCGTCGAGGAGGTCGTCATCCTGCCCAACAACGGCAACGTCATCCTCACCGCCGAGCAGGCCGCAGGCATGAGCTCGTTGCACATCGCGGTGGTGCCCTCACGTTCCATCCCGAGCGGACTCGTCGCCATGATCGCCTTCGACCCCGAGCAGGACGCGGTCGGCAACGCCCGCGTCATGCAGGACGCCATCGTCGACGTGCGGTACGCTGAGGTCACGCATGCGGTGCGCGACTCCGAGCTCGACGGGCTCGAGGTCAAGAAGGGCCAGGCTATGACGATCGTCGACGGGCGGCTCGTGGCCGCCGCCGACGCGCTGGAGGAGGCGTTCGCCGGAATGCTCGAGGAATTCGCCCGCGGTGACGCTGAGTACGTCACCGTGCTCACCGCGCTCAACGGGTCGGGGACGGGGCGTGAACAGCTCCAGGAGCTCGCCGCTCGCGTCGCCCCCGACATCGAGATCAGCTTTCACGAGGGCGGCCAGCCGCTCTACCCGATCCTTGCGAGCGCCGAATGAGCGCACTGCTGTCACTGGAGAACACGGCCATCGTCCTCGACTCCACCTGCGACGCCCCGCGCGGGTTCCTTGAGCGGCCCGGCCTGTACATGGTGCCGCTGAAGGTGCACTTCGGCGACCAGATGTATCGGGACGGCATCGACATGACGTCCGACGAGTTCTTCGCGCGCCTGGAATCGTCCCAGATCCTGCCGACCACGTCGCAGCCGACGGCCGGCGAGTTCGCCGCTGCCTACGAGAAGGCGAAGAAGCAGTACGAGCACGTCTTCTCCCTGCACCTCTCGGGCGAGATGAGCGGGACGGTGCGCGCCGCAGAGCAGGCTGCCGAGCAGTTCGAGGGCGTGTACGTTCACGACCTGCGGACGGTCTCGACGGCCCTTTCGATGGGCGCTGAGCGTCTGCGCGCCCGTCTGGAGCCGGGCTGCACCCTCGACGAGGCACAGGGCTACCTTAGGCACTTCACCGAGAACTCCACCCTGCTGATCCACGCCGCGACCCTCGAGTACCTGCGTCGCGGCGGCCGCATCGGGCGCGCCGCCTCTCTCGTGGGCGGCGTGTTCGACATCAAGCCGCTCATCGCGGGGGCGGACGGCACGCTGGTCGCCTACGCCAAGGTGCGCGGCCTCAAGAAGGCCATGGCGGCCATGGAGCGCTTCATCGAGGAGAACAGCAAGCCCGACGATGAGCTCTACTTCTGTCTCATCGACGCGCTGAACGACGAGGAGCCTGCGCTCATCCGCCAGCTGGTCGAGCGAGTCCGCCCCGACGCGCACTTCCTGTTCCAGGGCGACGTCGGCGCCGTCGTCGGCACGCATATCGGGCCCGGGGCGGCCGCGTTTGCGATGATCGCGGAGTGACCGAGAGGCCTCTTCCGCTTCGCATCGGCGGCGGTCGGTACGACGAACGGCCGCCGGTCACCCGCCTCTTCTTCGATCCGGTCTCCGTATCCCGGCCCCTGGCGGGACTCGAGCACGTGACGCCCGCCGTCGCCCGTAGGCTCGCCGCCTTCGGTCTGGAGACCGTGGGCGACCTCATCGAGCACTTCCCCCGCCGGTATGAGGACTTCCGCGACCGCAAGCGCATCCGTGACCTCAGGGTCGGAGAAGAGGCCACCGTTCGCGGCGACGTCCTGCGCGTGACGGCCGACCGCACCGCCCGCCGGCGCGTCGACATCGTGCGTGTGCTGGTGCGCGACGACACCGGGGCCGTGGAGGCCGTGTGGTTCAACCAGCGGTATCTGGTCAAGGTCCTGCGCGAAGGGATGCGCCTCAGCCTCCGCGGCACCTTCAGACCGCAGGGCGGCCGCCAGTCGTTCGTCGTGAAGGGCCATGAGATCCTCGACGAGGAGGCGGGCGAGGGCGTCCACACAGAGGGCGTCGTGCCTGTGTACCCCGCAAGTGAGCAGGTCTCGGCGAAGCTCCTCCGGAACCTCGTACACGCTGTGGCTCCGGTGATGCGCAGACTGCCGGATCCGCTGCCGGGCGACCTGTTGGCAGACGAGGGTCTGCCGGCGCGCTCCGATGCCCTCCTGGCCGTGCACCTGCCTCGCACTCTCACAGAGGCGCGGGAGGCGAGGGCGCGTCTGGTCCTCGAGGAACTGCTCCTGATGCAGGTCGGGCTGCTGCTGCACAAGGCGGAGCAGCAGCAGCGCGTGCGCGCCCCGGCGCTGCCCCCTCCGGGCGACCTCAGCCGTGCTTTCCTCGACGGACTCCCCTTCGAGATGACCAGTCACCAGCTTGAGGCCGTGGACGAACTCGAGGCCGACCTGCGCAAGCACACGCCCATGCGCAGGCTGCTGCAGGGCGACGTGGGCTCGGGCAAGACGGTCGTCGCTCTGTACTGTCTCCTGCGCGCCGCCGAGGCCGGGCTCCAGGGCGTCCTGATCGCGCCGACCGAGACGCTGGCCGTGCAGCATGCGGAGACCGTGGAGCGCCTGGCGGGTGGGCTCGCGCCGGCGGAGTTGGTCACGGCTTCGCTCACCGCCGGGGAACGCCGAGGGGTGCTGGCGCGGCTCGCGAGCGGCGAGACCCGGATCGCCGTCGGCACGCACGCGCTCCTGCAGGAGGACGTCCGCTTCGCGGCTCTCGCCCTGCTGGTCGTCGACGAGCAGCATCGCTTCGGCGTGGAGCAGCGCGACGCGCTGGTGCGCCGCACCGAGCGCGACGGAGGCGCTCCGCACGTGCTGCACATGACGGCGACGCCCATCCCCCGCACGCTCGCCCTCACCGTCTTCGGCGACCTCGACGTGACCACCATCGCCGGCGTCCCGTCCGGTCGTCAGCCCGTGGTCACCCGCCTGGTGGACGAGGAGAACCGTGAGGTCGGCTACGACTTCGTGCGCAGACAGATCGTCAGAGGTCGCCAGGCATACGTGGTCTGCCCGGCGATCGATGAGTCCGAGTCCATCTCGGCGGCGACCGCCGTGGCGGAGGCCGAGCGGCTGCAGGCCGGGCCGTTCCGCGACGCCCGCGTCGCGGTGGCGCACGGCCAGCTGAAGTCGGCCGACCGCGACGAGGTCATGCGTGCCTTCAAGGCCGGCAGGCTCGACGTCCTCGTCGCCACGAGCCTGATCGAGGTCGGCATCGACGTGCCCAACGCCACGGTCATGATCGTCGAGGGTGCGGAGCGGTTCGGCCTGGCCCAGCTGCATCAGCTGCGAGGCCGCGTCGGCCGCGGCAGCGAGAAGTCGTACTGCCTGTTGTTCTCGAACCCTGAGACGGGCAGCTCGCAGGCGCGTCTCGAGGCGCTGCTGGAGACGAACGACGGGTTCGAGCTCGCCGACCGTGACCTGGAGATCCGCGGTGAGGGACAGGTCATGGGAACGCGCCAGGCGGGCGTGCCCGATCTCAAGCTCGCCCGCCTGGCGCGCGACCGCGACGCGCTCGCGCGCGCCCGGAGACTGGCGGCGCGTCTGTTGGCCGCGGACCCCGGCCTGCGAGATCCCGTCCACGCGCCGCTCAAGGATGCCGTCGAGTCGGCGTTCGGGCGCGAGCTGGGCTGGCTGCTCAAGGCCTGACCTGCGGCGCTCTTCCGCCCGCGTATACTTCAGGCATGCGCACCCCCGAGCTCATCGCCACGCACACCAACACCGACTTCGACGCCTTCGCGGCGATGGTGGCGGCGCGCAAGCTCTATCCCGAGGCGCACATCAGCCTCGGGGGGGCGGTGAATCGCAACGTGCGTGAGTTCCAGGCGCTGCACGCCGACGCCGTCCCGGTGGTCGATCCGGCGGACGTCGACCGGGAGAGCGTCCGCCGCCTGATCCTCGTCGACACGGTGCACGCGAACCGGCTCGGAGACCTGAGCGACCTGTGCGGGCGTGATGGCGTGCAGGTCGTGGCTTTCGACCATCACGCTCACCCGGACGACCTTCCGGACTACCTGGAGCCGGAGGCGCTGGTCAGCTCTCGTGACGGCTCGCTCGTGACGCTGCTGGTGCGCATCATCGCCGAGCGGGACATCCCGGTGACCCCCTTCGAGGCTACCGTCTTCGCGCTCGGCATCCACGAAGACACGGGATCGCTGACGTTCTCGACCACGACCACGCGCGACGCCGAGGCGCTCGCCTACTGCATGCGCGCCGGCGCCGACACGCAACTGCTCGAGAAGTGGCTCACCAACGCGCTCACCCCGGCGCAGCGTCGCACCCTTGCCGGCGCGCTGGAGACCGCGGTCGAGCTGCCGATCGCCGCGGCCTCCGTCCTTCTGTCGGCGTTGCATGAGGACCTGTACGTCGAGGGGGTGAGCGTCGTCGCCCACCGGGTGATGGACCTCACCGGCTGTGACGCGTACTTCCTGCTCGTGGAGATGGAAGGGCGGGTGTTCGTCACGGCGCGCAGCCGCGGCGGCCGGCTCGACGTGGCCGAGGCTCTGCGCGCGATCGGCGGCGGCGGCCATACGGCGGCGGCGTCCGCCGTCGTCAAGGACAGCTCCTTGGACGAGGTCGCCGCCGCGGTCTCGGCGGCGGCGCCGGCGGCCGTCGCAGCCACCAGGATCGCGCTCGATGCGCTCGAGACGGGGATTCCGGCAGTCGATGCCGGGGCGCCGGTCGACGATGCCGCCTTGCGGTGCCGCCGTGACGGCCTGGGCGGCGTGGGCGTCGCCCGTGACGGGCTGCTGCTCGGACGCGTGGCGCTCGGCGATCTCGAGCGCGCGTCCACGCACGGCCTGGGTCACGCCCCGGTCAAGGCGGTCATGACCACACGGGTGCCGCTCGTCTGGGCACAGGCGCCGCTCGAGCGCGTGGCGCTGCGGCTCGCCCAGGACGACGTGGGGTGGCTGCCCGTGGTGGCCGAGGAGCCGGCCGAAGCCGTGGAGAGCGTGCCGCTGGCCACGCTGCTCGGCATCGTCTCCCGCAGCGCCGTGTCGGGGGCTCCGCCACGCGAGCCGGCCGCCCCGGTGGCCGCCAACCTCGCCGGACCGCTGGGAGAGCTCGGCCTGGACGAGCTGCTTCGCCACGTCCAGGCGGTGGCCGCCGGAGTCCGCGGCTGCTATCTGGTCGGGGGCGCCGTCCGCGACCTCCTGCTGCGAGAGCCCGGCTTCGACGTGGACCTCGCCGTCGAGGGCGACGGCATCGCCTTTGCGACCGAGCTCGCCACCCGGCTCAAGGGTCACGTACGGCCTCACCAGAAGTTCGGCACGGCGGTCGTGGTGTCGCACGGCGCGGCCGGCCGGCTGCGCGTCGACGTGGCGTCCACCCGGGCCGAATCCTACGAGTATCCGGGAGCGCTCCCCAAGGTGGAGCACGCCGGCATCCGCAGCGATCTCGCCCGCCGCGACTTCACGATCAACGCCATGGCCGTGTCCCTGAAGCCCGAGACCTTCGGCGATCTCTTCGACTACTTCGGCGGCAGGCAGGACCTCGACGCCGGTCGCATCGTCGTCCTGCACAACCTGAGCTTCATCGAAGACCCAACGCGGATCCTGCGCGCCATCCGCTACGAGAGCCGGTACGGTCTGCGCATGGACGAGCACACGCTCAACCTCGCTCGCGCCTGCTGCGCCATGGACCTCGTCGGCGACCTCTCGTCGGCGCGCCTGCGAGACGAGCTCGTCAGCCTGCTCGACGAGGAGAAGGTCGACTTCTCGCTACGGCGCGTCGAGGAGCTGGGCGTCTGGCCGTCCATCCACGGCCGCCTCCGCGTCGACGCGCGCTCCCGCGAGCTCGTACGTCGCTCGGACGCTCTGCGTCTCGCGCACGCGCTCGAGGCGGAGGCGCCACGCTGGCGCCTCCGCCTCGTCTGGCTCCTGCGCGACCTCGATCCGGAGGAGATCGCCGCCTGGGTCGTGCGCATGCGCGTGCGCCGGGAGGATGCCGTCGTACTCGAGCGGGCGCTGGTGGTCGGCCGGCGACTGCTGGCCCGGGTGACGCGCGGCCCGAGCGAGGCGGAGCTGTACGACCTCGCCCGGCCCGAGCCGGTCGAGGCGGTGCTTGCGGCGATGGCGCTCGACGACTCCGGCATCGCCGCCGACCGGCTTGCTCACTACCTCGACGTCTCGCGCCACGTCCGGCTCGAGATCACCGGCACGGACCTCCTCACCATGGGGTTCTCGTCGGGGCCTCGGATCGGCGAAGTCCTGCGCAGCGTCCTGCATCTACGGCTCGGCGGCGTGGTCCGCACACGCGAGCAGGAGCTCACGGCGGCCGCCAGGATGCGGGAGACCGAGTGACCGACTCGGGCCTCTTCGTCCAGTTCCTGCTGATCTCGCCGCTTCTGCTGGTGAGCCTCGTGCTCCACGAGCTCGCTCACGGCTGGGTCGCGTACCGGCTCGGCGACCCGACGGCGAAAGTGCACGGCCGGCTGACGCTCAATCCGCTCAGGCATCTCGACCTCTGGGGGACCATCATCCTGGTGATCACGTTCCTCGGATCCAACGGCACGTTCTTCCTGGGGTGGGCCAAGCCGGTCCCTGTGGACCCTCGCTACTTCAAGGACGGGCAGCGGGGGATGATGTGGGTCGGCCTGGCCGGTCCGCTGACCAACTACCTCATGGCCCTGGTAGCGGCCGGGCTGATCTGGCTGACGTATCTGTATACGAGCAGCTTCTTCCTCCTTCAGATGTTCTGGATGCTGTTCGTGCTGAACGTCATCCTCGGGACCCTCAACCTGCTCCCCATACCGCCGCTCGACGGGTCGCGCGTCGTCGGCGGCTTCCTGCCGCGCGCGACGTACAGGCGCTGGGCGGAGCTGGACCGCTACGGCAACCTGGTCTTCATCGGGTTCTTCGTCGTCATGTACGCCTTCCCGGGGGTGTACGACGCCACGTTCGGCGCCGTGCTGGACTTGGCCGTTCAGATCCTGCCCGGCGGGTGGTGGGGATGATGACCGCGACGCTGGAGTGGCGCGAGCAGGGCGGCCTCCGATGGATGGAATGGGCCGCGGGTGGCGCCACGGCGGTGTTCCCGACACGCGAGGGCGGGGTCTCTGAGCGTCCCTTCGCGAGCCTCGACCTCGGGTTGTCGGTCGGCGACGATCCGGAGCGGGTGCTGGAGAACCGGAGGCGGCTGTGCGCCGCCGCCGGCATCGCACTGGAGCGCCTGGTCGTGCCCGGTCAGGTCCACGGCACCGAGCTCGCCTGGGTGGGGAAGGGCGAGGCCGGTCGCGGAGCCACGGAGAGCGAGACGGTGATCGGGGCACACGACGGCCTGTTCACCGCGACTCCGGGGCTCGGCCTCGCGATCAGCTACGCCGACTGCGTGCCGGTGGTGGTGGTCGCCGACGGCGACGAGGGGCCGGCGCTCGCCACCGTGCATGCCGGATGGCGAGGCATGATCGCGGGGATCGTCGGCCGGGCGGCCGCCGAGCTCGCCCGTCGCGGCCGCCTCGTCGCGGCGGTGGTCGGCCCGAGCATCGGACCGTGCTGCTTCAGCGTCGATGAGGCGCTGCGGCGGCGGTTCGAGGCCCGGTTCCCGGGCTCCACCGGCGCCGGCGCCGTCGACCTGTGGCGCTGCGCCAGCCGGGAGCTGGAGAGTGCCGGCGTGCCGGCCGGCGACATCACCGTCTCTGGGGTCTGCACCAGCTCCGATGCGCGCTTCTTCTCGCACCGGCGGGACCGTGGCGCGACCGGGCGGCATCTGGCCATAGCATGGCTGCAGGAAGCATAGTCCCGCCCCAGAAGTAGGCCGCCGAGGAGGCAGACCGTGGTACGACAGTTCACGCCCGATCCGGATACCGTGCGCCGGCGCTTCGCGGAGGTCGAGGCGCGCGTCGCCGCGGCTGCCGTGACCGCGGGGCGTGATCCCGACGCCGTGCGCATCCTGGTCGCCACGAAGTACGTGGCCGCCGAGCACCTCGGCGCCCTGTGCGCCGCCGGGATCCGTCTGATCGGCGAGAACCGCGCCCAGGACCTGGTCGCCAAGCACGAGATGTACGGCGACCTCTTCGACTATCACTTCATCGGCCACCTCCAGAGCCGCAAGACCAGACTGGTACTGCCGATCGTCAGCCTCATCCACTCGGTCGGCAGCCAGAGTGTCGTGCAGGAGATCGAGGCGCGGGCCGCGAACGCCACCGACGTACTGCTCGAGGTCAACATCGCGGGAGAGCAGAGCAAGAGCGGCGTGCCGCTCGAGGGCGTCGACGCGTTTCTCGACCAGGCCGCGGGGAGCGCCAAGGTCCGTTTCGTCGGGCTGATGTGCATGCCGCCGCTGTTCGACGACGCCGAAGAGGCGCGCCCCTTCTTCGCCCGGGCGCGGGAATTGGCCGAACGGCTTTCGACATCGTGGAACGGAACGTATACTTTCGACCAGCTATCGATGGGTACCAGCGCCGACTACGAGGTCGCCACACAAGAAGGGGCGACCATCGTGCGTGTCGGGAGCGTGCTCTTCTGACCGGGTAGGAGGGACCTGATGGGCCTAGGCGACTGGTGGCACAAGACTGCGGTCTACTTCGGCATCGCCGACGACGAGGACGACTACGACGAGGATGAGACCCTCGCGCCGCACGAGGAGCTCGAACGCTCGTACCAGGAGCGTCCGAACGTCCGCAAGCTGAACGGCGGCAAGGGGCGCAACGACTACGACGACATCTTCGCCGACGAGCCTCGCCGCCGCGCGTCGTCACAGCAGCAGGTCGTACGCGCCATCGAGCCGGCTCGGCCGGCCCGCGTAGAGGTGCACCTCGTCATCCCCAAGAACTTCAACGACGCTCAGCAGATCGCGGACAAGTTCAAGGTCGACGTGCCGGTGATCATCAACCTGCAGGGCTCGGACACCGAGCTCGCAAAGCGGCTCATCGACTTCTGCAGTGGCCTCACCTACGCCATGGACGGCGGCATGCAGCGCGTCGGCGAGAAGATCTTCCTGCTCACCCCGCGCAACGTCGAGGTCTCGGCGGAGGAGCGCGCGAGGCTCATTGAGAAGGGCTTCTTCAATCAGTTCTGACGGGGGGCGCGGCTCCGCCCCGCCGGCCCTGGCGTGCCCTCGCGGCAGTGAGCCCTCGTGAGAGTCGGATTCATCGGCGCCGGGCACATGGCGCACGCTCTCGGACAGGGGTGGAGCAGGCCGGGGATCACCGAGCCGCCGGCGCTCTCCTTCTTCGACGTGTCCGCCGACGCGGCCGCGCATGCGGTCTCCGACACCGGCGCCGCCGTCGCGCCCAGCCTTGACGCCCTGATCGATGGCGCCGACCTCGTCATCGTCGCCGTTCGGCCGCAGCACGTCACGGACGTGCTCAAGCTGGCGGCTCCGCTGCTGGGCGCCCGCCCGCTGGTCTCCGTCGCCGCGGGCGTGTCGCTGGCCGAGCTGCGTGGCGGGTTGGCGGACGGCGCCAGGGTCGGGCGCGTCATGCCGAACGTGGCCGCTGCCCTTGGTCTCGGCGTGTTCCTGTTCGTTCCCGGGACGCTCGGGGAGCACGAGCCGGCGATCACAGGGCTCTTCGCCCTCTGCGGTGAGGTCGTGCCCATCGCTGAGGAGGAGTTCGACTCGGCCACCGCCGTCGCCGGATGCATGCCCGGCATGCTCGCCATGCTGGTGCGCGATTTCGCCCGCGCCGGCGTGCGGCGCGGGCTCGATGAGGACGTCGCCCGCAGGCTCGCCATCGCCGGGGTCCACGGCGCCGCGGCGGTGATCGCGCGGGAGGGCGATCCGGACGCCGTGATCGCCGCGGCCGCCACGCCGGGAGGGATGACCGCAGCCGCCATCGCCGCGCTCGAGGCGCGCGAACTCGCCGACGCGGTGGCTCTCGCCGTCCACGCCGCGGCCGAGCGCGCCAAGGAACTCACGTAGTCGCGTCGCACTAATGCCCGTAGGGTCACGAAGACAACGAAGCGCCAGCGAGCGGCCGCCGGCCCCAAGGGCTGTTCGGCGGACGGACGAGAGAACAGCAGACGACGCGCGGCCCGGTCCGCGCGACCGAGAGGGGAGAGGATGAAGCTCACACCGCTCGACATCCGCCACAAGGAGTTCAAGCGCGGCATGCGCGGCTACGCCGACGTGGAGGTCGACGAGTTCCTGGACGAGGTCGCGGACGAGTACGAACGCCTCTTCAAGGAGAACATCGACCTCCAGGATCGCGTCGAGGCTCTGGAGGACAAGGTCGCCGGCTACCAGCGCATCGAGGAGACTCTTCAGAAGACTCTCGTCAATGCGCAGGCGAGCGCTGAGGAGCAGAAGCAGAACGCCAACAAGCAGGCTCAGCTGATCCTGCAGGACGCCGAGCTCAAGGCGCGGCAGATGGTCAACGAGGCGTACTCCGAGCGCCAGGCGATCGAGCAGTCGATGGCGAAGCTCAGGAGCGGGGAAGAGGACTTCCGCTTCAAGTTCCGCCAGATGCTCGAGGGCTACCTGCGGCAGATCGAAGAGGCGAGTGCGCCCGTCGAGGCGCCGCCCGCCCCGGATCTCTCCCGTCAGGCCGAGGCCATCAAGGAAGCCATCGCGCGCGAATCGGCGCCGGAGGATCCCGGGAGGGCGGAGAAGACCGACGTCGCGTCGCCGGCGGTCCGCACGCCGGAGGGTTCCGAGCCTGCACCGGCGCGACGGCCGGCCGAGGATCCCCCGGCGGTGACGCCCGCCCGGGGCCCGGGTGGCATCCAGGCGGGCGTGCCGCGTAAGGACCGGATGGCGCAGACCGAGCCTGGCGATCCTGAAGACACGTTGAGCCAGCCCTCGAGGCGTGCTTCCGACGGCGACGCCTCCGTCGCCGCGGACGAGGCGCCCGCTCCGCGCGAGCGCGTCCGCTTCGGAGAGAGCGACGACCTGCTGGACGATGTGGACGGCGGGGTGAACGAGAACGAGTTCAAGTGGTGACACCCGGCCGCTGGCGCAAGCGCGCGACGGCCTGAGCCTCTCCGTCTGGGTGACGCCCGGAGCGCTGCGGAGCGAGCTCGCCGGCGAGGCGGACGGCCGGCTGCGCATACGGCTCGCCGCCCCGGCCGCCGAGGGACGCGCCAACGACGAACTGGTGCGCTTCGTGGCCGGCGCGCTCGGCGTGCGGCGCGGCGATGTCGAGGTGGCGGCCGGCCGACGCTCCCGGCGCAAGCGACTGCGTGTGACCGGCGTGACCCTGCCCGACGCGAGGCGTAGACTCGGCCTCTGACCGACCAAAGGAGCACTCGATGGCGAAGCTCGCCTACTGCAAGCGCTGCAAAGCGACCTATCCCCTCAACATCGTCGTGAGCGATGGGGGGCGGAGCGGCAAGACCAAGGTACCCACCTGCCCGATGGGGCACGTCGACGTCAAGGCGCTGGACGCCGTTCCCAAGCCGCGTGGCAAGAAGTAGGCGGGGGCTCGGGCTCGCCTTCGCGCTCGCGGCCGCCGTCGTCGCAGCCGACCAGGCGAGCAAGTGGTTGGTGCGGTCGGCAGCAGACGATCTGCCCCTGCGGCTCGCCGGCGGTCTGCGCATCGACCTCACGTACAACTCCGGCATCTCGTTCAGCCGATTCGCCGGAGCAGGCTCCATCCTCATCGTCCTCGTCGCGCTCGTGGCGGTCGGCGTGTCGGTGGCGCTCGTCCTGTGCGCGCCGCGGTACAGGCCTGCGCTCGGCGTCATCCTCGGAGGCGCGCTCGGCAATCTCATCGACCGCCTGCGCTTCGATGGCGCGGTGGTCGACTTCATCGGCGTCTACGTCTGGCCCTCCTTCAATATCGCTGATGCGGCCATCGTGATCGGGGCCGTCGTCCTGGGGGCGCAGGTGATCCTTGGCTCCCGAGAGTGAGACACACGCGTTCCGCGTCGCCACGGAAGAGTCCGGGGCGCGGCTCGACGTGGTCCTCGCGGCCCGCGCCGGGCTGAGCCGCGCCGCGGCCCAGCGCCTGATCGAGCAAGGCCTCGTGCTGCTCGGAGGCGCGCCGGCGCGCAAGCGGCACGTGCTGCGCGAGGGAGAGGACGTGGTATGGCAGGCGCCGCCGCCGCCGGAGACCACGCTGGCGGCGGAGGTGGTGCCGTATGAGATCGTCTACGAGGACGACTGGCTGCTCGTCGTCGACAAGCCGGCCGGCGTCGTCGTACATCCGGCTCCGGGGCACGAGCACGGCACGCTCGCGCAGGGGCTCGTCACCGAAGGCGCCCGTGGCGGCCACGAGCTCCGTCCGGGCATCGTCCACCGGCTCGACAAGGACACGTCCGGGCTCTTGATCGTGGCGCGCCGCGACGAGGCGTACCGGCGCCTGGTCGCCGCCATGGAGCGGCGCGACATCCACCGCACCTATCTTGCCCTGCTGACCGGCGACCTCCCGCAGGACGAGGGGACCGTCGACGCGCCCATCGGGCGGCACATCCGCGACCGCAAGCGCATGTCGCTGCACACGGTCGCGGGGAGGCCCGCAGTCACGCACTTCGACGTGCTCTGCCGGGCACCGGGCTACACCTTGGCCAGAGTGCGGCTCGAGACGGGCCGGACTCACCAGATCCGGGTGCACTTCTCGGCGCTCGGCCACCCGGTGGCCGGCGACGTGCAGTATGGACCGCCCCAACGGCCGGACGGTCTCGAGCGGCAGTTCCTGCACGCCGCGAGGCTCGCCTTCCCGCATCCCGACGACGGCCGGGAGATCGCCTGCGCCAGCCCGCTCCCGCCCGACCTGGCGGCGTTCCTCGAGCGTCTCGGACTTCCGGCGCAGCCTCTCGGCTGACGACCCGGGCCGGCCGCGTCGGGACGGCTCCCGGCGCCGGTCCACATGCGCGTCGACCGGCCCGGAGAGCCGCCTTGCCGCGACCCGGCGGGGCTGCTACAGTACCTCCCGACCTTTAATCCACGTCCCGAGAGACGGAAAGGGGGTGCAGCGTTGCCGTACGCCATCTGGTGCCGGCGGCGCTCTTTTTATGCCTGATCCCAGACCCGCAAGTGAGACCGTCGTCCTGACGGCCGAGCAGATGTCGCGCACCATCACGCGCATCGCGCACGAGATCCTGGAGAAGAACCCCGGCAGCGAGAAGCTCGCCGTGGTCGGTATCCACACGCGCGGCGCCTATCTCGGCGCGCGCATCCACAAGCTCCTCCGTGAGGTCGCCGGCCGCGAGTACGCGGCGGGGAACCTCGACATCTCCTTCTACCGCGACGACGTCGCTGCGCGCGGCGCGGTGGGCGTCATTCCCAGCACGCCACAGCCGGTCGTCAAGGACACCGACCTGCCGTTCACCATCGACGGCGCCCGCATCGTCCTCGTCGACGACGTCCTCTACACGGGACGCACCATCCGCGCAGCCATCGACGCGCTGTTCGACTACGGCCGTCCGGCCGGCGTGCAGCTCGCGGTCCTCGTCGACCGTGGCCACCGCGAGCTCCCCATCCGGCCCGACTACGTCGGCAAGAACCTGCCCACGGCGCCGCGCGAACGCATCAGTGTCCGCGTCGCCGAGTGCGACGGCGTCGACGAGGTCGTCCTCGTGCGCGCGAAGGAGGCGTGACCATGCCCAAGCGGGACCTGATCAGCATCGAGGACCTCAGCCGCGCCGACGTCGAGTTGCTGCTCGACACGGCCGAGAGCTTCCTGCCGGTGCTCGAGCGCGACATCAAGAAGGTGCCGACCCTGCGCGGGCGCACGATCATCAACCTCTTCTGGGAGGCGTCGACGCGCACCTCGTCGAGCTTCGACCTCGCCGCCAAACGGCTCTCGGCCGACACCCTGGGTCTCAAGTCGAGCGGGTCGGCCGTGGAGAAGGGCGAGACGCTCAAGGATACGGCGATCACGTTGAGCGCCTACTCGCCCGACATCATCGTCATGCGGCACCCGAGCGCCGGCGCCTGCCAGACGCTCTCGGCCAACACCGAGGCGAGCGTCATCAACGCCGGCGACGGCAAGCACCAGCACCCGACGCAGTGCCTGCTGGACCTCTTCAGCATGCGCCAGAACCTGGGCCGCGACCTCGACGGCCTCAAGGTCTTCATCATCGGCGACATCCTGCATAGCCGGGTCGCACGCAGCGACATCATGGGGTTCCAGATGCTGGGCATGGACGTCACCCTGGTGGCGCCGCCCACGCTCATGCCGCGCGGCATCGAGGAGATGGGCGTCAAGGTCGAGTACGACCTCGCCAACCTCAAGGATGCCGACGTCATCTACCTGCTCCGCATCCAGAAGGAGCGCATCAAGTCCGGCGCCGCCTACCTGCCTTCACTGCGCGAGTACAGCCGGCTCTGGGGCATCTCGCAGGCGCGGTTGCGGGCGGGGCAGCGGGTCATGCACCCTGGCCCCATCAACCGCGGCGTCGAGATCGCCTCGGACATCGCCGACGACGACGAGAACCTCATCGCCCACCAGGTCTTCAGCGGCCTGGCGGTGCGCATGGCGATCCTGTACCGCACCATCGTCGGTTACAGCGACGGAGCTGCGAGTGGGGAGGTGCTCTGATGGAACGGACGTGGTGCAAGCACCTTCCGGCCGCCGAGTTGCTGATCAGGGGCGGGCGCGTCGTCGACCCGGGGTCGGGCGTCGACGCCGTCCAGGACGTGCTCATCAAGAAGGGCAAGGTCGCCGAGGTCGGCAAGGGCCTCAAGCCGGGCAAGAACACGCGCGTGGTCGACGCCGGCGGGATGCTCGTCCTGCCCGGCTTCGTCGACCTGCACGCCCACTTCCGCACACCAGGCCGCGAAGACGAGGAAGACATCGCCACCGCTTCCGCGGCGGCCGCGGCCGGTGGCTACGTGGCCGTGTTCGGCATGGCCAACACCGATCCGGTGGTCGACAGCGCGACGATCCTCATGGGGCTCGCGCAGCAGGCGACCGTCGACGCGGTGGTGCCGGTCGGGTTCTTCGCGGCGGTCACCAAGGGGCTGGGCGGTGACGAGCTCACCGAGATGGGCGAGCTGGGTGCCGCCGGCGCCGTCGGTTTCAGCGACGACGGTCGTCCATTGCCTACGGCGGCGATCACGCGGCGGGCGCTCCAGTACGTCAAGGTGAGCGGCCGCTTCGTCGCCATCCACGCCCAGGACGACTCGCTGTTCAAGGGCGGCCAGATGCACGAGGGGCCGGCCTCGGCCAGGCTCGGCCTCACCGGCATCCCATCGCTGTGCGAGAGTCTCGACGTCTCGCGCTCCCTGGACATCGCCGCCTACGAGGAGGCCTCCCTGCACGTGTGTCACGTGAGTGCGGCGGCGTCGCTGGAGGCCATCGCCAGGGCCAAGGACGCGGGCGTGCGGGTCACCGCCGAGGTCACCCCGCACCACCTGGTCATGGACGACGGGGTGGTCGCCACACTCGATCCGAACGTGAAGATGAACCCGCCGCTGCGCGCCGAGAGCGACCGCATGGCGCTCGTCGCGGCGCTCAGGAGCGGCCTCATCGACTGCGTGGCCACCGACCACGCGCCGCATGTCTCCGAGGAGAAGGACGTACCGTACGAGGAGGCGCCCTTCGGCATCATCGGGCTCGAGACGGCCTTCAGCGTCCTGTACGCGGAGCTGGTCGAGACCGGTGAGCTGGACCTGGCCACGCTGGTGACGCGCATGAGCTCCGCGCCCGCGAGCATCGCCGGTCTGGACGCGCCCAGCATCACCACCGGCGCCACGGCCGACGTCTGCGTCGTCGATCCGGCCGCGGTCTGGACGGTGACGCCGGAGGCCCTGCAGTCACGGTCCTGCAACTCGCCGTGGCTGGGCAGCGACCTCACGGCGAAGGTCCGCCTCACCGTGGCGGCCGGGCGCGTCGCCTGGGACGACCTTGCCTAGTCCAGCCGTCATCGCTCTCGAGGACGGCGTCACCTTCGCCGGCGAGGCGTTGGCCGGTTCTGGCTCGGTGGGCGGCGAGATCGTGTTCAACACGAGCATGGCCGGATACCAGGAGATCGCCACCGATCCCTCCTACTGCGGCCAGCTGATCACGTACACCTTCCCGATGAACGGCAACTACGGCGCCGATCCGGATCGTGACGAGTCCGGCAAGGCGCACGCCCGGGCGATCATCGCGCGGGAGCTCACCAACTACCGCTACAATCGCGCCTCGAGGAGCACCTGGCTGGACTGGCTGGCCGAGCACAACGTGCTCGCCGTCAGCGGTGTCGACACGCGCGCCCTCACTCGCCACATCCGCGAGAAGGGCGCGCTGCGCGCGGTCGTCAGCACCGAGACCGGAGACCTCAAGCACCTGCGCAGGGCCGCCCAGGGCCTGCCCATGATGGGCGGCCTCGACCTGGCCAAGGTCGTCTCCTGCGACAAGGCGTACGAGGCGCCGGCGCCCGAAGGGGCGCCGGCGCCCGACCTCCACGTCGTCGCCTACGACTTCGGCATCAAACGCTCGATGCTCGGCCATCTTGCCGGGTGCGGATGTCGCGTCACGGTCGTTCCGGCGCAGACGAGCGCCCGTGAGGTGCTCAAGCTGGCCCCCGACGGCGTCTTTCTCAGCAACGGCCCCGGCGACCCGGCGGCGGTGACCTACGCGGTCAAGGCGATCGAGCGTCTGCTGGCAAAGGTACCCGTGTTCGGCATCTGCCTCGGGCACCAGTTGCTCGCGCAGGCGCTCGGTATGAGGACGTTCAAGCTCAAGTTCGGGCACCGCGGCGCCAACCACCCGGTCAAGGACCTGCGCACCGGCGTGATCGAGATCACCACGCAGAACCACGGCTTCGCCGTCAAGGACGAGCAGGTCGCCGGCGCGGAGATCACGCACCTCAACCTCAACGACGGCACCGTGGAGGGCGTCGCCTCTCCGGAGCGGTTCGCCTTCAGCGTGCAGTACCACCCGGAGTCGACCCCGGGGCCGCACGACTCGCTGTATCTCTTCGGCCGGTTCCGTGAAGAGATCGACAGGTTCAAGCGGGGAGGGGAGGCCTGATGCCGCGCCGCGACGACCTCCACAAGATCCTCATCATCGGCTCCGGGCCCATCGTCATCGGACAGGCCTGCGAGTTCGACTACTCAGGCACGCAGGCCTGCAAGGTGCTCCTCGACGAGGGCTACGAGGTCGTGCTCGTGAACAGCAACCCGGCGACGATCATGACCGACCCCGCGTTCGCGACGCGGACGTACATCGAGCCGCTCGACCTCGCCACGCTCACGCGCATCATCGAGGTCGAGCGCCCGGACGCCCTGCTGCCCACGCTCGGCGGGCAGACGGCGCTCAATCTGGCCATGGAGCTCAAGAGCGCGGGGGTGCTCGACCTCTGGGAGGTCGAGATGATCGGCGCCGACGAGGTGGCCATCCACCGCGCCGAGGACCGCCTCGAGTTCCGCACGGCCATGGACGAGATCGGCCTGCGCACGCCGCGCAGCATGCTGGCCGAGACCATGGACGAGGCCGAGGCCGCCTGCGCGGAGCTCGGCCTCCCGCTCGTCGTCCGCCCCGCCTACACGCTCGGCGGCAGCGGCGGCGGCATCGCCTACGACCACGAGAGCTTCGTGCGCATCTGCGAGCAGGGGCTGGCGCTCAGCCCGATCTCGCAGGTGCTCCTCGAGGAGTCCGTGGTCGGCTGGCACGAGTTCGAGCTCGAGGTCATGCGCGACCACGCGGACAACGTCGTCATCATCTGCTCCATCGAGAACATCGACCCCATGGGCGTGCACACCGGCGACAGCGTCACCGTCGCGCCGGCGCTCACCCTCACCGACGCCCAGTACCAGGAGCTCCGCGACGCCGCCAAGGCCATCATCCGCAAGATCGGCGTCGACACCGGCGGCAGCAACGTCCAGTTCGCCGTCAACCCAGAGACCGGCGAAGTGGTCGTCATCGAGATGAACCCGCGCGTCTCGCGCAGCTCCGCCCTGGCCAGCAAGGCGACCGGGTTTCCGATCGCCAAGATCGCCGCCCGGCTCGCCGTGGGCTACACGCTCGACGAGATCGACAACGACATCACGCGCAAGACGCCGGCCTGTTTCGAGCCCACCCTCGACTACGTCGTCGTCAAGATGCCGCGCTGGGCGTTCGAGAAGTTCCCGCTGTCGGACCGCGAGCTCACCACGCACATGAAGAGCGTGGGCGAGGCCATGGCCATCGGCCGCACGTTCAAGGAGGCCTTCCAGAAGGCGATGCGCTCGCGCGAGCTCGACTCGACGCCGGACCTGCCGGGTACCGCGCAGGAGCTGCGCAAGGCCCTGGCGATCCCGACGGCGGAGCGGTACGAGCTCGTCTTGCACGCGTTTCGCCAGCAGGTGAGCGTGGACGACGTCCATGCGCTCACCGGCATCTCGCCGTTCTTCCTCAGCGAGCTCTCCGACATCGTCGAGCTCGAGAGGGAGGTGCGGGAGGCGCCGCGGCTCACGCCGGAGCTCCTGCGGCGCATGAAGCGCTACGGGTTCAGCGACCGGAGGCTCGGGGAGCTCACCGGTCGCGGCGAGCGCGAGATCCGGGCGCTGCGCATCGAGCACGACGTGCTGCCGGTCTTCAAGGCCGTCGACACCTGCGCCGCCGAGTTCCAGGCTGAGACCCCGTACTTCTACTCCTGCTACGAGGAGGAGAACGAGGCCGTACCCGGAGACAGAGAGCGCGTCGTCATCCTCGGCTCCGGGCCCAACCGCATCGGCCAGGGCATCGAGTTCGACTACTGCTGCGTGCACGCCGCGCTCACCGCCCGGGAGCAGGGCTTCGAGGCGGTCATGGTCAACTGCAACCCCGAGACGGTGAGCACCGACTACGACGTCTCGGATCGCCTGTACTTCGAGCCGCTCACCTTCGAGGACGTGGCCAATATCGTCGCCAACGAGCGGCCGCGCGGGGTCATCGTCCAGTTTGGCGGCCAAACGCCGCTCAAGATCGCGCGCGCGCTCGCCGAGGCCGGCATCCCCATCCTGGGCACGCCACAGGAGTCCATCGACCTCGCCGAGGATCGCGGGCGCTTCGGATCGCTCCTCGAAGAGCTCGATATCCGCTGCCCGGAGTATGGGCTGGCGACGACGCAGGAGGAGGCGGCCGGCGTCGCCGCCCGCGTCGGCTACCCGCTCCTCGTGCGGCCGTCCTACGTGCTCGGCGGTCGCGCGATGCAGATCGTGTACGGCCCAGCCGAGCTCGATCGCTACATGGCCACCGCCGTCAGTATCAGCCCCGACCACCCGGTGCTCATCGACAAGTTCCTGGAGGACGCCATCGAGGTCGACGTCGACGCCGTCGGCGACGGCGAGGACGTCTACATCGGCGCCGTCATGCAGCACGTTGAGGAGGCGGGCGTCCACTCGGGTGACTCCGCCTGCGTCATCCCCTCGATCTCGCTTGGAGAGGGCACGCTCGAGCAGGTGCGAAAGCAGACGAGAGCTCTCGCGATGGGCCTCGGCGTGAGGGGCCTGATCAACGTGCAGTTCGCCTACCAGAACTACCAGCTCTACGTGCTCGAGGTGAACCCCCGCGGCTCGCGGACGGTCCCCTTCGTGAGCAAGGCGACCGGTGTGCCGATGGCGCAGATCGCCACGCGCGTCATCCTCGGGGAGCGGCTCTCGGGCATGGGCCTCGAACGGCGCGTCCCCGAGTACGTCAGCGTCAAGGAGGCCGTCCTTCCCTTCGGTCGTTTCCCCGGCACCGACACGCAGCTTGGGCCGGAGATGAAGTCCACGGGTGAGGTCATGGGCATCGCCGAAGCGTTCCCGGCGGCGTTCGGCAAGGCGGTGGCGGCCGCCGGCATGCCGCTGCCCACGGAGGGCAACGCGTTCCTGTCGGTGTGCGACAGCGACAAGTCGGCGGCGACGATCCTCGCCGGCCGGCTCACATCGCTGGGGTTCGCGATCTACGCGACCAGGGGTACTGCCACGGCGCTCACCAGCCTCGGCATCCCCGTGAACGTCGTGAACAAGGTCTTCCAGGGCGAACCCAATGTCGTGAACCTCATCGAGAGCGGGGAGATCGGGCTCGTCATCAACACGCCGTTCGGCCGGGGCGCGCGCGCCGACGGCTACGAGATCCGCACGACGGCG
This sequence comes from uncultured Thermoleophilia bacterium, assembly GCA_963736645.1. Lineage (GTDB taxonomy): Bacteria > Actinomycetota > Thermoleophilia > UBA2241 > UBA2241 > CAIXSE01. The sequence goes on along the minus strand of CAVTPJ010000002.1, from coordinate 88,606 downwards.
CTCCGTAAGGGCGTGGCCTCCATCACCACGCTTGCCGGCGCCTCGGCGGCGGTCTCGGCGATCGAAGCGGCGAAACGGCCCCGCGTGCAGGTACACTGCCTCCAGGACCTGCACGCGGCGACGGAGCAGTAGCCATGGACGAGGCGGTTTCGCAGACCATCGGTGACCACTCGCAGTGGGCGGAGAGCTCGCACTGCCGGGTGGCCGCCGTGCGTCACTTCGGCGCGTTCGCCGCGCTCGAGCTGATCGCGCCTCGCGTGGCCCGGCGCGCGGCGCCGGGGCAGTTCGTCATGGTCACGGTACCCGGAGGCGGATTCCTGCTGCGCCGCCCGGTGTCGCTGTTCGCGGCGCATGGTGACCGCGTCGTCCTGCTGATCGAGGCGCGCGGCGCCGGCACCGAGCGCCTTTCGGCGCTCGAGGTGGGGGAGAGCGTGGACCTCGCCGGCCCGCTCGGGAGCGCGTTCCCGACCGACGGCGTCACCAACGCGCTCCTCGTCGGCGGCGGCATCGGCTGCGCCCCGCTCCAGTACCTGGCCGACGACCTGGCGGCGGCCGGCGCGAGCGTCACGGCCGCCTTCGGCTTCCGCGACTTCCGCGCCGCGCGCGCGGCCGGCGCGTTCAGCATCGACCGGCTCTCGGTCGCCACCGAGGACGGCAGCGTGGGGAGGGCGGGTACCGTGCTTCACCTGCTCGCGTCTCTCGACGTCGCCCCAGGCACGACCGTCTACGCCTGCGGTCCTGCGCCGATGATCGCCGCGGTGCAGCAGTGGACCTTCGCCGAGGGGCTGCGAGGGTACGTCTCGCTGGAGGCGCACATGGCGTGCGGCACGGGCTCCTGTCACGGCTGCGTGGTCGACACGGCGCGCGGCAAGCTTCGCGTCTGCAGCGAAGGTCCCGTCTTTCGCCTCGACGAGGTGACGCCGTGAATACCGGACGCAGCGGGGGTATCGAGCGGGGCACCGGAGAGGCACCGCTCTGCGCCGCGCCGGACCTCTCCGTCCGGCTGGGCCCGATAGCGCTCGAGCACCCGCTCGTCGACGCCTCGGGCACCTTCGACCTGCTCGAGTACGCGCGGCGCTACGACGGCGACTACTTCGCCGACTTCCCGTTCGCCGCCTACGTCCCCAAGACGGTCACCGCCGACGCGCGCACGGGCAACCCTGCGCCGCGCGTCACCGAGACCGCGTCGGGCATGGTCAACGCCATCGGCCTCGAGAACCCCGGCATCGCCGCCTGGATCGACGGTCTCCCGCAGTGGGCCGGGCTCCGGCAGCCGGTCATCGTGAGCGTCGGCGGCAACGACCCGGCTCAGTACGCGGCGGTCGTCGCCGCGCTCGAGGCCCACCTGGCCGTGGCGCCCGCGGGCACGGCGCCGCGGATCGAGGGGTACGAGCTCAACATCTCGTGCCCCAACGTCTCCAGCGGCCTGCAGATCGGCGCCGACCCGGCGGCCACGGAGGCGGTGGTCGCGACCTGCCGGGCAGCCACCGGGCGCTTCCTGCTCGCCAAGCTCACCCCGAACGTCCGCGACGTCACCGAGATCGGCCGGGCGGCTCTGGCCGCCGGCGCCGACGGCCTCTCCCTCGTGAACACCTTCAAGGCGCTGGTCCTCGACCGCGATACTCTGCGCCCGTTTCTCGGCAACCGGACGGGCGGGCTCTGCGGGCCGGCCATCAAGCCGATCGCCTTGCGCATGGTCGCCGAGGTCGCCCAGGCGTTCCCGGAGGTGCCCCTCGTCGGCATGGGCGGCGTGATGACGGGACTCGACGCGCTCGAGTTCATCGCCTGCGGCGCCACCACCGTGGCGGTGGGCGCCGCCAACTTCACCGCCTTCGAGGCGCCGCGACGCATCCTGGCCGAGCTCCGCGACGAGCTCGAGGCCCGCGGGATCGCGTCCGTGGCGGACGCCCGGGGGCTCGCCCTCGGCGACTGACCAGGTCGGCATCCACGGCCGGGCTGCAAAAGTCCAGCTAGGAGTCGCTTTTGCCGGCCGGACTCTGTTGAATTCGCGGCGCGGCATCACATATACTCTCGCCCGATGTCCACCTCTTCCAAGCAGTTCAACACGGCTCCGGAGCGGTCTCTCGACCAGCGCATGGATGCCCTGGGCAGGGCCAACGAGGTCCGCAGCCGCCGCGCCGCGCTCAAGGCCGACCTCAAGCACGGCGCGGTCAGCATCGACGACGTCCTCGCCGCGCCGCCCGCGTTCCTCCTCACCGCCAAGGTGGCCGACCTCCTCATGGCGGCCCCCAAATGCGGCCGGGTCAAGTCCGCCCGCATCATGGAGCAGTGTCGCATCAGCCCGAGCAAGACCGTGGGTGGTCTCTCGGAGCGCCAGCGGCACGAACTGCTCACCTACTTCGGGGGCTGAGCCATCCCCTCGGTCTTCGTCATCTCGGGGCCGTCGGGCGCCGGGAAGGGGACCGTCATCGCCCTCGTCGGTACGCGGCTGGGTAGCGTCGTGACCTCCGTCTCGGCCACGACCCGTGCGCCGAGGCCAGGCGAAGTGGACGGTCGCGAGTATCACTTCCTTGACGAGCCGGCCTTCCGCGCGGCCGTCGCCGCGGGCGACTTTCTGGAATGGGTGGAGTACAGTGGCAATCTGTACGGCACGCTGCGCCGCGAGGTCGAGGCCAAGCTCTTCAGTGGCGACGACGTGATCCTCGAGATCGAGCTCATCGGCGCCAGGGCGGTGCGGCAGGCGATGCCCGAGGCGATCTCGGTGTTCATCGCCCCCCCGAGCATGGCGGAGTTGGCGGAGAGGCTGCGCGGCCGGGGTACGGAGACGGCGGCGGCCGTCGCTCGCCGCCTGGACCGCGCCGAGACCGAAGTGGCGGCCGCACAGGAGTTCGACCATGTCGTGGTGAACGACGATGCCGAGCGAGCTGCCGATGAGGTGGCCGCCATCATCGAAGCACGAAGGAAGGAAGACTAGTGGACAAGCCCCGCATCGACGAGCTGCTGCCCCACGCGGACGGCTCCCGGTACGCGCTGGTCATGATCGCCGCCAAGCGCGCCCGCCAGATCAACAACTACTACCACAGCCTGGGTGAGAACACCCTCGGTCTCGAGGAGCTCACGCCGCCGCTGATCACGACGCGCAGCACCAACCTGCTCACCATCTCCTTCGAGGAGATCGTCGACAACAAGATCGAGCACGACTCCCCGGACTGATGCCCGTAGTGCTGCGAAGAGCACGAAGATCTGTCGCGCGGACGCCGGCCCGACGGGCCCCGCGGGGGACGTACTGATCGCGCCATGAGCGAGGTCGCCACCGTCCACGCCGCCCGCACCGTGCTCGTCGGTGTCACGGGCGGCATCGCGATCTACAAGGCGGTCGAGCTCGTCCGCGGCCTCGTCAAGGACGGCTACCAGCCTCTCGTGGTCACCACGGAGGCCGCGCAGCGGTTCGTCATGCCACTCACCTTCGCCGCCGTCTCGCAGGCGCCGGTCCTCGACGACGCCAGTGCCTGGCAGTCCAGCGGCGGGTGGTTCCAGCACATCGACGCGGCCAGGACCGCGAGCGTCATGGTCGTAGCTCCCGCCACCGCCAACACCCTCGCCAAGATGGCGACGGGTGTGGCCGACAACCTGCTCACCGCCATCTACCTCGCCTTCCGCGGTCCCGTGATCGTCGCGCCCACCATGAACTGGGCCATGAACGAGCACGCGGCGACGCGGGAGAACCTGCGCGTGCTCGCCGAGCGAGGCGTGGAGGTCATGCCGACCGAAGAGGGCGAGCTGGCCTGCGGCGAGCAAGGCTCCGGCCGGATGGCGTCGCCTGAGGCCATCCGGCTCGCCGTGCGCCGTGCGCTCGCCTCGTCGGCGAGCGGTCCGCTCGCCGGCAGGCGTGTCGTCGTGACGTCGGGCGGCACGCGCGAACGTATCGACGCCGTGCGCTTCATCGGCAATCGCTCCAGCGGCAAGATGGGCCGCGCCGTCGCCGACGAGGCGTACCTGCGCGGCGCTCGCGTGACGCTGGTCACGACGCAGCCTGCCGACGGCGCCCCCTACGACGTGATCCGCGTCGAGAGCGCCGCGGAGATGGCCGCGGCGGTGGGCGAGAGCGTGCGTGACGCCGACGTGCTCGTCATGGCCGCGGCCGTCGCCGACTTCCGCCCGAGAGACGAGCACGACGGCAAGATCGAGCGCGGCGAACGCGATTCGCTCACGCTCGAGCTCGTGCGCACGGTCGACGTGCTCGCCTCGGCCGCTCGCCCCGGCCTGTTCCGCGTCGGCTTCGCCGCCGAGGCCGGTCCGCGCCTGGATCGCGCCCGCGCCAAGAAGGCGGCCAAGGGCGTGGACCTGCTCGTCTTCAACGACATCCTCGCCGAGGGCGTCGGTATCGGCTCGGACGAGAACGAGATCACCATCCTCACCCCCGGCGGCGAGGTCCACGTGCCGCGCGCCAGCAAGACGGCGTGCGCGGCCGCCATCGCCGACCACATCGAGGCGGGACTGAGCGGATGAGCGCCGATCGCGCAGCCGTCGTGGCCGTGGTCGAGGCGCGCGTCGCGAGCGAGAACCTGCGCCGGCACATGCTCGCCACGGAGGCCATCATGCGCGCGCTCGCCGGACGGCTGGGTGAGGACCAGGACGTCTGGGGGCTCGCGGGCCTCGCCCACGACCTGGACTCGGAGGAGACCGAGGGCGACTTCGCCCTTCACGGCGCGCTCGCCGCCGATGCGCTGCGCTCACTCGGCCTCCCGGAAGAGGCCGTCCATGCCGTGGCGGCTCACAACCCGGAGACGGGGGTGGTGGCCACTCAGGGCATCGACGTCGCGCTGATCGCCTCCGACCAGCTCAGCGGACTGCTGACCGCGGCGGCGCTCGTACGGCCCGAGAAGGACCTCGCCGGCGTCAAGGTCAAGTCGGTGCGCAAGCGCTATCGCGAGGGGGCGTTCGCGCGAGGGGTGGACCGCGGGTCCATCGCCCGCTGCTCCGAGCTGGGGCTCGAGCTCGACGACTTCTTTGCCCTCGGGCTCGAGGCGATGCAGGGCATCGCCCCCGAGCTCGGCCTCTAGGGGGAGCTCTCGTGGACTCGCAGGAGCGTCGCCCGCCGGAGTTCTGCGCCGAGAGCGAGGCATACACGCTGTATCGCCGCGGCGTGGAGTTCCTCGACGACGGACACCCCGCCCAAGCCGCGATGTACCTCGCGCAGGCCCTCCGGGTCGAGCCCTGCCGCAACTCCATCCGCGAGACGCTCGGGCGGGCTGAGTTCGCCGCCGGACGCGTCGAGCGCGCCGCCGAGCTCTTCTCCGCGGTCGTCGCCGACGTCCCCGACAGCGACTACGCTCACTACGCGCTCGCCCGCTGCCTGCGCCTGCTGGGGCGTGGGGAGGAGGCGAGGGGCCACCTGCGGCTCGCCCGCGCCCTGCGCCCCGCCAGCGAGACCTACCGGCAGCCGCTCGAGGGGGTCGACTGAGGGATCGCGTCCGGCGACGGGGGCCGCGACCCGCCGCTCACTCCGGGGGAGCGGCCGGATCCTGCGCCGCCGGGGCTTCTGCCACCTCCGGGGCGGCGTCTCCGGAGAGCGCCTCCGGCCCCACGTGCGCCATCGCGAGCAGCACCGCGATACGCTCGCGGACCGGCGGGTGCGTGTCGAAGACGCCGGTCACTTCCTTGGTCTTCTTCAGCGGGTTCTCGATGTAGAGATGGGCGGTCGCCCGGTTGGCGTGACGGAGCGGGCTGGGGTCGGCGGCGATCCTGTGCAGGGCCCTCGCGAGCCCGAGGGGGTTGCGCGTGAGCTCCACGGCTGTCGCGTCGGCCAGGTATTCGCGCCGGCGCGACACGGCGAACTGGACCGCGTAGGCCGCCGCCGGCGCCACGAGCGCGAGGACGATGGCGATCACGGCGAAGATCGCGCTCGCCTGGTCGCCGCCGGAGCCGCCCCCCTCTCGCCGGCGGCCCATCCCGCCCCAGAAGCTCCAGCGCAGGAAGAAGTCGGCGATGAGCGCGATCATCCCGACGAGGATGCCGACGAGGGTCTCGAAGCGGATGTCGTAGTTGCGGATGTGCGCCATCTCGTGCGCCACCACGCCCTGGAGTTCCTCGCGGTTGAGCCGCTCCATCATCCCGCGCGTCACGGCGATGGAGGCGTGCCGCGGATCGCGACCCGTCGCCAGGGCGTTCGGAGACGCCTCGTCGAGCACGTAGACCGCCGGCACCTGCGGCAGGCCGGCGGCGATGGTCATCTCTTCGACCACGTTGAAGAGCTGGGGCTCCTCGGCGTGCGTCACGCGGCGGGCGCCGCTGACGGCGAGCACCATCTTGTCGCCGCTGTAGTAGCCGATGACGCTCCAGGCGATCGCGGCGATGCCGAAGACGCCGAGAAGCCCGAGGCCGCCGGAGGCGCCACCGATGGTCGCGTAGCCGATGGCGAAGCCGAGCACGGCGAGCATGGTGACGACGAGACCCGCCAGGAGCCAGGAGGCGCGGCGGTTGCGACGGATCTGCTCGTACATGCGGCCTCCGGCGGCCTGCCCCGGCTACCTCAGATCGACGGTCGGGACGGCGCGGTCGCCCTCAGGGGCCTCGAAGAACTGGCGCGTGGTGAAGTTGAACATGCCCGCGATCAGGTTCGACGGGAAGGTCTGCACCTTGTTGTTGAACGTCAGGACGCTGTCGTTGTAGAACTGGCGCGCGAAAGCGATCTTGTTCTCCGTGGACGTGAGCTCCTCCTGGAGGCTGAGCACGTTCTGGTTGGCCTTGAGGTCCGGGTAGTTCTCCACGACGGCGAAGAGCGACTTGAGCGTGTCGGTCAGCGCGTTCTCGGCCTGCGCCTGAGCTTGCGGACCGCGCGCACCGGCGTCGATGGCGGCGGCACGGGCGTTGGTGACGTTGGTGAGCGTCTCCTGCTCGTAGGACATGTAGTCCTTGACCGCCTCGACGAGGTTGGGGATGAGGTCGTGCCGCCGCTTGAGCTGTACCTCGATCTGGCTCCAGGAGTTGTCCACCTGGTTCCGCCGCTTCACCAGGCTGTTGTACATGCCGGCCAGCACGGCGACGATGACGACCAGGATGACGATGATGACGATGACGGCGATCAACCGGCGCTCCTTTCGTTGGGTGCCCCTGCTCGCGACTAGTGTACGCCACCCAGGGGAACCGACCAGCTACCCGAGTGTACAGAGCAGAGGCGCTTCACTATCCTAGGTCCACGATGGACAAACGTGCACGTGACATCCTGATCCTCGCCGTCGGCCTCGCCGTCCTTCTGGCGGCGGCCTTCGGCGGATACGCCGCCGTGCGCGCTCGTGCCGAGGGGTCGGGCGGGCAGCAGTCTCTCGCGCCGGTGTCCCTGCCCACGCCGCTTCCGTCGTCCCCGGACCCCGAACCGGCGTATGAGCGCTGGACCGTGGGCAAGGCCGTCGGTCCCGTCACCGTCTACGCACGTCCGAGCACGTCCGCCGCGGTCAGGACGAAGCTGGGCAAGGTCAACCAGAACGGCTACCCCACGCTCGTGCTCGTCGACACCACCCGCGAGGTCGGTGGCAGGGTGTGGTACCGGGTGTGGCTCGCCATCCGTCCCAACGAGAGCCGCGGCTGGATCCCGGAGGGCAGGCTCGCCTTCTACACGACCGCCGCGAAGATCACCATCGACCTCTCGCAACGGGAGCTCAGCGTCTACCGGAGAGGCGAGCTCCTCGAGACGTACCCGGTAGCGGTCGGCAAGCCGGGCCTCAGCACGCCGGTGGGCTTCTTCTTCATCAATCAGAAGTTGAAACCGCCGTCGCCGGGAGGCGCCTACGGGGCGCTGGCGATCGGCATCAGCGCCTTCCAGCCCAAGCTGCCGTACTGGGAGCAGGGCGGACCGGTGGCCATCCACGGCACCAACCAGGACCATCTGATCGGCAAGGCCATCAGTCACGGGTGCGTGCGCATGCACGACAAGGACGTGCTCGAGGTCAGCCGCTACGTGCCCGCGGGCAGCCCGGTCGTCATCGAGCCCTGACCGCCGGCGCGCGTCCTCACCGGGCCGAGTCCCCTCACCAGTACTCGCCCTGATGCAGGAGCATGTCGTGCGCCTTGCACTTGGGGCAGGTGTACGAGGCCGCCTTCTCGAGGAAGAAGAGCTCACTCCCGCAGACGACGCAGCGGAACTCGTCGACGTGGATGTCGGCGCCGGTCATGTCGACCTCGACGATCGTCCCGCACTCCACGCAGTACGCGGGCATGAACCGCTGTCGCGGGTCGTACATGCTGACGCCCCAGCGGATGCGGTCCGCCGAGTACCCGCACTGGCGGCACTCGAAGGTCGTGTACTCTCCCATGGCCTGCCTCTCTCCGTGCTCCTCGTTTCCCTCCCAGTATCGGCAGCAGGCCCCAGTGGTTGAGGGCGCCCCGCCTTGAACGGCTCGCGAGGCCGGTGCTATACTTCTCCGGCAGGACAACACACCACGAGGCGGACTCTTGCGTGAAAGTCGGTGGGCAACCGACTTTTCTCGTGTTAGGGGTCGTTATGAGGGAGAAGAGAGAACAACTGGAGACCGTCATCGAAGCCACGCTCGCCGAGCGCTTTCCCGACGTCGAGCTCGTCGACGTCGACGTGCGCGGCGGCTCGGCGGCGGCGCTCACGCTGTTCATCGACCGGCCGGGCGGCGTCGACCTCGAGTTGTGCGCCGAGGTCAGCCAGGCGCTGGAGGAGGTCCGCGAGCGGTATGCGCTCGAGGTGTCCTCGCCGGGTCTGGACCGGCGGTTGCGCAAGCCGCAGCACTTCGCTGCCCAGCTGGGTCGCGACGTCGCCGTCACCATGGCGGAGCCGGTCGAGGGACGCCGCAACTTCCGCGGCGTGCTGACGGCGGCCGGCCGCGACACCATCACCCTCACTCTCGAGGGCGGGAGCAGCGCGACGCTGCCGCTCGCCGCTCTGGGGAAAGCCCACGTGGTCTACAACCATGAAACCGACGGAGGCCATCGTGAGTAGAGAGATCATCGAGGCTCTGCGCCAGATCGAGAGCGAGAAAGGCATCGCCTTCGAGGCTCTTGTCGAGGCTCTCGAGGACGCGCTGCTGTCCGCCTACAAGAAGTCACCGGACGCGGCGGAGTACGCCGCCGTCGAGATCGACACGGAGACCGGTGACATGCGCGTCTTCGAGCTCGTCTTCCCGGATCACATCGACACCGAGTCCCTCAAGATCCACGACGAGGAGACCGGGGAGGAGGTCGGGCTCGACCTCAGCGGCGTCGACATGAGCGAGGTCGAGCGCATCGAGGTCACGCCGGACGATTTCGGCCGCATCGCCGCGATGACGGCCAAGCAGGTCATCCTCCAGCGCATCCGTGAGGCCGAGCGCGACCTCATGTACGAGGAGTACATCGACCGCGTCGGCGAGCTGGTCACCGGCATCGTCCAGCAGAGCGACCCGCGCCACAACACGCTGGTCGAGCTGGGCCGCGTCGAGGCCGAGCTGCCGCGGGGCGAGCAGATCGAGACCGAGCACTACGAGCACGGCGCTCGCATCAAGGCCGTGATCATGCGCGTGGAGGAGTCCGCCAAGGGTCCGCAGGTCAAGCTCTCGCGGCGCAGCGAGGAGCTCGTGCGCAAGCTGTTCGAGCTCGAGGTGCCCGAGATCGCCGACGGCCTCGTCGAGATCAAGATGGTCTCGCGCGAGACCGGCTACCGCGGCCGTGACGGTAAGCCCGTTCCCGGCCGCTGCAAGATCGCCGTGATCTCCCATGCGGACGGTGTGGACCCGGTGGGCGCCTGCGTAGGCCCGCGCGGCTCGCGCGTGCGCATGGTCGTCAGCGAGCTGCGCGGCGAGCGCATCGACATCATCCCGTACAACGACGACGCGGCCCGGTTCGTCGCCAAGGCGCTCTCGCCGGCGCGCGTGCGTGAGGTGATCGTCGACGACGAGGAGAAGACGGCGACCATCATCGTCCCCGACGACCAGCTCTCCCTCGCCATCGGCAAGGAGGGACAGAACGCCCGTCTCGCGAGCAAGCTCACCGGCTGGCGCATCGACATCAAGAGCCAGCAGCAGATGGCCGAGGCCGAGAACAGCCTCGAGTTCAGCGAGGAGGAGGGCGTGGACGGCCAGTGCATGGCCATCGGGCGGAGCGGCAAGCGCTGCCCGAACCAGGCCGAGCCAGGCTCGCGGTACTGCAGCATCCACGTCGACTACGTGGAGCCGCCGAAGTCCGCAGCCGCCGAGGCGCCGGCCGACGCGGCGGAGGCGAGCGGGGAGTGATCGCTGTGGCGACGCCCGAGAGGACGTGCCTCGGCTGTCGCCGCAGGCGCGGCAAGGACGAGCTGGTCCGGCTCGTGGTCGTGCAGGGGCGTGTCGTCCCGGCGCGCCCCGGCGCTCCCGGCCGAGGAGCCTATCTCTGTCCAGAAGAGACCTGTCTCGAGGCCGCGGAGAAGAGGCGCGCGTTCACGCGAGCCTTCCGCGCCCCGGCGACTCTCGACCCCGCGGCGCGTGCGGTCTTCGCGCGGCCCGGGACGACGCGGTCCAGTCACCTGAGCTCGCCTGACGGCGAGCCTGCGGCGACTACTGACGAAAGGCGGTGAGGTGAATGGCGAAACGTAAAGTCTCGGACATCGCGACTCAGCGGAAGACGAGCGTCGACGATGTGCTCGCCCACCTCAAGAAGGCGGGCATCGAGGTCGTGGACGGCGAGGTCAGCGTCGACGACGAAGCGATCGAGAAGGCGTACGCGACGCCGGCCACCAGCACGGTGCGGCGGCGTTCCGGCGGCGGCCCGGCGGGCAAGAAGCGCCGCGTCATCATCGACGCCGGCGCCTCTCGCCGCGGGGGCGGCCAGGGCGGGCGCGATCGCCGCCGCGGCCGCGGCCGTGGCCGCGACCGCGAGGAGCAGCAGACGGTGCCGGTGGTGCCCACCGGCCTCGTGAAGGTCCCCTCGGGATCGAGCGTCAAGGACGTCTCGCAGCTCCTCGGCGTGTCCACGCCGGACATCATCAAGGCGCTCATGGGCTACGGCGAGATGGTCACCATCACGCAGACGCTCAGCGACGAGGCCATCGAGGTCCTGGCCACCGACTTCGGCCGCGAGGTGGAGATCACGCACGCGGCCGACGAAGAGGCCGAGCTCGAGAAGGAAGCGGTCGACGATCCCAACGACCTCAAGTCGCGCCCGTCCGTGATCACCGTGATGGGCCACGTGGACCACGGCAAGACCAGCCTTCTCGACGCCATTCGCGACACCGCCGTGGCCGCCGGCGAGGCCGGCGGCATCACGCAGCACATCGGCGCCTACCAGGTGAGGCACAACGGCCAGCTCATCACCTTCATCGACACGCCGGGCCACGCTGCGTTCACCGCCATGCGCGCGCGCGGCGCCAAGGTCACCGACATCGCCGCCATCGTGGTGGCCGCGGACGACGGCGTCATGCCGCAGACCGTGGAGGCCATCGACCACGCCAAGGCCGCCGGCGTGCCGGTCGTCATCGTCATCAACAAGATCGACAAGCCGGACGCCAATATCGAGCGCATCAAGCAGCAGCTCGCCGAACACGGCATCGTGCCCGAAGACTGGGGCGGCGACAACGTGTTCGTCGAGGCCAGCGCCAAGAAGCGCATCGGCCTCGACAACTTCCTCGACATGCTTCTCCTGGTGGCCGAGGTCGGCGACCTCAAGGCGAACCCGGACGCTCCGGCGAGCGGCTTCGTCATCGAGTCCAAGGTCGACCCGGGGCGCGGCGTCGTGGCCACGATCCTGGTCAACCGCGGTACCCTCCGGGTCGGCGACGCCGTCGTCGCCGGTGAGGCCAGCGGCCGCGTGCGCGCCATGCGCGACTTCCGCGGCGAGCCGCTCAAGGCCGGCGGTCCGTCGACCCCCGTCGAGATCATCGGCTTCGACGAGCTCCCGGTCGCCGGGGAGTTCTGCCGCGTGGTCAAGGACGAGCGCGCCGCGCGCGCCCTGGGCCAGAAGCGCGCCAACCGGCTCAAGACCGAGGCCCTCGCCAAGCAGCACGCGCTCACGCTCGACGACGTCTTCGCGCGCATCGCCGCCGGCAAGGTCCTCGACCTCAACCTTGTGGTCAAGGCCGACGTGCAGGGCAGCCTCGAGGCGCTCAGCGACGCCCTGCTCAAGATCCAGCATCCCGAGGTCAAGGTGCGCATCATCCACTCCGGCGTCGGCGGCGTGAACGAGTCCGACGTCATGCTGGCGAGCGCGTCGACGGCCATCATCATCGGCTTCAACGTGCGTCCGAGCCCGCAGGCGACCGCCCTCGCAGAGACAGAAGGCGTCGACGTGCGCACCTACCGGGTGATCTACAAGGTCACCGAGGACATCACGGCCGCCCTCGTCGGCATGCTCAAGCCGACGCTCGAGGAGATCGTGCTCGGCCAGGCCGAGGTGCGCACCACGTTCAAGGCCTCCAAGCTCGGCACCATCGCCGGCTGCATGGTCACCCACGGCAAGATCGTGCGCAACGCCGGCGTGCGTGTGCTGCGCAACGACGTGGTCGTCCACGACGGCAAGATGAACTCCCTCAAGCGCTTCGCCGAAGATGCGCGCGAGGTCCTGGAAGGCTTCGAATGCGGCATCCTGCTCGACGGCTTCAACGACCTCAAAGAAGGGGACGTGCTGGAGGCGTACGAGACCCGAGAAGTCGCCCGTGAGGCCTGACGCCTGCATCGGCGTCCTTCTTGCGGAGCTGCACTTCCCTTCAAGCCGGACGCTGAAGGAGAAGCGCGCGCCGCTGGCCTCACTGCGTGACGTGGTGCATGCCCGGTTTCACGCCTCGTTCAGCGAGGTAGGACTGCAGGATGCGTGGCAGCGGGCGCGGGTCTTGATCGTCGTCGCCGCTTCTTCGCTCCAGCAGACCCGGGAGCGCCTCGATGAGATCGACCGCTTCCTCCACGCGCAGGAGTACGAGGTGGCGCGCGTCCTGCTCAAGACGGCCGACCCGGTGGATACGGTATGGGACTTCGACTCCTGAGGATCAACGAGAGCATCAAGGAGACACTCTCCTCGGTCATCACCGCGGAGGGTCTCAAGGACCCCCGGATCGGGTTCGTCACCGTCACGGGGGTCGAGACGTCGTCTGACCTGCGCCACGCCAAGGTGTTCGTCAGCGTGCTGGGCGGCAGGACCGAGCGCGACCTGACCATGAAGGCCCTGGAGAAGTCGCGCGGGTTCCTGCAGGCCAGGATCAACGCGTCGCTGTACATGAAGCGCACGCCGCAGCTGCAGTTCCTCTACGACGACACCCTCGACAACGCGATGCGCATCGAGCGCGCCCTGAGGCGCGAGGAGGAAGTGCTCGGCAAGGAGGCGCCCGAGATCGTGGTCGGCGGGGCGGAGGCGTCCGACCAAGCGCTTCCCGAGGGCGACGACACGGTGCCGCCTGAAGGCCGGGGCGACGCTCCTGCAGGCGAGGACGGCGAGGAACAGGCGTGAAGACGCTCACCGCCGACCTCGAGGCCGTCTGCCGGCGCATGCGCGCCGAGAAGCGCGTCGCGCTCGCCGTCCACGAGAAGCCGGACCTCGACGCTCTCGGCGCTGCCGCGGGTATGCTCGATCTCTTCTCCCAGGGCGGCGTCGACGCAGAGCTCTACGTCGCCGAGGACGAGCTTCTGCCGCTTGGCGCCGAGCTGCTCCCGATGGAGCGCGTGCGCCGCGGCGGCCCTCCTTCCGACGCCGCCCTCTACGCACTCGACTCGGGCAACCCGCGGAGGCTCGCGCTTCCGGCCGGATCGTGGGACGACGTCGCCGTGAACATCGACCACCATCACGACAACCCGCGCTACGGAGAGCTGGCCTTTGTGCGAGGCGAAGCGAGCAGCACCAGCGAGCTCGTCTGCGACGTCGCCCGCGCGCTCGGGTTGCGGCCGTCGCCGGCGGCTGCGGCCGCGCTGTACGCGGGCATCTCGTTCGACACCGGCCACTTCCACCACGACAGCACGTCGGCCGAGACGTTCCGGACGGCCGCATGGCTCGTCGAGCTCGGCGCGGACGTGACCGCCCTCTACGCGCTGCTCTATGAGCGCCGCTCGCTCGCTTCGCTGCGACTGTGGGGACGTGCGGTGGGTCACGCCGTCAGCGTCGCCGGCGGTCGTGCGCTCATCGCCGCGGTGGAGGCCGCGGACTTCGCCGCCACCGGCGCCGGCCCCGAGGAGACCGAGGGCATCGTCGAGAGCCTGCGCGGGGTGGACGGCGTCGAGGTCGCAGCGCTCGTCAAGGAGCAGGACGGCGGTGCCGGTGTGCGCGTCAGTCTGCGGTCCGAGTCGATCGACGTCAGCGCGCTCGCGGCTCTCCGCGGCGGGGGCGGCCATCGCCTCGCTGCCGGCTTCTCGAGCGACGACAGGCCCCCGGAGGTGATCGCGTGGCTCAGTTCCGAACTCGAAAGACGCCTCTCGACGGCATCCTCCTGATCGACAAGCCTGAAGGCTTCACGTCGCACGACGTGGTCGCGCGCGTGCGTCGACAGGTGCGCCCCAGCGTGAAGAAGGTGGGTCATGCGGGCACGCTGGACCCGTTCGCCACGGGGCTCCTGGTCGTCCTGGTCGGCAGAGCCACGAAGCTCGCCCGCTTCTTCGTCGACCTGCCCAAGGAGTACGAGTGCACCATGCGCTTCGGCGTACGGTCGGACACCGGGGACCTCACGGGAGAGCTCACGGAGACGGGACTCGCGACGACTCGCGCGGCGGTGGACGAGGCGATCCCCTCGTTCCTCGGCCGCATCATGCAGAGCGTGCCCATGACGTCGGCGGTCAAGGTCGACGGAGAACGGCTCTACAAGAAGGCCCACCGCGGTGAGGTCGTCGAGACGCCGGTCAAGGAGGTCGAGATCGAGGCGATCGAGGTGCTCGAGTTCGACCCGGACGCGCAGACCCTGCACTGCCGCATCGCCTGCTCCAAGGGGACGTACGTGCGGCAGCTCGCCATCGACATCGGCGAGGCCGTGGGTGCCGGCGCCCACCTCGAGCAGCTCTCGCGGACGGCGGTCGGTGAGCTCCGGCTCGACCAGGCGCGGACGCTCGCCGCGTTCGAGGATGCCGTTCAGGCGCGCGACGCCGGCGACGAGCACATCCCCGGCCTCGTTCCGCCGGCGGCGGCGCTCGAGTTCATGCCCGGCATCGAGCTCTCGGCCGCGCAGGTCGCCGCCGTGCGCAACGGGGCACGCCTCCCCGGCGGTCCTCAGGAGCCCGTCCGCCTCACGTTCCGCGGCGAGCTCGTCGCCATCTATGGACCCGCCGAGGAGGGCAACGCCCTGAAGCTGCTCGTCAAGCTCTGATGGAGGTCGTCTCCGACATCGCGCGGCTGCCGAGGCGCCCCCGCGCGCTCGCGCTGGGCACCTTTGACGGCGTGCACGCCGGCCACCGCGCGGTCATCGGCCGCGCCATGAGCCTGGCTGTGGAGCGCGGCCTCACCAGTGCGGTCGTGACGTTCGACAGGCACCCGCTCGCGGTGATCGACCCATCGCGGGCTCCGCGGCTGCTGACCTCGACGGAGGAGAAGGTCCGGCTCATGCGCGAGATGGGACCTGACGAGCTCGTGCTGCTGCCGTTCGACGAGCGTCTCGCGGCGCTTTCGCCCGCCGCCTTCTGCGCCGACCTGCTGGCCGGCGCGCTCCAGGCGCGTCTCGTGGTCGTCGGCGAGAACTTCAACTTCGGCGCCGGCGGCGCCGGCGACGCGGCGCAGCTGCGCGCCTGCGGCGCCGCCCACGGCTTCGACGTGGTGGTCTGCGGCCTCGTCACCGAGCACGGCGCCGCGATCAGCTCCACGCGCATCCGCCGGCTGCTGCACGACGGCGAGCTCGAGGAGGTGCGCGAGATCCTCGGGCGGCCGCCGTCGGCCGCCGGCGTCGTCGTCCACGGCGACAAGCGCGGTCGCACGCTCGGAGTGCCGACGGCCAACGTCGACGTCGAGGCGGGCACGATCTTCCCCGGCCGCGGGGTGTACGCCGCGCGCGTCTTCGTGGCGGGCGCCTGGTACCGCGCGGCCGTCAACATCGGCCACAACCCGACCTTCCAGAGCCGCGACGAGCCCACCACCCACGTGACGGTCGAGGCCTTCCTCCTCGGCTTCGAGGGCGACATCTACGATGAGGAGATCCGCCTCGACTTCCTGCACAAGATCCGCGACGAGCGCCGCTTCGACGCGGTCGGGGAGCTCGTCGCGCAGATGCGCCGGGACATCGCGGCCGCCGGCTCGCTCGAGGACGCCGAGCTCGACGCGGTCGGCCTGGCGCCGCTTCCCGCCGCCGACGGCTGAGCCCGCCGCACGCGGCGCCGCGGTTTCTCGCCGACTCTCGCTGTGCTACCCTAGCGCGACCGCTTTCTCGGTCCCGGGCAGCCGACCCGGGACTGGGTTCCCGGATGCTCCCCAGAGGGAGGTGAAAAGAATGGCAGTCACCAAGGACGTCAAAGAGACGATCATCGCCAAGCACGCCAAGCACGACGGCGACACTGGCTCCCCCGAGGTTCAGATCGCGATCCTCACCGCGCGTATCGAGACCCTCACCGACCACCTCAAGACCCACAAGAAGGACCATCACAGCCGGCGCGGCCTGCTCAAGATGGTCGGTCAGCGTCGCCGTCTGCTCAACTACCTGCAGGCGCGCGACCTCGAGCGCTACCGCGCGCTCGTCAAGGAGCTCGAGCTCCGCAAGTAAGCACCACCCTTCGGCGCCAGACGCGCCGTCGTCATCGTCCCCGTGTCAACCACGCCGACGAGAGAGTACCCGAGCGCAATGGGGCGCCGGGTCGAGAGAGACGAAGGAAGAAATGAACACGATTGAAGTAGAAGTCGGGGGCCAGACCATCACCCTCGAGACCGGTCGCCTCGCCAAGCAGGCCAACGGGTCGGTGCTGGTGCGTTGCGGCGACACGGTCGTCCTCGTCAGCGCCGTCATGCGCGAAGACGTGCGCGAGGGGCAGGACTTCTTCCCCCTGACCGTCGACGTGGAAGAGCGGCACTACGCCGCCGGCAAGATCCCCGGCGGCTTCATCAAGCGCGAGTCGCGTCCGAGTGAGAAGGCTATCCTGGCCGCGCGCCAGATCGACCGTCCCATCCGGCCGCTGTTCCCCAAGGGCTTCATGAACGAGGTCCACATCGTCGCCACCACGCTGTCCGTCGACTTCGAGACGTCGTACGACGTGCTCGCGACGCTCGGCGCCTCAGCGGCGCTCACCATCAGCAACATCCCGTTCGGCGGTCCGATCGGCTCCGTGCACATCGGCCGCATCGATGGTCAGCTGGTCGTCAACCCCACGCTCGAGGAGCTCCAGGACGAGTCCGACATGGACCTGGTCGTCACCGGCACGGCCGATGCGATCGTCATGGTCGAGGCCGGCGCCAAGCAGGTCTCCGAGAGCGTCATCGTCGAGGCGCTGAGCCTCGCGCACGAGGAGATCAAGAAGCTCGTCGCGGTGCAGGTCGAGCTGCAGAAGCTCGTCGGCAAGCCCAAGTGGGACGTCCCCGCGTGGACCGTCGACGAGGGCGTCCTCGCCGAGGTCCGGAGCGGCTTCGGCGCAGCCTTCGACGCCGCCACCCAGGTGCCCGGCAAGAAGGAGCGCATGGACGCGACCGCCGAAGTCAAGGACGCGGTCTACGCGCAGCTCATCAGCGAAGACACCGATCCCGAGCGCGTCGTGCAGGTCAAGCGCGCCGTCGCCAAGGTGGAGAAGGACATCATCCGCCGCCGCATCGCCGTCGAGAAGCGCCGCCCCGACGGCCGCGCCACGGACGAGGTCCGGCCGATCAGCTGCGAGGTCGGCGTCGTCCCGCGCACGCACGGCAGCGCCCTGTTCACCCGCGGCGAGACCCAGGCGATGAGCCTGCTCACGCTCGGCGGGACAGGCGAGTTCCAGCGCATCGACGGCCTCGGCATCGAGGACAAGAAGCGCTACATCCACCACTACAACTTCCCGCCGTACTCAGTGGGGGAGACGGGCTTCATGCGCGGCCCCAAGCGCCGCGATATCGGCCACGGCGCCCTCGCCGAGCGCGCCCTCCTGCCGGTCCTGCCGGACGAGGTCACGTTCCCGTACACGATCCGCATCGTGTCGGAGATCCTCGAGAGCAACGGATCGTCCTCGATGGCGAGCGTCTGCGGCTCCACGCTCTCGCTCATGGACGCCGGGGTACAGATCGGCGCGCCCGTGGCCGGCACGGCGATGGGTCTCATCAAGGAAGGCGACGCCTACACGGTGCTCACCGACATCGCCGGCGTCGAGGACCATCTGGGCGACATGGACTTCAAGGTCGCCGGCACCGCCGAGGGCATCACCGCCCTGCAGATGGACATCAAGATCACCGGCGTCACGTTCGAGATCCTCACCGAGGCACTCGAGCAGGCGCGCAAGGCCAGGCTCCACATCCTCGGCAAGATGCTCGAGACCATCGCCGAGCCGCGCAGCGAGCTCAGCCAGTGGGCGCCGCGCATCTTCAGCATCCAGATCAACCCCGACCAGATCGGACTCGTGATCGGCAAGGGCGGGGAGACCATCCGCGGCATGACCGAGGAGTTCAGCGCGGACATCGACATCCAGGACGACGGGACCATCTTCATCTGCGCCCCGGACGAGGAGGCTGCGGAGGGCGTCAAGAACCGCATCCAGTCGATGACCAAGGAGGTGGAAGTCGGCGACGTCTTCACCGGACGTGTGGTCAAGACCACCGACTTCGGCGCCTTCGTCGAGCTCAAGAAGGGCACCGACGGCCTGCTGCACATCTCACGCCTGGCTCCCAAGGGCGAACGCGTGAAGAACGTCGAGGACGTCGTCAAGCGCGGCGACTCTGTGACCGTCGAGGTCGTCGAGATCGACAAGGCGCGCAACCGCATCGGGCTTACGCTCCTCAAGCCGCCCGAGGCGGACTGAGAGAAGAAGCGGAGCAGGGAGCAGGCCACGGAGGCCTACCGCCTGGCAACGCTGGACAACGGCCTGCGGGTGGCCACCGAGCGCCTCGACAGTGTGCGCTCGGTGGCCCTCGGGGTCTGGGTCGCCGCCGGCTCGCGGCTGGAGCCGCTCGAGCTCGGCGGCGTCTCGCACTTCATCGAGCACCTCATCTTCAAGGGCTCGGACCGGTACTCGGCGGCCGACATCGCCCACATCTTCGACGACATGGGCGCCGAGCCCAACGCGTCGACGTCCAAAGAGCACACGCTCGTCAACGCTCGTCTGCTCGACGACGACCTCGACACCGCGTTCGAGGTCATCGCCGAGATGGTCGCGCGCCCCTCGTTCGCCGACCTCGACCAGGAGCGCGACGTCGTGCTCGAGGAAGTCGCGATGTACGAGGACTCGCCGCCCGAGCTCATCCACGACGACCTCTGCGAGGTCGTCTTCGGCGAGCACCCGCTGGGACGGCCGATCATCGGTCACTCGGAGACGCTCGCGGCGCTCGACCTCGACACCGTGCGCGCCTATCACGACGAGCACTACGTGAATCCCGGGATCGTGATCGCGGCCAGCGGCCACATCGATCACGACCATCTCTGTGAGCTGGCCGACGCGCACTTCCGCCCGGAGCCGGGCGCCGTCGTCCGGCGCGCCGAGCTGAGCGCGCCCGAGACGCGTCACCTCGCCCGCTTCACGCAGAAGGACACCGAGCAGTACCACGTCTGCCTCGGCGGCCCCGGCCCGCGTCGCGGCGACCCGGACCGCTATGCGGTCTTCGTCGTCGACACCATCCTCGGAGGCTCCTGGAGCTCGCACCTCTTCCAGGAGGTCCGCGAGAAGCGGGGGCTGGCGTACTCCGTCTATTCCTACACGTCCCTGTACGCCGACGCCGGGCTCACCGCCGTCTACTTCGGCTCGCGCCTGGAGGCCGTGGAGGAGGCGATGACGGTGATCCTCGACACGCTCGGCGACCTCGAGGCCGCCATGACCGGCGACGCCATCGACCGCGCCAAGAACCACCTCAAGGGCCAGCTGGTGCTGAGCATGGAGAGCCCGGGCGCGCGCATGCAGACGCTCGGACGCAACGTCCTGCTCGAGCAGCCGGTGCTGACCGTCGACGAGGTGCTGGAGCGCATCGACGCCGTCGACCACGACGCTGTCAACGCGGCCGTGCGGCGGTACTATGACCCGGAGACGTGGTCGACGGCCTGTATCGGACCTCACCCGGAGCCCTTCCAGGCCGTCACGCAGGGGTTCGTCAGGGAGGAGCGATGAGCGGCATGTCTACGCTGTCCCGCTTGCGCACGCCCGAAGAGAGGGCGTCATGATCGACGTCCTGGTCACCGGCGCCGCCGGCAAGATGGGCTCACTCTGCGCGGCGACGATCGCCGCCCAAGACGATCTGCGGCTCGTCGCGCTGGTCGACCCCGTGCCGGGAGACGGCGGGGAGGTGCCGTGGTTCCGTGACGTGGGCGCCGCGCTCGCGCTCACCTCGCCGGCGGCGGCGCTCGAGTTCAGCGTCCCGGCGGCCGTCTTCGACAACGCGGCCGCCCTGCTTGACGCCGGCGTTCCCACGGTCGTCGGGGCCACCGGGCTCGATGACGCCCAGGTCGACGCTCTCGCGGCGACGTCCATGGCGTCGGGCGCAGGGCTGGTGATCGTCCCCAACTTCGCTCTGGGGGCCGTGCTGCTCATGCGCTTCGCGGCCGAGGCCGCCCGGTACTACGAGCACGCAGAGATCATCGAGACTCACGAGAAGGCCAAGATCGACGCGCCGTCCGGGACCTCGTTGCGCACGGCGCGTCTCATGGCCGAGGTACCCGGGTCCGCGCTCTTGACGCCGTCCGGCTCCGGCCAGGCTTCGCGAGGGCTGGTCGCCGACGGCCGCGTGACCATCCACAGCGTGCGCCTGCCGGGCGCAGTGGCGCACCAGGAGGTCGTGTTCGGCGGCGAGGATGAACTGCTGACGCTGCGCCACGACTCGCTGTCCCGGCGCTCGTTCATGGCCGGAGTCCTGCTGGCCCTGCGCCGTGTCCGCGACGTCGAAGGCGCTGTCATGGGTCTCGAGAACCTGCTTGACTGAGTTGTCTGCCGTGACCGGACCGCACCTGGAGGGAGCGACGTGAGCGAGAGTCTCGGGACCATCCTGACCGCGATGGTGACGCCCTTCGACGCCGCCGGGGCCGTCGATCACGCCGGGCTGGCGGCGCTGGCCGACCACCTGCTCGCCAACGGCTCCGACGGCCTCGTGGTCGCGGGGACGACGGGCGAGTCGCCGACCCTCAGCGACGACGAGAAGCTCGCCATGTTCCGTACCGTGGTGGCCGCCGTCGGAGACCGGTGCGCCGTGGTCGCGGGAACGGGCTCGAACGACACGCGTCACAGTGTGGAGCTCACCCGCGCCGCCGAGGCCTGCGGCGTGGACGCCGTCCTGGCCGTCGTCCCGTACTACAACAAGCCGCCGGAGCGCGGTATCGTGCAGCACTTCCGCGCCATCGCTGCAGCCACCAGCCTGCCGGTGATCGTCTACAACATCCCGGGCCGCTGCGTCGTCAATCTGTCGCCGGAGGCCCTCGCCACGCTCGCCGAGACGGAGAACATCGTCGCCGTGAAGCAGGCCGACCCGGACCTGTCCCAGATCGACCGGCTCATGGAGTTGTCGGACATGGGCGTCTACGCGGGCAACGACGACATGCTGTGCGACGTGATGACGCGCGGCGGGCTTGGAGGCATCTGCGTTGCGAGCCACGTCGTGGGGCCGCACATGGCCGAGATCGCGCGACTCTGCCGTCAGGGCGACCACGCGGCCGCGGCCGCCGAGGACGCCCGGCTCCACGGCTTGTACGAGGCGCTGTTCGTGACCGCCAATCCCATCCCGGTCAAGGCCGCGCTCAACCTGCTCGGGCACGAGGTCGGAGGCCTGCGCCTCCCGCTCGTGCCCGCAACCCCTGAAGAAGAATCCGTGGTGGCCGCGGAGCTCAGACGGCTCGGCCTGATCGACGCCTGAGCCCTCCGGTCGCCCGCACAGAGAGGCAACACTATGACTGAAGACGCCGTACGCATCATCCCCCTCGGGGGACTCGGCGAGATCGGCAAGAACATGACCGCGGTCGAGTATCGCGGCAAGATCGTGGTGCTCGACTGCGGCGTCGAGTTCCCGAGCGAGGACATGCTCGGCATCGACCTCGTGCTCCCCGACATCCGGTGGCTGATCGAGCGCCAGCAGGACGTGCTCGCCTTCGTGATCACGCACGGCCACGAGGACCACCAGGGGGCGCTGCCGTTCGTCCTCCGGCGTCTCAACCGGCCCGTCTACGGCAGCCGCTTCACGCTTGCGCTCATCCAGTCCAAGCTCGAGGAGCACGGTCTGTTGAAGAGCGTCGAGCTGAACGAGGTGAGCGACAGGTCCAGGCTGCGTCTGGGCCCCTTCGACCTCTCCTTCATCGCCACCAGCCACAGCATTCCCGACTCGCTCTCGATCGTGCTCGGCACCGATCTCGGCGCCGTGGTGCTCACCGGCGACTACCGCTTCGACCACACGCCGATCGACGGCCGCGTCACCGACGTGGACGCCTTCAGCCGGCTTGGCGAGCAGGGCGTGCTCGCGTTGCTCGGCGACTCGACCAACGCCGAGGCCCCAGGCTCGACCGCCTCGGAGGCCACCGTCAGCCAGGCCTTCCACCAGATCTTCGCCGAGGCCGAGGGCCGCGTCATCGTCGCCAGCTTCGCCTCGCACATCCACCGCATCCAGCAGGCGATCACCATCGCTCACATGCACGGGCGCAAGTTCGCCCTCTCCGGTCGTTCGATGGTCAAGAACGCCAACATCGCCCGCAACCTCGGTTACCTCAAGGTGCCGGAGGGCGCGATGATCAAGCTCACGCAGATAGACGAGTACCGGCCCGAGGAGATCCTCATCCTCTCCACGGGCAGCCAGGGCGAGCCGCTCTCGGCGCTCACGCGCATGGCCTTCAACGACCATCCGCAGGTAGAACTGCACGAGGGCGACACCGTCGTCATCTCGGCGAAGGCGATCCCCGGCAACGAGCGCAGCGTCACGGCCACCATCGACCGTCTGCTCAAGGTCGGCGCCGCGGTGATCTACGGCGAGCGCAGCGGCATCCACGTCAGCGGCCACGCCGCCCAGGAAGACCTCAAGATGATGCTGAACCTCACGCGACCGCGGTTCCTCGTCCCCGTCCACGGCGAATACCGCATGCAGCACCTTCACGCCGAGCTGGCGCGCCAGTCGGGCATCCCCGACGAGGACATCTTCATCCTCGAGAACGGTGACGTGCTCGAGCTGGAGGCCGACAACGGCGAGATCGTCGACAAGGTACCGACCGGCATGGTGTTCGTCGACGGCTCCGAGCTTGGTGATCCCGAGGGCGTCGTGCTGCGCGACCGCCAGCAGCTGGCCGCGGACGGAATCCTCATCGCCGTGGTGACGGTCGACGCCCAGTCGGGCGACACCGTCGCCCCGGCTGAGCTCGTCGCCCGCGGCTTCCTGCACGACGACGAGCGTCTCAAGGGCGTCCTCGACGAGTGTGGAGTCGCGCTGGACGAGCTCATGGAGGAGCTGGGCGAAGAGCACGTCACCGGCCGGAAACTCATTCGCGAGGACATCAGTCTGCGGCTCTCGGAACTCGTCTTCCGGCGTACCAAGAGCCGGCCGCTCATCATGCCGGTCGTCGTCGAGGTCTGACGGCAGGGAGGACCGGCCCCGGCGCTAGGGATTCGCGCACCCGCGTCGAACATCCCCTCATGGCGACTGCACGCCCGAAACAGGCACGTCGGCGCGCGGGCGCCGCGGCAAGCACGACGGGACCGCGCGCCGGCGCGGCGTCCTCCAGGGCCAGACCCAAGCCTCCGGCCTCGCGGCATCGCCGCGAGCTGGCGGCGATCGGCTGCCTGGCGGTCGCCGTGTTCCTGGCGTTCGTGCTGTACCTCGGCTGGGACGGCGGCTCGCTCGGGCGGTGGCTCGGCGACGTCGTGCGGTGGCTCGTGGGGATCCTCGCCTTCGCGCTGCCCTTCATCCTCGGGTTGGTGGCGTATCTCCTCGTGGTCAGGGAGGAGCGCCGCCCTCGCCGGGGTCTGAGCTGGGGCGTGGGCCTCATCGTCTCCGGCGTCGCGCTCGCGGCTGCCGCCGACGCCTTCGGCGTCTTCACCGGCGAACGCCCTGTGCCGCTGTTCCGGGACGACTACATGAGCATCCACGGCGGGATCCTCGGCGAGGTCCAGTGGGCGGTGCTCAGCCCGTTCGTCGGGCGCGTCGGCGTCGACATCCTCGTGGTCGCGCTCATCGCCGCCGGCCTGCTGCTGGTCACCGGGTCGTCGCTGCGCCAGTGGGCCTCGCACTCCAAAGAGGGCGTCGCCGCGGCCGGTCGTGCGGCGCGCAGCCAGGCGGAGGTCCTGGGCGCCCGCCGCCGCGACGCCGCGAGCACACGCGTCGTGGATCTCGACGAGACGCCGACCATCGACTCCGGCGACCTCATGCGTACGTCGATCACTCCGGCACTGGACTACTCGGCTCCGGCACCGGCTCGCGGGCCGCACCTCATCGACGGCGTCTCGGAGGCACCGGAGATCTTCGGCGAGGCCTCGCTGCTGTCTGAGGAGCCCGAACCCGAACCGGTCGTCGCGGCCGAGGACGGTGTGCAGCTGTCCCTGGCGGGCGCCGGCGTCGAGAAGCAGGACGCCGAGGCCAGAGCCGTGGCTCTGGCCTTCGCCGAGGCGGAGAAGAGGCAGTGGGCCCTGCCGGACCCGGCGCTGCTGCGGCGCCTCGGGCAGGGCAGCGGGGAGTCTCCGGACTCCATCGACCGCGTGTCCGAGTGCCTCGTCAGCACCCTGAATCACTTCAAGATCCCCGCACAGGTGATCGGCACCGTCTCGGGGCCGCGCGTGACTCGCTACGAGCTTCAGCTGGCGCCGGGCATCAAGGTGAGCAGGGTGGCCGGGCTCAAGAACGACCTCGCCTACGCGCTCGCGGCCACCGACGTACGCATCCTGGCGCCCATCCCGGGCAAGACGGCCGTGGGCGTCGAGGTGCCCAACGATCGCGCCAACTACGTCTCGCTCGGCGACATCCACGGCCTGTTCCCGCAGCACGCATCGCCGATGGCGTTCTGGCTCGGCAAGGACGTGACCGGCAAGGCCGTGCTCGCCGACCTCGTGCGCATGGTCCACCTGCTCATCGCTGGCACCACGGGCTCGGGCAAGAGCGGCTGCCTCAACGCGCTCATCACGTCGATCCTCCTGCGCGCCACACCGGACCAGGTCCGCATGATCATGATCGACCCCAAGAAGGTGGAGCTCAGCAACTTCAACGGCGTGCCTCATCTGCTGGCGCCGGTCGTCACGAACATGAAGCAGGCCACGTACGTGCTCGACAACATCTGCCGGGAGATGGACCGTCGCTACGACGTGCTGTCCCGCAACGGCTGCCAGGACATCCGTGCCCTCAACAAGAAGCTGGTCCGCGCGGGCGAGGATGCCATGCCGTACACCATGGTGATCGTCGACGAGCTGGCCGACCTGATGATGGTGGCCCCCTCTGAGGTCGAGGATTCCATCATCCGCCTCGGCCAGCTGGGGCGCAGCTGCGGCATCCACCTGGTGGTGGCCACCCAGCGACCGTCCGTCGACGTCGTCACCGGCATGATCAAGACGAACATCCCCTCGCGCATCGCCTTCGCCGTGAGCTCCCAGACGGATTCGCGCATCATCCTCGACCAGGGTGGCGCCGAGAGCCTGCTCGGCATGGGCGACATGCTGTTCAGCCCGATGGGCAGCAGCAAGCTCCTGCGCGTCCAGGGCGCGCTTGTGACCAGCGCCGAGATGAAGCTCGTCACCGAGCACTGGCGCCGGCAGGCCAAGCCGGACTACCACGAGGAGCTGCTCGAGAACCCGGCCGGCCCGGACGCCGAGCAATCGCAGCAGTCGGCCGGCGGCGACGAGCTCCTCGGCGAGGCCATCAAGACCGTGGTGAACACCGGCGCCGCCAGCGTCGCGCTCCTGCAGCGCCGTCTGCGCGTCGGCTATGCCCGCGCCGGGCGCCTCATCGACATCATGGAGGAGATGGGCATCATCTCCGGCTACGACGGCAGCAAGGCGCGGTCTGTGCTGATCGACGAAGCCGGCCTGCCCTCGGCGCTGGCGCGACTGAGCGGCGACGTGCCGGACGAGCAGCCGGAGGAGCTCGCGGAGGCCGTGGCGCCGGAGGCGCCGCCTGCGGCGGCCGAGCCGGCGCCCTTCGAGGCCTGAGCCTTCGCGGGGTCCGGCGGCGTTTGTCTTCACTCCGGCCGCTTACTAGACTGTACGTTCGGGTGACCGCCGCGACCGCATCCCCCGCGGCGAGCGAGGAGAACGCGATCCACCGTGTTTGAGATCGGCACCACGCTGCGCGAGGCCCGCGTCCGCCGTGCGCTCACGCTCCAGCAGGTCGAGGAAGACACGAAGATCCGTGTCAAGTACGTCCAGGCCATGGAGAACGAGGACTGGGACCTGATGCCCGGGGTCACCTACGTCAAGGGCTTCCTGCGCACGTACTCCACGTATCTCGGGCTCGACGCGAACGTGATCGTCGACGAGTTCCGCTCGCGCGGCATGGTGCCCTCCGCCGAGCATCCCGAGCCGTTCAGCGGCTCGTCCGTCATCGGCAAGCCGCGCAGTCACCGGGGGCGCAACACCATCGTGATCCTGGCGATCGTGTGCCTGCTCGTGCTCGCGGCCATCTATGCCCTCGGCATGGACTGGGGCAAGAGCGACGCGCCGCAGACCAAGCCGGACGCTCTCGGCATCGCCAGCCCGTCTCCGGCAGCGAGCAAGACGCCGAAGCCCACCGCGACCCCGACGGCCGTGTTCCGGCGTTGCAGCGCGATCTCATCAGAATCGAGGCCGTCGGCGGCGATTGCTGGCTGGAGGTCAGGCGCGGCGGCAGCCAGGGCAAGGTCCTCTATTCCGGAACGCTCGGCAAGGGCGACAGAAAGAAGTTCAAGGGCAAGGACATCTGGATGGTCCTGGGCGATCCGTCGAGCGTCAGGCTCGAGTCGTCCGGCAAGAAGGTCGACCTCAAGAGCGACGTCGGCCCGTGGACGGTCGCGATCGTCCAGGGCCGCGTCACGCAGGGCCCGTAGAACCGAGGGAGAGAGACCATGGCGAAGGAATTCTCATTCGACGTCGTGTCGCGAGCCGACATCAACGAGGTGCGCAACGCGGTGAACATGGCGCAGAAGGAGATCGCGACGCGCTACGACTTCAAGAAGAGCGTGAGCTCGGTCACGCTCGAGGGTGAGGCGCTCGTGCTGGTCTCCGACAACGAGGGCAAGCTCAGACAGGTCGTCGACGTGCTGGAGGAGAAGCTCGTGCGCCGCAAGGTGCCGCTCAAGGCCATCCAGTACGGCAAGGTCGAGGAGGCGCTCGGCGGCACCGTCCGCCAACGGGCGCCCATCGCCCAGGGCATCCCGGATGAGAAGGCCAAGGCGATGAACAAGCTGCTCCGTCAGCGCTTCAAGAAGGTCAAGGTCCAGATACAGGGCGATACCGTGCGCGTGTTCTCCGGCAGCAAGGACGAGCTCCAGGCCGCCATGGGAGCGCTGCGCGACGAGGACTGGGGCGTACCGGTCCAGTTCGTGAACTACCGCTGAGGCCCACAGCGGTCAGCACCTTCTTCATCCACACGCTGGGCTGCCCGAAGAACGAGGCCGACTCCGACACGCTCGCAGCGCGCCTGCTGGCCGCCGGTCACCGCTCCGCTGCAGAGGACGCTGCGGACCTCGTCGTCGTCAACACGTGCGGCTTCATCGACGCGGCCAAGGAGGAGTCGATCGAGGCCATCCTCGATGCCGTCGAGCTGGCGCACGGCCGAGGCGCCCGCGTGGCGGCAGTGGGCTGTCTCGTGGAGCGCTACCGGGACGACCTCGCTGCCGAGATCCCCGAGGTGGACCTCTGGTGCGGCCTGGACACGGCGCCGCTGCTGGCGGCCCTCGACGAGGCTGCAGCAGGCACGAGCGGCGGGCGTGCTGCCGCAGCGGGAGGCCACCGCCTCCGGGTGCCGCGGAGGCCGCGCCCCGTGAGCGCCTACGTCAAGATCTCCGACGGCTGCGACCGCCGTTGCTCGTTCTGCGCCATCCCTCTCATCAAGGGCGACTACGAGACCGTGAGGGCGGAGGGAGTGCTTCGGACCGCGCGCGCCGCGCTCGCCGCCGGCGCGCGCGAACTCGTGCTGGTCGGCCAGGACACGTCGCGATGGGCGCAGCCCGGCTGGGGAGGGGTGAGCCGCCTGCTGGGCGAGCTGGCGGCGCTCGACCCCGCCCCGCACTGGCTGCGCCTGCTGTACCTCCAGCCTGACGGCATCGACGACGAGCTGCTCGACGCGATCGCCGCACATGCCGTCCCCTACGTCGACGTGCCCCTGCAGCACGCCTCACGCGCCGTCCTGGGCCGCATGCGGCGCTCGGGAGACGGCGCCGCCCATCTGGCGCTTCTCGACCGCGTGCGGGCCGCGCTTCCCGGCGCGGCCGTGCGGTCCACGTTCATCGCCGGGTTCCCCGGTGAGAGCGACGCCGAGTTCGAGGAGCTGGTCGCATTCGTGCGCGAGGCGCGGCTCGCGGTCGCCGGCGTGTTCGTCTACGACGAGCAGGAGGGCACGACGGCCGCCGGCATGCCGGGCGCCGTTCCTCGAGAGCTGGCCTTCGAGCGCGCCGCCCGCCTCGGTGAGGTCATCGATCGCGAAGCGGCACGATTCTGGGGCGAGCTTCGGGGCGAGACGATCGACGTCCTCGTCGAGCGGGGGACGTCACGCCCTGACGGCGTCGTCGTGGGCCGCTGCGCGTTGCAGGCCCCGGACGTCGACGGCAGGACGATGGTGCGCGGCGCCCGCGCCCGGCGGGGCGATCTCGTGCGCGTCACGGTGCACGACAGCCTCGGGTATGATGTGGAAGCCGTCGCCGCGACAGGGGGACCGTGAGCAGCCAGCTGAACCTCGCCAACGCCATCACCATCGCGCGGATGCTGCTCATCCCCGTGTTCCTGGTGATCCTGTTCTCCGGCATCCCCGAGCCGTATGGCGACATCCTGGCCGCGGCCGTCTTCATCCTGGCCGCCGCCACCGACAAGCTCGACGGCTACGTCGCGCGGCGGAGCAAGCAGATCACCACCCTGGGGCAGTTCCTCGACCCGCTCGCCGACAAGCTGCTCATCGCCGCCGCGCTCATCGCCCTCGTCGCCCAGGACAGGGTGGCCGCGTGGGTCGCCATGGTCATCATCGGCCGCGAGATCGCCGTGAGCGTGCTGCGCATCATCGGCGTCTCGCAGGGGGTCTCCATCCCCGCCGACAAGTACGGCAAGCTCAAGACCGTGCTGCAGATCGTCTACGTGGTCTACGTCCTCGTGCCCACCGCCGACATCGCCGAGATCATCCACGTCTCCACGGACGTGGCCGTCATCATCCAGTGGGTGCTGGCGATCGTGGTGGTCATCGTGACGCTCGCCAGCGGGGTGAACTACTTCAGGAACGCCCGCGGCGTCATCCGCATGCCGGGGAGCAGTACCTGATGCCTCCCGGGGCGCCGCGCGCCGCCGTCGTCCTGAGTGGGAACGAGCTGCTCGACGGACGCACCCGAGACACCAACGGCGCCTTCGTATGCCACGACCTGAGCGGACGCGGGGTCAAGGTCACCGAGCTTCTCACGGTCGCGGACGACGCCGCGCTGCTCACGGCGGCCCTGCGCCACGTCCTGGCAGCGGGACCCGATCTGCTCGTCATCGGAGGCGGGCTGGGCACCACGCACGACGACCTCACCGCCGAGTGCCTCGCGCAGGTCCTCGGCGTCCCGCTCGAGGAGGATCCGGCGGCCCTGGCCTTCGTCGAGGCCAGCACGCGCGCCGTGGCGGAGCGCCGCCACCTCGACGTCGATGAGGTGTTCTCCCTGGCGCGCCGGCAGGCCATGCTCCCGGCCGGCAGCACTCCCGTGCCGCCGGCCGGCGTCGCGCCGGGGATCGCCGCCACGTCCGGGACGACGCGGGTCTTCGCCTATCCGGGCGTGCCCTACGAATTTCAGCAGATGTGGCGGGCGACGGCCGCCGGCCTCGAGCTCGAGGGGTTCTTCCCGGACGTCGTCGCACGCACCGTCAGGGTGTTCGGTGTCGGGGAGTTGCAGGTGGGGCCGATCCTGGACGGGATGCCGCACGACCTGCTCGAGCTGGGGATCAATGTCGGCGGGGGAGAGGTGACCGTACGCATCCGCCACCGTCGCGACCCCGCCGCGGAGCGGCAGGCCGAGGCCGTCGTGGCCGCCCTCGAGGCCGGCGTGCCCGTGTACTCCACGGACGGTCGCACCGTGGACGACATCATCGCCGCGGTCCTCCGCGGTCGCGGGGAGACGCTCGCCGTCGCCGAGTCCTGCACCGGCGGCCTGCTCGGCGCACGCATCACCGCGCGGCCGGGCAGTTCGGATTACTTCCTCGGCGGCGCGGTCAGCTATGCGGACCAGGCGAAGATCGACCTCCTCGGCGTGCCCGCGGAGATGCTGGCCCGCCACGGGGCCGTCTCGGCGGAGGTCGCGCGGGCGATGGCGGAGGGAGCGCGCCTCGCGCTGCGCGCGGACCACGCGCTCTCGATCACCGGCGTGGCCGGCCCCGACGGGGGCACGCCGGAGAAGCCGGTCGGTCTCGTGTACGTCGGGTGCGCCGGGCCGTCAGGCACGCAGGTGCGCGAGGGCTCCTTCCCCGGCGATCGTGACAGCGTGCGCCTCTTCGCCGCGACGACGGCTCTCCATCTGCTGCGCGCGACGATCTCCCCGTGAGCGGCGCGGCGTCGCCGGAGCTCCTGCGGCTGTTCGTCGCCTGCGACCTGCCGGGCGACGTCGCGCGCGCGGTCGAGGACTGGCGGGACCGTGAGCTTCGGCCGCACCGCGATCTCCGCCTCGCGCCCACGCTCCACCTCACGCTGGCGTTCCTGGGCAACGTCGCCGCAGATCGCGTGCCTGAGCTCGAGCGCGTGTTGCAGGCGATCGATTGGGAGCCGGCGCGCTGCACCTTCAAGGAGCCGCTGTTCCTGCCGGCGCACGGCAAGCGCCGGGTCGTGGCGCTCGAGCTGGACGACCCGAGCGGCACCCTGCGCCGGCTGCAGGAGCGGGTGGCCGGCGGGCTCGCGGCCGCAGGCCTGTACGAGCCCGAGAAGCGCCCGTGGCTGCCGCACGTGACGGTGGCCAGATTCCGCCGTCCCGGTCACCCCTTTTCCCTGCAAAACGTGAACATTCCGGCATTTGGTGTCGTCCGGATGGTCCTGTATAGTAGCCACCTGGAGCGAGCAGGCGCCATGCACGCCCCGATCGCAGATTTCCCCGCGTCCTGAGCAGGAGAGGAGCGCTACCTTGGACAAGGACAAAGCCCTCGAGGCGGCCGTCACCCAGATCGAGCGACAGTTCGGCAAAGGCAGCGTCATGCGCCTGGGCGACCACCCCGTGAGCGACGACATGCAGTTCGTGCCCACCGGCTCGCTCGCCCTCGACATCGCCCTCGGCGTCGGTGGCATCCCGCGCGGGCGCATCGTCGAGATCTACGGGCCGGAGTCGTCGGGCAAGACGACCATGGTCTATCACCTCATCGCCCAGGCGCAGAAGCTCGGTGGTCAGGCGGCGTTCATCGACGCCGAGCACGCTATGGACCCCATCTACGCCAAGGCCATCGGCGTGGACGTCGACAACCTCCTGGTGTCGCAGCCGGACTACGGCGAGCAGGCGCTCGAGATCGCCGAGATGCTCGTTCGTAGCGGGGCGCTCGACATCGTCGCCATCGATTCCGTCGCCGCGCTCACCCCCAAGGCCGAGATCGAGGGGGAGATGGGCGACAGTTTCGTCGGCCTGCAGGCCCGCCTCATGAGCCAGGCTCTGCGCAAGCTCGCCGGCACCCTCAACCGGTCCGGCACCATCTGCTGCTTCACCAACCAGCTGCGCGAGAAGATCGGCGTCATGTTCGGCAACCCCGAGGTCACCACCGGCGGCAAGGCGCTCAAGTTCTACGCCACCGTCCGCCTCGACATCCGTCGCATCGAGACGCTGAAGGACGGCACCGAGGCCGTCGGCAACCGCGTGCGCGTCAAGGTGGTCAAGAACAAGGTCGCGCCGCCGTTCAAGCAGGCCGAGTTCGACATCATGTACGGCCAGGGCATCTCCCGCGAGGGCACGCTGCTCGACCTCGGGGTGCTGTACGACGTGGTCGCCAAGAGCGGCGCCTTCTTCAGCTACAACGACGAGCGCCTCGGCCAGGGTCGGGCGAACGCCAAGGTCTTTCTCAAAGAGAACCCGGACATCGCCGACGCCATCGAGGTGCAGATCCGCGCCAAGGCAGGCCTGCCCGGCGCGGCAGCGGACGACGCGGCGGCCGCGGCCCCCGCAGAAGCCCTCGTTCCCGCCGGCGTCGACCCGGTCACCGGCGAGGTCCTCAAGGCGTAGCCGTGCCCGTCGTCACGGCGCTCCGCGCCACGCGGCGCGGAGGAGTGGCGCTTCACGTGGACGGTGAGTACGTCTGCTCTGTCAGCGAGGCGCTCGTGGCTCGCTGGCGCCTGTTCAAGGGTCGCGAGCTCGACGACGCCGATCTCGCCGAGATCCGCGCCTCGACGTCCGCCGAGCGCGTCATGGGCGACGCCTACCGGCTTCTCGGTCACCGCGCCAGGAGCAGGGGCGAGCTCCGCCGCCGGCTGCTCGACAAGGAGCACGACGAGTCCGTGGTCGAAGACGCGCTGCAGCGGCTTGCCGACCACGGCTTCCTGGACGACGCCGAGTTCGCGCGCAGCTACGTGGCCGACAAACGCCGGCTCGGCGGCTGGGGCGCCGAGCGCATCCGGCGCGGCCTGCGGGAGCTCGACGTCGAGACGTCGCTCATCGACGATGTCCTCGCCCCCGGCGCCGAGGGCGAGGACGACGAGTTCGGCCGCGCCCTCGCCATCCTGCGCCGCAAGGGCGCGGCCGACAGACCCGTGGAGTCCGAGCGCAGGCGTGCGTATCAGGCACTTCTGCGCCGCGGGTTCTCCTCGTCGGTCGCCTACGCGGCCGTGCGGCGTTGGGCCGACGGCGAGACCCCGGGGGTGAATTGACGGCGCGCGCCGCCGTCGCGTACTATCGTGGTGCGCGACGTGTGTGCGTGCTTTGTGTATTCCACTCTCGCTCTTGCATAGCGATACAGACGGCGCCAAGGCGCCGATGGGCTGAACCGATCAACCAGGGGTCCACGACGAGAACATCGGGAGGTAGTGCGAACCTACGGTCGTCCTGACCCCTGGGCGTAGTCACAGCTGCAGTCGTCGTGTCGTTTGCATGTGCGAGCGTGGCACAGGCCGGGCGCGTTGTCGTCCGGCCTTTGTTGTGCCGCGCGACCTGTGAAGGGACAGAGAGAATGATGATTGCGGTGTATGTCGTCGCCGGACTGGCGGTCGGGATCGTGGTGGGCTACTTCGTCCGCCGCAACCTCGCCTCCGGCAAGCTCGCAGGGGCCGAGCGCGAGGCCGAAAAGGTGCTGAAGGACTCGCGCCGCGAGGCGGAGACCATCGTCAAAGAGGCCCGTCTCGAGGCCAAGGAAGAAGTGCATCGCGTCCGCAGTGAGGTCGAGGCCGAGCTGCGTGACCGCCGCGAGGAGCTCGGCAAGGCGGAGCAGCGCATGCTGCAGCGCGAAGAGGCGATCGACGCACGGGCGGCCGAGCAGGATCGGCGCGAGCAGTCGATCCGCGACAGGGACGCCAACAGCCAGCGCATCTCCGACGAACTGCAGAACACGCACGCGGAGGCCATGATCCAGCTCGAGCGCATCTCCGGTCTCAGCGCCGCCCAGGCCAAGGAGATGCTGCTGAAGCAGACGGAGGACGAGGCGCGCCACGAGATGGCCAAGCTCGTCCGTCAGATCGAGGAGGAGGCGCGCAGGGAGGCCGATCGGCGCGCCCGCAACATCCTCTCGCTCAGCATCCAGCGCACTGCCGCCAACCACGTCGCCGAGACCACCGTCTCGGTCGTCAACCTGCCCTCCGACGACATGAAGGGCCGCATCATCGGGCGTGAGGGCCGCAACATCCGCACCCTCGAGAACGTCACCGGGATCGATTTCATCATCGACGACACCCCGGAGGCCGTGGTGCTCTCTGGCTTCGACGGCGTCCGCCGTGAGACCGCGCGTCTGACGCTGACCAAGCTCATCACCGACGGGCGCATCCACCCGGCGCGCATCGAGGAGACGTACACGGCCGCCAAGGCGGAGGTCGAGGCGGCGATGGAGGAGGCTGGGGAGCAGGCGTGCTTCGACACCAACGTGCACGGGGTGGCGCCCGAGCTCGTCAAGGTCCTCGGGCGCCTCAAGTACCGCACCAGCTACGGCCAGAACGTGCTCAACCACTCCATCGAGGTCGCCCACCTCGCGGGTGTCATGGCCGCGGAGCTCGGCGCCAACGTGAAGATCGCCAAGCGTGCCGGGCTTCTGCACGACATCGGCAAGGCGGTCGACCACGAGGTCGACGGCTCACATGCGGACATCTCGCAGCAGCTCTGCAAGAAGTACCGGGAGTCGCAGAGCGTGTGCCACGCCATCCAGGCGCATCACCAGGACGTCGAGCCCCAGACCGTCGAGGCCGTGCTCGTCCAGGCCGCCGACGCCATCAGCGCCGCCCGGCCGGGGGCGCGTCGCGAGTCGCTCGAGAACTACATCAAGCGCCTCGAGTCCCTCGAGCAGATCGCGGAGAGCAAGAAGGGCGTCGAGAAGTGCTTCGCGATGCAGGCCGGGCGAGAGGTGCGCGTCATGGTCAGACCCGGGGAGATCGACGACGACGCCACCGCACTGCTGGCGCACGAGATCGCCCGCGACATCGAGGGCCAGCTCGACTATCCGGGCCAGATCCGCGTGACCGTCATCCGCGAGAGCCGCGCCGTCGACATCGCCAAGTAGCGCCCGGCGCGCCGCGGCCGCGAGACCTGGGGGTGATCGGCATGCCGGCACGGTACTACCTCCGCTCGTTCGGCTGCCAGATGAACGAGCACGACGCCGAGCGTATCCGCGCGCTCCTCGAGGCCGAGGGCCTGGAGCGCGCGGACGAGCCCCACGACGCGGACGTGCTCGTCTACAACACGTGCACGGTCCGCAAGAGCGCCGACGACCGCCTCGCCGGTCATCTCGGCACCGCGGCGAGGCTCAAGCGCGACGATCCTGAGCGCGTCGTGCTCGTCACGGGCTGCCTGCCACAGGCCGAGCAGGCCGGCTTCTTCGCGCGCTTCCCCTTCGTCGACGGCGCGCTGGGGCCGCAGAACCTGCACCGCCTGCCCGAGCTGCTGGCCGCGGCGGTGGAGGCGGGTCGCCGGGCGCCCGCCGGCTACTTCGACGACGGCGAGCGCTTCAGCGGCGATCTGACGGCACTGCGGGAGCGCCCGTACCAGGCGTGGGTCCAGGTGATGAGCGGGTGCACCAACTTCTGCTCCTACTGCATCGTGCCGTACGTGCGAGGGCCCGAGCGCAGCCGCCCGCTCGCCCACGTCGTGGCCGAGGTGGAGGGCCTGGTCGCCACCGGTGTTCGTGAGATCACGCTGCTCGGCCAGAACGTCAATGCCTACGGTCTCGACCTGCGGCGCGGGGGAGAGGCCGGGGCGCCGGGCTTCGCCGGGCTTCTCGCCCGGCTCGACGCCGTGGAGGGGATCGCGCGCATCCGCTTCATGACGTCGCACCCCAGGGACCTCGGCGACGATCTCGTGGCGGCGGTGGCGGAGTTGCCCACGGTGTGCGAGCACGTCCACCTGCCGGCGCAGGCGGGCTCGGACAGCGTGCTCGCGGCGATGCGGCGCGGCTACACCGCGGCGGAGTACCTCGAGCGCGTACGCGCCCTGCGCGACGCCGTGCCGGACGTCAGCATCACGACCGACCTGATCGCGGGATTCCCGGGCGAGACCGACGAGGACTTCGCCGCCACGCTCGACCTGGTACGTGAGGCGGCCTTCGACGCGGCCTTCACCTTCGTCTTCTCCCCGCGCGCGGGCACGGCCGCCGCGGAGCTGCCGGACCAGGTGCCCGCAGACGTGCGGCGCGAGCGCGTGGAGCGCCTGATCGAGCTGACGCAGCGGCAGGCGCTCGAGTCCCGCAGAGCCTGGATCGGCCGCCGGGCCGAGGTGCTCGTGGAGGGGGAGAGCCGCGACGGACGGCTGTCCCGGGGACGCACCCGGCAGAACGTCACGGTCAACGTCGCAGGGACGCCGGAGCCGGGTGCTATAGTGGCGGTGGAGATCACCGCAGCGACCTCCACCACGCTGCGCGGTACGGTCTGAGCCGGCGACCAGGAGGTGCCGTCATGCAAGGCTGCATCTGCCCCCATCCTCCGCTGCTCATCCCCGAGGTAGGCGGCGCAGCGCGCGGCAAGATCGCCGCCACGGTCGCGGCGATGGAGAAGCTCGCCGAGTCCGTCGGCGAGCCCGAGACGATCGTCGTCATCTCGCCTCACGCCGACGACTTCGGCAGAGCCCACGCCGTCAAGACGCCGGCGCGCCTGCGCGGCGACTTCGGCCGCTTCCGCTGCCCCGAGGCCGCCTTCAGCTACGACAACGACGTGCAGTTCACCGAGCTCCTGCTCGCCCTGGCCGGGGACTATCGCAAGATCAGCATGGTACCGGACGACGGCGATGTGCTGGACTGGGGCGTCCTCGTCCCGCTCAGCTTTCTCCGCCCCGACCGCATCGTGAGCCTCTCCGTGGTGGGGCCGTACGCCGAGCACAGGACGCTCGGGCAGCTGGTGCGGCGCTGCGCCGAGGAGCTCGGGCGCGACACCCTGTTCCTCGCCTCCGGCGATCTGTCCCATGCCCTGATCCACGGCGCTCCGGCGCCGTACGACCCGCGCGGCAAGCTCTTCGACGACGAGGTCATCAGCCTGCTCGGCGTCGGTGACTTCGCCGGCCTCACGCGCATCGAGCCGATCCTGCTCGACGGCGCCGCGGAGTGCGGCCTGCGCAGCTTCGTCGCGCTCGGCGGCTTCCTGGGCGACGACGCCACCGTCGATCCGGAGATCCTCAGCTACGAAGGTCCCTACGGCGTCGGCTATCTGGTCGCGCGGTTCGGTCCGCGGGGCGGCGCCCAGAGCGCGGTGGGATGAGCGACCAGACCGGGCGCGGCGCCGGGACCGGCGGACTTCGCGCTCGCGTGCGTCCGCTGTCACGTGACCGGCCGGCCGGCGCCCGCGCCGCCCGAAGAACCGCTGTACCGGCAGCCCGCGGCGTGCTTCGTCACACTCAAGAAGCACGGCGAGCTCCGCGGCTGCATCGGCACGCTCGAGCCCGCCGAGGAGTCGTTGGGGGACGAGATCGTGCGCAATGCCCGCTCCTCCGCCATGCACGACCCGCGCTTCCCACGCGTGACCGCCGACGAGTGCGAGGCGCTCACGTGTTCCGTGGACGTCCTCGGCGAGAGCGAGTCGTGCGAGCTCGCCGATCTCGACCCCGACCGCTACGGCGTCATCGTGCAGGCCGGCGGTCGCCGCGGCGTGTTGCTGCCGGCCCTCGCCGGCGTGGACACGGTGGCGGTACAGGTCGGCATCGCCCTTCAGAAGGCCGGCATCGCCGCCGACGAGCCGTTCGATGTACGGCGCTTCACGGTCACGCGATATCGGCTGGGCGACGATCTCGGGTCCGAGCCCGGCGCGCTGGACGACGAGGCGGATGCCTGACCTGCCTCCGGTGGTCGCCCTCTACGGCGCCACCGCCCTCGGCAAGAGCGATGTGGCGCTGGAGTTGGCCGGGATCCTCCACGCCGACATCGTCGTCGCCGACTCGATGCAGGTGTACGCCGGGTTGCCGATCGTCACCAACCAGCCGGACGCCGGCGCGCGCAGCCGCGCAGCCCATCACCTCGTGGGGTGGAGGTCGCCTCAGGAGGAGTGCAGCGTCGCCGAGTACGCCGCCGTCGCGCACGAAGTCCTGGACCGGCTGCTCGGGGCCGGACGGCCGGTGATCGTCGAGGGAGGCTCCGGGCTGTACCTGCGCGCCGTGCTCGGCGACCTCTCGTTCGGCGGCGCGCCCGACGAGGCCCGGCGGCGCGCCCTGGAGGCGCGCTGGCTGCGCGATCCCGGCGACCTCGTGGCAGAGCTGGAGCGGCGGGCTCCAGACGTCGCGGCGCGCGTGGACGCGCGCAATGCGCGCCGCGTGATCCGCGCGCTCGAATCGCTCGACGAGGGCGGAGCCGGACCGAGGCAGGACGCGCTCTGGGAGCCCCCCGAGCGGTACTCGCACCGGCTCTTCGCCCTGGTCCCCGACGACGACCGCACCGCGCTCAAGGAGCGCATCGACCGGCGCGTCGACGACATGATCGCCGCCGGCGCGCTCGAAGAGATCGCCGCGGCGCGCGCCCCCGGGCCGTTCTCGCGCACCGCGGCGCAGGCCATCGGCGTGCGCGAGCTCTGCGCCGTGCTCGACGGCGAGCTCGCGCTCGACGAAGCCACGACGCGCATGAAGGCGCGCACGCGCGCCCTCGCGCGTCGCCAGCTCACCTGGATGCGCAAGCTGCCCGAGGCGGCTGCGGTGCCCGTCGCCGGACGGCCCTCCGCCGCCGTCGCGGCCGACGTCCACCGCCTCCTCGCTGGTGGCTCGTGGTAGGATTCGGCTTCCGGCGCCGCGCGACCGCGCGCGCTTCCGCTCGCAGGGGGTCATGACTGGTGCAGCCTCAGTGGCAGGGTCTCGGCAAGGTCCAGTTCTCCAAGTGGCAGGGTCTCGGCAACAACTACATCGTCCTGCACGAGGAGCAACTCCCGTTCGAGCTCACGCCCGAGCGCGTGCGACTGCTCTGCGACCGCAACCTGGGCATCGGCTCGGACGGCATCCTCCTGATCGGCGCACCGACCGCGGAGGCGCGGTTTCCGCTGCGCATCTTCAACCCCGACGGCAGCGAAGCCGAGATGTGTGGCAACGGCGTGCGCATGGTCGCGCGCAAGCTCAGGATGGAAGGCTCGATCAGCGGCGACACGGTCGTCCTGGACACCGGTGCCGGGGAGATCGTCCCGAAGCTGGGCGACGGCTACGAAGTCACGGTCGACATGGGCATCGCGCGCTTCGGGGGCGAGAAGCTCCTGGGGTTCGAGGGCGAGTGCGTGGAGGAGTCCCTCAACGCCGCGGGACGGAGCTTCACGTTCACCTTCGTCGACGTCGGCAATCCGCACGCCGTCATCCAGTCCCCGTGGCCGCTGGAGCTGGTGCCGCTGCACGAGATCGGGCCCGTGATCGAGGAGCACAAGTACTTCCCCCGCAAGGCCAACGTGGAGTTCGTCAAGGTCCTCGGACCGCACGAGGCCAAGGTGCGCGTCTGGGAGCGGGGCGTGGGGGAGACGCGCGCCTGCGGCACCGGCGCCACTGCCACCGCCGTCGCGCTGGTGCGCACCGGCCAGTGCACCAGCCCGGTGGCCGTTGAGCTGCCGGGCGGCCGGCTCGTCGTCGACGTCCGGCCGGACTGGCGCGTGTTCATGACGGGGCCGGCCGAGGAGATCTACCACGGGGACCTGTCGCTCGAGTTCCTGGCCCACCTGGAGTAGGGCAGCAGCCGTCTCGACCCGCACCTTCGGAGGATCATGAGGATCGCAGAGCGCGTGCGCACGCTGCCGCCGTACCTCTTCGCCGCCATCGAGAGCCAGATCGCCGAGCGCAAGGCCGCCGGCATCGACGTCATCAGCCTGGGGATAGGCGATCCCGACCTGCCGACGCCCTCGCATATCGTCGCGGCGCTCGCGGACGGCGCCGCCGACCCGTCGACCCACCAGTATCCCAGCAACCGGGGTGAGCAGGGCTTCCGAGAGGCGGTGGCCGGGTTCTACGCGACGCGCTTCGGCGTCGCGCTCGACCCGGCCGACCAGATCGTGCCTCTGCTCGGCGCCAAGGAGGGCATCGCCCACATCTGCCAGGTGCTGCTCGACCCGGGCGATCTGGCCCTGGCCGCGGATCCCGGGTACCCGGTGTACGTCACCGGTCCGGCGCTGGCGGACGGCTGCGCCGTCCATCTCCCCCTCGTGCCGGAGCTCGGCTTCCAGCCTGACCTCGAGGCGATCCCCGCGGCGACCTGCGCGCGGGCGAAGATGATCTTCGTGAGCTATCCGAACAACCCCACGGGGGCCGTGGTCGAGGACGACTTCTTCGCGCGCCTGGTGGACTTCGCGAGGGCCAACGACATCGTCGTGGTCCACGACAATGCGTACGCCGACATCACCTACGACGGCTATGTGGCGCCGAGTTTCCTGGCGACGCCCGGCGCCACCGAGGTCGGCGTTGAGATGCTCAGCCTCTCCAAGAGCTACAACATGACCGGCTGGCGTGCGGGCGCCGTCGTCGGCGACAGGGAGGTCGTGGACGCGTACTGGCGTCTCAAGACGAATCTCGACTCGGGCATGTTCGGCGCCGTTCAGCGGGCGGCGGCTGCGGCGCTCAGCGGCCCGCAGGATTGCGTGCGGGACATGTGCCGCGTGTACGGACGGCGGCGCGACCTGCTCGTGGAGGCTCTGCGCTCCGTGGGCATCCCGGCCGACCCGCCGAAGGGGACGATCTACCTTTGGGTGCGCGTCCCCGAGGGGTACACGTCGGCGAGCTTCACGCAGCAGGTGCTGGACCAGGCGGACGTCGTCGTGACGCCGGGAGCCGCCTACGGCCCCTCCGGCGAAGGCTACGTCCGCCTCTCGCTCACGGTGCCGGACGAGCGCCTCGAAGAAGCCGTGCGGCGCATCGAGGAGCGGGTACGGCTGTAGAGACCCGCAGTCTCGTGCGCACCGGGAGCGCCTGATGGGCGCCGCGAACGGCGCCGACACCGGCGCGACCACCGTGCGCCCGCGGTCCGTCGTCTTCGCGGTCGTCCCCGGCGGCCACGGCGAGCCCGGTGAGGACGAGGCGCTGGCCGAGATCAAGGAGCTTCTGCGCTCTGCCGACATGGAGTGGGTCGCCGACGTGATCCAGCATCGCGACGCTCCCAATCCGCGCACCTATCTCGGCAAGGGCAAGATGAGCGAGCTCAAGGCGTCGATCACCGAGAACGCCGCGACGATCGCCGTCTGCGAGGACGACCTCACGCCCGCCCAGGTGGCCGCCGTCCTCGACGCCGTCGACGCCGATGTGCTCGACCGCACCGAGCTCATCCTCACCGTGTTCAGCAAGCACGCCCACTCGCTCGAGGGCACGCTGCAGGTCCACCTGGCCCAGCTCGAATACGAGCTCACGCGGATGCGCGGCAAGGGGCTCGTGATGAGCCGCCTGGGCGCCGGCGTCGACATGCGCGGCCCCGGCGAGACCAAGATGGAGGTCGACCGGCGGGTCGTGCGGCGGCGGATCCAGACGCTCCGCCGGCGGATCGACCAGATGGCGCGTACGCGCCGCACGCAGCGCGCGAGGCGTCTGCGCGCCGGCGTGCCGCTCATCGCGCTCGCCGGCTACACCAACGCCGGCAAGTCGACGCTGCTCAACGCCCTGACCGACGCGGACGTCTCGGTTCGCGACCGCCTCTTCGAGACGCTCGACCCGACCTCGCGCAGCTTCCGCTACCACGACCGCGACTACGTGATCACCGACACCGTCGGCTTCATCCGCAAGCTCCCGCACCAGCTCGTGGACGCGTTCGCCAGCACTCTCGAAGAGACGACGCTCGCGGACGTCGTCCTGGTGGTCGCCGACGCCGCTCTCGACATCGCGGAGATCGCCGTGCGTGAGAAGACGGTGGCGGACGTGCTCGAGATGATCGGCAGCACCGCCCCGCGGATCCTCGTCTTCAACAAGATCGACCGCGTGGACGAAGGCAAGCTCCTGCGGCTGCGCGCGCTCTACCCGGAGGCCGAGTTCATCGCCGCCGGCCCCGGCCTCGGGCTCGATGCCCTGCGGGCCGCTCTGGCTCGCTTCTTCGACCGCGCCCTGCGGCCGGTGCGCCTGCTCTTCCCGTATGCGGAGGCCGGCGAGATGCACCGTCTCCGCGGCATCGCCAGCGACGTCCACGAGGAGCACACCTCGGACGGCGTCGTCTTCACCGCCAGGCTGCCCGCAGCCGAAGCCGGGCGCTACGCGCGCTTCTGCCTCGACCCCGAGCCTGTCGGGGAGGCTCCGGACGCGGCCGCCGACCCCCAGGACGGGTCCGAGGACCTCTGCGGACCCGCCGACGCCGAAAACGGGCTCCAGAAGGCTCCTGGAGGCGTCCCGGAGCCTGCGGAGGCCGCTGGAGGGGCCCAGGAGCATCTGAAGGAGGACGGGGATGACGCCTGAAGCCTGCCTGCCCGTCCCCGTGCGCCTGCTGTCGCCGGACGCGCGCCTGCCCGAGCGCGCCTACGAGCACGACGCAGCCTACGACCTGTTCGCAGCGGAGACGGCGACGCTCCGCCCGCTCGAGCGGGCCGTCGTGGGCACCGGGATCGCGCTCGGCCTGCCCAGCCACCTCGCGGCGCTCACACTGCCACGCTCCGGACTCGCCGCCCGTCACGGCATCTCGATCGTCAACGCTCCCGGGCTGATCGATCCGGGGTATCGTGGCGAGGTGCGCATCATCCTTCTCAACACCGACCGGGAGCACGACTTCCGCGTGTCGGTCGGCGACCGCATCGCGCAGCTGCTGTTTCTGCCGCTCACGGCGGTGGCGCTGGTGCCGCGCGCCGACCTCGGCGCCACCCATCGAGGCGAGCGCGGCTTCGGCTCCAGCGGCACGGGGGGGAGGTAGCCGTGCCCGGCGCCGTCCCGGACCCTGAGGCGCTCCAAGGCATCCCCTCGGACGCCGCGGGAGCGGGCGAGAAGCCTACTATCCGTGTCGCAGGCCTGCTCGTCCACGAGGGTAGTATCTTGATGGTAGAGCAGGGTCGCGGGGAGGAGAGGTACTGGCTGCTCCCAGGCGGCGGCGTGCACTTCGGCGAGACGCTTTCCGACGCGCTCCGCCGCGAGCTCCAGGAGGAGCTGGGCCTCCGCGTCGGCGTCCAGCGCCTGCTCGCGATCGTCGAATCGATCTCGCCGGACCCGCAGTACGCCAAACACGTGATCCACATGGTGTTCGAGATCTCCGCGTCGCCGGAGGCGCTGCCGCAGCCGCAAGAGGTCAAGGTCCTCAACGCGCGCTATCTGAGCGAGCTCCAGCTGCAGTCCGCTGACGTGCGCCCGCCGATCACCGAGTTCCTGCTCGCCTGTGTGAGGGAGATGCCCTCGTCACCACAGTATCTCGGCCGGCGCTGGTAGCTCTCCGACCGGCGTAGTGCCATGCGGAGGGCCGTCAAGGGCCCCGTCGGCCTTCTCGAGTAACACGCGATAATCTCCGTTATGTAAAGCTGGCACTGAAGGGAGCCGCCGTGCCTCGAATCGGCGTCCTGAGCGCCCTCCCCACCCGGCGCCATCCTGCTGAGACTCCTCCCTGCAGTGTGTCCTGCTCTCTTGCAGCGGTGATGACGATCGACGATCCTCGGTGACCGTCGTGGTCGTTCTCGTTGCCTTGGTCGTGGTTCCGGCTACCCGCCGTTGCGGCGCCGGTATCGACGCGTGCATCTGCGCTCGCCGCACTCCCCTGCGTCGTTCCTGCCTCAGGTGCGCGTGACCGTTCGGGCCGCGACGACAGATGAACCCGTCGCTTGAAAGCCCTGGCGGGCCGCCGGTCGCGTGCGGACGCAGTGCCTGATGCTTCAGACGAGGACTCGGCTTGGCGTGCGGCAGACTGCTCGAGACACGCGGACACGAACAGGTGTTCGTGCCGCGGCTGCGAGAGGGGCGTTGTCCGGCGGGCCGCCTGGACGGCGTCCGCCGTCGCGTCAGTAGGTGATCAGGCTGAAGACGTCGTAGCCGTCGAGCTTCTTGCGGCCCTCGAGGCCGGACAGCTCGATGATGAAGGCGACGCCGACGACCTTGCCGCCGAGCTTCTCGACGAGCTCGATCTTGGCGCGCGCCGTGCCCCCGGTGGCGAGCAGGTCGTCGTGGACCAGGACGTTCTGCCCCGGCTTGATGGCGTCGGTGTGGACCTCGAGCCTGTCGGTGCCGTATTCGAGGTCGTACTCGGCGGACACGGTGTCGTGGGGCAGCTTGCCGGGCTTGCGCGCGCAGGCGAAGCCGGCGCCGAGGCCATAGGCCACCGCGGCGCCGAGGATGAAGCCTCTCGCCTCCGCTCCCATGACCACGTCGATGTGCTTGCCCGTACCGTACT
This sequence comes from uncultured Thermoleophilia bacterium, assembly GCA_963736645.1. Lineage (GTDB taxonomy): Bacteria > Actinomycetota > Thermoleophilia > UBA2241 > UBA2241 > CAIXSE01. Next base: position 44,654 of record CAVTPJ010000002.1, on the reverse strand, counting down.
CCACGAGCCGGTCCACGGCCTCGCGAAGGGCGCGAGGGTCCTGCAGCAGCGGCATGATGTCGCGGAAGAGGATCCCTTCCTTCGGGAAGTCGGGGACGTCGCGCACGTGGGCGGCGAGGTCGAAGCGTCCGTCTGTCATGGGGTCTCCTTCACGAGGCGACTGCTACACGCTGGCGCAGCTGGATGACGGGAACGGCTCCCTCAGCGGCCGTCGCCGCCGGTGAGCCGGCGGATGCCGCGGGCGAGCAGGAGCTGCCGGAGCTGGGTGGACGACTGGACGATGTCGTCGAGCTGGTCCAGGCCTTCGCGCCGGCGCTCGGGCCGCTTGGAGCGCAGCGCCGGCAGGAGCACCTGCTCGATCAGCCCGATCTCACGGTCCACGGCGCTCTTGACGACGCGGAGGTTCTTGGGCCGCAGGCCGAGCTGCGCGAGCTGCGCCGCGGCCGCCACGATGCCGGCGTCGGTCTCGGTGTAGCGCTTGACGCCGCTTACCTGGCGGCCGTGGATGAGCTCGTAGTCCTCGAGCTCGTCGAGGAGCCCGATGTCGGCGCCCGTGAGCTGCTGGACCTCCTCTGAGGTGTACTCGCGCCCCTCCCCCGGGCTCAGCAGGTCCGTCTTGCGCAGGCCCTGCCGGGCAGACGGCAGCTGGCTGGCGGGGCTGCGTTCGAGTTCGCGCCGGATGACCTTGAGCGGCAGGTACTCGTCGCGCTGCATGCCGAGCACGCGGACAAGACGCGAGAAGTCGTCCTGGGAGTAGAGGCGGTACCCCGACTTGGTGCGCCGCGGCGTGACCAGTCCCTGCTCCTCCAGGTAGCGGAGCTTGCTGACGCTGATGTCTGGGAACTCGGCCCGCAGGCGGTCGACCACCGAGCCGATGGTGAGCAGGCGTTCGTCGCCCACATCGAACAGCAGTTCCGCGGTCTCGGTCACGTCGCCCCCCGCCGCTCGTCAGGTCCCCGCCGGGGCGAGGAACGTGAGCTTGTACTTGCCGATCTGGATCTCGTCGCCGTCGGAGAGGACCGTGCGATCCCCCCGGCGCCGGTTGATGAAGGTGCCGTTGAGGCTGCCCTCGTCGACGATGACCCACCCGCCCCCCTCGCGGACGACGACGGCGTGGTCGCGGGAGACCGTGACGTCGTCGAGGAAGATCGCCGCCTCCGGATGCCTCCCGATCGCGACCCGCTCCCCCCTGAGCACGTAGGTCTCGCCGGCCCGGCCTCCGCCACTGCGGATGACGAGGCAGGCGTCCTCGGCGCAGGCCGCCGCGAACGGCACCGCCTCTCCGTCCTCGTCACCGGGGACGAAGCTGAGCGTGGTGGCCGACTCGGGCTGGTCGGCGAGCAGGCTGGCCCCGCAGCGGACGCAGAAGCTGGCGCCCTCGGAGTTGCGGATGCCGCACTCGGGGCAGAACACGCTAGTCCTCCGCGTCCTCTTCGTCGCCGGAAGCGGCCTCGGACGCGGCGGTCGGGGCCTTGCCGGCAAGGATCCGCGAGAGGCCCTCGACGTCGTCGGCCGAGATGACCGACTCGCCCTGGGAGTGCTTGCGCTGGAGGCGCATCACGAGTTCCGCGCGCAGGATGTCCAGTTCGCCGTGCAGGATCCTCCGCCGGCGCGAGATGTCGCGCTCCTCGGCCTCGAGCTCCGCGATGAGCGCGCGAAGGTCATCGTCCGAACGGGACACCAGGTCGACGATGTCGTCCATCGCGTGACTCCTCTCCGTGCGTCGGGGGTAGGACCGACGATGCTACCCGACCCGCCCTCAACGTTCAAGCTCAGGTTGAGGTGGCCGGCCCGCCGAGGGGTCTGCGTCAGCGGCCTCGGAAGGCCGTTCGACGCGCACGACCTCCCGGGCTGCGAGCCGGCCGATGGCCTGCAGGGCGTCGTACTCGTCGGCGTCGCCGCCCACGAGGATGCCCTCGACGATGTCGCCGACCGTGCGCGTTCCCGGTCCGACGTAGCCGAGGATGCGTGCCTCGAGCGTATCGTCGGCCTCGCCGCCGAGAAAGCGCACGCGTCCCGGCGCCGGCAGGCGTCGGCGCAGGCGGTACGTCTCGTCGAGGCGGCGCATTCCCTCCATGAGGAGCGACTCCGTCGGCAGGTTGAAGGCGTCCTCGTCGAGTTCCGCGGCGGGATCGAAGTCGAAGGTGCCGGTCTTGGCGGCGAGCAAGGCGTAGAACGCCTTCTCGGCGGTCAGCTCGCCGCAGTGGGCGCCGACGAGGCGTCCTTGCCTGAAGGTGAGCTCGCCGGCGACGGCGCCCTCCTCATCGAAGAGCACCAGGCGTCCCGTCTTGCCGCCGACGGACGTCATCTGGACCAGGTCCGGCAGCGGCAGCTCGGAGAGGTCGCCTCTCAGGCCCATGCCGCCCCCCTTTGATCGCGTCTGGTCAATGCGTCCGTGCGTCCCTCCATTCCGTGCATGCTTCGCAGCCGGCGCCCGCCTTCCTGCCCGGGTTCTTCGGCGGGCGCCTGCTCTCATGCTTTGTTCGAAACGGGACGATACAGGGTCCAGCGCCGGACGGACGCGGGGCCGCGGCGGCGCTGTTGTATACTTCGCTGACCGCGGGCGTCTACGGGAGGAGCGTGCGTGGCACGTCGCAAAGGACTCGTCATCAACGATCGCCAGCTCGATCGCTGCGATGACCTCCTTCAGAAGCTGAAGGAAGTCTCCGGATCGAGCTTCCTGGCGCTCATCAGCACGTCCGGTCAGCCCATCACGACGGCCTCCGACGAGTACCACCCCGAGACGCTGTCGCTGGCTTCGCTGGCGGCCAGCTCCTTCGCCGCCACGCAGCAGTTGGCCAAGATCCTCGACGAGAACGAGTTCACCCTGCTCTTCCACGAGGGCAAGGGCCTCAACCTCCACGTCTCCCAGGTCACTGAGCAGGTCCTGCTCATCGTCACCTTCGGGCGCGCGACGCAGGTGGGCAAGGTGCGCCTGTACACGCAGCGCGCCATCGAGGTCCTGCGGCAGATCTTCGAGGGCACGGACGACGAGGCGATGCCGGAGATGGACGCCGGCTTCGAGGCGGCGGCCGGCACGGCGATGGACGACCTCTTCAAGGACATGTGAGGCGCGGATGCCGCTCATCAACTTCGCCGCCCGCGAGATCAACTACAAGATCGTCTACTACGGCTGCGGCCTGTGCGGAAAGACGACCAACCTCCAGTACATCCATCGCAAGATCAATCCCGACGCCCGCGGCAAGCTGGTCAGCATCGCCACCGAGGAAGAGCGCACCCTGTACTTCGACTTCCTCCCGCTCACCCTGGGCACGGTCAAGGGCATGCAGACGCGCTTCCATCTCTACACCGTCCCCGGCCAGAGCTACTACAACGCCAGCCGCAAGCTCGTGCTGCAGGGCGTCGACGGCGTGATCTTCGTCGCCGACTCGCAGATCACGCGCCTCGACGAGAACGTGGAGAGCTACCTCAACCTCTGGGACAACCTGCTCGGCCAGGGCGACGACCTCAGCAAGCTCGGCTTCGTCATCCAGATGAACAAGCGCGACCTCACCGACATCTTCTCCGTGGAGGACCTCAACGAGCTCCTCAACCACACCGACTCCCCGGTGGCGGAGAGCAGCGCGGTGACCGGAGAGGGCGTCTTCGAGACGCTCAAGGTCGTCTGCAAGCAGGTCATCGCCAAGACGGGCTGACGGCCAGCGGTCCGGGCGGCGGCGCTGCCGGGCCTCTCCCCCACCGCCTCACGTACCGACGCGCTTGACCCAGTCCAGCGGCTCGTAGCGCGAGACGAAGGTGTCGCGGAACAGCACCTCTCCGTCCGAATCCTTCACCGTGCGCTCGACCTTGACGCTCAGCCCGTCGATGCCCCTCTCCCAGCGGGTCACGCCCGGGCCGAGGTCGCTGTCGTAGATCACCCTCGGGTCCGACTTGCCGTGGGCCGGTTTACGAAGATCATAAAAGCCAGAGGTCGTGTACTCGACCTTGCGTCCCGTCTTCCCCACCAGAGCCACGGTGAGCGCGCCGCCGTCGATCCAGCTGCGGATCATCACGCTCCTGCCGGTATCGTTCTTGAACTTGAAGTCGATGGCTCCCCAGGCCACCGTGGCGTCGCGGCCGATCGGGTAGTGCGAGATGTACAGCGAGTGCGCCCGGCGCTCGACCACCGGCAGGCCGGCGAAGAACACGGCGTTGAAGAGCGTCGTCGCGTACTGGCAGATGCCGCCGCCGACCCCTTGACGGAGCACGTTGTCGGCGGCGATGACCGGCGCGTAGTCGAAGCCGCGGTTGGCCGTGCGCGGCCCCATCGCGGCGTTCAGCGAGAAGGTCTCGCCCGGGTCCACGACGGTCCCGTCGACGAGCTTGGCGGCGAGCGCGATGTTGTTGGCCCGCGACTCGTTGCGCGGATCGAAGTAGGTGACGAACTGCGAGCCGAGCGCGGAGAGCCCCATGTTCTGGACGTCGGCGGTCGAGAGCTTGGGGAAGGCGGGCGTGAGCGCGACGAAGATCGTGCGCAGGCCGCCGCCCGCGGCGGCGTCGTCGAGCTCCTCCAGCAGGACCGGCATGTCCAGGACGTTGCCGGAGCTGCTCTCGGTGACGCTGACGGTGCCGTCGTCGTTGACCTCGACCGTCGCGTCCACCGGTGGCGTCTCGGCGAAGGCGAACAGGCGGTGGAGCTCGGCCCGCGCGCGGTCGTTGCGGAACGTGAGCGGGTAGTCGTCGGCGTCGTCGCCGAGGTTGACGCTCAGCATCTCCGCCATCTGCTCAGGCGAGAGGACCACCTCTCTGGAGCGATAGCGCAGCGTGATGGGACGCGCGAGGTAGGCGACCGCGGCCGAGGCTCGCGCCTCGGCGTCGACCGTGCTCACCTCCGGCGTGATCACCGCCGTGGGGACCGGGCCGGCGTAGCCCCGCCCGGCGGACAGCGCCGCCAGGATGTCGCGCTCGAGAGCGACGGCGTCGACCTCTCGCCCGTCCTCCGCCGGCACCACGGTGACGCGCTCGCCGGCGAGCTTGAGCCGGGCGTCGAGCGCGGGAGCGTCGACCAGCGCGCGCACCGGAGCGAGGCCCTTCGCGTAGGCGTCGGCGTCGACGCGGACCACGGGGGGCACCTCCGTCGAGCCGCCGGGAAGCCAGACGGTCAGTCCAAACGGCAGGTCGCGCCGGCCGGCGGCGTACGCGGCGCGCGCGGTCGCGGCCGCGTCGACGGAGATGCCGAGCTGCCGCAGCGACAGCACGAGCGGCTCGTCCTCACCGACGTCGAGGCGCACGGTGTCCAGCGACCCGTCCGCGTGTGACGCCACGGCGGCGGCGGCCGCGTCCTGGCCGAGGCCTTGCAGCGGGATGCCGGCGACCGTGACGCCGTCGCCGACCTTGCTCCAGGTGACCACCTGCAGCGCGGCGAAGCCGGCGACCGCGAGGACGACGATGAGCAGCGCGGTCGCCACCCACACGTGGCGGCGATACCAGGAGCCGAGGCGGCGCAGCGGGCCGCGGCGCGAGACCACGGCGGGCTGCCCGGCCCCGGGCGAGAGTGCTTCCATACGCTTCATTGTACGGCAGCGTTCGCCGCCCGCACCCCGGGTCCCTACTCGCCGTTCTCCCGGATCACGGCACGGACCACCTCGAGGAACCCCTCGGCGAGCCGCTCGGAGTCGTCGTGGTCGGCGCCCTCGGCGTAGATGTGGAAGACGGGTTCGTCGGCGTCGGGCAGGAGCTGGACCCACCCCTCGTCGCGACGGAGCTGGATGCCGTCGATCATGTCGATCTCGGCGTCACCACCCGCGGCCTCGCGCTGCAGGTGCTCGGTGGCGGTGCGCATGACCGTGCCCTTGAGCGCCCAGGGGCATGCCACCGTCTTGTGGACGAGGGTGCTGGTGGGGATCTCGGCCAGCTGCTCGCTGAGGGGGCGGGCTTGCGGCGCCAGCAGCTCGAGCAGCTTGCCGAGGCTCATGACGGCATCGAACGCCGGCAGGAAGCGCGGGAAGATGTAGCCGCCACTGAGGGAGCCGGCGAACACCACGCCGTCGGCGGTCGACGCCTGCGCCAGCGCCGGCAGCGACACCTTGGTCCGCACGACCTCCACGCCGAACGGCTCGGCGAGCGTCTCGGCGAGGTGCGTGACCGTCAGCGGAAGGACGATCTTCTCGCCCTTGGAGGCCTGCTGGGCGACGAGCTTCACGAAGAGCAGCAGAGCCTTCTCGAGCGGCACCTCGGCGCCGGTGTCGTCGACCACGTAGAGGCGCTCGGCGCCAGGGCCGATGACGAGCCCGAGGTCGGCCTCCATGGTACGTACGAGGCGCTGGACCTCCTGCAGGTTGACGCCGAGCTCCTCGGCGCCGAGGCTCACGTGCTGCTGGTCGTTGAAGGCGCGCATGGACAGCACCTCGGCGCCCAGGTTGCCGAGGAGGTTCGGCAGCGTGAGCGAGGCCGGCGAGTACGAGTAGTCGATCACCAGCCGGTAGGCGCGGCTGCGGATGCGCTCGACGTCCCACGAGCCCAGCAGGCCGCGGACGTAGGTCTCCATCGCCCGGTCCGGGAAGGTGATCTCCCCGAACTCGCTGTAGAAGGCGCGGCGGAAGTCCTGGCGTCCGTAGTACTTCTCGATGTCCTTCTGGCGCTGCTCGCTCAGGTTGATGCCCGGCGGCTCGAACACCTGGATCTGGATCATCTCGGGGTCCCAGCTCGCGATGCGCACGTGCATGCCCCCCTGGGCGCTGCCGTTCTCGACCTCGAAGCGGTTGATGGCGCTGCTCGCCACGCGCAGGTCGCGCACCACGACGCCGGTGGAGTTGAGGCCGCAGATGAGGGCGCGCTTGATGACCCGTGACGCCGGGTGGGCGTCACGGCTCGTGGTGACGCGCACGCCCTTCTTGAGCACGGTGCCGTAGGCCATCGCCAGCTTGAGCGCCAGCTCGGCCGTGATGTCGACGTTGATGAGCCCGGTGACGCCGTCCTTGCCGAAGAGCTGAGAGCTGCCCCGGGACTCCCAGATGATGCTGCTGTGGATCTGGGCCCCCGAGTCGACCGTCTTGTACGGGTAGATCTTGACGTCCGGCGCGATGTACGCCTGCTCGCCGATCACCGACTCGTCGCCGATGGAGGCCCCCTCGCTGAGCGAGGCTCCCGCCTTGATGTCGCAGTTCTTGCCGACGATGGCGCCGAGGACCTTGGCCGAGGCGCCCACGTAGGTGTTGGCGCCGATCACGCTGTTGCGCGTCTCGGCGTGCTCCTTGACCACGACGTTGCTGCCGAGCACCGAGTAGGCGCCGATCGACGCGGTGGCATCGATCTTGACGTAGTTGCCGACGAAGGCCGGGCCCTGCATGTTCTCGAGCGAGTCCAGGTTGACGCCGTCGCCGAGGAAGATGCGGTTCTGCAGCTCGATGCCGGGGAGCTCGGCCTCGACCTTGCCGTCGAGCAGGTCGCGGTTGGCGGCCAGATACTGCGGCAGGCTGCCGATGTCCTGCCAATAGCCCTCGGCCACGTACCCGTAGAGCGGCGCGCCCATCTCGAACAGCTTGGGGAACAGCTCCTGACTGAAGTCGTACTTGGTGTCGGCCGGGATGTGGTCGAACACCTCCGGCTCGAGCACGTAGATGCCCGTGTTGACGGTGTCGCTGAACACCTGGCCCCAGGTGGGCTTCTCGAGGAAGCGCTCGATGCGCCCGTCGTCGTCGACGACGACGACGCCGAACTCGAGCGGGTTCTCCACGCGCTTCAGCGCGATGGTGACCATGGCGCCGCGCCGCTTGTGGAAGGCGACGAGCTCGGTGAGGTCGAAGTCGGTGAGCGCGTCGCCGCTGATGACGATGGAGGTGTCGTCCCTGAGCTCGTCTTCCGCGAGCTTGACGCTGCCGGCGGTGCCCGCCGGAGACTGCTCGACGGAGTACTGCATGCTCACGCCGAGGCTCGAACCGTCGCCGAAGTAGTCGCGGATGACCTTGGGCAGGAACATGAGCGTGACGACGGTCTCGTCGATGCCGTGACGCTTGAGCAGCTCGACGATGTGCTCCATGCACGGCTTGCCGCACAGCGACACCATCGGCTTGGGCTGGTTGCTGGTGAGAGGGCGCAGGCGCGTGCCCTCGCCTCCGGCCATGACCACTGCGCGCACGCGCCTCACCTCCGCTGAAGAACGAGGACCCCTGTGCGGCTAGCGTACCAGATGTGCGTGCGCGCGAAACGCCTTCTGAGCGTGCAGGGACTCCACGGGCGGAGGCACGAGGCGGCGCGGCTCAGGCCGGCGTGCCGCCCCCTCCCCGCGCCCCACGGACCCAGGCGATGGCGCGGTATCCGTACAGGAGCCCGCTGGCCACGTACAGGCTTGCCCCGACGGCGAAGAAGCCCCAGCCGATGACCCGGAGGTCGATGATGAACCACTGGATGGCGCAGATGAGGATGAAGTTGCTGGCCTTGCCCCAGCGGCTGATCTGCGGCCCCTCGCTGGTGTAGCGCCGCGTCGGGATCGCCAGCAGCAGGATGATGCCGTCGCGGACGAGCAGCGGCAGCACGGCCCACCACGGCAGCGTGCCGAAGTACCAGAGCATCGCGACAAGGGTGAAGAAGAAGAGCCGGTCGGCGATCGGATCGATCCAGCGGCCGAACTCGCTCTGCACGTGGTACCTGCGGGCGATGAGGCCGTCGGCCACGTCGCTGAGCGCCGCGAAGAGCACGATCCAGGCCGTGGTCCATGCGGCCCCGGGGGCGTACAGCGAGTAGGTCCACACGACCAGCGGCAGCGCGCACAGGCGCGCGACCGTGAGGATGTTGGGCACGTGACGCATGAGGCGTTGCATGACAGGAGTCTAGCAGCCCCGCCGGGCGTGGCGCGTCGCCGCGAGAAACGCCTGATGGAGCATGTACACGGCCGCAGGCCCGGGACTAGGATGTCTGCAGGCGATACACCCGACGAGCCGCAGCCGCGGCCGGGCGGGACGTCACCGTCGTGTGAGCCCGCGGAGGGGCGGGCCACCTGCTGAAAGGGGGGATGCAGCGCTCCGTCTCGAGGCCGCCCGCGGCCGCCCGGAGGGCGCGCGGGACGGCTCATCCGCACGCTCGTCAGCATCTGTGGAGGGACTATGGGACACAGCACCACAAAGAGGCTCGTCATCGCGGCGGTCCTCACGCTGCTTCTGCTCACCGTGCCCGCGAGCGCCGCGCTCGCCGTCGACCCCGACGTCAATCTGACGACGGGGCCCACCACCATCACCAACGGCAGTTGCCTCGGCGCCAACGACATCACCATCGACAACGGCTACTTCGCCATCGCCGTCGCCGTCGACACCGCCCCACCCTGGGGCGTGCCCAAGGGCAGCATCCTGGACGGCACCACGATCACCGGCGGCGTCTGGGGCAGGGACAAGCTGACGCTGGTCGACTTCCTGCCCAATGCCTGGGCGGCCTGGCCCAACACCTACCAGACCGTCACCGTCACCAAGGACACGACCGACCAGGCCGTGGTGACCGTCGCGCGTGACTACAACAAGCTCGAACTCGTCACGACGATCACCGTCGACCGCGGCAGCCGTTTCGCTCTGCTCAGCACGGTCGCCACGAACCCCGGCGGCAGCGGCGAGACGTACACGGACATCTTCCCCGGCTACACGTTCTGCACGACCGGCGGGTTCATGTTCGGGCCCTACGCCGAGCAGCCCGGCGACCCGTATCCCACCGTGAGCGATCCCTACGGCAAGTACGTGCTCGGCTACGACTCCGACTACTCCATCGGCCTGCACTATGCGGCCGCCGACGCGCACGACGGCGGCACCGGGTGGCAGGACCTCTACACGAAGAGCACGTTCGCTCCCGGCGACTCGCTGACCTTCGACGGCAAGGTGCAGTTCGAAGACAGCGCCAGCATCTCCCGCTTCGTCGCCACGGTGATCGATGATCGCGCCGACGCGGCCGGCACGGTGCACGGCACCGTCGCCGCGGCCTCGGGCAGCTTCCCCGAGCCGCCGATCGTGGTCGTCCAGAAGGACGGGGCGCCGTTCACCTGGGTGGTCGCGGAAGGCGACGCCTACAGCCTGAGCCTCCCCGTCGGCAGCTACCAGCTCTACGCCGTGGCCAAGGGGTACTCGAGCACGGCCATGGCCGATGTCGTGGTCGCGGAATCCGGCGACGTGACGCAGGACTTCACCGGGCTCACCCCGCAGAGCGCGGTGACCGTCAAGGTGAAGCGCGCCGTGACCGGCACGCCGATCGACGCCCGTATCCGGGTGAGCGGTGGTACGCCGCCGCTGGTCGGGTTCCTCGGCAAGAGCGTCTTCTTCACCGACCTCACCGCCGTCGGCACGGCCAGACTGAACGTGGCCCCCGGCGACTTCACGCTCGACATCACCGCCGGCGACGGCTTCACGACACGAGCGGCCAGCGTGCCGATCACCGTGGTCGCCGGAGAGGACCAGACGGTGTCGGTGAGCATCGCCAGGCTCCTCAACCCGGCGCACCGCCGCTGGTTCAGCGCCGACATGCACCACCACTCGGACATCCTCGACGGCGTCACTCCGCCCGAGTACGTGGTGCGCTCGCAGCTCTCCGCCGGGCTCGACTTCACCTCGCTCTCCGACCACGACTCCTTCGCCAACAACAAGGCGATGAGTGTGTTCTCGGCCAAGCGGGGCGTGCCCTTCATCTCGTCGGACGAGATCTCGCCGATCTGGGCGCACTTCAACGTCCTGCCCATGTCGATCAAGAGCCCGGTCACGATCGACCCCACCGGCACCGCGCAGCAGATCATCGACGCCGCCCACAAGGCCGGCATGCTGATCACCATCAACCACCCCTACATCGCCTACGGGTACTTCACCGCCGCAGACGACGGCACCATCCCCGGCGGCTACAGCCCCGACTTCGACATGATCGAGCTGCAGTCCACCGCCGACGCGAAGGGCCCCGACAGCGCGACGCTGTCCAGGGCCATGGACCTGTGGACGAGCAGCCTCTCGGGCGCCAACAAGCGCTACTACCTCGTGGGCAGCACCGACACACACGACGTGTGGTCGTGGATCTCCGGCTCGACCCGCACGTACGCGAACATCCCGGCGCCGCTCCAGAAGACCCAAACCAACTACATCGCCGCCCTCAAGGCGGGACACTCGTACGTGACGGAAGGCCCGCTCGTCGAGCCGCTCAACGGCATGGTGTACGGCCAGCGGGTGGACGTCAGCGAGCGCCGCGGCGTGCTGCCCGTGAGCCTCAGGGTGGCCGCGGTGGACGGCCTCAAGTCGGTCCAGGTCCTGCGCAAGGGCGAGCCGATCCGCACGCTCACCTTCCACGACAAGACGACGCGCGAGATCGTGTCCTTCAACCTCAAGACCACGACGAAGACCTGGTATTCGTTCATCGTCGAGGACCAGGACGGGCACCGCGCCGTCACCAACCCGATCTGGACGCGCATGGTCAAGTAGACGCCTGCGTCACCGCGCGTACTGAGGGGGCTGCCTCCCGCGGCGGGAGGCAGCCCCCGTCTACGCTCCGACGCGGCCTCCGTCGCCTGTGCTAAAATGCCGCCTGTACGGTCGGCGTGTGGCGCAGCCTGGTTAGCGCACTAGTCTGGGGGACTAGGGGTCGCCAGTTCAAATCTGGCCACGCCGACCATCTTCTTTGCCCTCAGAGACAGCCGCTCGGTGTTCCACGTGTATTCCGCCTTTGCCGGCACCATCTCCCCGCGCGCTGCGGCGCCCTCAGGGACTTTCTGTAGCCGCGGCTGAGGCAGCGAAGCGATCCGCAGGTCGCTGCCAAGTAGCCGACGAGCCGCGGGGCGCCAGCGACGGCGCGACGTGCGCCGCCTGAGCGCGAGAAGGCCGAGGCCCGCCGCCCGTGAGGGCAGCGGGCCTCCCTTGGTGGACGGTGGAAGTCGCTGGCTCACGCCCAGCGTCGCCCGGCATTCACCTGATTCAGGTGATGACGGCGGTGGATTGGACGGGCACAGTCAAGCGGTCGGGAGGCGGGGAGACGCCGATCCGCCGGCAATCGTACACGGCCACCACCCCCCGCCGGCACGACAAGCCACTGGTGAGACTGGGTTGCGGGCCGGTCTTCATGCTCTGCGGGGCCGACCCTGCGGGTCCGCGAGGGAGGTGTCTATGGCACAGCCAAGACGGAGGCGCTTGCCGCCAGCGGCGCGGCGAGCATCCTACCTGCACGTCTCGAAAGGATGTCAGTGATGAAGAAGAGTCTGCTCCTGGTCGTACTCGCCGCGTTGGCACTGGCACTGCTGGCGTCCACGGTCGGCCCTGCCGCAGCCAAAGGGCCGGCGGCGGGCCGGCTCAACTGGAACGCGGTGTGGTATCCGCCGACCGACACCATCCCCCTGTCCGATGGATCCTTCGTCTTCGAGATGCAGGTGCTGATGGATGATCCACTGGGGCCCGGCAAGGTGAGGTACGACGCCGTGATCACGCTCGACGATGGCTACAGCGATGAGCTCGGCACGCACGTCACGGGGTACTACGACTTCTACGCCCCTGACGGGCACCTGGCGTGGCAATGTTCACTCTGGGATCACTACATTGACCCGAACGCCCCCATGCCCCTCAGGTATGCCCTCCCCGACGTCGCATACGGTGCCGACGGGAGTCCCTACGACGGTTGGGAGGCCCACCTGACCACAGGCCGATCGGCGGGCGAAGCACGGCCTTGGGCGATGAAGGGCCACTTCGTGCCTCCGGCAGTCCCGTGACCGACGCTCCCTGAGAGGCGTCCTCGCAGACGAGCGGCAAGCAGAGGGCAATCGACCAGGCCGGCAACTGGGGGACGACCGGGCCGCTCATGGTGACGGTGAACTAGGAGGTCGAGCAAGAAGACGACCCGACCGAGCGGCTCGTCCATTGCAGAGGCCCGCTGAACGTGAGGGCGGCGGGCCTCAGCTGCGGCCCGGATAGCGCGAGCGCGTACGCTCCCCTGGCGCAGAAGCGCCCCGCCGGAAGACGGAATCAAGACAGACACGCGTGATGCCCGTGCTACGATGCTCGCTGTCCGGTGGGCGTGTGGCGCAGCCGGGTTGGCGCCCTCGTCTGGGGGACCAGGGGTCGCGGGTTCGAGTCTGGCCACCGACCATCTTCCTCTGGCCTCGGATCGTTCCGGCTGTGCAGGTAGCGCTTCGTCGTCGAGGTAGGCGCAGTGGCCGGCAACCGCAAGGTCAGTACGGGTCAACGAGGCGCTCAACGTAGTGGAGCGACCAAGGGAACGGCCAATGGACATACCGTCGAAGGTGCGCATATTCCTGGAAAGGGCTCGCAACGAGGGAGTCTTGTTTGCCCTCCTGCATTACTCGTCGCGAGTCGGCGTTACGGCTCAGCCCTTCTACTACATGAGAGAGGCCATGCCTGCGCAGGTCCCCGAGCACCTGGCCAAGCTGCCGGAGGGGTTTGAATTCTCGGTCTTCGGACGCGACGACGTCCTCGCGATCAGCCGCCTTGAGGAACGCCTGGGCTTCGCCCCCGAGAGGCATGTGGTCGACGACCTGGACAGGGGAGACGTCTGCGTGGGACTGAAATGCAGCGGTCAGATCGCAGCCTTCACCTGGTACTCACTGGTCGGGTCCGTCGGCTACTATCCGGTGAGAATGAAGGACAACGAGGCGTACCTCTACGACATGTACGTCCTCAAGGCGCATCGCGGGAACAGCCTTGCCCCAGCCCTGCGCTATCGGACCTACGACGTCCTCAACAGGATGGGACGCGATACCTTCTACAGCGTGACTGTGCCCTGGAATCTGGCATCAATCAGGTTCAAGCAGAAACTGGGTGCACGACCGGTGCTTCTGGGGATGTATTTCAAGGTCTTCGGGAGATTCCGGGCGAGGTGGGTGTTGAAGAGATTCTGAACCGGGAGCGCTTCGGCTCCACCGCGACGCCGACGGGCCGTCAATCACCGTGCTCTTGACCAAGCAAGCACGCCGGCGCTATCCGTTAGTAGTGGTACCATCTAGTGGCGTTAGGTACTTTGATGATACTGCGAGGTACCGTGAAGAGCGCATTACGATGAGCAGAGCGGATCAAGAAGGCCGATTCCACATAGCGTCGTGGCCTGAGGTCCGCGTCCCCGTGCCCCCGGTCGAAGTCGCGACACTGACCCATTTCGACGGCAAGGTGATGGGTTTCGATGCGCCGGTGCGTTGGCCCGTCGAGCTGCCCATGGAGCTCTATCTCCGCGAGGTCGTGGATCTCGACCTGACGGACTCCGAGGCCATCCGAGCATTCAGTGAGCGGTTCGGGCCGATCGCACCGTCCGGCCTGCGAGACGTCACGCCCCAAGAGACCGTATCCTACGCGGCACCACTCGGCGCGCACCGCTTGGCGGCGCCACGGCCCGAGGTCGTGGCCGAGCTGCGCAGGCTGGCCATTGCCGATGCGCCGCACGAAGGCACGGCCCAAGAGACCCGGGGCACATACCTGCACCTCGAAGAGTTCCGGCTTCACGTGCGCCTCCTCAGGGATCTCACACGTATCTGGCAGGCGCACCAGACGAGAGAGGGCTACGTCGCTGTGGCCAAGCAGTGGGAGTCGCAGGCTTTCGGCATCACGGAGCTGCTGTCGGTCTCGGCGTTGAACCTCGAGACGATCCTCGTCTGGTTCCTCGTTTCTCACCTCAACCATGGATTGCGCGACTTCCACATCGCTCTTGAGCTCGGCTCGACCGAAGACGCCCTACCCAACCGCTTTCGTGGCGCCGCGTCGCAGCCCTCGCTCTTCGCGGTCCTCTGCCTTCAGCTCTGGAACCACATCGCCGAAGGAGCGACCTACCGGCGCTGTCAGAACGAGAGGTGCGGCCGCCTCTTCGTGCGCCAGCAAGGTCGCGCCAAGCGCCACCAGCACCGCACCGAGGGCGTCATGTACTGCAGCAGGGACTGTGCGCGGGCCCAGGCACAGAGGGAACTGAGGCGGCGCGGGAAGGAGCACCATGAGTCCACCCCGCCTGCCTAGCCGGGACGGAGGCCTGTTGATGACGCAGCTTGAGAGGAGGGCTCCTGTGCGTGCCGCGGCCCCCTCACACGCCGCTTTGTGTCGGGCTGCTCCCGGGTCCTTCACCTGAGGTCTCACGCGACGACAAGGGGTCGCCGTGCTCTCAGCTGAGGTCGTCCGTCTCTGAGCCAGCGCGCGCCTCCTCTTTCGTGGCGACGCGCGCGCTCTCCGTGGTTCGCACCGATGCCCGTACCTCCGCACCCCGGAGTCGGCATTGCACGTACTTGTTTGCAGCAAGTCGTGCTACTTACGCAAGAGTTGCAGATGCTTCTGGGGCCTGCAACACTGTCGCCCATTGTGACAACAGTACCCCCGCGCCGGGAGCGCACAACGGGCGGGCTCAGACCGCGTCTGCAGGTCCTCACCGCATACTCGCAACGCGATCCCGGTGAAGGCCGAGACCACACGGACTGGCGTTGCCTGCCTCTGAGCGTCCACCGCATGACGGGCCAAGCTACGTGACCTGCCTCGGTACGATTCAAGAGGAGAGACATGCTTCGAAAGCTTCTGCCGGCCGCGCTCCTCGGTCTGGCCATCAGCGTCGCCCTGCTCACCAGCACCGTCGGCGGTGCGAGCGGCTGGGGCTTCCGCCTTGGGAGTTCCGCGCTCCTGGGCCCCGCCAGCTTGGACCTACGTGACTACCGGCACGCCGGTGCGTTGATCTCCTGCGGACTCACCGATCCCGGCAAGGCTGTGCGGGGGATGAGAGACGCCGCGGTCGCTCGCGCGACCACCAATGTCTTCACCATACGCGATGTGCGGATGGCCAGCGAGACTGCCGGGAAATACTGGAAACGTGGGACGGCGCCTGTCGTTATCGCGCTCACCCGCGCTAAGGGGTATTACGTTCGACCGGTGCTAAAGTACCACGACAGGCAGTTGTCCGCAGGGATCTCCATCCCTGAGCCGTCGTGGACCCTCATACGCGCACTGGGCTCCGCAGCGAAGCCAGGGCGCGCCCCGAGGGCTACCTCTGTTGCGATCGTGACGCCGACTTCATCGCCTGTACCGACGCCGATCGTGACGCCTGCTCCCGCCCAGGCGACGACCCCCACGCCCGCCCCACTGCCCAGTGCTACCCCAACCAGTGCTACCCCAACGTGGTCGCTCTCGACACCGACGCCGACGCTCTCGCCGACTGAGATGCCAACGCCAAACGCGATCCCGACGCCATCCTGCACGCCCTCGGCCACGCCGGCCCCCACACCGACGCCCATCGCGACGCCCACCTGCATGCCGACGCCGACCCCGAAGGCGACCGTGACGCCGACGCCGAAGCCATCCGTGACGCCGACGCCGACCCCGACCGTAATGCCGAAGCCGACCGTGACGCCGACGCCGACCCCGAAGGCGACCGTGACGCCGACGCCGAAGCCGACCGTGACGCCCACGCCGACGCCGAAGGCGACCGTGACGCCGACGCCGACGCCGACCCCGAAGCCGTCCGTGACGCCCTCCCCGACCCCGAAGGCGACCGTGACGCCCACGCCGACGCCGAAGGCGACCGTGACGCCGACGCCCACGCCGACGCCGAAGCCGTCCGTGACGCCGACGCCCACCCCCGCCCCCTCGCCGAGTCCGTCCTCAGGCCCCTACGACGCCAGCGTCACCGCCTACGGCGCCAAGGGCGACGGCACCAGCGACGACACGGCGGCCGATCCGGGCGGCGCTCAGCGCCGTGGCCGCCAAGGGCGGCGGCACCGTCTTCGTGCCCGCCGGCGACTACCGGGTCAGCTCGCTCGCCATCCCGGCGGGTGTCAGCCTCGCCGGTGCGGGCATGGACAGGTCCTGGCTGCACGGGGCGGTCACGCCGAGCAGCACGCTCACGCTCTCCGACCTCAAGCTCGGCGTCGCCGGCGCCTCGCTGCGCTTCAGCGACGGAGCCCACGACGCGCTGCTCCTGCGCTGCCGGATCGTCGGTGGCCCTCCGGCCATCTCGTTCACCAACTCCAGCGCCAGCCGCATCACCTTCCGCGGCTGCGTCATCGACGCGGGACGCGGCGCCGTGGCCAATGCCGTCACCGTGGGCGAGTACAGCGGCGGCGCTACGGTGAGACACTACGAAGACATCGTCTGGGAGGACTGCCACTTCCTCGGCTCGACGCGCATGACCGTGGAGATCACGCACCGGGCGACGTCCTCGACCGGGAAGGGCTACCGCAACATCAGCTTCCTGCGCTGCGTCTTCGAGCCCAGCGACAGCCAGGTGATCTCCTACGATGCGGTCCCCGTCGGCACGCTCGGCATCGTCAGCGGCTACTCCCGCGTCGAGGGCTGCGTGATCAAGGGGGCCGGGGCCAACCCGAGCATGAGCTGGCCGCACGGCCTCGAGATCAACGGCCCCCGGGGCATGGTCGTCAAGGACAACACCTTCTACGCCTGCCGCGGCTCCGCCCTCAACTTCCACGGCAGCCAAGGTGACGACGCCCGCCCCCTGGGCTGGGTCACCGTCACCGGCAACACCTTCGACATGACGCGCGGCGCGACCCCGCACGCGGCCGTCAACGTGGTCAACGCCAACGGCAGCGGCACGGTCATCCGCGACAACACCTTCACGGTCAACACCGGGGGGCAGGTGTTCCTCCTCTACGGAGCGCGCAACCTGATCGAGAACAACACCGTGACCGACACCCGCGCGACCTCCAACGGCGTGCTCTTCGACCTCGACGGCGCCCCGGACAACACCATCCGCGGCAACACCCTTCGGGGCCAGGGCGCGCGCGTCAGCGTGCGCGCCGGCTCGAGCGGCAACGTGTTCGCGAACAACACCTTCGAGACGGGCAGGACGGAGGCGACGTTGTACGGGATCGCGGCGGGAGTCACGATCACGCGCACGGGCAACATCTACCGGTAGTCGCGCCGGCGGTCCGCGCGGACCGAAAGCCAGGGCACGGGCGGGGCCTCTCGCGACGGGAGGCCCCGCCTGCCAAAGCAGGTAGCCTGACCGACCTCGCCAAGACGCAGAAGCAGTCCCGAGCCGAAGCACCGTGCCGTCTCAAAGCTCTGTGCTCTCTGCCCCGATCCTCCCAGCTGCCCTCCCTCACCCGGGCGGCGATGGGTCTCGTAGACGCAGATGGACTCCCTCGCTCGCGGATGGACGGCCCACCCGTGGAGGGTATGTAAGGCGCCAGATCTGGCGCGCCTAGGCGCGCCATGCCGGGTCGTGGTGATCGGCGCACCCGGGGGAGAATGGTCATTCGCCAGTAGGATCTGATTGTCGTACCGGCGTCAGCGTCAGTGACGATGCTAGCGTTCAGCGCCGCTCCAGCGCTCGCCGGCAACGAGTGGTGCGGGTGTGATAGCGGGTCGCAGGGCTGGTGGATGAACCCCTCGACGAGTGGCCAGGCGGGCTGACGGTCGGCAACGTGCGGTTGTCGACGGTCGACGCGATCACGCCGATGAAGGCGCCCGGTGATCTGCGCGGCGAACGGGTGAATGCTCCGGCATCCTCTGAGAAGCGGCGGAAAGGCGAGCAGCTGTGCGTGGCAGGATGGCGGCGAGTGACTCTGCTCGGGGCTTGACGCCTCCCAGCCGCCCGTGGCCGACCGGCACTGGGTCGCTCGTTCGATCGTCCCATCCGTGAACGGACCGCCTCGAGCGCGCCGCTCACGCCGCTCGTCCCGTGGTCTGCGCGTCGCCTCACGATCGCGGCGGCGCCTCCGCCGGCCACGCGATCTCGAACCCTCGTGGCCGCAGCCAGCGCTCGATCAGCACCGCCCTGAGGGCGAGTTCCTCCATCCAGTAGGGCCCGGGAATCACCTTCAGACCGCTGGCGCCTGCATCCTGAAAGAGGACGTCGGGCAGATTGGCTCGGATGCCGTTCGGGGCGTGCGCACCCGGGAACGTGGTGATCTCGATGACCACGAACTGGTCAGTCTCCAGGTCGTACACCATGTCCACGGCCAGAGCAGGGAAGCCCAGCCTCTCGGCGACGGTCTGCGCGAGGCGGACCGCCTGAACGGGAGGATCGTCCCTGACCAGCACGCTCATTCCGGATGCGCGGAACTCCCCTTTGGGGACACCCCGGTAGAAAGCGTGAGCGACGTCTCCGGCGATCGTGACGCGAAGGTCGAAGCCGGGATTGGGGACGTATCGCTGAAGGAGCACGTAGCCCTTCTGGCGCACGTCCGGCCAGTAGGCAGGCCTGCCGCAGTACGAGAACGCCTGCCTGATCAGGCGACGCCCCTGCCCTTCAGACCGTACGAGCTCCACTCCCAGCGAAGACGCCCCCGTGACGATCTTGGCGATGAGTGGATACGCGAGGCGTCCGAGGGCCTCTTCGGCCTCCTCGCGACTGTACGTGAGGAAGGTATCGGCCGCCGGGAGACCATGATGGCTCATCAGTTCCCACTGCAATGCCTTGTCCTCGTACAGCGCGATCTCGTCGATCGACGGGAAGGCCAACATGTCGAGGTGACGTTCGATCGCGTAGACTTTTCGCCGGCACTCATCCACGGCTGCCGGGGCCGACGCGGGTCGCCAGAGCACGAGGTCGGCACCGCTGAGCTGCTCCTGCCAGTCGGAGCGGTGGAGGTTGCACAACGTGTGACCGATGGCGTTCGCGCGCAAGAAGTGCGCATACCTCGTCCAGGTGGGGATCATGCCGGTGTCGCGCATGATCGCCACGACGGGCCGCGGACAACCATCGGGCCAATCGAGCACGAGAGGCAGGGCCTCGTCGA
Source organism: uncultured Thermoleophilia bacterium (assembly GCA_963736645.1). Lineage (GTDB taxonomy): Bacteria > Actinomycetota > Thermoleophilia > UBA2241 > UBA2241 > CAIXSE01. The sequence continues at coordinate 25,042 of CAVTPJ010000002.1, read as the reverse complement.
GGATCGATGTATCGTCGTGGATCTGCCGTGGCCGGGGCGACTTGGGAACGAGGTACCGCACGGCGTTGTACGCCCTCGCATAGGGCCGAGTCTTGGCGATTCGCATCCGACCCCCTCTCCTCTCATGACTTTTCCCTGCAGGGACCCGCGCGCGCACCCTGCAGTAGCGTGCCTAATCTGGCACAGAGTGGCCGTGCAGGCCTCAAACATCCGTCTCCGAATCTGACGACACAACGGCGATCTCGAGCGCCCGCCGGGCGTTTCGGCTCCGCATGTGCCATAGGATTGCCGCGAGGGAGGTCGCACATGCGTTTCGGACAGTTCGCTGAGGCAGCACGCACCACGACGCCAGCGATCGTGATCGGCGTCTACAACTCCACGGGCCTGGGGGTGATCCGCGATCTGGCTCGCTCAGGCATCCCGGTGCTTGCGCTGGACACCGACCGTCGCGCCGCGGGGTTCACTTCACGCTATCCGGCTCGTGGCGTCTGCCCCGATCCGCACCACGACGAGGCTGCCTTTGCTGAAACGCTCGTGGCGATCGCGAAGAAGCTGCCGCAGAAGGCGGTGCTGTTCCCCTGCCAGGACGACTGCGTGTTCGCGTGTTCACGCAACGCTGTCCTTCTCCAGCAGCACTTCCTCCAGCCCTTTGCATCCTGGCCGGTCATGCAGCATGTCGCCTCCAAGCAGGCGCAGGTCGAGGCGGCTCGAAGGGCTGGGGTGGGAGTCCCTGAGACCGCCTTCATCCACGATGAGGCCGACCTGGACGAAGCCGCCCGACTCGTTCCTTTCCCCGCCTTGCTCAAGTCAAGCGAGCACCTCGCGCTAAGGAGGCGTCACTTCGGCAAGGTGGTCCACGTGCCTCGCAGGGAGGAGCTGGCCCGTCAGTATCAGCGCGTCCATGGCTGTGGGCCTTTGCTGCTGCAGGAGATCGTGCCGGGTGGCCACGACGACCTGTTCACGCTGCTCTGCTACCTGGACCGCGACTCCCTCCCGCTCGCCATGTTCACGCGGCGCAAACTGCGTGAGCATCCGCGAGGTGGGTTCGGGGTCGCAAGCCTTGGCGAGAGCGTGTGGTTACAGGAGGTCGCGGACAGCGGCCTCCGTCTTCTCCAGGAGATCGGGTATCACGGGGTCGCAGGAGTCGAGTTCAAACGCGACCCGCGCGATGGGTCGCTCAAGCTCATGGAGATCAACCCCCGGCCTGAGATGTGGCACGGCTTCGCTTCCGCGCTCGGCGTCAGCGTCTCGATCGCCGCCTATCTGGACGTGCTCGGGCGACCGCTCGCGGCGCCGCGTCAGGTCGACGGTCCTCGCTACATCTGGGCATCACGCGACATCCCCGACAGCGTTGCGGACATGCTCCAGCGAAGGATCTCCCCCGCTCAATGGCTCTTGTCGCTGCGGAGAGTCGAATTCGATCTGATGTTATCCTTCAGAGACCCTGCGCCAGGCGTCCACGAAGCGGCGAGGTTCGCTGTTCAGGCGCTCCGCAATCGGCTGCCCCCTCTGCTCCGCGAACGAGGCGCCTGAGGGGACACCTTTGCGGCAGTGTTGCCCGAACCCACGCAGGAGACGAATCGAGGACGTGAAGGACGCTCCAAGTCCCACGGCTCCGAGGGACACCGTGCCGGACGCCGAGTGGGGGATCATCGAGTCTCGCGGCCGGGCGGGACTCCAGCTGCTCGAGGCCGACTGGCGGCGCCTCTACGCCCAGATCCCGCGACGCACGAGCTTTCTTGCGTACGAGGCCTGCCTGGCACACATCGACCATCTCATGCGGGAGCCGGACGAGCTCAGGTGCCTGGCGCTGACGGACGGCCGGCGCGTGCGGGCCATCTGCGTGCTCCAGCCGAGGACCGACCGGGCGCTCGGACTGCCCATCCGCGTGTGGGGGGTCCTCTGGCACAGCCATGGGCGCCAGGCCGACGTCCTCTGCCCTGACGACGAAGCGCGGCGAGCGCTCATCCCCGCCGTGGTCGGCCACCTGCGTCTCAGGCCGGAAGGACGGTGGCTTCTGATCGTTGGCTCGGCGCCTCAGAACTCGGCTCTCTGGTGTGGTCTCCAACGCCTGAGCAGAGGCACGTACCACGTGGAACCCAAAGAGAGCGTCAATGTCGTGGACTGCAGCAAGCCGTTCGATGAGCTGCGCGCCTCGCTTCCCAAGAGCTTTCGTCACACACTCAATACGGCGTCCAACAGGCTCGCCAGGCTGGGTGACGCTGATTTCGTGACGGTCACAAGGGAGGGCGACCTGGACTCCGAGTTCGCGACCTTCCTCGATGTCGAGGCGTCCGGCTGGAAGGGGGCCGGCGGGACCGTGACCGCTCTCCGGTGCAGCAAGGACAGGTCCGATTTCTTCCGCGACCTGGCCACAAACATGTGTGGAGACGAGGACTACTGCGAGATCACGTCTCTCTACACACAGGGGCACTGCCTCGCGTCGGTGTTCTCCACGCGTACCGGCGCTACCTACTCGTCGCTGAAGATCGGCTACGACGAGACCTTCGGCCACGTGTCGCCGGGGCAGTTGCTGCTGGAGAAGATCATGGAGCGCTGCTGCCAGGATCCCGGGGTCCAGCGCGTCGACATGGTGAGCGACGCCGGCTGGGTCCGCGGCTGGAGGCCGGACACGGTCCCTCTGCAGCTGGCGTACGTCGTGATCGCCCGGTTGCCGGCGTACCCCTTCGTGGCCGTGCTCCTGAGACTGCGTTTCGGAGCCGCACGCCTGGTCGCGCGACGCCTGCGCGACAAGCTGACAGCGTTCAGGTAGAGGGCGGCGTCTCGAGCAGGGGTGCGGAAGCGCCGATACTCCTAGGCGCGACGACCGGGAGCAAGGGATGACGGACGCCCGGCTGGTATCATCGCGCCGGACGAGGGTGGATGGGAGGGGCTCATGGAGCGACCACAGACGGGTCGAGACGACGTCGACTTTCCGCATCCCCTGCAGGCCTACTCCCCGCTCATCATCAATGTGGCCCTCACCGGCGTGCTCCCGACACGTGACGTCACTCCGTTCGCGCCACTGAGCCCGGAGGAGATCGTGGCGGATGCCGTCCGCTGCCACGACGCCGGCGCGTCGGTGGTCCACGTCCACGCTCGTGATCGCGATGGACGGCCGACCTACGAGGCCGACGTCTTCGCCGAGATCATCAGCGGCATCCGCAGGGAGCGGCCGCAGCTGATCGTCAGTGCGACGACCAGTGGGCGGCGCTACGGCGAGCTCGAGCAGAGGGGGGCGGTCCTCGAGCTCGACGGCGACGCCAAGCCGGACCTGGCCAGCCTCACGACCGGCTCGCTGAACTTCAACGACGGCCCGTCGGTCAACACCCCCGAGATCATCGGGGCGCTCGCCGAGCGGATGCTCGCACGCGGCATCAAGCCGGAGCTCGAGATCCTCGAGCTGGGGATGATCAGCACGGCCAAGCTCCTCATCGCGAAGGGACTGGTACAACCGCCCTACTATTTCAACATCCTGCTCGGGGCGGCGCATACCGCGCCCGCCACGGCGCTCAACCTGAGCGCCGCGGTCGCCGACCTCCCGCGCCGGTCGCTCTGGTCTGGGACGGGACTCGGCCGGTTCCAGGTCCCGATCAACATATTGAGCATTGCCATGGGGGGGCACGTGCGGACGGGCATCGAGGACAACGTGTTCTACGACTACGAGCGCACGCGGCTCGCCAGGAACGAACAGCTGGTACGCCGGCTGGTCCGCATCGCCGAGGAGGCCGGCCGGCCGGTCGCCAACGCCGACGCGGCGCGGGTCGCGCTTGGACTGCCTCCGTGCGCCGCCGGTGCGGACGAGGTGCGCGTCGAGCAGGCGAGGGCGGACGATATGGAGGGCATGCTCAGGGTGCTCGAGACCGCGAACATGCACCGCATCCCCTCAGAGGAGATGCCCGAGCTCGACTGGCGCTGCTGCTTCGTGGCTCGGGCCGGCCAGCGCGTCGTCGGGATGTCGGGCTACAAGATGCTCTCGGAGACGGAGGGCAAGACCACCTTGATGGCGGTGGACCCAGCCTACCGCCGGTACGGTCTGGGCATGCGGCTGCAGAGCGCGCGCCTGCGCGCCATGGCCTCGTTGGGCGCACAGACCGTGGTGACGAACGCCGACCGCCCCGTCGCCATCGCCTGGTACAAGAAGCACTTCGCCTACCGCCAGATCGGCACCGAACCCAAGGTCCACGAGTTCGGCGATCCGGACGTGCAGGAGTGGACCACCCTCGAGATGGACCTCGAGGCGTGGATGCAGCGGCAACTCGCCGACGAGCGCAGCCCCACTTGAGCGCGCGCCGGGATGCGTCCGTCGCGCCGGAGGAGCTGATCTACGAGTCCGACTGGCTGGCGAGCCGCCCCTTCTTCTACAACGTGCGGACCGGCCGCGCCGGCCACTCGATCAACGCCGTCATCGACCTGCCCGAGCTCGAGTTCGACCCCGAGGGCTTCAACGACTACCTCGACTTCGGCTACTGCGTCTTCGAACGTACACCTGTGCGTGACGTGCGGATGCTTCGCTACTCGTCGCGCCTGCTCTCGGGCCCGGATGGGCTGCGCGTGGAGTACCTCGACGATCCGGCCTGGGAGTGGCTGGAGCGAAGGAGCACGGTCGACGAGGTGCTCGAGGTGGCCAGCGCCAAGATCAACGACTGCGCCGCCGGCGATGGAGAGATACTCGTGCCGACGAGCGGCGGCTTCGATTCCCGGCTCATCAACGTGCTGCTGACCGACAAGAAGCGCGTTCGCGCGGTCACCTTCGGGGTGAGCGACGATCCCGCCCGCTCGGTCGAGGCGGTGAAGGCAGCCGAGCTCGCGCGGCGGCTGCGCGTGCGGTGGGACCTCGTCCCCATCGGCTCCTTCCACACCTACTTCGACGAGTGGGACGCCCTGTTTGGCCCGTCGACGCACGCGCATGGCATGTACCAGATCGAGTTCTACCGCCAGATCCGCGAACGGATCCCGGCGGCCCGCCTCCTGCTTTCCGGCGCTTGCGGGGAGCGGTTCGCGGGCGTCGACAGAGTCGTTCGGAGCATCGCGACGCTGCGCGAGCCGGCCGAGGCCTACGCGGTGTTCCGCTACCCCGCCATGAACGCCGACTCCCGGTACAGCGCCTTCAGCAGCGAGCAGCTGGGGATGCTGCGGCTGCTGGAGACGACACCGCGCCTCCGGACCGAGGTGCTGCCACGGGTGTTCACGGTGACGCGCCTACGCATGGTGCTGCTGTCGTATCTGCTGTCCGTGCCGGCCTCGCTCGGCCTGCAGCCGAAGGGGCCGTTTCTGGATATCGAGCTGGCGATGCGCATGCTCACGCTGCCGGCGGAGCTTCGCCGGGACCGCCGTTGGCAGCGCGAGTTCTTCGCCCGCCAGGGCGTCGATCTCGAGTCCCATCCCCCAGCGGCTGACCACCGCAACACCCTGAACCTGCGCGCGATGCGCCGGGTGCCGCTGAGGCCGCTCGACGAGGCCTTGCTCAGCGAGGTCGTCCGGCCGGACTACGTGCGCTGGATCAACCGCAACGTCGGCCGCCTCGGGCTCCCTTCCGAGGTGATGTGGAGGCTGGCCGATGTGCACCCGTTCCGGCGCGCCGTGAAGGCGCTCGAGTGGACGGGGGTACGGCAGCAGCGCCCGCTCGCCTACAATGCGTACCTTACGCTGAAGCCGATCGAGTCACTCCTGCGACGGCGCGATCGGGTCAGACGCGGGCAGACGGCAGATTCCCCTGCTCAACGAGGTAAGCACCGTTGAACGGCGAATCCTTGCGATGTGGCATGACGGTATCGCTGGATTGCGCGAAAGGGGTGGAGCCGATGATGGATCACTTCCCCGAGATCGAGGAGTTGACGAGCGAGGAACTCCTGTCCATCGTGCTCTCCATCGTCGCGCCCGCCGAATGCGACCCTCTTCACGAGTGTGGCCTTCGCTTCGACGCCCAGAGAGCGGCCACCGAACTCTACTGCCGGGCCTCGTCCACCAGGCGAGCCGCAGAGACCAGGGCGCCTCTGTCGCCATGCCCGACCGTGATGACGACGGTGCATTCCATCTGACCGCAGGCATCCTTCCGCGTTTCCCGCAGCATAGCCACGCGAGACAACGGCAACGCCTTTACCCAGGACGCGCCATGGGCGACCATGGGCCTGCGCATGTCGGGACGCAGGGTGCGGGCCGGGCTTCCGATCTGAGCAGAGAGGGGGGGTGCTGACGAGGCATCATCGCAGCCGGCGACGGCTCGGCTGAGCGCATCAGACCCGTGCCCCGGACAGACGGCGCAGCGCACTTCACATGACGATTGGGGGTACCTCATGAAGCGCATCCTGTTCCTGGTGATCGTGACGATGGTGGCGATCGGCCTGTTTGCCGCGCCGGCGCTCGCCACCGAGACCGTCTGCAGAGTCGGTCTGTACGCGGGACAGAACATGTACGTCGGCGACCTGTGGATCACGCACGACACGTCGGCGCCGACGCTGACCATCACATACGACCTCAAAGCGGGTTACAAGCTCAAGGAAGTGCACCTCGCGGTCGCGCACAGCGCCGAGGGCATCCCGGTGAACCCTGCCGGTGCGGCAGCCCCGGGCAAGTTCCCGCTGAAGAGCTATCCGTGGACTAACGCCACGACCTTCACGATCGACTGTCATGCGCAAGGTGCGGCGCCGCTCGTGATCGCAGCCCACGCGGTCGTCGTGAACCCGTGCATCTGCTTCGAGGAGACTGCTTGGGCCACGCATCCGTGCTCCTGCTGCGGCGATGCGACCATGGCCGCCTACAGCTTCGCCCGTGGCTGGGCGAAGTGGATCCAGATCACGCCGAACTGATCGACGCCCCCGGAAGGATCGCGAGCGGGTGGGGCGATCGCCCCGCCCGCTCGCGCTAGCACGTCGTCTCAGGGCCCGCCGTGCCCCTGTGCCTGCCGTCTTCGCATCTGCTTGTCGCGATACTCTTCGACAGTGCAGATCTGCCTCGCGGGGTTGCCGGCGTAGACCGTGCCCGCCGGCACCTCTCCGCTCACCACGGCCCCAGCTCCGACGATGGCGTTGTCACCGATTCGAGTTCTGGGGAGCAGCACGACGTTGGCGCCGATGAAAACGTCGCTACCGATGACGATATCGCCGAACACGGTGGGGATGCCACACGACCACGTGGCTGCATCATGAGTGAAGAAGAGCACTCCCCCGGCGATCAGGCAGCGGTCGCCGATCGTCACGAGCTGTGGCTCGGTACCGAGGTACTTGGTGATGATGTAGCAGCCTTCGCCTATGGTGGCGCCCTGCCTGCGTAAGAGCGCCGGACGGTCGTGAGGATCGGCGAGCTGCACGACGAGCTTGCGCCATGCCCACTTGCCGCGGAACTTGATCCTCTTCCACTGCTTGCCGCCTGGCTGGCGCTTCACGATCTCCCCCCTCCCGTACCGCTCGGTGCGCGAGGGCGTCAGGCCCGCGACCGGTGCGCTGTTCGACCGGCCCCCGCGCGGCGGTACCATGATCGCCTGCCGTGACAGCGATGATGATACTCCTGAGTGCCCTCCACTACAGCAGGTCGTTCTGCATGATGTGGTCGGCTATCGCCGGCGCCTCGAGACGGTTGCCGTAGGCGTTCCCCTGCAGACCGTTGCCCAGGCTGGCTACGTTCAACGGACAACGTCGGGCCGCGGCAGTACACTCCGAGTGAGCTGGCTCACCGCCGGCCTGCCGGCGCGAGCTGCTCGAGTGACGGCTCTCCGAGCCGTCGGGGACCCGAGGGGGAGGCCGGCCATGAGAAAGCCGCCAGTCGCATTCATCCTTGTGTGCGCGTTGTGCGCCCTGTTCCTGCCGGTGAGCACGGCACTGGCGGCATCGGGGACCGGGCCGCCGGCCGCCAAGGGCGCTGAGGACGCGGCGCGTGCCGACCTGCCCGGGCCGCTGAGCGTCACCGCGGGCGATGCGCTGCCGCTGCCGGGTCCGGACTTCACCGACGCACTCGCGGCGACGGAGTACGAGGACCTGTGGACCGTGCAGGCAGCCGCCGGCCAGGAGATCGTCGTCACCATGTACCCGCCGGCGAGCGAGGATTTCGACCTCTGCCTCTGGGCTCCCGGCACCACTGATTTCTCGTACCACAGCAATGCCGTCGCCATCTCGTGGCACTTCAGCGGCGCGGAGAGCATCAGGTACCTGGTCCCCGACGGCGCGTCTGGGACCTACTACATCGACGTCTGGTCCTTCGACACGCCGACCGACGCCAGCTACCGGCTCACCGCCGCGGTGCAGCAGCCTGGCGCCGACGCCCTGCCCCTACCGGCCATGAAGTTCGCCGACGCCCTGACGGAGCCGGCGTACAACGACCTGTGGCGGATCGACCTGGCGGCCCGCCAACAGCTCATCGTCTCCATGTACCCGCCCGGCTCGGAGGACTTCGACCTCTGCCTCTGGGCGCGCGGCACCACGGACTTCTCAGACCCCTACGACTCGCTGATCCGTTCCATGCACTACAGCGGCACCGAGAGCTTCAAGTACATCGTCCCCACCGGGGCGGGAGGGACCTACTACATCAACGTCTGGTCCGACGGTACCGACGTGAGCAACGGTGCGTACACGCTTGCCGCCAACGTCCAGTCGCCGTCCACCACCGCGGTGCGCATCACCCCGCCGGCGGTGCCTCTGAGGGCGGTCTCGGGACGCAGGTACACCTCCTACGGCACCCTCCGGCCGCTCCACTACGCCGGCGACCAGACGGTCAAGGTGGAGTGGCAGAAGTACTCGGGTGGCCGGTGGCGCGCCGCCGGCACCATGCGTCCCGTCAACAGGAACTACAGCGGCTACACGCGCTACAAGGTCTCCTACAGCTTCTACGGCTACGGCAGCGGCAGCATGCGCTGGCGGGTCCGCGCCATCCATCTCGCCGACCAGCTGCATCCGCGCAAGGCGTCCGCGTGGCGGTACTTCAGCGTGAAGGTCTAGCCACGCCAAGAAGGGACTGTGGATCAGGAAGCGGGCGCCGCTCGGTGTCCGGACCGGACAGAGGCACCGCCGCCTCTCTCGCCGCGTCGGAGCTGAACAAACGGGTGGGCAAGGCGGGAGACTCCTCCTGGGGGCTCTTCAGAGCCGGGGTGAGCCGCCTCGGCGCGACCTGCTAAGCTGGATTCTCCTGAGACCCGACGAGGCGGACAGGAGACCTCCGTGCTGCACAGGAACAGGATCGCGCAGGCGTTGCTCGTGCTCTATGCCGTCGGCAGCGTGGCCGTGGCCATACCGCTGCTGTTCGCGTTCGCGCGGGCGGGTGAGCTCGCCAACACCACGTCGGGCAAGATCCTCGCCGCCGCGCTCCTGGCCATGGCCCTCGGCGCCTTGGCCGCCGCCCGCGACCCGTGGCAGAACCGGGTGATGATCCTGGTGATCATCGCGTTCACGTCGATGTCGGTGCTGGCCATCGCCTACCGGCTTGCATTCGAGGATCACACTGCCGACCCCGCCTGGATGGTCCTCCCCCTTGCCGTCGCCGCTCCGGTCCTCTTCACGGTGTTCTATCCCCGTCCGCAGGCCGACGGATGACGACCGGGCGGGCGATCACGGTAAACCGTTGTGCGACGCCGGATATGAGGTACGCTGTACGTGGGACCACCCGACCGTCCGCTCCCAGCTACGAGGCCCATGAACACGGGATCACAAGAGCCGGTACCCGGCGCGCCGGCAGAGCCTGGTCACGAGGATGAGGCCCGACCGCATCCGCCGCGGCTCGAGCTCCCCGACGCGGCGCACGAGCTGCTCGCCATCGTCGGCTTCGTCACGTCCGACGATGGCCCCCTGAAGGCCGCGCCCGGCGGCGGCCCGCTTTCACCCTGGCACGAGCAGGCGCTGGAGAAGGCCCTCGAGCGGCTGGAAGTGATCGACCACTACCTGAGAGGCCGCGTCGCCTTCTTCATCGCCGGCAAGGATCACGGCTACGGGCCCTTCGGCGGGGAGCTTGAGCTGGCCGGAGCGGCGCTCGACACCTGCCGCGCCGCGGCGAGAGTGGTCGACGCCCTGCTCGCGGGACGGCTGCCCGCCGACCCGGAGCTCGAAGCGATGAGCGTCACGATGGGCAGGCTTCACCCCGCGCTGGAGGCGCTGGAGACCAGCGAGTGCTAAGGGAGCGCCCGTGAGCGCGGCGGAGGATGCCGCCGCTCAGATACCGACGGTGGTGGCGCCGGGGCTGGCGCTCCCGCCGTTGCCGCCCTCGTCCCCGCCGCTACCGCCGTTGCCCCCGTTGCGCGGGCGCTTGAGGGTCTCGGCGATGTCGTCGGGCACGGGAAGGTCGCGCAGCAGGATGCCGTAGAGCTTGTCCGCCAGCACCGGAGCCTGGTCGAGCACGCAGGCCACCTGGCGCAGGCGATACTCGAGGAAGAAGTCCGGTGCGACGCAGAGCGACTCGGCGATGATCGCCATCACCTGATCGGCGGGGACCGGGCGCGTGCCCTTGGTGAGGTGGTTGAGGTAGCCCGCCGAGAGCTTGGTCTTGTAGGCCAGCTGGCGGTAACTCAGATGCCGCTCCTCCATGAGACCCTTGAGAGCGGCAGGGAACCTCTCCTGGGAGAACCTGTTCCTGGCGATCGGCGTTGTATACATGGCGCTCATTGCAGTAACAGGTATCGCCCATGGAGGCGGATACTTGAGTGAAAACACTTGTGGTGTTGTCAGGGCTGCTTACGCGGAGGGCGCGAGGAGATCCTCGAGGGCGGCGGCGAGATCCGCGACCGGGAGGTCGCGCCGCTCGCCGCTCACGCGCTCCTTGAGCTCGACGACCCCCTCGCCGGCGCGCTTGCCGACGACCACCTGCACGGGGCAGCCGAGCAGGTCGGCGTCCTTGAACTTGATGCCCGGGCTCATGTCCCGGTCGTCGTACAGGACGTCGAGGCCCTCGGCGCACAGGCGCGCGTACAGGTCGTCGGCCAGCGCCCGCTGCGTCTCGTCGGAGGCGCGCACCAGCACGAGGTGCACCCCGAACGGCGCGATGCTCGCGGGCCAGCAGATGCCGTTGTCGTCGTGGTGCTGCTCCACGGCCGCGGCGGCGATGCGCGCGAGGCCGATGCCGTAGCTGCCCATGACGATGGGACGTTCCTTGCCGTCCTCGTCCAGGAACGTCGCCCCCATGGGCACGGAGTACTTGAGGCCGAGCTGGAAGATGTTGCCGACCTCGATCACGCGCGCACCCTGCAGCTCGCCCGCGCAGTGCGCGCACGGATCGCCCGGGCGCGCGTCGCGCAGGTCGGTGAACGCGGCCTGCGGCACCTGCTCGAGCGTGACGCCGCTGCGGTGATAGCCGGGCTTGTTGGCGCCGGCGACGTAGGAGCCCCGGCGCAGCGCCTCGTCGGCGAAGACGGGCAGCGGCGTGGGCACGGGGCCGACGAAGCCGGGCTCGACGCCCTGGGCCTCGAGCACCTCCTCGGGCGTCGCCATGCGGAAGTCGGCGCCGAGCGTCTTGCGCAGCTTGAGCTCGCCGAGCTCGTGGTCGCCGCGCACGAGCACCATGACCGGGCCGGCGGCGGCGGCCGCGCCGCCGGGGCCGGCGGCCGAAGCCGCTCCGGCCTCTCCCCCGCCCTCCGGCACGACGACGAGCGCCTTGACGAAGGCGCGCGCCGGCAGGCCGAGGTACGCGGCCACCTGCTCGATGGTCTTGCAGTCGGGGGTGTCCAGCTCGGCGGCGGCGAGCAGGTCGACCGGGGCGCCGGTGGCCTTGGCGAACGGCGCCTCGCCCGAGCCCTTGGGCTCGAGCTCGCTCGCCGGAGGCTCCAGGTCGGCGCCGGCGACGGCGGTCTCGACGTTGGACGCGTAGCCGCACTCGCGGCAGAAGACGATCTCGTCCTCGCCGGCGTCGGCGTAGGCCATGTACTCGTGGCTGATCGCGCCGCCCATCATGCCGGAGTCGCCCTCGACCATCATGCACTCGAGGCCGCAGCGTGCGTAGATGCGGTCGTAGGCGGCGATGTGCTTGCGGTAGCTCTGCTGCAGGCCCTCGTCGCTCACGTCGAGGCTGTAGGCGTCCTTCATGATGAACTCGCGCGTGCGCAGGACGCCGCTCTTGGGGCGGGCCTCGTCGCGCTCCTTGGTCTGGAAGTGGTACCACATCTGCGGCAGCTGCTTGTAGCTGTGGATCTCCCTGGCCGCGAGCCAGGTGACCACCTCTTCGTGGGTCATCGCCAGCGCCATGTCCGCGTTCTTGCGGTCCTTGAGGCGGAACATCTCGCCGCCGATGTCGTCCCAGCGGCCGCTCTCCTGCCAGATCTCCGCCGGCTGCAGGACGGGCATGAGCATCTCCTGGCAGCCGATCGCGTCCATCTCCTCGCGGATGATCTGCTCGATCTTCTGCATGACGCGCCAGCCGGCCGGCAGGTACACGTAGATGCCGGCGGCGAGCTGGCGCACGAGGCCGGCGCGGACCATGAGCTTGTGGCTCACGGCCTCCGCGCCGGCCGGATCCTCTTTGACGGTGGGCAGAAGCAGCTGGCTCAAGCGCATGGGCACCCCGATCACGACAGTCCGGTCAAGCCGAGGATGATATCACCCGGCCGCGACGGCGACGTCCGCCGCCGGCAGTGGTATCATGCGGCGCTCGACGAATCCGCATGACCGGCGGAGGTACCCTGCGATGCGCATCCTGTTCGTCCTTCCCGATCTGCCCCACCCGCCCTTCACCGGCGCTCACACGCGGCCGCTCACGCTCATGCGCGCGGCCGCGCAGAGGCACGAGATCGCCGCCGTCGGGGCGGCCCCCTCCGGCGCCGACCTCAGCGTCGTGGAGGAGCTCTGCGCCGACGTGCGCGTGGCGCCGGCGAGCGGCGCCAAGCCCGCCGGCAGGCGCGCCGCCGCCTCCGGCCGGCGCCTGGTCTCCCCCGTCCCCCTGGTCAGCCGCGGCCGTTCCGCGACCCTGGCCCGGCTCGTGGATGCGGCCGTCGAGGAGTGGCTGCCGGACGCCATGATGGCCGAGACTCTCTACGCGGCGCACTACCGCGTCGCCGGGCTGCCCCTGATCGTCGACCTGCCGGAGGTCCCCAGCGGCCTCTGCGAGTCCGCGGCCGCGGCGCGGCCGCTGCGCTACCTCGCCGCCAACCTCCAGGCGGCCACCAGCCGGCGGTACGAACGGCGCCTGCTCGACGACACCATCCCGGTCACCATCAACGACGGCGACAGAGACCGTCTCGCCACGCTGGGCGTGGAGGCGTACACGATCCCCCTCGCCTTCGACCTGCCGCCGGAGGACGCGCTCTACGACCGCGCCTCGCGCGCGCGGCACGACGAGGCCGTGCGCCTGCTCTTCATCGGGTCCTTCGTGCACGAGCCCAACCGCGACGCGGCGCGGTTCCTGGTGCGCCGTCTGGCGCCCGAGCTGCGCACCGAGCGGGTGCCCTTCGCCATGGTGATCGCCGGCCTGCAGGCGCCGCCGTGGCTGCGCAAGGCCGGCGGCGCCGGCGTCACCGTGATGTCGGACGCGCCCGACCTCGAGCCTCTCTACCGCAGCGCCGACATCGTGCTCGCGCCGCTGCCGCACGGCGGCGGCACCAAGAACAAGACGCTCGAGGCGATGGCGTGGGGGCTCCCTGTGCTCGGCACGACGCAGGCCTTCACCGGTCTGCCCCAGCTGGACGGCAGGGCGTTCGTGTGCGACCCGCTCGACCCGCTCGTGTTCGCCCGCCGCATCCGCGCCCTCCGCGACGACCCCGAGCTGAGACTCCACCTGGGGATGGCGGCCCGCGACCACGTGGCCGCGGCGCACGCCCCGGAGCTCGCCGCGACGAGGGCCGCCGCCCTCTTCGACGCCGTGACGGCGGGCGGCGGCGTGGCGGAGGCGGAGGCGCTCGCGCGAGTTGCAGGTCCCACGCGCGTAGCCGGTCGGTCCCGCGCAATCCACCGGTCCGCCGGGGGTTGCCGTGTGCGGATACGTACGTCCGCGCGTACGTCCGAGAGTACAAACGTACCGTTGGACGTACGCGGAGGCGTACCAGCTGTGAACAGACTACCGCGGCGGGGACGGGCGGCATGGGCCGGAGGTCATCCAGGCTCCGGCGATCGGTGGAGGATCAGCTGGACCCGGGCGGTCGGCGGAGGATCAGCGAGGCTCCGGAGGGCGGTAGCGCTCGGTCACGCGCAGGTGGTCGATGACCTCCTCGCAGGCCTCCCCGGGATCGAACGGCTCCGGCGTGCTGTACGGCGGCCAGACGTAGGGGCGCTCGAACCACCCCGGCGGGCAGGTGAGGTCCTCCACCTGCTTGAGCACGCGGGCCGGGCTGCCGGCCACCACGGCGCCGGCGGGGACGTCGTGCACGACGACCGACCCGGCGCCGACCAGCGCTCCCTCGCCGATCTCGACGCCGGGCAGGATGGTGCTGTTGGCGCCGATGCGCGCCAGGCGGCGCACCACGGGCCCGCCCTTGCAGTCTTCGTACCGCGGGCACCCCATCGGGTGCGGGTCGTCGGTGAAGACGACGTTGGGCCCGACGAAGACGTCGTCCTCGATGGTCACGAGCTCCAGGAAGCAGCCGCTGTGGATGCGCACGCGGCTGCCGATGCGATTGCCGAACTCGAGCACCGCGTTGGTGCCGACGCTGACGTCGTCGCCCAGGCGGTTGTCCTCACGGATGCTCGCGCCCTGGCCGGTCTGCAGGCGGTCGCCGATGACGCTGCCGGCGTAGATGGTGGTGAACGGGCGCACGACGGCGCCGGCGCCGATGGCGAGCGGGCGCTCGCCCTCGCCGGCGCCCCGCGGCGGCTTGCCGACGATGCAGGGCGGCTGCAGGTCGTGCCCCTCGCCCACGGTCACGTTGGGGTACAGGGTGACGTGGGCAGGCACGATGGGCCCCTCTTTCATCGGCGGATGGAGACGGTGACGACGCGGCTCCAGGCCTCGGCGTGCGTGCTGGTCCCGACGAGGTGGGCCTTCAGGCGATAGGTCTCGGCCTTGGGCGTCCCGAAGGAGCGGCTCGTCCAGGTACGCCCGTCCTGCAGGCTCACGGAGCGCTGCAGGCTGACCGGCCGCCAGCTCCCGCCGCGGTCGGTGAACAGCTCGACGCGTTCGCCCGGCAGCCTCGGCGTGACGGAGCCTGAGAAGCGGAAGACGCTCCCGACGCGCAGGTCGTAGCGCGAGCGAGACGTGCTGATCTTGGGCTGGACGACGACCTTGCCCGGCTGCGCCACCTGCACCTGGGCGGCTCCGTACTGGAACACCAGACTGTACTCGCGCGTGAGCGTGGGGCTCATGGAGAACGACACGCTGCGGCCCCAGTCGGCGGGCGTCCAGGCGACCGTGCGCTGCGTCTCCCAGGCCCGGCCGGGGACGCGACTGCGCAGCAGCAGCTTGCCCGGCGCCCCGACTCGTACGGTCGCCGTGACGAGGGTCGAGCCGCCGACCACGATGCGCGACCGGCTGAGCGCGGCGGTCGCGGGTTCGCGGCCGGCGCTCATGGTGCGGACCAGCCCGCCGTCCGCGCCGAGGAGATACGCGACGCTCTGGCCGGCCGGGGCGGCGGCCCGCGCGGCGGCTCCCAGTCCCGAAGGACCCGATACCCAGTCGTGGCTGAGCGTCTCGAAGAACCCGGCCCGCTGGGCGCCGGCGATGAGAAGGGAGCGCTCGGGCACGCCGGACCACGACCACCCTGGACCAGGGCTGAGAGCTCGGGTCGGGCAGACCCGGCAGCGTCGCGAACGTGAGCGCGTCGTCGCTGCCGAGGACGTCGCCGGCGGAAGCGGCGATGAGGTACGGCTGGTCGTCTACCCGCACGAGATCCGGGGACGCCGCCACGGAGGTCACCGGACCTGCAGCCGTACCCGCGATCGCCCACGTGTCCCCACTGCCGACCAGGACCTCGCCGGCTTCGGAGCCGGCGACGATGGTGCCGTCTCCGGCGATCGCGACCGAGGTGAGGGCACTCGAGGTGGGCGAGTCCGACTGCTGCCACGTGGCGCCGGCATCGCTGCTGCTCATGATCATCCCGTCATCGCCCACCGCGACGCCCAGGGAGCCCCGCAGCGCGATGTCGTTGATGGACGCGCCGGGACCCGGGCCGACGTAGACCGGCGCATGCCACGTGCTTCCGCTGTCGCCCGTGACGAGCAGGAGCCCGCCCGAGGCCACGGCGCCGTGCCCGCCGGTGTCGAGCGCGATGGCGGTGAAGGCCGTGGCCTGGAACCCGCCGGGCACGACGACCTTCCACGTGGCGCCCCCGTCGCGCGTGACGGCGATGTGGCCCTCGTCTCCCGCCGCCGCGAGGCTGATGCCGCCGAAGGCGCAGACGTCGTAGACAGTCCATGAGCCGCCCCCCGGGACTGCGACCGGCGACCACGGCGCGGGGGCCGCGCCCGCGCCGGCAGCGCCGAACCACAGCGCGGCGAGGCAGACAGCCAGTCCGACGGCCAGGCCGGCACGATGCAGGCGATGCGTCATCGAGAGGAGTCTCATGGCGGCGGGGGCTCCGGAGGAGTCGTCGTCGAGCCGCCGGTATCCGGCGCGGGTGGCGCCGCGGTCTGCACCGGCGTGGGCGTCGGCTTGGGCTTGGGCTTGAGCGCCGCGCGGGCATCCGCGATCAGGGCCGCGGCGCCGGGAAAGCCCTTCTGAGCGGCGGCCACCGCGAGCGCCATCCTGAGCGCCACCCGCCACTGGTCGCGGCGCGCGGCGTCTCGCGCCTCGGCGAGCTTGGCTCTGAGCTGCTCGCCGGTCTGCGCCCGGGCCGCGAGGGCCGACGCCGACTCGCTCGACGGCTCGAGCACCAGGAGCGCGGCGGCGAAGCGCCCCGCGCGCGTCCACTGCGCCTCGCGCAGGGCCGCCGACGCGGCGGCCGCGATGTCCTTCGTCAGCGCGGCCGCGGACTGCCTGGCCTCGTCGCTGGCGGCCACCGCCGCTCGCAGCTCGTCGGCCGGGATGGCCTCGAGCGCCGCGAGCACTCCGGTCGCGTCGCCGGCATCGAGCCTGGCGCCGGCCCCCCGGAGCTCGGCGACGACGGCGGTCACGACTTGCTGCTCGGCCTCGTGAGCGGCGGTCTCGGCTTGCAGGGCCTGCCGAGCCTGCTCTTCGAGCGCCCGCGCGTCGCGATAGGGGAAGACGAGCACCGTGGCGGCGGAGAACTCGCCGGCCGCCCGCGAGTAGGCGCGGTCGGCGAGCGCGTCGCGGCCGCGCGCGTAGTGGCCGGCGGCCACCCACACGAGGGCCCCGATCACCCCGGACACGAGGAGGACCGCGACGGCGATGCGCAGCGCCACCCGGCGCCTGCCCGCGGCCGGGTAGGGATCGGCCCACTCATCCCGCTCGGCCTGCTGCCAGCCTGCGGGGAGATCGGAGAGCCCCAAAGCTGGGGGCACCGGTGCCGAAGCGCTATGCGGCGAGTCGTTCACGTCCCCTCATCGATCCGTTCCTCATGGTGACGATCCATGTGCTCACCTGACGACGAGCGTCCTACTGGCGCTGGACGTCGCCACGGCCCACCCGGTCGCGGTCGAGGTGGCCCGGAAGCGGTACTTGGCCCTGGTCGTGATCCGGGTCCTGAGGCGGTACCTGGTGAAGCTGCCGTTGTCGACGTTGGTGGCCGCCATCGTCTTCACGTAGACCCAGCGGCCGTGCTTGTAGCGATACACCTTGACGTGGACGGTCTTCTCGCCCGCGGTGAAGTGAGGCCTGAGCGATCCGTACACGGTGAAGAAGCGGCCCGCACGCGCCGAGGTCGGCACGACCGGCCGGCCCAGCAACGGCCGCACGCCGACCTTCCAGGCCACGCTGATCGTGCCTCCGTAAGGCGAAGTCGGCTGCGCCACGTACCGCAGCCGGTAGTAGGTGGGTGACGTCGGAGAGATGGGCACCGTGACCTGCCCGAGTGTGCCGGCCTCGGAGCTCGTCGTGAACGTCCCGAGGGACTGCCATTGTGAAGGCGGCGCGGTGGGAGACGACGCCGCCTCAACGATGACGCTACGCCCCCCAAGGCCCACGCGATTGAGCGGGTCGCTGGCGTCGGAGAGCTCACCTCGCAGGACGGTGGAGGCCCCGAAGGTGACGACCTTCCCGGCACTGATCCAGAGCTCCGTCTGTAGGCCTTGAGCGAAGCTGGCGCTGATCGCGTGGTTGGCGGCGACGTTGGAGAACGTGTAGCTGGTCATCGGCCCGACGGAGGCGCCGTCGACGCGCACGTCGGCGATGTAGTAGCCGGCCGACGCCTTGATCGTGAACGCTTGATTGCCGCCGTACTCGACCGTCTGCGTGGTCGAGGGGCTGATCGTGCCGTGGGCGCCGGCCGAGGCGGTGATGCTGAACGTGTCGATGGCGAACGTGGCGCTGATCGTGTGGTCGTCGTCGACGCCGCTGAAGGTGAAGCTGGTGCGCGCCCCGACGGAGACCCCGTCGACCTCGACGTCGGCGACGTGGTAGCCGGTGTCCGGGGTGATGGTGAAGGCCGGGTCGTCGCCGTAGTCCACGGTCTGGGCGGTCGCCGGCGTGATCGAGCCGTGGGCGCCGGCCGTGGGCGTGATCGTGAAGGTGTCGATGGCGAACGTGGCGCTGATGGTGTGATTCGCGGTGACGTTGGAGAACGTGTAGCTGGTCACCGGGCCGACCGGGTCGCCGTCGACGCGCACCTGGGCGATGTGGTAGCCGGTGGCCGGGGCGATGGTGAACGCGCGATTCGCGCCGTAGTTGACGGTCTGGGCGGTCGCCGGCGTGATCGAGCCGTTGGCGCCGGCGGTGGGCGTGATCGTGAAGACCTCGCTGGTGAACGTGGCGCTGATGGTGTGATTCGCGGTGACGTTGGAGAACGTGTAGCTGGTCACCGGGCCGACGGAGTCGCCGTCTACCAGCACGTCGGCGACGTCGTAGCCGGTGTCCGGCGTCGATGGTGAACGCGCGATTCGCGCCGTAGTTCACGGTCTGGGCCGTCGCCGGCGTGATCGAGCCGTTGGCGCCGGCGGTGGGCGTGATGGTGAAGGTGTCGATGGCGAACGTGGCGCTGATGGTGTGGTCGTCGGTGACGTTGCTGAAGGTGTAGCTGGTCACCGGGCCGACCGCGGTCGCCGTCGACGCGCACCTGGGCGACGTGGTAGCCGGTGTCCGCGTCGATGGTGAAGCTGCGGCTGGCGCCGTAGTTGACCGTCTGGGCGGTCGCCGGCGTGATCGAGCCGTTGGCGCCGGCGGTGGGCGTGATCGTGAAGGTGTCGATGGCGAACGTGGCGCTGATCGTGTGGTCGCGGTGACGTTGGTGAAGGTGTAGCTGGTCGCGCGCGCCGACGGAGGTCGCCGTCGACCTCGACGTCGGCGACGTGGTAGCCGGTGGCCGGGGCGATGGTGAACGCGCGATTCGCGCCGTAGTTCACGGTCTGGGCCGTCGCCGGCGTGATCGAGCCGTTGGCGCCGGCGGTGGGCGTGATCGTGAAGGTCTCGATGGTGAACGTGGCGCTGATGGTGTGGTCGCGGTGACGTTGGAGAAGGTGTAGCTGGTCACCGGGCCGACGGAGTCGCCGTCGACCAGCACGTCGGCGACGTCGTAGCCGGTGTCCGCTTCGATGGTGAACGCGCGATTCGCGCCGTAGTTCACGGTCTGGGCGGTCGCCGGCGTGATCGAGCCGTTGGCGCCGGCGGTGGGCGTGATCGTGAAGGTGTCGATGGCGAACGTGGCGCTGATCGTGTGGTCGTCGGTGACGTTGCTGAAGGTGTAGCTGGTCACCGGGCCGACCGGGTCGCCGTCGACGCGCACCTGGGCGACGTGGTAGCCGGTGTCCGCGTCGATGGTGAAGCTGCGGCTGGCGCCGTAGTTCGACCGTCTGGGCGGTCGCCGGCGTGATCGAGCCGTTGGCGCCGGCGGTGGGCGTGATCGTGAAGGTCTCGATGGCGAACGTGGCGCTGATCGTGTGGTCGTCGGTGACGTTGCTGAAGGTGTAGCTCGAGCGCGCGCCGACGGAGGTCCCGTCGACCTCGACGTCGGCGACGTGGTAGCCGGTGTCCGGCGTCGATGGTGAACGCGCGATTGGCGCCGTAGTTCACGGTCTGGGCGGTCGCCGGGCGTGATCGAGCCGTTGGCGCCGGCGGTGGGCGTGATCGTGAAGGTGTCGATGGCGAACGTGGCGCTGATCGTGTGGTCGTCGGTGACGTTGCTGAAGGTGTAGCTCGTAGCGCGCCCCGACGGAGGTCGCCGTCGACCTCGACGTCGGCGACGTGGTAGCCGGTGTCCGCTTCGATGGTGAACGCGCGATTGGCGCCGTAGTTCACGGTCTGGGCCGTCGCCGGCGTGATCGAGCCGTTGGCGCCGGCGGTGGGCGTGATCGTGAAGGTGTCGACGGCGAACGTGGCGCTGATCGTGTGGTCGTCGGTGACGTTGCTGAAGGTGTAGCTCGTGCGCGCCCCGACGGAGGTCCCGTCGACCTCGACGTCGGCGACGTGGTAGCCGGTGTCCGGCGTCGATGGTGAAGGCGCGGTTCGCGCCGTAGTTCGACCGTCTGGGCCGTCGCCGGGCGTCGATGGAGCCGTTGGCGCCGGCGCGTCGGCGTGATGGTGAACGTTCGGCGTCGACGGCGTAGGACACCGTCGTCACGCGCTGATTGCCGGCCTCGTCGGTGGCCGTCACCGCGAAGGTGTGCGCGCCGGTGGCGAGCGTGTCGAGGGCGTCGCCCTCGGCGATGGGCGAGCCGTCGAGCTCCGCCGTCGCGTGGCGACGCCGCAGCCGCGTCCGCGCATGACCAGGCGCAGGTCACGGTGCTGCCCTGCGCGTACGTCGCGCCGTCACAGGCCGCACGGGGGTGATGGAGCCGTGCGCCGGCGGTGGGCGTGATCGTGAACGTGTCGATCGCGAAGTTGGCGGTGACGTGTGTCGTCGGTGACGTTGGTGAAGGTGTAGCTGGTCACGGCGCCGACCGAGCGCCGTCGACCTTCACGTCGGCGACGTGGTAGCCGGCGCCGGCGCGATGGTGAACGCCTGGTCGTCGTCGTAGTTCACCGTCTGAGCCGTCGCCGGGGTGATGGCGCCGTGGGCCCGGCGGTGGCGTGATCGTGGCCGTGTCCCCCGTGGTCACCGTCACAGGGCTATCGGCCACGGTGACGTCTCCGCTCCAATCCACGAAGTGCCACCCGGTCGCCGGAGAGGCCGTCAGCTCGTAGTCCGTCTCGTTGGGGACCACGTCCACGGTTCCAGATCCGAGAGGTGAGACCTGCACGACGATCGTGTAGATGGGGGCGGCTGCCGCCAGGTTGACGACACCTGCGAGCCCGCCTGCCAGCACGACCGCGAGGACGAGCAGGGACGCCAACAGAACCTTTGCATAGCGCCGCGTGCCCACTCCAACCTCTCTCCGTTGCCCGACTCCATGTTAGCAGGCGGAACGGCGGGTTCAACACGACGAGCGCCCGGTGTGCAGGTACCATCGCCGGGCGCGAGGCCAAGATGGGCGTTGCCGGGCTCGGTGACGCCTTTTCGTGCCGTTGACGAGGCGGGCGCGGTGCCCCCAGGGCTCAGCGGCGGCTATTCCTTGTAGGCCTTGACATCGAAGCCGCGACGCTTGAGCAGCTCGTCGCGGCGGGCCTCGGCGAGGTCGTCGTGGACCATCTCGGTGACGAGCTCGTCGAAGCCGACCAGCGGCTGCCAGCCGAGCCGCTCGCGCGCCTTGGTGGCGTCGCCGATGAGGCTCTCGACCTCGGTGGGCCGGTAGTACCGGGGGTCGATGCGCAGCACGACGGCCCCCGGCAGGACCGGCCCCACGCCGTCCGCCGGCGCCGGGTCGTCGAGGTGCCCGTTGCGGGCGGCGGTGAGCCGGCGCAGGTCGACCGTGTCGACGACGCCGGCCTCCTCCGCCCCACTCCCCTCCCAGCGCAGCTTGACGCCGATCTCGGCGAACGCCCGCTCCACGAACTCGCGCACGCTGTGCTGCTCGCCGGTGGCGATGACGTAGTCGTCGGGCTCGTCCTGCTGCAGCATCAGGTACATGGCGCGCACGTAGTCGCGGGCGTGGCCCCAGTCGCGCAGGGAGTCGAGGTTGCCCAGGTAGAGGCACTCCTCGAGGCCGAGGGCGATGCGCGCCACGGCGCGCGTGATCTTGCGCGTGACGAAGGTCTCGCCGCGGATGGGGCTCTCGTGGTTGAAGAGGATGCCGTTGCTGGCGTGCATGCCGTAGGCCTCGCGGTAGTTCACCGTGATCCAGTAGGCGTAGACCTTGGCGGCGCCGTACGGGCTGCGCGGGTAGAAGGGCGTGGTCTCGCGCTGCGGGCACCTCCTGCACCAGGCCGAACATCTCGCTGGTGGAGGCCTGGTAGAAGCGCACCGTCTCGCCGAGCCCGAGGATGCGGATCGCCTCGAGCAGGCGCAGCGTGCCGAGCGCGTCCGAGTTGGCCGTGTACTCCGGCGTCTCGAAGCTGACCTGCACGTGGCTCTGGGCGGCGAGGTTGTAGATCTCGTCGGGCTGCGTCTCCTGCACGATGCGGATGAGGTTGGTGGCGTCGGTCATGTCGCCGTAGTGCATGAAGAAGCGGCCGCCGGGCACGTGCGGGTCCTGGTAGAGGTGGTCGACCCGGTCCGTGTTGAAGAGGCTGGCGCGGCGCTTGATGCCGTGGACGATGTAGCCCTGGCCGAGCAGCAGCTCGGCGAGGTAGGCGCCGTCCTGGCCGGTGATGCCGGTGATCAGCGCGGTCTTGCCCATGGTCCCCCCGTTGGCGGCGCCGGCCGCAGGCTCAGGCGCGGTTCTCCAGATACCACTCGTAGGTGCGGCGCAGGCCCTCCTCGAGGCCGACGGACGGCGCCCAGCCGAGGCCGCGCAAGCGGCTCACGTCCATGAGCTTGCGCGGCGTGCCGTCCGGCTTGGAGGCGTCCCACTCGACGGCGCCGTCGTAGCCGACGACGCGCGCACCAGCTCGGCGAGGTCGCGGATGGTGAGGTCCTCGCCGCTGCCCACGTTGAGCATGCCGTCGGGCACGTCGGCGGCGTGCACGCCGCCGAGGCAGAAGGTGACGGCGCGCCCGACGTCGTCCACGTACAGGAACTCGCGCAGCGGCGCGCCGGTGCCCCACAGGGTGACCGGCCCGCCCCCCACCTTGGCCTCGTGGAAGCGGCGGATGAGCGCCGGCAGCACGTGGCTGGTCTTGCAGGTCGAAGTTGTCGCCGGGGCCGTACAGGTTGGTCGGCATCAGCGAGAGGTAGTCGGTGCCGTACTGGCGGTTGAGGCTGCGGCACAGCTCGATGCCGGCGATCTTGGCGACCGCGTAGGCGCGGTTGGTCTCCTCGAGCGGGCCCGTGAGCAGGTACTCCTCGCGCAGCGGCTGCGGCGCCTCGCGCGGGTAGATGCACGAGCTGCCGAGGAAGATGAGGCGCTGGACGCCCGCGGCGAACGCCTCGCCGATGATGTTGGCCTCGATCTGCAGGTTCTGGAAGACGAACTCCCAGGGCTGCTCCCAGTTGGCCAGGATGCCGCCGACCTTGGCCGCGGCGACGATGACCGCGTCCGGCCGCTCCTCCGCGAAGAAGCGGCGGGTCGCGGCCTGGTCGGTGAGGTCCAGCTCGTCCAGCTCGCGCGTGACGAGCGCCGCGTAGCCGGCCTCGCTGAGCGCGCGATGGATCGCGCTGCCGACGAGGCCGGTGTGGCCGGCGAGGTAGATGCGCGAGCGTCTGTCGAGCGTCGTGCCCACAACGGGAGTGTATCAGCACACCGCCGCCAAGCCCTCCGGCCCGCGTCGCCCGCGTCTCGCCCCTCCCCCCTACTCGTCGTCCTCATCGATGTCCACGAGCCGCGCCGTCTCCCAGTCACAGGGCCCGTACTGCACGCCCAGCACGCGCCGCTCGTTGAGCCGCCGTGCGCTCATGCTGCGCTGTTGCTCGGTGCGTGCGGCGTCTCGGAGCTCCTCGTACCTCTCCGGCGTCATCAGGACCGCCGTGATGTAGCCACGCTGCGTGATGTAGAGGGGCTCGGGTGACCTGTGCGCCTTGTCGATCACGCGGGCGATGCCCCGGCGGAGCTCGCTGACGGGGATGATGATCGGAGTCACATCCGAGCTTGCCACCGACCTGCCTCCGTGGGGAGAGTGTGACTGTGCAGCGCCTCGTCGCATCGTAGGCCCGCTGCGGCCGCACGGACAGAGTGACGATCGCGACGCCGGGTGACGATACCGACGCCTGCCGACGATGCCGCCTCCGGGACGACGAAGCCGGGGCGCCGGGCGCGGGGTATGCCAATCGCGGGTCGTACGTGCGGGCGTACTCCCAGAAGTACAACCGTACGGTTGAGGCGTACCTCCCGACGTACGAGTCCCGCGGCAAGATGGTCCTGCCGGCGGGCGCGCGGCTTCTGGCGGGCGCGGCGCGCGGCATGCTGGCGGCGAGGGGGCGCTCCCGGCGAGGCACCCACGGACTACGCGCCCAGCTTCACCAGCTCGAGGTCGGTGTGGGCGAAGTCGCCGCCGACGCAGAGCAGCGGACGAGCGGCGAGCTTGGCGACGGCGTAGGTGAGGCAGTCCCCGTAGTTCAAGCCCGCGGGGTGACGGCCCTTGCCGTACCTGCCGAACGCCTGCGCCGCAAGGCGCCAGTGCTCGTCGCCGAAGGGCAGCGCGTGGACGTCGTACTCGATGAGGAAGCTGCGTAGCGCGGCCAGTCCGGTGGCGCCGAGCCGCGCTTGCAGGACGATCGCCGCTTCGACCAAGGTGGGCGCACCCATGCCGCTGGGTGAATGGTCGACGAGCGCGCCGTGGAGTGCGGAGGCCTCCGCCTGCTGGAGGAGCAGCGCGACGACGGCAGATGTGTCCAGGACCACGCCCCTACTCCGGAACGCCGTCCGGCCCGTAGCCGAGGATCTCATCGTCCGCGTGCGCGTCGTGCGGCTTGCCGCGCAGCTCCTCGGGTACGTGCGGCCAGACCTCAGTCTCCAGCCACCGAAGGATCTCGGCCTTGCGGGCCTCGGGGTCGACGCCGCTGGCCAGCCGGCCGCGCCGCTCCTCGAGCGCCACGCGGATGGCCTGCGTCTTGGACTCGCCCGTCAGCCGGGCGACCTCAGCGGCGAGGCGCTCGACCTCCGCGTTCTTGATGGTGAGGGCCACGTTCATCTCCAGGTGAGTATGGCTCTGCTGCCATGGTACCTTCAAGGCACCATGGAATAAA
>CAVTPJ010000001.1:0-159563 GCA_963736645.1 uncultured Thermoleophilia bacterium | reverse complement strand
ATCGGGTATGCTCTCTGCCGTGGACGACGACCTAGGATCGCCGCGGGTGTGCTCGTGACCGAGGCGCTGCGCATCGCGGGAGCACTGCTCCTCGTCGGCCTCAACGCCTTCTTCGTGGCCACCGAGTTCGCCATCACCCGGGTCCGCCTCAGTCAGGTGGTGGAGCTCGAGAAGCAGGGCAAGCCGGGGGCCAAGGCGGCTCGGCACGCCGTCGAGCACATCGATGCCTATCTCGCCGCCTGCCAGCTCGGCATCACCATCGCGAGCATCGGCCTCGGCGCATTGGCCGAGCCGGCCTTCGAGCACCTGCTGGAGCCGCTTCTCGGGTCTTTTGCCCCGGGAGTGGCCGCCGGCATCAGCTTCGTCTTCGCCTTCGGCCTCGTGACGCTGCTGCACGTGGTGCTCGGCGAGCTGGCCCCCAAGTCGCTGGCCATCGCCCGCACCACGCCCACCGTGCTGGCCGTCGCGCCGCCGATGCGGATCTTCTACCTCGCGACCAAGCCGCTCGTCGACGCCTTCAACTACCTCGGCAATCTCGTCCTCAGGCCCTTCGGTATCCCGCCCGCGCGCGAGGTGGGGCACGCGCCGCACACCGAGGACGAGCTGCGCATGCTCCTCGCGCAGAGCGTCCGCGAGGGGCTGATCGAGACGTACGAGCGGGAGTTCGCCGAGAACGTCCTCGTGTTCGGCGACCTCCGTGCGCGTCAGGTCATGGTGCCGCGCCGCGACATCGACTTCCTGGTGCTGGGCGAGAGCGCCGCCGAGATGGTGCACCGCGCCGGCGGGAGCCTGCACACGCGGCTGCCGCTCTGCGAGGCGGAGGACGGCCTCGACGATCCCGTCGGCGTGGTCAACTCCAAGGAGCTGCTGCTGCTGGCGCTGGAGGGCGGTGCGATCGACCTGAACGCCCTGTCGCGGCCACTCGCACGGGTCTCCGAGTCGACGCTCGTGGACCAGGTGCTGCGCGAGCTCCGGCGCAAGCGGCAGCACATGGCCCTGGTCGTGGACGAATACGGCACCACCGTCGGTCTGGTCACGCTGGAGGACATCATCGAGGAGATCGTCGGTGAGTTCGAGGAGGAGGAGGACGGCGAGCACGACGCCGAGATCCGGCGTGACGGCGACGACCTCGTCGTCGCGGGCACGGCGACGCTCGGCGACGTGGAGGACGCTCTCGGCGTCGAGATCGACAACGCCGGCGAGGCGACCATCGGCGGGCACCTGATCGAACTGCTGGGGCGCGTCCCGGACGCGGGCGAGACGCTCGAGCTGGAGGGCCTCACGGTCACGGTCGCGGCCGTCGACGAGGCGCGCATCGTCGAGCTGCGCGTGTCGCTGCGGCCACGCGAGTCAGACGGCGCCTGACGCGGGCGGGTCGAGCGCGCCCGTGGGCCCCGTGCGATCCCCGGCGCCCCACGGGCACTGTTCATCATCGGTCACCCTGATCGCACATCATTCATGATCGCTCACGCACGTCATGCATCCGCAGTCTCTTGACAGGACGCGGGATGGTCATATCATCCGATCATGTTTGAACGGTTGTGATTGGTGATGATTGATGGCGCGGAGACGTAAGGCTTCGAAAGGGGATGCGGTGGCGACGCCGGCGACGCGCGAGATGCTGCCCGCCGAGCGGCGCGCGCGCATCGTGTCCGCGCTCGAGGACCACCAGGCCGTCCGCGTCCCCACCCTGAGCGACGACCTCGGCGTCTCCGAGATCACCATCCGGCGCGATCTGTTGCTGCTGGAGCAGGAGGGCGTGCTCGAGCGCACCTACGGCGGTGCGGTCATGCGCAAGCAGACGCCGGCCGAGCAGCATTGGGAAGACACGGCCGGCGTCCAGGCGCCGCAGAAGGCCGACATCGCCAAGGCCGCCGCGGAGATGATCGAGCCGGGCGACACGGTGTTCCTCGGCTCGGGGTCGACGGCGGCGACCATCGTGCGGCACCTGCCGCCGGACATGGAAGTCCGCATCGTCACGCACAACCTGGCGGCGGCGCTCGAAGCTCGCGGCCCCAGTATCGAGTTCGTCTTCCTCGGCGGCCTCTACCGCCCTCAGATCGGCGCGGTGGAGGGCTCCTGGTCGATCGACATGCTCGCGCAGTTCAACGCCGACAAGACGTTTCTCGGCGCCGACTGCCTGGACGTGGCCGCCGGCCTCACGACGCCGGGACTGGCCGTCGCCGATCTCGAGCTGTCCATGATCCGCCGCACGCGCGGCGAGGTCGTCGTGCTGGCGGACAGCAGCAAGATCGGACTGGTGGGGGCCGTCGTGATCTGCCCGCTGGACCAGATCGACGTCGTCTTGGTCGACAGCGCCGTCGACCCCGAGGTCTGCCGGCAGATCGAACGGGCCGGACCCCAGTGCGAGGTGGTGTGACGTCCATGTGTCCGCATCCAACGACGAAAGGGTGAACGAGGTGGCATCGGCCGAACATCTGACCCCCGAGGCGGCGATCGCCCGCATCTCCGACTGGGACGGCCTCGACGTGTCCTTCGAGGTGCTGGGCGGGGGCATCACCAACCACAACTACGTCGTCACGGTGACCGGCCGCCCGGACCTGCCGTGGGGCGGCAAGTACGTCATGCGCATCCCCGGCCAGGGCAGCGACCTGTTCATCGACCGCGAGGTCGAGCACAAGAACGCCCTCGCGGCCGCGCAGGCCGGCGTCTCGCCGCCCGTGCTCTACAGCCTCGAGCCCGAGATGTGCACGGTGGTGCCCTTCATCGAGGCCCAGACCATGCACCCCGAGGACCTGGCCGGCCACCGCGACCGCCTCGAGAAGGTCGTCGACGCGGTACGGCAGTACCACGACAAGGCCACGTTCGTGAACGAGATCTACGTCTTCGACATGATCCGCGAGTACGTGGAGAAGGCGCGCAGCGTCGACGCGCCGTTCCCCGACGACATCGACTGGATGCTCGCGCTCGGCGACGACATCGAGCAGGCGATGAAGCGCAACCCGCCCGCCGATGTGGCCTGCCACTGCGACCTGCTCTCCGAGAACTTCATGCTCGAGGCGAGCGGCAGGATGTGGGTCATCGACTGGGAGTACGGCGGCCAGAGCGACCCGTACTTCGACCTGGGCGACTTCTGCGTCGAGCACCCCTTGTCTGAGGACGAAGAACGTTTCATCATCACGCGATACTGTGGCGCTTTTGACGAGGTCGCCTACGCGCGCATGATGCTGCACAAGATCGTCGCCGACCTGTGGTGGAGCATCTGGGCCATGATCCAGGTGCGCAAGTCGAAGCTCGACTTCGACTTCTACGAGTACGGCATGAACCGCGTCCGCCGCCTGCACGAGAACGCCGCCAAGCCGGAGTTCCCGTCCTGGCTCGAGACCGTAGAGGGAGTGTGAGCAGCTGATGAGCGATGACATGACACGGCCCGCGGGCGAGGTAGGACCCGACGTCGGCATGGGCAAGGTCGACCCTGAGCTGGCGAAGCAGTTCCAGGAGGAGGCCCTCCGGGTCGTCAAGGCCGGCGAGGAGGCGGGGGTACATCTGCGCGTCATCGGCGCGCTCGCCTTCTGGCACCACTGCCCTCAGTTCGGCTACATCCAGGAGAAGCTCAACCGGGTCTACACCGACATCGACTTCGCCGGCTACGGCAAGCAGAACGACGCGATCCGCAAGTTCTTCGTCTCCATCGGCTACGACGAGGACATGGAGATCAACGCCTTCCACGCCGAGGGCGGCCGGCTGATCTTCAACAACCCCACCAACCACATCCACGTTGACGTGTTCATGGACAAGCTCGACTTCTGCCACCCGATCCCCTGGAAGGGCCGGCTCGAGGTCGACTCGCCGACGATCCCGCTGGCGGAGCTGCTGCTCGAGAAGATGCAGATCGTCAAGATCAACGAGAAGGACATCATCGACACGATCATGCTGCTCATGGAGCACGAGATCGACGCCAACGACGAGGACAAGATCAACTCGCAGCGCGTCGCCAAGCTGTGCGCCGGCGAGTGGGGGCTCTGGCGCACCACCACCATGAACCTCGAGAAGGTGCGCGACTACCTGCCGCACCTCGACCTCGACGACGCGCACAAGCAGATCGTCAGGACGCGCGTCGCCGAGCTGATGAGCGCGATGGACGACTACCCCAAGGGCACGCGCTGGAAGCTGCGCGCCAGGGTGGGCGACAAGGTCAAGTGGTACAACGAGATCGATTGAGGGGCGGCTGACGCATGGGACTCTTCAGCAAAAAGGGCGGCTCCTCCGGTAAGCGCGTCCGCATCTTCTACATGACCGACGTGCACGGGTCAGAGCGCACGTACCGCAAGTTCATCAACTCAGCCAAGTTCTACAAGGTCGACCACCTGGTCATGGGCGGCGACATCGAGGGCAAGTTCCTCGTGCCCATCGTCGACGAAGGCGGCGGGCACTACCGGGTGACCCTGCAGGAGGAGTTGGTCCGCCTCAACGGAGAGGACGAGCTCAAGGGGATCCAGGACCGCATCGAGACGCTCGGCTTCTACTACACCATCGTCGGCGAGGACGAGATCCGCGCGATGCAGGAGGACAAGAGCCTGGTGGACGCGGCCTTCAAGAAGGAGGCGCATGCCCGGCTCGAGCGCTGGATCGCACTCGCGGACGAGCGTCTCGCCGGCACGGACATCAAGTGCTACGTCACCGGTGGCAACGACGACCCGCAGGAGCTCGTCGACCTGCTCGAGGCATCGCAGAGCGACCGCGTGATCAACTGCGAAGGCCGCATCGTGATGCTCGACGACGCCTTCCCGATGGCCAACTGCGGCTACAGCAACCCCACACCGTGGGACACGCCGCGTGAGACGGACGAGGAGACACTGGAGAAGTACCTGGAGGACTCGGTCCAAGGGATCGATGACTTCGAGAGCGCGATCTTCAACTTCCACGTGCCGCCGTACGACTCGACGCTCGATGATTGTCCGAAGCTCGACTGGTCCACGGACCCGCCGTCTCCCGTCATCGTCGCCGGCGTGGCGCAGTCGGCGCCGGCCGGCAGTCACGCGGTCCGCAACGTGGTCGAGCGCCATCAGCCACTGCTCGTGCTCACCGGGCACATCCACGAATCGCGAGGGCTGGTCAAGATCAAGCGCTCCACTATCGTGAACCCGGGCAGCGAGTACGGCGAAGGGATCCTGAGGGGGTGCATCCTGACACTGGAGCCGGGCAAGATCGTGGGTTATCAGATGACGTCGGGGTGAGGCCGCCCGCCGGCGGCCTGGACGTATCTGTCACTAAGTCCTGAGAGACTGACACAGGGGGAGAAGATGGCCACAACCGCTGCCAAACCCGAAGTCTTCAGCCGTAAGGCTTCGGGGCTGACGAGGGTGATGTCACCCTGGTCGGCGTTCATGTACAACTTCCTGACCATGGGCATCATCTTCCCGTGGACGTTCGTCTGGGCGCCGGCGGCGTTCCCGGGCGTGTCCGTGTGGAAGGCCTGCCTGCTCGCGATCGTCCTGGAGCTCCCCATCGCGCTGGCCTACGTGTGGATGGCCACGGCGATGCCGCGCTCCGGCGGCGACTACGTGTTCCAGAGCCGCGTGTTCGGCGGGGCCATCGGGTTCCCGGTCGTCATGAGCGGCTTCTGCATCTGGATCCTGCAGTGGGTGGCGCTCGCGGGGTGGCTGCTCGCCACGCTCGGCGTCGCCCCGCTCTTCATGGGTCTGGGCGTGTACTACGAGAGCCAGAGCCTCATCGACGCCGCCGTGTGGGCCAACTCCGCGGCCGGGCATGTCTGGATCAGCATCATCGGCGCCGCGGCCATGGCCATCCTGCTGGTCACGGGCTTCAAGAACTACGTGCGCCTGCAGTACGCCATGTTCGCCGCCACCGGCATCCTGTTCGTGATCCTGATGGTGCAGTTCCTGCGCACCACTCCGGATACCTTCGCCACGGCGATGAACCACTTCGCCAACGTGGTGGATGGTCGCGCCGACTACTACAACTGGATCCAGAAGGACGTCGCCGACGCCGGGATCAGCCTGGCACCGGCCATCACCTTCGGTGCGATCCTGCTCGCCACTCCTATCGTCTGGACGAGCCTGCAGTGGGCCACCTACAGCGTGCAGCAGGGCGGTGAGATCAAGGGCGCGCGGGTCTTCAAGAACCAGATGTTCATCATCGTCGGTTCGATGATCGCCGTCGGCGTGTGCCTCGCCCTCCTCGCCTGGGCGCAGGAGCGCGCGGTGGGCACCGAGTTCTTCAACGCCGTCTCGCACTCCTACTACTACCTGGTGAGCGCATCCGGTGATGGGATAGGCAGCGTCTTGCCCTTCCCGGGCATGTTCGCGATCGTGATCTCGCCCAACCCGATCATCACGATCCTGGTGGCAGTGAGCTTCATGCTCGCGTCGCTGCAGATCACCTGCAACTGCTACATCGGCATGACCCGCATCCTGGTCGGCATGTCGCTCGACCGCACGCTGCCGGCCTGGATCTCCAAGATCAGCCCGCGGTTCCGCTCGCCGGCCAACGCGCACTGGATCTACCTGGCCCTCAGCATCCCGGTGATCCTCGGCTACAACTACTGGGGTCAGTGGTACACGATGACCCTGGGCGTGACGCTCTCCTGCGGGTACGTCTTCGTCATCAGCTGCCTGGCGGCCGCCCTGCTGCCGTTCCGGGCCAAGGCTCTGTACGAGGCCTCACCGGGCGCCAAGTACACGCTCGGCGGATTCCCGCTCGTCACCATCTTCGGCATCATCGGCTTCATCTTCGGCCTGTGGGCCATCATCATGTTCCTCACCAACGCCAACTACGGGCTCAAGGGCACGACGCCGTACATCGTGGTGGGCGGCATCTTCCTCATCTGCCTGGTCGGCTACTGGATCGGCCGCGCCTACAACAAGGGCAAGGGCATCGACGTCAACTACGCCTTCCTCGAGGTGCCGCCGGAGTGAGCCGGTAGCATCCGAGGCTCCACGCCGTCGCGAGGGGCGCCGAGGCCGAGGCCTCGGCGCCCCTCGCGCGTTCGAGGCTCGGGACGGCGGATGGGTCGTCGTGCGCGGCCGTCCGACGGTCGGCTGATAGGCTGCCGTCGGGATCGTCCGCGAGCACGGGGGAGAGGAGTCCTCACCATGACACGCGTGTCGGTGATCGGGTTGGGAGCGATGGGGAGCACGCTCGCGAGGGTGCTGCTCGAGCGCGGGCACGAGGTGACCGTCTGGAACCGGACGGCGTCGGAGCGGGTCGCGGCGGCCGTGGCGGCCGGCGCGGCGCGAGCCGCCACGCCGGCCGCGGCCGTCTCCGCCGCCCCGCTGACGATCATGTGCGTCACCGACTACCCGGCGGCGGACGAGGTCCTGGACTCGCCGGGGGTGCTCGATGAGCTCGCCGGGCGCACCCTCGTCCAGCTGACGAACGGGACCGAGGAGCAGGTGCGCGCCCAGATCGCCCGAGTCGAGGCCGCCGGTGGGCGCATGCTGGCCGGCGGGATCCTCGGGTACCCGCGGCACATCGGTCGCCCCGGGACGGTGATCATGTACGCCGGCAGCGGGTCCGCGTTCGGGGAGCACGGGCCGACGCTGGCCGGTCTGGCCGGCGGCCAGCGCTACCTCGGCGAGGACCCCGGGCGGCCGAACGCCGTCTACGTCTCCGCCTTCGGCTTCTACTTCGCCGCCCTGGCCGGGTTTCTCGAGGCCGCGGCGCTGGCGACGGAACGCGGCGTCACCCTCTCTGAGTTCGCCGCCGTCATGCCCGGCATGGCGGACTTGCTGCTCGACCACATCGCCGACGCCGCACGCAGGATCGAGCAGGGCGACTACGCCGGCGACCAGGCGACCGTGGACGTCCACCTGGTCGGCTCGGCCCGTCGGCAGCGGACCTTCGTCGATCACGGCCTGCAGTCGCTCGCGATCGGCGCCTTCGTCGACTACTGCCGCCAGGCGTGCGAAGCGGGGGAGGGCGGCGAGGACATCGCCGCGCTCTTCAAGCGCATGGCCTCGCCGCCTCGCGGTTGACCCGTCAGGTGCGAGATCACGTCGAGGGCGCGGGGCGTCGGGCGACGTTGCCACGGAGGTCCCGGTGACGTACATTCATGTCGTGGACTATACGTCAGGAGGTCGGGCCGTGAACACGAAGCTCACCCTTCGCCTCGACGACGCGCTCATCCGCGCCGCGAAGCGGCACGCCGGCAGGTCGGGCACGTCGGTCTCGAAGCTGGTCGCCGACTACTTCGCACTGATCGACGCGGACTCATCGGCGACTGACATCGAGCTCACTCCGACGGTCCGCTCCCTGCTGGGCGCGCTGTCCGCGTCGGCAGTGGACGAGCTCGACCACCGCCGGCACCTCGAGGACAAGCACCGATGAAGGTCCTGTTCGACACCAACGTCGTCCTCGATGTCCTGCTCGCTCGGGAGCCGCACGCGGGCGTCGCCGCACGCCTCCTCTCGCTGGTCGACAACGAGACCATCCAGGGAGCCGTGTGCGCGACCACCGTCACGACGATCGCCTACGTCGCCGGCAGATCCTTGGATGCCCGACAGGCGAACCGGCTCCTGCGCGTGGTGCTCGACCTGTTCTCCGTCGCCGCCGTCGACCGCGACGTCCTCGAGGCGGCGCTCCGACTGGGGTTCGCCGACAGCGAAGATGCCGTCGTCCATGAGGCGGCCAGGGCGTGGGGGGCGGCCGGGATCGTGACGCGCAATCGACGCGACTTCAACCGTGCCTCGCTGCCGGTGTTCGACCCTGCCGAGCTGTTGGCCGCCGTTGTGGCCGGCGGAGACTGAGGGCGAGGAGGTAGCGACTCGCGCGCGGGCTGCGGCCGCAGGCTCTACGGCCCGCGGCGCGGCAGGCGACGCGGCAGGAAGGCGCCCGCCAGGGCGCCCAGGGCCGCGGCGACGGCCGCGACGTAGAACGGCCAGCGGAACGCCGCCGCGACCTCGTCCCAGAGCAGGTTCTCGAGGCGGTCCTTGAGCTCGAGGAGCGCCAGGCCCTCGAAGAACCCGACGTCCTGGCCGATGTCCTCGGCGATCGGGTGCGCGATCCTGCGGAGCTCGCCCATGCCCGCCGTCGCGTCGATGGTGCGCGCCTGGTCCAGTGCGGCGACGAGGCGGTCCTTGACCGGCTGGCTGAGCCCGTCGTCGCCCCGCGCGAGAGCTTGGCCCTCGTCCGCGGCGCGGTTCACCGCGCCGTTCATGGTGTGCGCGAAGACGGCTACGAGGATGGCGACGCCGAGGAGGAAGCCGAGCTGGCGCGCCGTGTTCAGCATGCCGGAGCCGGCGCCCTTGACGCCGCCGGGGACGACGCTCATCCCGGCGGCGAGCAGCGCCGGCAGGGAGAGGCCGATGCCGGCGCCGACGAGCCCGCTGCGCCAGAGCACGGAGCCCACAGGGTCCGTCCGCGCGAGGTGCGCGAGCGCCACGAGCCCGGCGGCGGCCACGAGCGCCCCGGCCACCGCCGGCAGGCGTGGTCCGACGCGGTCGGTCAGCCAGCCGGCGACCGGGGTCAGCACGAGCACGGCGGCCGGCAGGACGGCGATCGCCAGGCCGGCCTTCAGCTCGGTGTAGTCCATCATCGCGATCATGAAGATGACGAGCATGAAGGAGGTGCCCATCATCGCCGTGTCCACGGTCATGATCGCCGTGCTCGCGGCGGCGAAGGTACGCCGGCGGAAGAGGCGCAGGTCGAACAGCGGCGACGAGACGCGCAGTTCCCACCAGACCCAGAGGGCGAGGATCGCCGCCGCGGCGGCGAAGAGCCCGAGGATGACGGCCGAGGTCCAGCCCCAGTCGTTGCCCTGGATGATGGCCAGGGTGAGGCAGAAGAGGCCGGCCGTGACCAGGCCGACGCCGGGCCAGTCGAGCGGCTCGGCGGCGCGCGCCCCGCGGCGGCCGCGCACCAGCGTCAGGGCAAGGACGACGCCCAGCACGCCGACCGGCAGGTTGAACCAGAACACCGCCGGCCAGCCCCAGCGCTGGACGAGGACGCCGCCGAGGACGGGTCCCGCGGCGGCGGCAGCCGAGCTGAGCGCCCCGAAGAGGCCGGCGGCGAAGCCCTGCCGCTCGTCGGGGAACGCTCGCAGCAGCAGGGTCAGGGCCGTGGGCACGACGGCCGCGGCGCCCACCGCCTGCACCACGCGCCACGCGACCAGCGCGTCGACGCTCGCGGCACGGGCGCAGAAGAACGACGCCGCGGTGAAGACCGCGAGCCCCAGCACGAAGAGCAGCTTGTGACCGTACCGGTCGGCGAGCCTGCCCATGGTGAGGAACAGCACGGTGAGCACGAGGTTGTAGCCGTTCATGACCCACGAGACCGAGACCACCGATCCCTCGAGGCGGCGGATGATGAGCGGCACGGCGACGCTCATCACGGTGGCGTCGGCGAGGGTGAGGAAGATCCCGGGGGAGAGAGCGAGGACGACGAGCCAGGGATGGAGGGCCCGGCCCGTCTCCGGGCCCGGGCTCAGCTGAGGTCCGAAAGCCGCCATGTCGCCGAGTGTACACGGTGAGTTAGGATGGCCGACATGCAGGTCAAGGACGTCATCGCCGCGGTCGACCGTCTCGCCCCCTTCGACCTGGCCGAGCCCTGGGACCACGTGGGGCTGCAGGTCGGGTCGCCGGGCGACGAGCTGCCCGCGGCCGGCGCGACCGGCGATGGGGGCGCGGGAGACTCAGCACGAGCCACGCCCGTCGTCCTCGTCGCCCTCGAGGTGGACGACGCCGTGCTGGACGAGGCCCGGCGCCTCGGCGCCGCGGTCGTCGTCAGCCACCACCCGCTGATCTTCGATCCGCTCGAGCGCCTCTCCGACGACAGCCTCGCGGGGAGGCTGGCCCTGCGCGCGGCGCGCGAAGGCGTCGCCGTGATCGCCGCGCACACCAGTCTCGACAAGGCGCGCGGCGGCATCGCCGACGTGGTCGCGGAGCTGCTCGGCATCGAGGCGGCGGCCCCGCTGGCGCCGGCCGCCGCCGACGCCCTCAAGCTCGTGGGCTTCGTGCCGGCCGACGACGCCGACCTGGTGCGCAAGGCGGTCTTCGCCGCCGGCGCCGGCGTGATCGGGGAGTACGAGCACTGCTCGTGGTCCACCGGTGGTCAGGGAACCTTCTTCGGTCGTGAGGGCACGGACCCGGTCGCCGGCCAGGCCGGCCGCGACGAACAGGTCGACGAGCTGCGCCTCGAGGTCGTCTTCCCGCGGCGGCTGCGCCGCCGCGTGACCGGCGCCTACGTGGCCGCTCACCCCTACGAGGAGCCGGCCTACGACGTGATCCCGCTCGAGAACGAGGTCGCCTCGCTGGGCCTCGGCCGGCTCGGCGTGCTGCCGGCCGCGACCACGCTGGCGGCCTTCGCCGCCCAGGTCGCGGCCGTCCTGCGCCTGCCGTCGGTACGCTACGCCGGCGACGCCGGTCGGCAGATACGGCGCGTCGCCGTGCTGCCCGGCTCCGGCGCCGAGGCGATCGCCCGCGGCGTCGCCCAGGTCGCCGACGTGCTGGTCACCGGCGACGTCAAGTACCACGAGGCGCGCGCGGCGCAGGCCCAGGGTCTTGCCCTGATCGACGCGCCGCACGGCGTCACCGAGCAGGAGGGCGTGCTGCGCTGGGCCGCACGGCTCGCCGATGCGCTCGGCCCGGGCGCCACGGTCGAGACGTATCGCAACCCGAGCGTGCTCGTCTGGAGTGAAGCGTCGGCACATGGGGCGCTGGGGGACGGCGTCGTCGAGCGACCTGCCGAGGAGGCGTCCGCCAACCGGGACGACGACCGCTACCACCTGTACACGGACGGCGGCGCGCGCGGCAATCCCGGCCCCGCCGGGATCGGCGCGCGCCTCCTCACCGCCGACGGCGACGTGGTCGAGGAGCTCGCCGACTCGATCGGCACGGCGACCAACAACGTCGCCGAGTACCAGGCGCTGCTCGCCGGCCTCGAGATCGCGCTCGACCGGGGGGTCGAGCGCCTGGACGTCTTTCTCGACAGCGAACTGGTCGTGCGTCAGGTGAACGGCCAGTACAAGGTCAAGGATGCGGGCCTGAAGCCGTTGCACCGTCAGGCCTGCCTGCTGCTCAGCCGCTTCCACGAGGTCGACGTCAAGCACGTGCGCCGCGAACAGAACGCCGCCGCGGACGCACTCGTCAACCAGGCGATCGACGCCGCGACCGGCTAACCAGCGCCGCGCGGCACGCCGAGCCTAGAGCGCCTTGTCCAGCGCCTCCTCGAGGTACGCCACGGTGCGGTCGACGTCGTGCAGCTTGTCCAGACCGAAGAGGCCGAGCCGGAAGCTCTTGTAGTCCGCCGGCTCGTCGCACTGCAGGGGCACGCCGGCGGCGATCTGCAGGCCGGCGGCGGCGAAGCGGGCGCCGCTCTTGAGGTCGTCGTCCTCGGTGTAGACGACGACCACGCTCGGCGCCTCGAACCCCGGCGCCGCCACGCTGCGGATGCCCCTGGAGGCGAGCAGCGCGCGGACCCGCGAGCCGAGCTCGGCCTGCTCGGCGCGCACCTTGTCGTAGCCGTAGTCGCGCGTCTCGTGCATGACGTCCCTCAGGCGCAGCAGGCCGTCGGTGGGCATGGTGGCGTGGTAGGCGTGGCCGCCCTGCTCGTAGGCCTGCATGATCTCCAGCCACTTGCGCAGGTCGCAGGCGAAGCTGGTGCTCGTGGTGGACCCGATCGCGTCCAGCGCCCGGTCGCCCAGCATCACGAGCCCGCAGCACGGCGAGGACGTCCAGCCCTTCTGCGGGGCGCTGATCAGCACGTCGACGCCGCTCGCCTGCATGTCGACCCACATCGCGCCCGAGGCGATGCAGTCGAGCACGAGAAGGCCGCCGACCTCGTGGACGGCGTCGGCGACCGCGCGCACGTAGGCGTCCGGCAGCATCATGCCCGAGGACGTCTCGACGTGTGGCGCGAAGACCACGTCCGGGCGCTCGGCGCGGATGGTGGCGACGACCTCGTCGACCGGCGCCGGCGCGAAAGGCGCCTGATGCTCATCGACGGGGCGCCGCGCCTTGAGCACGATCGCCTCCGAGGGGATCGTGCCGGCGTCGAAGATCTGCGTCCAGCGGTAGCTGAACCAGCCGTTGCGCACGACGAGGCACCTGCGACCGGTGGCGAACTGCCGCGCGACCGCCTCCATGGCGAAGGTGCCGCTGCCCGGCACGATGGCGACCGCCGCCGCGCCGTACACGTCCTTGAGGGCCGTCGAGAGGTCGTTCATGGCCGTCTGGAAGCGCTGCGACATGTGATTGACGGCGCGGTCGGTGTAGACGACCGAGTACTCGAGCAGTCCCTCTGGATCGGTGTCGGGGAGCAGGCTGGGCATCATTGACCTCCAGGGCGGAAGGCGGGCCGGTGGTGCGCGAGGAATCCGGCTTCTGGTATGTACCAGGGGAGTGTAGCGAGTCTGACGCCGCCGGTCCACCCGCGACCGGCGGCCGGACGCCGCGCGTGTCGTGGAATCGAGCGGGCGATCGACGCCCTCGCCGGTTGAATTGCGCCCTCCCGCCGCGCTCTGGTATCATGCCGCCTTGCTGCGGGTGTAGCTCAGTTGGCTAGAGCGTCTGCTTGCCATGCAGAAGGTCGAGGGTTCGAGTCCCTTCACCCGCTCCAATCCCCCTCCCGGGGACGAGGCAGAGGACAGAGGCCATGTGCTCTGTCGTCTGCCTCTCGTTGTCGAGGGGCATCTACGCCGGGGCGGCGTAGCCAAGTGGTAAGGCAGAGGTCTGCAAAACCTCCATCACCGGTTCGACTCCGGTCGCCGCCTCCAACAACTTCCCTGCACCTGGCGATTTCCGGTGGTGCGCGCCCGCGCACGGAACTTCCGAATCGGCAGGACTGCCGACATTCTGCCGACGAGACTCGGCAACATGCCTGAGTACAGGCTTGCACGCTCGAGCGCGGAAGTCTCCGTTCCGCTCGCCGTGCGTCCCCTTCTGAAGACCGAGGCTCGGCTGTAGAGTAGGGCCAAGCAGCTCCGAGGGGGTCGGTCGGATGCGGTGGCGGGAGCGAGGGGCCAGACAGCACGCCGGGCGGCGGAGATGATCGCCTGCCCCTCATGCGGCTTCGAAGCCCCCGACGATTTCGCTTTCTGCCCCAAGTGCGCGACGGTGCTGGCAGCTCCCCTCGCCGTCCCTGAGGAGCGCAAGGTCGTCACTACCCTGTTCTGCGACCTCGTCGGCTCGACGGCAATGGGCGAAGACGCCGACCCCGAGGACGTCGATGTCCTGCTGCGTCGCTATAACGCCTTGGCGCGGCAGGTCGTCGAGAGCTACGGCGGGGTGGTCGAGAAGTTCATCGGCGACGCCGTTGTCGCAGTGTTCGGCGTGCCGGCAGTGCACGAGGATGACCCGGAGCGCGCCGTGCGCGCCGGTCTCAAGCTCGTCGCGATGGTCGAGGAACTCCCGCCCGTCGCCGGTCATCCCACCAAGGTGCGCGTCGGCATCAACACTGGCGAGGCGCTCGTCCGTCTCGACGTCACCCCTGGCTCCGGCGAGGGCTTCCTCACCGGCGACGCTGTGAACGTCGGCGCTCGTCTGCAGTCGGCCGCGCCGCCCATGTGCGTCGTCGTCGGCGAGACCACGCACGCGCAGACCGCCAAGGCGATCGTCTACGAGGCACTCGGGCCGGTGGCCGCCAAGGGCAAGCGCGAGCCGCTGGAGGCCTGGCTCGCCTTAGAGCCTGTGTCTCGCACCGGTGCCCAATCCCTCGACGGGGCAAGCCCCTTCGTCGGCCGCACGGTCGAACTCAGCTACCTGATGGCGCTGCTCGACAAGGCGGCCGATTCGTCCTCGCCGCAGGTGGCGCTCGTCGTGGGTGAGCCGGGCATCGGCAAGAGTCGCCTCATCCAGGAGTTGTTTGCGCGTGTCGACGCTGGGTCCCGGCTCGTGACGTGGCGCCAGGGCCGCTGTCTGCCCTACGGAGAAGGCGTGACCTTCTGGGCGCTCTCCCAGATCGTCAAGGCGCATGCGGGTATCCTCGAGACCGACGACCTGGAGACCGTCGAAGCCAGGCTCGAGGAGGTTCTTCCCGGGGGTGAGGACCGTCCCTGGTTCCGCCAGCGCCTCCGTGCCCTCCTTGGTCTGGAGGCAGCTAAAGCCGAACGTGAGGAGAACTTCGCGGCCTGGCTACGCTTCCTCGAGGGGCTCGCCTCGCACAATCCGACAGTCCTCATCATCGAGGATTTGCATTGGGCCGATGAGGCGCTGCTCGACTTCCTTGAATTCTTCGCCCTGCGGGTCACGCATGTGCCCCTCGTGATCGTCGTGACCGCACGGCCCGAGCTCTTTGAGCGCCACCCTTCGTTTGCCGCTGTGGTGCACATCAACCGCATCGCTCTCGAACCCCTCTCTGAGGGCGAGACGGAGCAGCTTGTAGCCTCGGTCCTGAACGAATGGGGCACGGATCTCCCTGCCTCAATCGCTGCACGGGCGCAAGGAAACCCCTTCTTCGCTGAGGAGTCCGCACGGCTCATCAGCGAGCGTGCAGAAGGCCAGCCTGCAAGCACGCTGTCTGGCACGGTGCAGGCCGTCATCGCGGCGCGGCTTGATAGCCTCGGGGCAGAGGTGAAGGCGGCGTTGTCCGACGCCGCGGTGGCCGGCGATGTGTTCTGGAGCGGTCTGCTTGTGACGGTGGGTGAGCGATCCGAGAAGGACGTGAGAGAGGCGCTGGACGAACTGACAGCGAAGCGGCTGGTGCACCGTTCGCGGACGTCCTCAATGGCGGGCGAGGGCGAGTATGCCTTCGCTCACGCCCTCGTTCGCGAAGTCGCCTACGGCCAACTGGCTCGTCGTAGTAGAGCCTCTCGCCACGGGGCAGTTGCGGCCTGGATCGAGCAGAAGATGGGCGACCGTGCGGAGGAGATCGCGGAAGTCATCGTCGGCCACTACGAGGCCGCTTACTCAGCGGCGGTCGCGATGGGCGACGACGAGCAAGCAGCGCGACTCCGGACCAACCTCGTACGCGCTCTCCTACGCGCCGCCAAGCGGGCAGAGTACGTTGATTTGGTGGCCTTCAGGAGGGCTTCCACAAGAGGTCTTGAGCTGGCGGAGCTCGCTAGCGTGGAGCATGCACGATTCCTTCGACATCGGGCGCAGTTGCTCATCATTG
The DNA here is from genome assembly GCA_963736645.1 of uncultured Thermoleophilia bacterium. Taxonomy (GTDB): domain Bacteria; phylum Actinomycetota; class Thermoleophilia; order UBA2241; family UBA2241; genus CAIXSE01. The sequence continues at coordinate 143,531 of CAVTPJ010000001.1, read as the reverse complement.
AGAACCGCTACCGAGAAGCCGCAGAGGTGCTGCAGAACGTCATTCCAAAGCTGCTTGAGGAGGGAGACAAACGTTCGGCGGCGCTGGCGATGAGTGCTCTTGCGGCTGCCTATTCGTTTATGGGAAAGCCTGGGTTCGATCTGTGGGCCAAGGCGGTGCAGCTTCTGGAGGAGGACGGCCCCTCTAAGGAGCTTGTGATACTACTGAGTTCGTTCGCAGGCGCGGCGTCCATGCGCGAAGGCGGCACGCCAGAGGAGGTGATTGAGATCGCGCAGCGAGCACTTGACCTCAACGACGCACTCGGGCTGTCGCTTTCAGCCGCCCCCCTAGGCTGGCGAGGAGCCGCACGGCTTGATGCGGGTGACCTAGGCGGCCTGGAGGACTATCACCGGGCGCTCGAGGAGGCGAAGAAACAGGGTCTACCAGAAGAGACAGCGCTGATTCTGTTCAACAGCTCGACGGCTGAGTTCGCCCTTAATGGAGCGGCACGAGCTCTCGAACTGCAGCTCGAGGGTCTTGAGCTCTCGAAGCATCACGGAATCGACTACTTCGTCCTCGCTTCGCGAGCACTCCTTGTGGAGACGTACGCGAATCTTGGTGAGTGGCAACGAGCCATGCAACACGCAGCGGAGGTCATACCCGACCTGGAGCACGCGCACGACGTGATCGATTTGGTGCTCGTACGCTCGCACCTTCTTCTCCTTCTCACTCGAACAGGGAGAGTAGGCGAGGCTGGACCGTGGATGGACTGGCTGGAGGAGTCTGGCTGTGGCACGGAGACGATGTTTCTCAAGATATACGCGATGCTGGCGCTGGTGGAGGCGCGATGGGCCATGGGACAGGAGGATCAGGCTGTCGCGATACTTAGTAAGTGGAGCACGCTGCCGGCGGTCCCCAGCGAGCCGGCCACAGCAATGTTCGTCCCCGGGGCCATCCGCACGTCCCTCACGTGCCATCAAGTCGATTCGGCTGAGCGGCTGGTCGTCACAATGGAGCCCAACCTACCTTTGCGAGAGTATGTGCGAAGCGGTGGAGATGCCTGCCTCACGCTCGCTCGCGGAGACCATCATGCCGCCCTTGCCTCTTTTGAGCACGCGGCTATGGGTTGGCGTGAGCTCGGCGTGCCCTACGAGGAGGCGCAGGCGCTGCTCGGGCAGGGGCGCTGCCTGCTGGCGCTCGACAGGGCATCGGAGGCGGAAGTGCGGCTCACGTCGGCGCGCGCGATCTTCGCCCGACTCGGGGCCAAGCCTGCGCTGGCGGAGGCCGACGACTGGCTCTCGCGAGTGGGCGCGCCATGAGTGACGTCGTCGCTTGTGCTTCGTGTGGCGCTGACAATCCGGGCCGGGCCAGATTCTGCATGGAGTGCGCAGCCCCCATGGCTCCCGCCGTTGCCATCTCGGAAGAGCGCAAGACCGTCACCACTCTCTTCTGCGACCTCGTATCCTTCACCGCCATGAGCGAGGCCGCCGACCCCGAGGACGTTGACGCCCTGCTCGGCGAGTACTTCGCCCGCGCCACCAAGGTGATCGAGAGCCATGGCGGCACCGTCGAGAAGTTCATCGGCGACGCCGTGGTCGGGGTCTTCGGCGTGCCGGCCGTGCACGAGGACGACCCCGAGCGGGCCGTCAGGGCCGCACTCCGCATCCTTGAGGCGCTCGAGGGCATGACCCGCCCCGACGGCTCGCCCCTCGAGGCCCGCTGTGGGGTGAACACCGGTGAGGCTCTGGTGCGCCTCGACATCGATCCCGCCTCCGGCCGCGGCTTCCTCACCGGCGACGCCGTGAACACCGCCGCCCGCCTGCAGGCTGCTGCCCCACTGATGGGCGTCGCCGTGGGCGAGCTCACGCATCAACTCACGGAGGGCGTCATCGTCTTCGAGGAAGTGCCGCCGGTGGCCGCCAAAGGCAAGACAGAGCTGGTCGCGGCATGGCGGGCAGTGACTCCGATCGCCCGCACCGGTGCTGTTGCCCCGCACCGGCAGCTCACGCCTCTCATGGGGCGTGCCAAGGAAACGTCTGAGTTGCGAGCCCTGCTCGATTGTGTCGTGACGGATCGCACTCCCCGCGCTGTCCTGATGGTCGGCGAACCAGGCATCGGCAAGACACGCCTCGTGCAGGAACTCTTCGCGGAAGTGGATGCGCGCCGAGAGATGATCACCTGGCGTCAGGGCCGCTGTCCGTCGTTCGGCGAGGGCACGCCATACTGGGCTTTCGCCGAGGTAGTCAAGGCTCACGCCGGCATCCTCGACAGCGATGGCGCGCCGACGATCACGGACAAGCTTGCGTCCACCGTGCGACACGCCCCCGATCGTGCCTGGCTGCTGAACCGTCTTTGCGCCCTCGTCGGCCTCGAGGCGCCTGATGCCGAACGCGAGGAGAACTTCACAGCTTGGCTGCGCTTCCTCGAGAGCCTGGCGAGTGAAGCGCCAATCGTGCTCGTCATCGAGGATCTGCACTGGGCCGATGACGGCCTCCTCGCCTTCGTCGAGTTCCTGGCCGGCAGACTCGGTGCCGTGCCGCTCCTCCTCCTCGGCACATCGCGCCCGGAACTTCTCGCGTCCAGACCCGGGTTCGGCACGAGCGGGGCAGGGTTGAGCAGTATGCAGCTGGGGCCGCTGTCACCCAGTGAGACAGAACGACTTATCGCCGGCGTGCTTGGCGAGCACGAGTCCCATGACAAGAGGGTGGCTGATGTGGCCGCGCGCTGCGCCGGAAATCCCTTCTTTGCTGAAGAGTCTGCGCGGCTGCTCGGTGACCAGGGAAAGGGTGCAGCCGTCCCCGCTTCAGTGCAGGCCGTCATCGCGGCCCGGGTGGATGCCCTGCCAGCCGAGGTCAAGACCGCTTTGGGAGATGCAGCCATCGTCGGCGAGGTGTTCTGGGACGGCGCTGTTGCCGAGCTTGGACAGCGTGACCGCGACGACGTCACCGCCCCCCTTCAGGCCCTGGAGGACAGACGCTTCGTCAGTCGCGCGCGACTCTCTTCTCTGGCCGGTGAGTGCGAGTTCGCGTTCGCACACGTGCTGGCGCGGGACGTGGCCTACGGGATGATCCCTCGTCGGACCCGCGCGAAGAAGCATGCGCAGGCGGCTGGCTGGCTCGACGCCAGGTCGAGCGGGCGCCTCGAAGACTCAGCGGAGATGCTCGCGCATCATCTCGTCACCGCCATCGACCTCGCCCAGACTGTTGGTGACCCAGAACTGGTCGAGCGATGTCGGAAGCCGGCCGTGAAAGCCCTGCGGCTTGCAGGCGAGCGCGCAATGCGACTTGACGTAGAGGCGGCGGAGAGGCTCTACGCAAGGGCGGTAGATCTCTCCGAGGATCGCGACGATCAGAGGTCAGATCTCTTGCGCGCCTGGGGTAGAGCCCTCCTGTACCGCGGCCAGGCCAAGGAGGCCAAGCTTGCCTTCGAGGAGTCTGCGAAGGGCTTCCTCGCCGCGGGGCGCACCGGAGATGCCGCCATGGTGTTGGCCGACATGCAACTGGCCATGTGGGAGTCGGGTGATCAGGAGTGGAGCGCTACCCTGGACAGAGCTTTCGCTTTGACAGAGGTTGATCCGGAGGGCGAGGCCAGGGCCGTGGTGTTGACCTCGATGGCCGGTGCGGCCATGGGCCGGGCGGACTACGCGAGGAGTCTGGACCTGGCTATGCAGGCGAGTGATATCTATCGCCGTCGAGGGATGACCGTTCCTTTGGCGGTCGAAGGAATCCGCGCTCAGGCGGCCTGTGGCCTTGGCGACATCGCTGCGGCCGACGGGCTGCGCAGCATGGCGCGGTTGATGAAGGACAAGGGCTCCGGCCGTGAGGCGGCCGTCATCTATGCCAACAGCGGCACATTCCTGTTCCCCTTTGAGGGGCCGCGTGGGTTCAACTTCGCCGGCGAGGGAATCGACTTCGCGCGCAGGCGGGGCATCACCTTCGGTCTTGGCCTTATGCAGACCAACCAGTGTGTCGGTCTGTTCCTGGAGGGCCGCCTGCACGAGTCTCTCGTCCGCCTCGATGAACTGAGCGAATCGTTGGCTCGCAGGGATGACCAGTACGCCCTGTCATGCTGCCTTGTGAGTCGTGCCGCCGTTCTCGTTACCATGGGCAGAGGGCCAGAGGCCCTGGAATGCGCTAGCGAGGCGCTTGAACGTGCCGCGGTCTGGGACGATCCGGGGATCCTGGCACAAACGCGAACCGAGATGGTGCTCGCTCTGTCGCTGACCGGGAATGAGGTGAAAGCTCGGCAGCTCATCGAGGCGATCGCCAGCGAGCCGCGCGTCACTGGCTATCAAGGCGACGAGGACAGACTCCCCGCTCTCATGCGCTGTGCGGTCCGTCTTGGGAAAGCGCCACTGGTCGCCGGCCTCTGCGCGGGTCTGGCGCCGATCATGCCCCTCATGGTCAACGTGCTTGCGTCGCGTCGCGCTCTGATCGCTGAGGCGGCCGGCGATACTGAGACTGCGGCGGCCGACTTCGCCGGCGCTGCCGCTCGCTGGCGCGAATTCGGCGTGCCCTTCGAAGAGGGGCACGCCCTCCTCGGCCAGGGGCGTTGCCTTGCTACACTCGGCAGGGCGCCGGAGGCGGCGGCACCCCTGGCTGCGGCCCGCGAGATCTTCGCCCGGCTCGGCGCGAAGCCCGCGCGGGCGGAGGCCGACAACTGGCTCGCGCAAGTGGGCGCGCCATGAGTGACGTCGTCGCTTGTCCTTCGTGTCGCGCAGATAATCCGGGCCGCGCCAGATTCTGCATGGAGTGCGCAGCCCCGATGGCTCCCGCCGCTGCCATCTCGGAAGAGCGCAAGACCGTCACCACCCTCTTCTGCGACCTCGTCGCCTTCACCGCCATGAGCGAGGCGGCCGATCCCGAGGATGTCGACCGCATCCTCAGCGACTACTTCGCCCGCGCCACCAAGGTCATCGAGTCCCACGGCGGCACCGTCGAGAAGTTCATCGGCGACGCCGTGGTCGGGGTCTTCGGCGTCCCCGCCGCGCACGAGGACGACCCCGAGCGGGCGGTGCGCGCCGGTCTGCGCCTCCTCGAGGCACTCGACGGCATGACCCGCCCCGACGGCACGCCTCTCGAGGCCCGCTGCGGCGTCAACACCGGTGAGGCCCTCGTACGCCTCGATGTCGACCCCACCTCCGGCCGCGGCTTCCTCACCGGCGACGCCGTCAACGTCGCCGCTCGTCTGCAGGCGGCCGCGCCGCCCGGCGGCGTGGCCGTCGGCGCACTCTCGCACGAGCTCACGCAACGCGCCATCCTGTTCGAGGAACTGCCGCCTGTCATCGCTAAGGGCAAGGCCGAGCCGCTCGGCGCGTGGCGAGCCACCGGGACGCGCGCACGCCGTGGCGTCGATGCGCCTGACGCTGGCCTGACACCGCTGGTCGGTCGCGAGGTCGAGCTCACCTATCTCTCTGCGATCTTCGACAAGGCCTCGGCCCAGGCCAGCCCGCAGTTCGCCCTGCTAGTTGGTGAGCCCGGCATCGGCAAGAGCCGCCTGGTGCGCGAGCTCTCAGAGCTGGTCGACGGAAGACCGCAGATGACCACGTGGCGACAAGGCTACTGCCCGCCGTTCGGCGAGGATGTCACCTACTGGGCGCTCGCGGAGATCGTCAAGGGGCACGCCGGCATCCGCGATACCGACGAGGCCGTAGCGGTCGAAGCGAAGCTGGACGCAGTGCTGCCTCCCGGCCCCGACGGGGGGTGGTTCCGGCAGCGCCTGCGTGCACTTGTCGGCCTCCCGGCTCCCGAGGCCCCTCGCGAGCAGAACTTCGCCGCCTGGCTGCGGTTCTTGGAAGGCTTGGGCGCAGGCGATGCGACCGTCCTCGTCTTCGAGGATCTGCACTGGGCCGACGAGGCGCTCCTCGCCTTTCTCGAGTACATGGCGACGCACCTTGCCGACGTCCCCCTGCTCGTGGTCGGGACAGCGCGTCCGGAGCTCTTCGAGCGCCGGCCGTCCTTTGCCTCCGGTGCGGGGATGACTCGCATCAACCTGGGCCCGCTCTCGCTTGGCGAGACAGCTCGTCTGGTGGCCGGGCTGCTCGGAGAGCCTGATGAGCGTGCGCAAGCCGTGGGCGAGGTCGTCGAGCGCTGTGACGGCAACCCGTTCTACGCCGAGCAGTCGGTGCGGCTGCTGGCCGACACGACTCTTGAGGCCTCGCTGCCGGACTCGGTCCAAGCCGTGATTGCGGCCCGTTTGGACACGCTACCCTCCGACCAGAAGGCACTCCTGGGCGACGCAGCTGTGGTCGGCAACGTCTTCTGGGACGGAGCCCTGGCCGCGCTGGGTGAGCGGGACCAGCACGACGTCGAGAGCATGCTTTCGGGCCTGCTAGAACGGCGGCTGGTCCGGCGCATCCGGGAGTCGTCGATGGAGGGCGAGCGCGAGTTCGCCTGGTCGCACGCTGTCGCCCGCGACGTCGCCTATCGCAGACTGCCGAGAGCCGTGCGAGCACGAAGACATGCCGCTGTCGCCGCGTGGCTCGAGCACCAGACGGGCGATCGCGCGGGCGACTTGGCCGAAGTCCTCGCCTATCACCTGGGTACCGCCTTTGGTCTGGCTGAGGCTCTGCACGACGATGGTCTCATGGCCGAAATCCGTGAGCCAGCCGTGACTTGGCTGCGAATGGCGGGAGACAGAGCACAGTCAGTCGACGTGGCCACCGCCAGGCGGCACTACGAGCGTGCCCTCGAGATCGCCCCCCCGGAAGAGGCGGCCCGCCCGTGGCTCCTCCTCAGTCTAGGGGAGATGCTCGTGCTCGCCGGTGACTACTTGGGTGCAGCCGGATTGCTGGAGAAGGCCGCGGATTCCTTCACACGGCTGGGCGAGGCAGGCGGCACGATCAGGTCGTTACTTCGGTTGCACTACGCGCGGGCCGTTTCGGGTCTTCACGATAGCGAGCTGGTCGTGCAGGCTCTAGCTCTCGCTCGCTCTCGCCCGCCTTCTCGCGAGCTGGTTGATGCCCTCGACATCTGGGCCTGGAACCAGTACCACAGAACCGGCGATGCACTGGTGAGCCTGGGCTCCATCGATGAGGCCGTGGCCGTCTGTGAGGAGCAGGGATTCGATGTGCCGGCGTTCGTTCTCTCGACGAGAGGCAGTCTGCGCTGCGCTCTCGGGGACGCCGGCGGCCTTGCCGACCTGCGGCATTCGGTTCAGCTCGCCACGGACTCAGTCGAGCAGGGCTTCGGGTTCGAGCTCAGCGGCTGCATGTGCGGCTACGTGGTCATCGTCGATTGGGTGGAGGGTCCGAAGGCCTCGGAGGCCGTCCTCGAAGACTGCATCGACTTCCTTGAGAGGCGCGGCATGGTGGCTGACGCCACACTCATGCGCAACATGAGCTTCGAGTCGCGCCTCATGACTGGTGATTGGGTCGCGCTGTCCACTGACATTTGCCGGAGCGAGCAGGACCTGCCCGATGCCCTCGTGGCGCAGAACGCGCGGACCCTGAAGACGATCCAGCTGCTCGTGGACGCATGGACCGGCCGGACTGACGGCCTTGATGACGAGATCGAAGCGCTGGCGACGCTTCGGCAGGCTCTCCCTGCCGACACTGCTCCCTGGCAGGACGCGTACGATCTCGTCGCGACCTCTGCCGCCCTTCTCACGTCAGGACATGCGGAGGTGGCTGCCCAGACGCTGTCCGATTGGGCCGGGAGGCCGCAGCCGGCGAGCACCGTGGAGTACGCGTGGATGGTGCCCGAGGCCGTGCGTCTGGCGCTGCTCTGCTCGGGGCTAGAGCTCGCGGAACGATTGCGACACAGGGGAGATGGCCGCCTTCCGGTCCAGAGGAACGTCATGACCAGCGTAGACAGCCTCCTCAGAGAGGCGCACGAAGAGTACGGTGCGGCCGCGGCCGGTTTCGCTGACGCCGCGACCCGCTGGCACGACTTCGGCGTGCCCTACGAGGAGGCGCACGCGCTGCTCGGGCAGGGGCGCTGCCTGGTGGCGCTCGGCCGAGCGCTTGAGGCAGCAGCGCCGCTGCGAGGAGCGCGCGAGGTCTTCGCGCGCCTGGGCGCCAAGCCCGCATTGGCAGAGACTGAGCGGCTACTTGACTCGCTGGCGCGAGACGTCGACTAGGATTTGGGACGGGTAGCTTGCCGTCGTGTTCCCGACCAGATGCCTCACCACGGCCCGTCGCGATTGAGCCCCAGGGGTATTCCGCTCACAGAGAACCTTGGACTTTGCAGCGCTCTTGCGCACCTAGCACCACGGTTGGCCATGCTTGCCGCTCTGCCGACCAGTTCGATGGTTCGTCTACGCCGACGGTCTCGCCCTCCGATGCGCGTCTGCGCATCGCCTGATTCCTTCCGAACGTGCCGGCGCACACGGCACGCCCTTCGCATCGAGCGCCTTGCGCACCTGCGGGAGTCGTTACCAGCATCTGCCGCAGGGGAATATACGATGGCGTTTCCAGTCCCGTGCGCCGGGTGACGGCACGAGGTCGCGGCGCGTTCCTAAGGAGACTCATGGAGAGACGCAGGTTGGGCAGCCAGGGGCTCGAGGTCTCGGCCGAAGGGCTGGGCTGCATGGGCATGTCGGAGTTCTATGGGGCCACCGACGAGACCGAGGCGGTCGCCACCATCCACCGCGCCCTCGCTCTCGGAGTCGATTTCCTTGACACCGCCGACATCTACGGGCCGTTCACCAACGAGCGCCTCGTTGGGCGCGCCATCGCCGGTCAGCGCGACCAGGTCGTGCTGGCCACCAAGTTCGGCAACGAGCGTCGCGACGACGGCAGCTGGGTAGGGGTGAACGGGCGGCCCGAGTATGTGCGGTCCGCCTGCGAGGCGTCGCTGGCGCGGCTCGGGGTCGATCACATCGACCTCTACTACCAGCACCGCGTCGACAAGACGGTCCCGATCGAGGAGACCGTCGGCGCTATGGCGACGCTCGTCGGCGAGGGCAAGGTGCGCTACCTCGGCCTGTCCGAGGCGTCGCCTGCGACCATCAGACGAGCGCACGCCGTACATCCCATCACTGCCCTGCAGAGCGAGTACTCGCTCTGGTCGCGCGAACCCGAACAGGCGGTCCTGCCGGCGGTGCGCGAGCTCGGCATCGGCTTCGTCGCCTACAGCCCGCTGGGGCGCGGCTTTCTTGCCGGCCGGTTCCGCAGTCCCGACGACCTGCGCGACGAGGGCGACTTCCGCAGCCACCAGCCGCGCTTCCAGGATGACAACCTCAGGCGCAATCTGGAGCTGCTGGGCCGCCTCGAGGAGATCGCTCGCGACAAAGGCGTGACGCCCGCCCAGCTCGCGCTTGCCTGGCTGCTGCACCGCGGCGCGGACGTGGTGCCGATCCCCGGCACCAAGAAGCTCCGTTACATCGAAGAGAACGTCGCCGCCGCGATGATCGAGTTGGGAGACGACGTGCTGGCGCGACTCGATGCAGCGTTCCCGCCCGGAGCCACTGCCGGCCAGCGCTACGCCGACATGAAGGCGATCGACGTCTGACCGGTGGCCAGGCTGCAGGAGCCGCTCAGGTCAGATTGACAATCTCCTGTCGTGCGCGGAACTTCCGAGTCGGCTGTTGTCGGCGCGGTCCACGCCTGATTGAGCGAGGGCCAGCCCACTTCCCTCAACAGGTCATGACTATCCTGATCCCGGTCGTGTCCGGCCTCAGGAAGAGGTGCCTCGCCGGCGGACGTGGAGGTCGTTGGCTGGCCGCCCGCGATGTCCGTCGCCGGCTTCAGGCTCGTCCATGGCCTCGTCGACGGATCGGAGACGAGCGCCCAGGATTGGACGACGAGACGAGCTCACGTCCGATTGCCACGGAGCGCCCCGCGACCCGCCACGATCAGGCTCGTTGTCAGCTCCCGTACCCCCCCTTCCCGACCCGCTTCACCCACAGCTGCGTGAGGAGGAAGTACACGATCATCGCGACGACCATGGAGGCGAACGTCGCCGACGTGTACGGGAACACCGCCGAGTACCAGAGCGAGACCGGGTTGAGGAGCGCCGCGAAGGTACCGACGCCGGCCGCGAAAGCGATGTAGGCGGCGATGTTCCAGCCGCGCCAGAAGTCATAGGGGCTGCCCTTGCGCGCGTCGTAGAGCGCGTACAGATCGAGCTTCTGGCGCCGGAACACGAAGTAGTCGACGCAGATGATGCCGATCGGCGGAGCGTAGCCGAGCCCGATCCAGTAGAGGAACTGGAAGAAGTTGTCGTAGATCAGGCTGGGCTTGATGAGCAGGAACACGGCGAGGCCGAGGAAGATGGTGACCAACACGTCCCAGCGCATGGTCGAGAGGAACTTGACGCCCTCCTGGCGCATGGCGACGCAGACCTGGTAGGCCTGGACCGAGATGGTGGTGATGTTGGCGAAGGCGATGAAGAGCAGGATCACGATGCCGAGGGCTGCCCCGGTCAGGGGGATCATCCAGGCCGTGGGGTCTGAGTCCTCGAACGTCAGTGCCGCCATGAGGCCGACCGTCTGGGCGACCAGGGTCACCACGAAGAGCCCGACGACCGCGGCCCAGGCGGCGGAGCGCTGGGTCGTCGCCAGACGGCTCAGGTTGCCCTGGGCCGGCCACCAGGACACGGCGCCGGCCAGGGCGAACTCGACGACCATCATGAAGTCCACCTGCTTGATGCCGAACGGCTCCAGCGGCTGGACGGCGGTGAGCTCGGCCCAACTGGTCTCGCGGAAGATGAAGTAGATCATGACGAACAGGACGATCATCAGCAGCGGCGCCGCGAAGCGGTTGAACCACTTCAGCGCCACCGGCCCCTTGACGACCACCACCCAGCTGATCGCCAGCGCGACGAACCCGAACACCCCGACGAGGAAGTAGTCGCCGCCGTACTCGGTCCCCGCCAGGTGGTTGATGATGTTGACCGCGGCGCGGCCGAACATGACCGCCAGGACCCCGGTCCAGCCGATGCAGACGAGGAAGTTGAGGATGTAGATCAGAGGCTTGACCCCGTGGCGGCCGAACACGGAGCGGATCGCGCTGAAGTGCTCGAGACCGTACTTGGTGTTGCCGAGCACGCTGATGATGACGAAGAACAGCCCGATGGCGTTGCCCAGCACCATCGCCGCGATGCCGGCCTTGAGGCCCAGGAAGTAGACGACGTCGCCACCGATGAGGAAGGCCCAGGTCGCGATCGCCAGGCCGGTCATCACCCAGCTGAAGTCGAGAAAGCCCCAGACTCGTTCGCTGCGCACGAGCGGCACGGTGCCGAAGAGCGCGTCCTTCGTGGTCTGCTCGGCGAACTCCTCTTTCCCTTGCTCGGCCATCGTCAGTACCCCCAGATGGTGAAGGCGACGGCGCAGGCGGCCAGGAAGCCCGCGAAGGCGATCCAGTCACCGGACGTGAAGTTCTTGCGCGCCGGATCGGCGTAGTCCGGCGCCGTGATCTCCGCGAGGCGCCGGCCGATCTCGGCGCGCACCTCCGGATCGCCGACGAAGCCGTTGTCGACGGCAGGTGGCCCGCCGATGTTGTCAGACGTGGAATTCATCGATGGCTCCTCCTCGGATATGCGTCCATCCATGACGCGCCGTGGTGCCGCCAAGCCTGCCCTCAGCGGCACCACGGCTCTACGATGGGCGGGGCCGCCAGAACCTACTTCTTGTACACGACCTTGCCGTTGACGATGGTGGTGAGCACCTTGGTCTGGTCGACCTTGGCGATCGGTACCTTGAAGATGTTCTGGTCGAGCACGATCATGTCGGCGAACTTGCCCCTGGTGATGGTGCCCAGTTTGTTCTCCATGTGGAGCTGATAGGCGCTGCCGAGCGTGTAGTACTTGACCGCGTTCTTCAGCGTGATCGACTCCCATGGATTGAGCGGGCCCATCTCGTTGTAGCCGTACCACTCCTCGGCCGTGCGCGTGACAGCGCGCTCGATGCCGTACCAGGGCATGAGGGGGTCGACCGGCCAGTCGCTGCCGAAGGCGATCGGTGCTCCCGCGATCTCGAAGCTGCGGATCGGATAGATGTCGTTCATCCGCTCTTCGCCGAGGTAGGTCTTGGCGGCATCGAAGGTGCTTGAATCCCACTCGTGCCATTGTGGCTGGACGTTGGCGACCACGTTGAGCTGACCGAAGCGCCAGACGTCTGAACGCGCGACCGGCTCGAGGTGGACGATCGTATTGCGCAGGTCCTTGGAAGCGCCCGCTTCCTGTGCCTCCTCGGTTGCGTCGAGGGTCAGGCGGACTGAGGCATCGCCGAGTGCATGCATGTGGGTCTGCCAGCCGGCGAGGTTGGCCGCCTTGTAGGCCGCCTTGAGCGCGGACGGCGTCCACCACGACTCGCCGCGCCAGGTGCCGGGCACCCAGTTGCCGCTGCCGTCGTCGACGAGGTAGGGCTCGAGCATCCAGGCGTTCTGCGCCGGGAAGTCCGGCACGCCGTCGTTGATGAACTTCAGGGTGCTGATGATGATGCGATTCGGCACCTGGTACTCGTCGCGCAGCGCGTTCATCTTGGCGATCTGCGCATCCGGGTCAGCCCAGTCGGCCTCATCGTTGCGCCCGAGCGCGTTGGCCACGCGGATCGTGAGCTTGCCCTGCTCGAGCAACGTCGTCCACGTGCTCAGCGAGTCATCGTAGGCGTAGGCGTCCATCACACCGGTGATGCCGACCGCGTTGAGCGCTTCCTCGGCGCTCTGCGCGAGAGCCAGAGGCTCCTCGTCAGGGTCAAGGATGCCTCCACCGTCCGGCACATGACTGAGGATCAGGTCCATGGCCGCGTCTGCGAAGTAGCCGGTCGGGTTGCCTTCGGCGTCACGCTCGATGATGCCGTCCTCGACGTCGGGCGTGTTCTCGTCCACGCCGCAGATGGTGAGAGCTCTGGTGTTCACCCAGATGCTGTGGCCGTCCCAGTTCCGGATGATCATCGGGCGCTGGGTGTCGAGCGCGTCGAGGTCGGCCTTCACAAGGTGGTAGCCGCGAGGGAGCGCCCCGCGGTAGCCCATGGCCGTGAACCACCCGTCGGGCTCCTGGTCGGCAGACTCGTCGAGCCACCCCTGCAGCACCGCCTGCAGCTCAGGGATCGTGCGCTGGATGCCGAACAGGTTGTAGCCGAGGAGGCTGGAGGCGCCGCCCATGGGGTGCTGATGCGAGTCGAAGAGGCCCGGCATCATCATCTTGCCCCTGAGGTCGACCACCTTCGTCTTCTTGCCGATGTACGCCCGCACGGCTTTGCTGCTGCCGACGAACGCGATCCTGGTACCGCGCACCGCGACGGCCTGCGCGAGCGGTTTGTTCTTGTCTACGGTCCAGACGTAGCCGTTCTGGTACACGACGTCCGCGGGTTTGGGCGCCGCCAGCGCCTGACTCGATAGCACGAGCAGCATCCCCAGGCACACAAGGATTGCCAAGATCCCCAGTCGTTTCATCGCGAAGCTCCCATTCGTAGAGTGCGATTGCCTGCCGAGAACGTTCATGTCATACGCGCCCCCAACGATTCACCGCGATTCCAGCCGACAGAAGTCCAACGGCGCTCATCGCCGCACCGCCTCCGTTGGACGATGGGCTCGCTATACAACGTACACTACAACGTTCAGTAGACGCAACGTCTATCCCTGGGCGCTGATGCAGTGGAGTCCAGAGGATTGCCCGGGGAAGCGACGTCGGGGAGGTGGCTGTCTAGGCGTCCTCGTCGGGCGCGCCCGCAGCCGGGGTCAGCCCGTGGATGAGCTTGAAGCCGGCGATGATACTCCGATAGCCCTCTTCGAACGCCTCATCAGCGGAGGTGACGGTGAAGGCGGCGAGGGACGGCATTGTGGGGTCATCGCCGAAGGGGTCCCACTGCTCCTTGCCGGGGCTCGCCATGGCTTGTGTTTCCAGGAGCAGGAACCCAGTTGCGAACGAGTCCAACATGCTCGCAAGTCGGGGCAGGAGGTGTTCCGGGACGCCGTGCTGCAACAGCAGTCGATCCACTCGGCGCCCGTACTGAACCAGAGGCCAGTCGCTGAAAGCGACGCCGGCGACCAGAGGAAACGCCCGCGGATGCCGGAGCGCCATCGCGCGGAGGGAGTCGCCGATGGCGTGCGCGCACTCCTCCCACGACATCTCCGGCTTGGTGGGCAGCGCGACCTCGGCCAGAAGCAGCGCAACGACTGCGAGGACGATCGCATCCTTGTCGGGATAGTGGGTGTAGAGGTTCGTGGGCCCGACGTTGAGTTGCTTTGCCAGCTGCCGCACCGTGAGCGCATCTGCGCCCTCACGATCGACCAGGTCAAGGGCCGCTCGAGCTATCGACTCCTGGTTCAGGTGGTGATGACGCCGCGACTCTGGGGCTGGCACGAGCAGGCTCCTTCCTCCAACGACTGGTCAAGCTGTACTGTACAGCGTTCGCGTTGTCTCAAGCCACCGACTCAAAGCTGTTGACTTTCCGCCGGGGTGGGTGTGCACTGCGACCTTGGCAGGTCATGACCACACCGGTGCAGATACTGGGGTTGACCGCCCCGCATCTTGGCTTGCCCTCATCACTGTCGCCACGCTCGCACCGATCACGTCTGGCCTGCTTCCGGCCGTCGTCAGTGTGCTTGTGGACTCTGGACACGTCTCTGCCACCTCGGCCGGCCGCATCGGTTCGTTCTACTCGCTTGCCGGGGTCCTTGCGGGCCTCCTCGGGCTCTTCTGGATCGGTCGCGTCGACAGACGCATCGTGCTGATGGCCGGCATTCTCCTCGGGCTGGCCGGCGACTTGAGCGCTGTATGGCTCCAGCAAGTGCCGGCGGTCGCGGCAGGCCGCCTGGCCACCGGGTTCGCGGCGTCCACCGTCATGATCGTGGTCAACGCGACGATCGCGCGATCACATCGCTCACAGCGGCTCTTCGGCATCGTGGTCACGGCCCAGTCGCTGCTGGCGGCGGCCCTGTTCTTCGCGCTGCCACGCCTGTCGTGGGACGCCCCGCAGGTCTTCTTGCTGCTCGCGGTCTTCTGGGCACTCCTCCTCCCTTTCGGGCTGCTTGTGCCCCGCGTTCCTCTGAGCTCCGAGCCTGTATCCGGACGTGCTCCTGTCGGCCTTGCTCGTCCGTCAGCGCTTCTGCTGTGCGTCGGCTTCCTCTGCTTCTACGTCGCGACGGGGCTTCTCTGGACGTTTCTCTATCTCATCGGGGAGTGGCATCACATCGCTCCGACTGATGTCGGCTCCGCAATCTCATTGGGCATGCTGTTCGCGATCCCCGGTAGCCTCGCCGTCACGGTGCTGGGCGAACGGCGGCGCAGTTCGTCGCCGTTGATCGTTGCGGTGGCGGCGAGCGCCGCCTTCACGCTGATCCTTCTCCTGCCCATCGGCGGGGGAGCCTTCGCACTCGTGTCGTGTGCGACGAGCCTGCTGTTCACGTTCGCCCTGGCCCTGTTCCTGACGCTGCTCGGTCGGGAAGACCCCACGGGTCGCCTCTTGTCTCTCGGTAACACGATCATTTTCGGGGGGCTCGCACTCGGCCCCCTGGTCTTCACGCCCTCGAGCGGCCGCGGCTATGTCGTTCCGCTGGTCGCGGCCGTGGCGTTCTTCGCATCATCGTCCGTGATACTCGCCGTCAGGCAACTCTGGGGGAAGCCGAGGGCGTCCAGCCCTTCGGAGAGCGCCGACGGTCACGAGACCTTCTCCCGCATCCAGTCGAGCGGCAGCCCCTCCTCACCCTGCTCTGACGGCAGACTGGCATAGGCGCCTGTCTGCGTCAGATGGCAGAGCCAGACGGGGGATGAGCGAGCCGGCCGACAGGGCCCCCCGCTCATCCTGAGGCCTTGTCTTGGCGATGCCGTCGACAGGGTTCCTGCGACGGCCGGTAGACGCCATCTGACGACTGCAGAACCTCCATCACCGGTTCGACTGCGGTCGCCGCCTCCACCTTCTCTCCTGCACGTGGGCACTTTGTCGTCTTCGCCGTGCGCCCATCTTCCTGCCGGATCGGCAAGGCTGCCGGCATTCCGCCGACGATCGCGAACGGCCCCGACCCTCATGGCTGAGGGTGCGTTCGCACGCGGATCGAGCTGGCAGCGCCTGCGCGGACCTCGTGCTACGCTGCAGGGGAGTCGGCCCGCTGGCGCTCCGGACGGAGCCGCCGCCGCCGTGCTTGGGGAGGGCTCGCTTCCAGGGAGGACGCGTGAGGCTTGAGAATCTGCTCGGCAAGCACGTCAGGTACAGGGGCGAAGAGGGGCACGTCGTTGAGGGGCACTCCGGTGAGCAGGCATCGGTCGTGCTGAGCATCCGCGGGATGAGCGATGCGCCGAGCCGGAACGTGACCGTGCCGGAGTCCGAATGGGAGGAGCTCGAGCTCCTCGACTAGGCGCTTGGCCGAGCTCGAGCTGTCGATCATGTGGCCGGCGGCCACGAAGCGAATCGCCTCTTCCGTCGCCGGGCCGAGACCCCCGGGGGAGGTTCGGGACACGCTCCAGGTGGCACGGCGGTCAGTAGTATGCGGACGCGACTGCATGGGCCACGGAATCGGTCGTCAAGAGCGCTGGAGCCCGAGAGGGTCAGTTCTGGCGGCCCGCAGGGGCGCCCCCGTGTGGCGGCGCCGTGAAGGCGGGCACGCGTGCGGTTTGCGGCGCCGGCACGCCCTCCGGCTGGCCGTCGACGCTACCGTTGCGCGCGAGGCCTTCGCCCTCGCCGGCCGACGGCTGGCGTCCCTCGACGCTCACCTCGGGCAGCCACTCGAGCCAGCGCGGCAGGTACCAGTTCCAGTCGCCGAGCAGCTCCATGCCGGCCGGCACGATGATCGTCCGCACGACCGTGGCGTCGAGGAAGATCGCGACGGCGAGGCCGAAGCCCATCTGCTGAAACATGACGAGCTCGCCCGTGGCCATGCCGCCGAACACGCAGACCATGATGGCGGCGGCGCCGGTGATGATGCCGGCGGTGCGGCCGATGCCGTGGGCCACGGCTTCACGGGTGTCGCCTGTCTGGTCGAAGCGTTCCTTGATGCGCGTGAGCAAGAAGACCTGGTAGTCCATGGAGAGCCCGAAGAGCAGGGCGAAGAGGAACAGCGGCACCCAGGCCTCGATGGAGTCGACCTGGGTGAAGCCCAGCAGGCCGGCGCCGACGCCCATCTGGAAGACGAGCACGAGGACGCCGTAGGCGGCGCCCACGCTGAGCAGGTTCATGAGGATCGCCTTGGCCGGGATGACGACCGAGCGGAAAGCGACGAGCAGGAGCACGAAGCTCAGGCTCAGGACCACGGCCATGGAGATGGGCAGCCAGCGGTCGAAGAAGCCGAGGTAGTCGACGACGCCGGCCGTCGTGCCCGCGACGTACACCTGGGTGGCGGCGGCGCCGAAGGCGGCCGGCACCTGGCTGGTGCGCAGCTGCCTGACGACGTCCTGCGTCGCCTCGCCGGCGGGATCGCCGGCGAGGGGCGCCGAGAGCACGGTCAGGTCGCCGGCCTTGCTCACGGCGACCTGCGCCGGCCCGAACCGCCTGTCGGCCTTGAGCGCGGTCTGGAGGCGGGCGACGCCGTCCTTGACGGCTGCCGCGCCCGCCCGCCCGTCGATCACGATCTGCACGGGATTGGCCTTACCCAGGGAGAAGTCGCGATCCAGGGTGTCCCAGCCTTGCTTGGCGTACAGGTCGTCCGGGTAGCCAGTCGCGGTCATGGCGTTGTTGCCCGTCTGCATGAACAGGATAGGCGAGGCGGCCAGCAGCATCAGGGTGACGGCGGCGGCCAGCCAGATCACGGGCCGCCGCATGATGCTGTGGGAGAGCCTCTCCCAGAAGCCCTCGTGACCATGGGCGCGGCGCGTGGCGAAGCGGCTCACGAAGGGCACGCGCAGGGCGTTCACGCGGTCGCCGAGCAGGCCCATCAGCGCGGGGAGCAGGATGAGCGAGGTCAGCAGCGTGGTGAAGACGACGAGCATCGCGCCGATGCCCATGCTGATGGTGAGGTCCAGGGGCACGACGACCATGCCGAGCATGGCGAGCACGACGGTCATGCCGCTGAAGAAGATGGCGCGGTTCGCGGTGGCGCCGGTGGCGGCGATGGCGTCGATCTTCTCGAGGCCGCGCGCGCGCTCCTCGCGATAGCGGCTGATGATGAACAGGGCGTAGTCGATACCGACGGCGAGACCCAGCGTCGTGAGGATGTTCAGGACGAAGGTGTGCATGGGGAGGACCTGGCCGATGACGCCGGCGAGGGCCAGTGCCAGGACGATGCTGATGATGCTGAGCACCAGCGGTATGAACGCGGCCACGACCGCGCCGAAGACGACGACGAGTACCACGAGCGCGATCGGGACGCCGAAGACTTCGGCCCTCTGCATGTCGCTCTCGGCGAGTTCGTTGCCCGTCTGGTTCAGGCTGGCGGCGCCAGTCTGCTGAAGCGTGAAGTCTCCTCCCTGACCGGCGGTGACGACCGCGTGCAGCTCGTCGACGTTGTCGCTGGCTGTGTTCAGGTCCCCCGTCATCACCACCGGGACGAGCATGGCGTGACCATCCTTCGAGACCAGCGTCCGATCCTTCGTCTGGTAGACGGTCATCACGCTCTCGACGATGCCGTCGCCCAGACCCGTGATCTCGTCGGCGAGCTCGTTCACGTAGGCCCTGTAGGCAGCGTCCTGTGCGGTGTGAGCGGCGGACCGCACGATCACGAACTCGGACATCTTCTGCGGGCCGGTCATGCGGTCCTGGATGAGCTCCAGTCCGATCGTGCTGTCGGGCTGCTTGCCGTGCTGCTTCGACTCTGACGTGAGACCACTGCCGAGCAGCGAGCTCACGCTGAGGACGGCGACCACGATGATGGTCACCCAGATCCCTATGGTGCGCCACGGGTGGGTGGCGCTGCTGCGCGCAAGGCGCTCCGTGAACGAGGTGGTGCGCCCGCCGGCTTGGGTCCCTCCGGGGACCTTCGAGTGCTGCGCGCGCTTCATTGCGTCTCCTCTGTCCGGTTGGGCGCCCCTCTCGTGAGCGCTCTCGTGGACATGAGTGGCCTTACGCGGCGGTCTGTGACAACTCCAGCCAGTAGTCCTTGGGCGGCAGCACGTGTTGGGATTCCTTGATGACGCGCGCTCGCTGCGCGGTCTTGCGCAGCCGCGCGTATTCCGCCGGCAGATCGATGCCCTGCACGCGCCGGCGCATGCGACAGCGACAGGCACCGGACGGGTTGGCCAGGGCGCAGTGCCCGCTCATGAAGCGGTTCAGTTTGCGGCGCGCCCGCGACACCATCTGGCGCGCGGCGTCCGGCTGGACCTCCAGCACCAGGGCGACGTCGTCGTAGTCCAACTCGGCGACCTCGCGTAGCAGATAGGCCAGGCGCACGTCGGGGTCCAGGCACTGCAGCATCCCGCTGATGCACAGGTCGCACATCTCCCGCACCCACAGGTCGTGGTCGAGATCGTGCGCGTCCGGAGGTGCGAGTTCTCCCGGGGCTTCATAGGCCGCGCTCAGGAAGCGCACGCTCTGGGTGCGTCTGGCTTGCGCGTAGCGGCCCACGACGCGCCGCGCGATGGTGTAGATCCAGGTGGACAGCGCGGACTCGCCGCGGAAGCTGGGCAGCCCCTCCAGGACGGCGAGCCACACCTCCTGCGCCGCTTCGCGTGCCGCGTCCTGGTCCTGCGTCATGCGCCAGCAGATGGAGGAGACGAGGCGACCGTACTGCTCCACGACGGCTGCGGGCTGGGGCGGCGCAAGGGTCGGCTGCGAGACTGTCGTCACGCGAACCTCAGCGGCGGAGTTGCGGGACGCCGCCGATTCTAGCAGCGCGGTCCCAGCGAACTGCCGTTGACGATTTCCGGCCGGAGTTGTCACAGACCGGCGTCGAGGACCACCCATGTTCACGACAGCCATCGAACGTTCGAAGGGAGACCCAAGATGAAACCAAGTACTATCTGGATCGCTATCGTGATGCTCGCCCTGGGCGTCTGCGGCATCCTCGACGCTGCAGGGGTGGTGGACTCGAGCCAGACCATCGGTGAGTGGTGGCCGCTCGCCGTCGTCGGCTGGGCGATCGCCGCGATGCTTGGGGAGCGCCGTGTGACCCTGGGCGGGATCGTCTGCGCCGCCATCGGCCTGACACTCCTGGCCGACGCCCAGGCATGGGTCAGTGATGCCCTCGTTTGGTCGTCTCTCGCGCTCTTCATCGGGCTCGCGATCCTCGTCGGTGCCGTCCTGCACAGAGGAGACCGGGCGCGGCGGGAAGACTCCCCCTCAGCGATTGGAGGAGGTGCATCGTGACGAACGGACCTGGTCGGGGCGAGCCCTCGGCAAGAGGGTCGGCTCACCCGCACGCACAGAACGCCAGGTCACGTGCCAACGCGTGCCAAGCACGGATCGACTCCGGAGGGTGACGATCGACCAGCGCGACTGCCGACCCTGACGGCGGGGAACCTACCTCGTAGACACTCCCGGGACCGGCTCTGCGGGTCGTTCTTCGCACTGGTTGGGCAACCCACAAGGCCCGGACCAAGAGGAAGGGAGGAGCAATCAGCGGTCGATCTGTCAGCAAGGCAGGTGCCTACGTCGCGGCTCTGCTGTTCGTGCTGGTCGCCGGTGCGCTTGCCGTGGCCGCCTGTGGCGGCGGCGAGACGACTCCCGGCACAGCGCCGACCGTGACGAGTCCTGGCCCTGCCATGTCTTCGTCGCCGCCCGCGACGGAACCCAGAGCGGCCGTGTTCTACAGCAAGCCTCCTCTTCCCCCGCCCAAGGCCACCACGACGGGCACGGTCGGGTGGACGTTCACGCCGACGGTCGACATCGAAGTCACGGACCTCGGCTGCTACGACGCCTATCAGGACGGGCTGGCGACTCGGCACCGCGTCGGCGTCTGGGACGCGGACGGTGCCGACCTCCTCGCGAGCGTCACCGTCGGACCCGGGAGCACGCTCGACGGGGCCTTCCGCTGGGAGTCGCTCGGGACGCCGCTGGTCCTCGAGGCAGGGCGTCCCTACCTGGTTGGTACGGAAGAACGACCCGTGAAGGTGAACGATCAGGAGACGTTTGAGACCGTGTACTACGAGGATGTGTACAGGGAGCAGTGGGCTCCGGAGATCTTCGATCGCGGGATGCGCACCACGCTCGGCCTCTCCGGAGGTCGGTTCATGGCTCCGACGAACGCCACGATCGTGGCGGACACGATCCTGTACGGCTGGATGAGCCCCAACTTCAAGTTCGTGCCGATGTCGACCGCCTCGCCCATGCCCTAGGGTGATCGGGCGAGGGAGATGCGCGACCGAGCCCGCGGAAGATCAGGAGGGTGGGACCATGGCCGGCAACCAGCCAGTCACCGCTGAGACCTTGAAGCAGTTCCTTGAAGCATTCAATCGCCACGACCTGGACGCGATCATGGAGTTCTTTGCGGAAGACTGCTCCATGGACCTGCCGCGTGGTCCCCATCCCTGGGGCAGGCGTTTCACGGGCAAAGCGCACATACGTGAAGGGTGTGCCGGTCGCTTCAAGGGTCTTCCCGACGCACACTACGGCGACGACCGTCATTGGGTATGCGGCAGTATGGGGTTCTCCGAATGGACGCTGACCGGCACCACGCCCTCGGGAGAGCGTGTGGAAGTGCGAGGGACTGATCACCTTGAGTTTCGAGACGGCAAGATCATCCGGAAGGATTCGTACTGGAAGATGATCGAGGGGTAGGCGCTGCCTGGCGACCCCGGCCTCGGCAGCGGTCAGCGCCCCTCCAGCTTCTGCCGCCGACCGGTGGCCGCGAAGTCCGCCCAGGGGTCGTCGCGGCCGCGCAGGCGACGCAGCACCCGCTCGGCCGTCCAGTCGGCGCCCCCGCGCGTCTTGCCCAGCTCGTCCCAGCTGATGGGCATGGCCACGGGGGCGCCGGGCCGCGCGCGCAGCGAGTACGAGGTCACGGAGGTCGCGCCGCGTCCGTTGCGGAAGTGATCGATGAACACCCTGCCGCCGCGCCTGGCCTTGGACATCGTCGCCGTGTACCTGCCGGGCTCGTGAGCGACCAGCGCCTCGACCACCTCGCGCGCGAACGCGCCCACGCGTGGCCAGTGCTGGCGCGGCGCGAAGGGCACGACCACGTGCAGGCCCTTGCCCCCGGAGGTCCGCAGATAGCTCTCGAGCCCGCGGTCCTCGAGCTCGTCGCGCAGCGTGCGCGCCGCCTCGCGCACGCGGCTCCACGGCACGTCCGGCGCGGGGTCCAGGTCGAACACGAGGATGTCGGGCGCCTCGATCGCGCCCACGCGCGAGCCCCACACGTGGAACTCCACAGAGCCGTTCTGGACCATCGCCAGGAGCGCCTCCGGCGTGTCCACGACCGGGTAGAAGACCGTCTTCTCGTTGGCGCCGCGCACTCGCACCTTGGCCACGGAGCGCGGGACCGACGGCGTCACGTTCTTCTGGAAGAAGCACTCGGCGCCGATCCCCCCGGGGCAGCGGATCACGGTGAGGGGCCGACGCTCGAGGTACGGCACGATGAGGTCGGCGACCGCCTCGTAGTAGCGGGCGACGTCCAGCTTGGTGAGGCCGGGGTCGGGGAAGACGACGCGGTCGGGGTGGCTGATCGTGACGCCGCGGACCACCGGCTTGTCCGCCGCCTTCGGCGGGCGCCCGCTGGGGGCATCGGCGCCGCCGCCCGGCCCGACCTCGCGCACCACATCCGCCGGCGCCTTGTCCTCGCGCAGACCCTTGAAGACCGGGTGGCGCAGCCGGCCTTCGCCCGTCCACTCTGTGAAGGCCACCTCGGCCACCTGCGTCGGCGACGTCCAGTGCACGCCGCGGGCGTCCGCGCCCTTGGGCGGGTCGGCGAAGGGAGGGGTGCGGCGCTCGAGCTTCTTCAGGCGCGCGTGCAGCCGGGTGAGGGTCGCGTCGTCGAACCCGCTCCCGGCGCGGCCGGCGTAGCGGAGCGCTCCCTCTCCGTCGTACGCGCCGAGCAGGAGGGCGCCGAAGCCGCGGCGCGTGCCGGACGGGTCCGTGAAGCCGCCGACGACGAACTCCTGCCGGCGGCCGCACTTGCTCTTGACCCACGAGCGTGTGCGCCGGCCGGCGTACGTGTCGCCGGCGCGCTTGGAGACGACGCCCTCGAGCCCCTGCAGGCACGCCTCGGCGAAGACGTCGCCACCGAGCCCCTCGATGTGGTCGCCGAAGCGCACCACGCCGTGCGCGGCCTGGCCGCTGCGCCGGAGCAGCTGCTCCAGCCTGCGCTTGCGTTCCACCAGCGGCAGCGCACGCAGGTCCTCGCCGTCCTCGAAGAGCAGGTCGAAGGCGATGTACGTGAGGTCTCCCGGCTGCCCCTCATCGACGACCCGCTGCAGGCGGCCGAAGTCGCTGACGCCGCGCGCGTCGAGGACCACGACCTCTCCGTCCAGCCAGGCGCCGTCGGTGGCGAGCGCCTCGAGCGCCTCGGCGACCTCGGAGAACCGCGCCGTCCAGTCCAGCTGGTTGCGCGAGAACAGGCGCACCCCGGTCCGGCTCACGCGCGCGGCGATGCGGTAGCCGTCGTACTTGATCTCGTGCAGCCAGCCGTCGCCTTCCGGCGGCTCCCCGACCGCCGTCGCGAGGCTGAGGGGGACGGACGCGGGGACGCGGGATCCGGCATCCTCTGCGGCGTCAAGCATCGCGGCGGCACGCTGCGCGCCGCCCTCGCGCTTTGCGCCGCCGTCCCTCGCCCGGGCGCGGCGTCTGCGCGGCGCCTTGCCGGCGGCGATCTCCTCCATGGTGCGGCCGGTCGCGGCGCTGCGGTCGTCCGCGCCCCACGGGTCGGGATCGCCCGGCCGGGCGTCGTCGTCGCGCTCCTTGATGAGGAGCCACTGGTTCTCCTCCTCGCCGCCGGCGCCGCGCGTGTGCACGAGCACCCAGCCGCCGTGCAGGCGTTCGCCGGAGAGGCGGAACTTGAGCTCGCCCTTCTCCAGACCCCTGCGCGGGTCGCCCACCGGCTCCCAGGTGCCCGTGTCCCAGAGCATCACCGTGCCGCCGCCGTACTCGCCCTTGGGGATCGTGCCCTCGAAGTCGCCGTACTCGACCGGGTGGTCCTCGACGCGCACGGCGAGGCGCTTCTTGCCGGGATCGAGGCTCGGCCCTTTGGGGACGGCCCAGCTCACGAGGACGCCGCCGAGCTCCAGCCGCAGGTCGTGGTGCAGGCGGGTGGCGGCGTGCTTCTGGATGCAGAACATGCCGCCGGAGACACGCCCTGAGCGGGCGGCCTCCTCGCTCCGGTCGCTTCCGCCCTCCGGCTCAGCGGTCTTCGTGAAGTCGCGCTTTCGCCGGTACGTGCGCAGGTCGGACATCCGAGCTCAGCTCGCTTTGCGGCGGCGCTCGCCCTTGCGCCCCTTGGCCTCACCTACGCTCTTCTTGAGGAGCTCCATCATGTCGACGACCTCGGCGCCGCGCTGCCGCGCGCTGTCGTCGCGCTTGACCAGCGTCTTGCCGGTCCTGGCCTTCTGCTCGATCAGCGCCAGCAGATCGTCGCGGTACTCGTCGCGGAACCGCTCCGGCTCCCACGGCTCGTCGAGTGCCGCGACGAGCTGCTCGGCCAGCTGGATCTCCTTCTCCGACACGTCGGGCGCCTCGAGCGCGTCGCCGGCCTCGAGCTCGCTCACCGCCTTGATCTCGTGGGAGAAGCGCAGCAGCTCGAGAGTGATGACGTGCTCGTCGGCGAGGAGCGCGGCCAGGTGCTGGCGGCCGCGCATCACGACGGTCGCGACGGCGACCCTGCCGGTGCGGCGCAGGGTCTCGCGCAGGATGTGGTACGCCTTGACGCCCGTCTTGGCCGGGACCACGTAGAGCGGCCGGTCGAAGTACTGCGGGGGGATCGCGTCGCTGGGGACCGCCTGCATGATGTCGATCGTCTCGCTGGCCTTGACGTTGGCCTTGCTGAAGTCGTCCTGGTCGAGGATCACGAACGCGCCTTCGTCGTACTCGAACCCTTTGACGACGTCTTCCCACGGCACTTCCGCGCCGGTCTCCTCGTTCACGCGCTTCTCGCGGATGGGCGTGTTGTCGCGCCGGTCGAGCTGGCGGAAGCGCAAGTCGTCACGCCGGGTCGCCGTGAAGACCGACACCGGGATGGTGACCAGGCCGAAGCTGATAGCGCCCTTCCAGAGTGGACGTGCCATGGTAGAGGGGTGCCCGGTGGGGCCGCGCGGGTAACGCGGCGTGCGTGGGGGCGGCCCCGTCAGGGGTTCGCGCGCGACGAGCGCCGCGAGGGCCCACTCATCGCGACCGGAATGGCCCTGTCCGCCACTCTCTCCACCGCTTCCCGCGCCCGGCGGGGGCCCAGAATCACCTGATTCCGGTGAAGACAAGGCCGTTCCGTGTCTGCAGAGATGAGTGTCGGGAGGCGCCGATCCGCCGGCGGCACCAAGCGGCCACCAGACACCGGCGGGGAGCCACTGGTGAGACCGGCTCGTGGGCGGTCTTCGCCCTTCTTGGGCCGGCGGCCTCGCAGAGCCCACGGGAAACGCGGTAGGAGGGGACCATGAGACGCAGACCGATGAAGGCAATGCTGTTGTGCTTGGCGGCGGTCGCGATCCTCGCGCTGGCGGCGACGCCGGCTCAGGCCGTGGTCGGCGGTACGCCGGACACCACGAACATCTACGACAACGTGGGCATGATCTGGTGGCATCACGACGGCGTGTGGGATCTCGGTGGCTCCTGCACCCTGGTGAGGAATGGCGCCGGGGGCGTCATCGTGGTGACCGCTGCGCACTGCGTGGTGGGGGTCGACCTCAAGGACTTCCGCGTCGTCTTCGATCCGATGAGCGTGTACGCCGCCGAGTTCGGAGCCAGACCGGTGCCCGATACCGAGACGTGGCCCATCGCCTACTACTACGAGGTCGCCGATGTGGCCGTACATCCGGACTATCCCGCGGCGCTCGATGCGACGAAGTACGGAGGCAACGCCAAGGGACTGGAGATCGGCCCGGGCCGAGAAGACGTGGCCCTCCTGTGGCTGGAGGGGCCGGTGTACATGCCCGACGCGCCGCCCCTCCCACCCGACCCACTCGCCGACGTGGCGCCCGCCGAGATCGTGGGTTTGAACGGGCTGAACGTGCCCGACCTCACGAGTCGGGCGTTCGTGTTCGTCGGCTACGGCGTCAACGACTTCCCGTTCGGCAGCGCCATGTCGTGGCAGAACCCCAATTTCCTGTATACGTGGACCGGCCGCAGATCCAGAGAGGTCTCCGTCGTCAGCGAGCACGGGGCGTTCGCCGACCGCTACCTGATGCACACCGTCAGCAGCAGCTTCGGCGACTCCGGCGGACCGCTGTTCGACAGCGCCGGCACGATCGTGGCGTTGTGCGTGCGGGCCGACAACCGGCGCTGCGTCTCGCCCGACTACGACTACCGGCTCGACACGTACGCCGCCCAGGGATTCCTGTCTGACTACGATCTCGTCCCGGCGCCGCCGCTGAAGTGACGTGCCCGAGAGAGTCAAGGGGAGCGTCTGTCCTCGGGTCAGGCCGCAAGGCTGATGGTGCCCAACGGGGGTACTTCGCGGTGACATGGGTAGCGCGAAACGGCACGAGACTCCAGCAACGAGCAGCCCGTCATCCGGGAGTGCGCATGCACCCCGGGGATGCAGCGATCGGAGGGATCGTATGGCAGCCTACAGGCTCTACCACGTCATGACCGGCAAGCTGAAGCAGGGGGGCAGCCTCCAGGAGGCCAACAAGTGGTGGCGCGAGAAGGGTGCGCCCGACATCCTCTCCGAACCGTGGACCAAGTCGCTGCGCGTCTACCTTGCGCAGTTCGGCCTCGCGGGGGAGTGGGAGTTGGAGGTCTGGCGGGAGATCGAGGACTACGCCGCGCTGGACAAGGTGGATGCGTGGTGGGCGGAGGATCCTGCCGGGGCCAAGAAGAAGGACGACCTCTGGAACGAGTCCGCAGCCTACTTCGAGTGGGGCCCCTGCCGGCTCATGGGGGACTATCCGGAATCGGCGGAGTGAGGCTTTCGCTCACGGGGCCCTATGCCTGGACTGCGGTTGTCGCCCGAGCCGGGATCGCCCGCGCGACCGGCACGCGGCTGCCGTTCATGAGGACGGCGAAGCTGAGGGTGTAGAAGGCCTCGGCCAGGAGACGCGGCCGCTCGCCTCGCACAGAGGCCCGCCGTCCGTGAGGGCGGCGGGCCTCTTCTGCAGCCGCAAGGAGCCCGTCCATCACCGGTGCGACGTCGCCTTCATCCATGAATCACCGGATTCCGGTGAAGCCGGCTGTGCGTGAGACGGGGATACTCAATGGCGGGAGGCGTTGATCCGCCGGGCGTGTCACTGCGGCCACCGCAGCCCGGCGGGGAGTCACTGGTGAGACCGGCCCGACGGGCCGGTCTTCGTGCTTTCTGGGCCGGTCGGCGCTGCGGCATGGGCCACGAGGCAGGAGGGATGGGGCCATGAAGAAGGGCATACTGATCGCGCTGGCCGTCGTGATGGCGGCCGTGCTGGCGGTCGTGCTGGTCGAGGTCATCGAGATCGTGACGTACTCGGTCCCCACCGTGCGCCTCTCGTCGCAGACGGCGTACGTCGTCGCCTACGACGGCGGCTTCTGGTTTGAGGCCGATGGCGACGTGAACGCAGCCACGGCCGTGGGCCACGATGCCGGCACTCCTATTCCCGCCGACTACGACGTCGTCATCGCGACGGGTTGGGTGGGAACGTCCCTGGACCAAATCAAGAGCACGTCGCAGAACGTCAAGATGAGGATCCCGGAAGCCGGCATCGACATGTCCTATGACCGAGGCGTCGGCGGGCCGTCGGACAGCACTGCCTTCGGGTCCGGTCCGACCCTCTATGACCAGTACTGGGTCGAGTTGCTGTTCCCGATCACGGGCTTCAGACCGCAGAGCGGCGCGCAGGTCTACGCCGTTCACTGGGCGGTGCCGCTGACCGGCGGCGAACTGCTGGCCAAGAACCTCACCCCCGACGGGAAGCTCCCCCAAGGGACCTACACCGTCTACTACGAAGAGACCATCGAGGGGCCTATGACCGGCCTGGACGGTGTCTACGATGGGCAGAAGACGCCCTACCACGCTGCGCCGGGCACGAATGTGACTGCTCCGTACACCTTCACGGTGGGTCCGCCCGTGGCGAGCCCCGGCCCAGACGCGTCCTCGAGCCCGGCCGTCTCCGTGCCGCCGTCCGCAGGGGGGGCCAGGGCAGCCGTGTCCTATGCCCAGCCTCCTTCCTCCCTCCCGCGAGCCAATCCGGCGAGCGTGTGCGGCCGGACGTTCCGGCCGAAGTTCATGCCGGCGTCCGCTTCCTCGCCTACGCCGTAGGGGGCAGGTGTGATGAAAAGCGAGTGGCTCTCCTACGTCTAACGTTGTGGATGGGCGCGGCACCGGCGGGCAGCAGCGTAGGGACATCGCCGTGAAGCAAGAGACAGCCACGGGCGTGACACCCGAGAGACCGGAGAGCCTCTCTGCGAGCGACTCGGCGCACAGCAGGCCTGAGATCGGACGCCCGGCACTGGCGGGCCGCGACGGCAAGGCCTTTGCCCGGCTCGTCCGGGAGCACGACAGAAGTCTGCGCTGCCTCGCCTACCGGCTGTTGGGCGACCAGGACCTCATGGATGACGTCCTGCAGGAGGCCTACACGAAGGGGTTTGCCGCTCTGCCCACGTTCCGCAGACGGTCGTCGGCCGGGACGTGGCTGTACCGCATCACGTACACGACCTGCATCGACGCGCTTCGCAGGCAGCGCCGCCTGACGGTAGTGCCGGACGACCTGCTCGCCGACGTGCGCGATCCGGCGCCCGACCCGGGCGACGAACTCGCCGAGCGAGAGCGCCTTTCCGTCGCCCTCGCTGCACTGCCACCCGAGCAACGCGCAGCGGTACTGCTCGTCGATCGCGAGGGTTTCGACTACAAGACGGTGGCGGAGATCCTCGACGTCCCCATCGGCACGGCGGCCTCCCGCGTCTCGGCGGCTCGTCGCGCCCTGCGGCGGGCGCTGGGATCGCCGCACCCGGGGGGTGAGCCATGAAGGACGAACGCGACAGGCAGCTCGGCGCCGCCCTGGGACGTCTGGACGTGCCTGCCCATCGGGATGGCTTCTTCGCGGCGGTCTGGGCCGGCGTCGATCAGGGACTGGCTCAGGCGGGCCCGTCGCGGCGACCGCGTCTCAGGCAGCGCGGGCTCTGGCGACGCCACCCCCTGCTCATGGCCGCAACGGTCGCCGTCGCGGCCGCGGCGGCCGCGATCGTCCTCCTCGTGGGCCTGCCGGGCACGCCTGGTCCCCAGACGGTGAGCGCGGCCGAGGTCCTCCACCGGGCGCTTGACACCTACTCCTCCCTTCGGACGTGGCAGGCGGACATGGACCTGAAGTGGTACGACGAGGGCGTGTGGAAGACGTACCACACCTATGCCACGCGCCGAGCACACCTGGTGTGGGCCGCCGACGGCAGCGGCCGTGAGACGTGGTTCCCGGTGATGGCGGCAGGCCATCGCCTGATGGAGGGGGGCACGGAGGTCTGGGACGCGACCACGGGCATCGGCGGCGCCTACTACGACCCTGAGACGCGGACGTGGTCCCGGGAGACGAACCTCCCGCTCGGGCCGCCGGACGCCGGGACCGTCCCGGGTCTCGATCTCGCCACGACGGTCCGCGCATTGGCGGCCTCGAAGACGCTGAGACTGGACGAGACGGTGGTCGACGGCCGGCCGGCGTGGACGGTGACCTGCACCAGGGAGGAGATGGCCGGCCTGCCGCCGGCCGGCGAAGACCAGCCGGCATATACGGTCCTGGTGGACAAGCAGTCGTCGCTCCTGATGGGCGTGGACGTGGTCACCTCGGGCCGCCGCACGCTCAGCCTCCGGTACCGCCACGTGCGCGTGAACGAGCCGCTGCCCGAGGGCGTGTTCACGAAGCAGCCGCGCGCACGGGTGACCGTCAAGCGGATCGACGTCGGGTTCCGGCGCGTGACGCTGGAAGAGGCCGCGGCCACGCCGGGCGCGACGCCGCTCGTACCGCGCGTCGTTCCTGAAGGGTACGTTCTGTCGCACGTGGCTGTGGCCAAGAGCTCGGCGTTCACGATCCAGATCGGCGAGGCCGACCAGGCGTTCCACGGCCGGCACGTGTTCGCGCTCCAGTACAGGCGCGGCTTCGACGCGCTGACGGTCTCGACGCGCACTATCGCCGGCGCGGACTACACAGTCGGCATCGACCCTTGCGAGGGCGATCGAGCTTGGTCCAGGCAGGCGCGGACCGAGGTCCCGATCGCGTCGGGCGCCTTCGCTGGAGTCACGGCGAGGATCCTGGTGGGGAGCATATCCTCCGCGCCGCACCTCTGGGCGGTGAAGAACGGCGTCCTGCTGACGATCGCGGGAGCGGCGTCGGCAGAGGAACTGCTGGCCGTGGCCGAGTCCCTGCGGGCCGATCCCGGTCCCTGATGCGTGACCGGGCAGGCCCGCAAGGAGCCAGGGTCAGGAGGAAAGGTGGGAGCCATGAACGGTCCATCTATCATCAGAGCGGGTGCGTTCGTCGCGTGTCTCGTGGCGGTGCTGGTCGTCGGTGCGCTGGCCGTGGCCGCCTGCGGTGGCTCTGGCAGCACCACGGCGGCACCCTCGGCGACGCCCTCGACGACGCCGGTCGCGACAAGCCCCAGCCCGGTAGCGTGGGCGAGCGCCAGGCCGGCCGTGTCCTATTCCATAGCCGAGCCTCCTTCGACGGGGCGGCCGTCGCCTCACTTGAGCAGGCGCGTCGACGATGCGGGGACGATCGGCTGGTCGTTCACGCCTGAGGTCGGCATGAAGGTGGTCAAGTTGGGCTGCTTCGCCGCGGGTCGGGACGGGCTGGCGCGCTCACACCGCGTCGGCATTTTCGAGCACAGCAGCGGGAAGCTCCTGGCGAGCGTCATCGTGCGACCCAAGAGCAGGCTTCACCGCTACTTCCGTTGGGAGTCGCTCGAGACGCCCCTGACCCTGCAGGCTGGGCTGACCTACGTGGTGGGCACGGAGGACAAGAGGACGTTGGAGACCGTGTACAGCCCGCACGAATGGCCATCTGAGGGTGACGGGCCACCTGGAGAGCACTGGGCCGACGAGATCTACCACTTCGGCACCTGGATGCTCGTCAGTCGCCCATCTGAAACAGCATTCACCGTCCCGACTCTCACCGAGGACCTGTGGGGCTTCCCGCCCTTTTACAGCCCCAACTTCGAGTTCAAGCCGGTGTCGGCTGACTAGCCCTCACGGCAGAACGTGGAGGCAGCCGGCCGCGCGCCGCTGCCCTCGGGACTGGCCTGACTCAACCTCGCGGCGGCGAGACGGGTGAGGCCGAGAGCGCACGGCCTCCACTCATTTGCAGGCGTTCTCCGCAACTCACACGAGCGGCCACTGAGAAAGCGGGACACTGCGGCATGGGACTGCGGAACCTCATCACCAGTTCGAAATCGGTGGTCGGCCACCGTGTCAGGGACTTCGCCCACACCCGCAGAACGTGCGGCCGTTGCCACTGCTGGCAACGCTCGGGTCACCGGGCGACTTGCCAAACGCCTGAACGCCTGTCACATAGGGGGTAGAGGACTGGCCACAGGGGAGTCCTGACAAACGTGGGGTAGTGAGGAGGAGAGATGACCATGGTGCCGAGGATCACTTGCTTCAGGGTGATCGCCGTGTTTGCGATCGTCCTTGTCGCCCTCGTCGTACTCCTGACGGGGAGCGCCTTCGCGATCACGGGCAACTGGGTCACCGACAACGAGCACCCGTTCGTGGGCCTGGTCTGCATCTACAACGAGGACGGCGAATTCATCTGGCGGGGCAGTGGGTCGCTGATCAGCCCGACCGTGGTCCTGACCGCCGGGCACGTCGCCGACACGGCCGAGGGTGCCGCCTCGGCCCGCGTGTACTTCCAGCAGGATGCCGGGGCCCACTACGACCCGGCGCTGGGCTACGACCCGGTTTCAGGCTATCCACTGTATGACTCCATAGACGGCCTTTCGCGGACGTCGGACGAGCTGTACAACTACGGCTTCGCCAACTTCGCCGGCTTCCCCAATACTCATGACGCCGGCCTGGTCATACTGGACCGGCCGATCACCATGTCTGAGTACGGCCAGCTCCCCAAGGCTGGGGTGCTCGACTCCCTGGCCACCGCGCGTGGTCTGAAGAAGCCGGTGTTCACGCCGAGCGGCTACGGCCTCACCTACAGCGTCCAGGAGCACTCCGCACTCTCCAACATCTCGTACCGCTCCAGGCTGATGGCCCGCTCCACGTTGGTGAACCTGAGCAGCCACAACACCGACGGCTTCAACCTACAGACCCAGGGCAACGGAGACGGGCGGGGCGGGACGTGTTCCGGTGATTCGGGTGGCCCTGTCTTCCTGGGTGGTTTCGGTTCGAACCTGATCGTGGGAGTCACCTCGTTCGGGATGAACTCGCTGTGCCGGGGTACGGACTATGCCTACCGCATCGACACCAAGGACGTGCTCGACTGGATCAACGGCGGTTACCTGGCCGACTAGGCTGTCCTATCCCCGAGTAGTACCGACACTCGGAGCTTCCTTGCCTCAGTGAGATGGGGCGACGCATCCTTTCCTGCAAGGACTGTCCAGGTTCTCGCGGAAGGAGCGTCGCCCCATGACCAATGATGATGTCCTCTACGCCTATCGCGGGGCTGCTCGGCCACGGGCGACGCCACCTTGCCCGCACGTCGCCCGCCTTCACGTACTTGACCGACGGGTCGTGCCCGGTCTCCGTGGCCGCGATGTTCGCTCCGTATGAGGCCGTGCGGCGCTGGCCCGTCACGACCGGCGACCCGGCCGGTGCGCTCGCCGACGTCGTCCCGGGCGCATCGGGCAGGCGAGGGCGCTGTCGGGAGCACCTGGAGTGGCCTGTGGATGTGCCCGACGGCGGGAAGAGGACCCTGAGTCTGCGGAGCCGTGGCTGACGTGAGCGCCCACCACCCCCATCTGCTGGTCATCACGCCTCTCCGCATCGAGCGCGCGGCAGTGCGGCGCGCTCTACCAGAAGCGCTGGTGCTGCGCTCCGGGATGGGCGCCGTCCGGGCGCGGTGCGCAGCCCGGGTCGCTGCTGGCGTGCCGGCCGACGCCGTCGCGGTCGCCGGGTTCTGCGGCGCGGTGGCCGGAAGTCTGCGCGCCGGCGACGTCGTGGTCGCCAGCGAGGTGCGCGGACCGGCAGGGGTCGCCGTCTGCGAGAGCGACCCCGTCGCCGCGGCGCTCTCGGCTCTCGGGATCGAGCGCGTCCGCGTCGGACCGGTCGCCTCCGTCGACCACCTCGTGCGTGGCGCGGAGCGCGGCCTGCTGGCCGACGAGGGTGCTCTGGCCGTCGACATGGAGTCGGCGTGGCTGGCGCCGGCGGCGGCGGGCAGGCCGTTCGCCGTCCTGCGGGTGGTGGTCGATACGCCGGCGCGTGAGATCCACCGGCCGCTGGCCACGCTCGCTGGCGTCCTCGCTGCCTGGCGGGAGCTACGGCGCGCGGCGCCTGCGCTGGCGCTGTGGGCTCAGCGCTGAGCTGAGCGCGGGGCGCGTCCTCCGCACGGACGATCCTTCCCCGACCGGCGGGTGGCCCGGCCTCTCGGCGGCGCCGCCGGGCGCCCGGCGCCCGGACTGTTGTCAATCGTGACAACACTCCTTGCCCGGCGCCGAGGCGCAGATGCCGAGTGTCGAATGAACATACACGTTAATGATGGTCGACATTATCAAGAATTGGGTAGTCTCGGTCCGTGCTTCGTGCGGCGGGCCGGGGGTACTCGTGCCGAGCGCGAGGGCACAGCTTGAACCGACAGGGGAGGAGAGGTCCGATGGTCGAGCTATCACGACGACAGTTCCTGAAGATCGGGGCGGGCGGGCTGCTGGGTCTGTACGTGGGGTCCCGCCTCGGCGGCTTCACTCCAGTAGCGGAGGCCGCGATCCCTGGAGGCACCCTCGATCCGGGCGCCGTGTCCAAGTTCATGACGCCGTTGCTCATCCCGCCGGTGATGCCCAAGGCCGGGACCGTGAAGCTGAAGGGCGGCAAGAACGCGGACTACTACGAGATCTCGATGCGCCAGTTCCAGCAGCAGATCCTGCCGGCCGGCGCGCCGCCGACGACGGTCTGGGGCTATGGAGCCCTCAGGTCGGCCAGCAAGAACGGGCTCCTGCTGCACAACGCGCCCTCGCTGACCATCGAGGCCCAGGCCGGCAGGCCGGTGCGCGTCAAATGGGTCAACGAGCTGCGCGTCAATCCGGGCGATCCGACCTCCGCCTACTTGCCGCACCTGCTTCCCGTCGACCCGACGCTCCACTGGGCCAATCCGCCCGGCGGCACGATGCACCGCGACACGCGGCCGGACTTCAGTGGGCAGCCCACGCCGGGTCCGTACACGGGCCCCGTGCCCATGGTGACGCACGTGCACGGCGCGGTCGGAGTCGGCGACGAGAGTGACGGCTACGCGGAGGCGTGGTATCTCCCGCGGGCGAGTGGGATCCCCGCCGAGTATGCGACGAAGGGGACGTGGTACGACTTCTTCGCCGGCAAAGCCGCCGCTGGGTACGGCGCCACATGGGGTCCCGGCTACGCCACCTTCCAGTATCCCAACGCGAACCGGGCGTCCACCATCTGGTATCACGACCACACCCTGGGCATGACCCGGCTGAACGTCTACGCGGGTCCGGCCGGCTTCTACATCGTCCGCGGCGGTCCGTCTGGCGACGGCGCCGTGCTCGACGCACGGTTCGGGACGGCGGCCGTGCTGCCCGGACCAGCGCCCAAGGCGAACGACAAGTTCCCGCCCACCAAGAGCTACTACGAGATCCCCATCGCCATCCAGGACCGTGCCTTCGACTCCGACGGTGCGCTCTTCTACCCGGACACACGCGAGTTCTTCGACACCATCGCCGGTCCGTACATCCCGGAGACGGATCCCGCAGACCCGATGAGCATGGGGTTCTCGCCGATCTGGAACCCGGAGTTCTTCGGCAACAGCATCATCGTCAACGGCAACACGTGGCCGTTCCTCAACGTGGAGGCGCGGCGCTACCGGTTCCGCTTCCTCAACGGCTGTCAGGCGCGCTTCCTCATCCTCGATTTCGCGAACATCCCGGGGGTCGAGGTGTGGCAGATCGGCAACGAGGGCGGCTTCCTGTCCGCACCGGTCAACGTCACCGCACTGGGCAATCAGCTCCTGATGGGCCTGGCGGAACGCGCCGACGTGATCGTCGACTTCACCAACGTGCAGCCGGGCAGCTACGTGCTCGGCAACGTGGGCCCCGACGTGCCCTTCGGAGGCGGAGTCCCGGGTGTCGATTTCCCGGTCGCCGACCCGCTGAGCACGGGCCAGATCATGCAGTTCAACGTGGTCCCGGCCGTGGCGCCGGACCCGACGACCCCGCCGCAGTCCCTGGTGCTTCCGCCCATCGCGCCGCTGCCCGCTCCGACGGTCACCCGACCGCTCGCGCTCATCGAGAAGATGGGCATGGGCCAGGACGCCGGCGGCAACCCGGTCGAGGGGCCGCTCGAGGCGTTGCTCGGCACGGTGAACGCCGGCATGCCCACAGAGGTCATGTGGATGGAACCGGTCACCGAGAACCCGGCGGTCGGCGCCACCGAGGTCTGGGAGTTCTACAACACCACCGGTGACGCCCATCCGATGCACGTGCACGAGGTGGTGTTCGAGGTCGTCAACCGCGAGGGACTGGTCCTCGATCCCGATACCGATGAGCCGGTCAGGCCGATCCAGCTCGACGGGGTCATCACGCCGCCCGCGCCCACGGAGACCGGATTCAAGGACACCGTGATCGCCTATCCCGGCCAGGTGACGCGCATCCGGGCCCAGTTCAAGGTCCCCGGGCAGTATGTCTGGCACTGCCACATCGTCGAGCACGAGGACAACGAGATGATGAGGCCGTTCCGCATCGGGCCGGAGCAGCCAGGCCAGCCGCTGCCGCATCAGCATCCGCCGATGGTGTAGCAGCGGCGGACAGCGACGGTACCGACGACGCCGGCGGCCGAGAGGCCGCCGGCGTCTTAGGTGCCAGCCCCCGGCGGGGTCGCCGGGTTGCCGCGCCCGGACGCCGGCCGATAGGCTGCTTCGCGGCCCGGGCCGATCCCGGAACCGGCCCCTGTCCATCCGCGTGCTCCGGAGGCTCCTTGTCGCACGACAGCCTGATCATGTTCGACTTCGACGGCGTGATCGCCGACTCGCTCGACGACCAGTCCGGCGCGTTCGTGGAGACCCTGCGGTCGCACGGGCTCCACGAGCTCGCGACGCCGTCCGCGTTCCTCGACTTCACCGAGGCCAACTGGTTCGAGGCGATAGCGGCGGCGGGCGTCCCCGCGCACGTCGTCGAGGAGGTGGAGGACGCGATCGGCGGGGCCCCCAGCCCCGAGATCTTCCCCGAGATGGCCGAGGTCGTCGAGCGCCTCGCGGCCGCGCACCCCGTCGTGGTCATCACCTCGAGCCGCACCGCGGTCGTGGAGGGCATCCTCGAGGAGCGCGGCGTGTGCGGCATCGTCGAGGTCATCGGCGGCGACCGGGAGCCGAGCAAGACGCGCAAGATCCGCTCCGTGCGGGAGCGGTTCGGCGAGGCCCTCCCGGCGTGGTACGTGTGCGACACCGTCGGCGACGTGATCGAGGCCCGCGCCGCCGGCGCCACAACGGTCGGCGTGGCTTGGGGCTGGCACGGGGAGGAGCGGCTGCTGGGCGCCGGTCCGGATCACATGGCGCGGCGCCCGAGCGATCTGCTCGACCTGTTCTGAGGTCGCCCCAGAGAGAAAGGGGGGCGGCGGTGTGCCGTCGCACACCGCCGCCCCCTCGAGGCCCATTCGTCACGCGACGCCGGCTCCGCGGCGTCGCGCCGCCCGATCAGAGACCCTTGATGTCTCTCGTCAGGCCGTTCAGGACGCCGGTCATGTTGTCGACACGGGCCTGCAGGTCGGCGCGCACGGCGGCGCGGTCCGCCTTGAGACCGGCGATGGCGCCGGCGAAGTCGCCCTCACCGAGCATCACGTACTCGTCGATGCAGTCGACCACCAGCGGTGGGGAGCCCATCGTGCCCCAGGTGATGTGCTCGGTGTCCGGGTAGTGGCGCGCCAGGTCCTGCTTGCACTCCTCGGGGCTGAACAGGCTCGCGTACCAGTTGATGCCTGTGGAGGTGATCATCAACTGCGCCCGCGCTGCGTTATGGCTCTTCGCCGCGGTGATGGCCTTCGTCAGGTACGTCGCGTCGATGATGCCCTGCGCGTGCGGGTAGGCCGGGAAGTCGTACGCGTCGCGGCTGGTGAACGTGGCGTTGATGGTCTTCTCCAGAGCGACGAGCTTCTGGTTCACGGCGTCGACACTGGCCTGCGGCGTGGCAGCCTTGCGCAGCTCCCACTGCCAGGCGGCCGCGCGGAACCTGGCGGCGGCGTTCTTGAAGCGCGCCGCCTTTGGCCCGCTCACCCCGGCGCGGACGAGCTTGCCGGGCTGGATGGTCTTGAGCACTTGGTCGCCGCGGGCGCGCAGGTCGTACGGAAGCACGCCCTCGTCGTAGCTCTGGATCACGCGGTAGTTCCACTTGGCGATGCCGCCGAGGTAGTCGTGGTCCACGCGGCTCTTGTCTTCGAGGTCGCTGTGGTAGTAGCGGTCGTAGTCGGGACCGCCGGCGGAGGTCGTCGCCGTCGGCACGCCGGCCGCGTTCCAGCTCCACTGGTCGGTCCAGGTGTCCGGCATGGCCTCGCTGGAGAAGCCCCAGGGGAGGGCGTCCTCGGAGTCTGCGGCCACCGATTCGAGGAGCGGCAGCACATCCGCCGCGCCCTGCAGTGCGAAGACGGCGCCCTTCTCGCCCATCAACTCGATGTTGAGCATCAAGGCCAGGTTGCCGGGCCAGTCCGGGTGCTCCTGCGTGATCGCGTACCAGGCGCCGATCGCCCAGTCGTACCAGCAGTTCGTGTAGCCGTACTCTTCGGCACAGCTGAAGAAGAAGATCACCGTGCGCCGCGGCTGCACGCCGCTCGTGGTCATGGCCTTGGCGGTCAGGAGTTCGTTGACCACCGCGCCGGTGTCGTCCTGGCCGGCGCGGAAGTGCGCGTCGACGTGCGAAGCGAGAAGGACAGGCGCGAGGTCCGGATCGCTGCCCGGGAGCACGCCGACGACGTTGTAGCCGACGCCTCCGTTCTCGGCCATGGTGAACTCGACGTCGCTGGTCATGGTGGCCGTGACGGGGTCCTTTGCGCTGCGGAGCTGGGCCTTGATCCAGTCACCGTCCTGCCAGGCGACGTAGACCATGGGCACCCACGATAGGTCGTACTCGCCATCGTTGGCGCCCAGCGCCTCCGGGTAGCTGTACCAGGGATCTGAGTGCTTCCCGTAGGTCATGACCGCGCCGATCGCGCCTCGCAGCGTCGCCTCGCAGCCGACCATGCTGATCCACCAGTTCTCCAGCGAGCTGTCGATCAGCACGATCTTGCCGGTGACGTCACCGGCGGCGTCGAACTCGGCCGCAGTGCCGTCGCCGACGTAGACGAGCTCTGCTTCGAGAGGGCCGGCGGTGCCGCGGACGCCCGCGAACGATGAGGCGGTGAAGGTCCGGCCGCCGACGGTCACCGTCGCGCCTTTGAAGTCCCAGGCGTCTACGGGGACGGCCTCGAGGCGGACATCCGACAGGCCCATGGCCTTCAGCTCGTCGCGCACGAAGTACGAGGCGTCGTGCTCGGCCCAGGTGCCCGCCAGGCGGAAGCCGAGCAACGGATCGGTGCCGAGGCTGACGAGGTAGTCCTCGGCATCACGGGTGTAGCCGTCGGCGACGAGCTGGTCGACGGCTTCGTCGTAGGTCATCGCGCTCGCCAGCGCGGGCGCCAGGAGCGCGACCAGGCAGATGGTGAGAATGGTCAGGACGATGCGCTTCACGGTTCCCCCTTCGGAACGGTCGCGGCGCGCATCGGGCGCGCCACCTTGAAGGCCGGACGACGGACCGCAGCGACGGCCGGTGATCCGGAGACACGTGGACTCAACCTACTGGGGCCGTGCGGAAGGGTCAATCGTCGCCGCGAGAAGCGTTGTCTGGACTGAGAACGGACCCGGCGCCGGCCCCGACGGGAGTCCCGCTCGCGTAACCGCATCCTTACGCGGATTCCTCCAATTCATAACTATTGTGATGTATGCTTTCAAAGTCTTGAGACGGAGAACGCCCGCCAGGAAGGAAAGCAAGCGTCATGGATCCCAGTGAGTTCCACGCCCCGGGAGCAGGCAAGGTCGTGAGCTCCCCGGAGGGCTACGCCGCCTTCGTCCCGGCGCCGCTCCCGCCGCGGATCACGTACACCAAGGACCTCGTGCTCGCGCTCTCGCGCGCCGACGCCGCGCTCGGTGAGCTGTCCGGCGTCGGCGGAGAGCTGCCGGACCCGCAGGTCCTCGACGCCGCCTTCAAGCGGCAGGAGGCCTTGTGCTCCTCGCGCATCGAGGGCGCCGAGGTCAGCCTCTCCGACCTCTACCTCGACCAGGTGGGCGCCGCGCGCCCGACCGTGCCGCGCGAGGACCTGCGTGAGGTGCGCAGCTGCATCTCGACGCTGCGCTTCGGGGTCGAGCTGTTGCGCGAGGAGCCCCTCTCGCTCGAGTTCATCAAGGCGCTGCACGAGCGGCTGCTGCGCGGCGAGGTCGGCGGGTCGCGCACGCCCGGCCAGTTCCGCACCTCGCAGAACTGGCTCGGCCCGCCCGGCGCCACGATGGCCACGGCCGCCTACGTGCCGGCGCCAGTCGACGAGCTGCCCGCGGCGCTGGCCGCGTTCGAGGAGTTCCTGCAGTCGCGCGGCGAGCTGCCCGATCTCGTCCAGTGCGCCATGCTCCACGCGCAGTTCGAGAGCATCCACCCGTTCGTCGGCGGCAACGGGCGTCTGGGCCGCCTGCTCATCACCCTGTTCCTCATCGAGCGGCAGCGGCTCACCCGGCCGCTCCTCTACCTCTCCGCCTTCCTCGAGGGCCACCGCGACGAGTACTACTCGCTGCTGCAGCGCGTGCGTACGGACCACGAGTGGGTGCCGTGGCTCACCTTCTTCGCCGTCGGCGTGCACGAGACGGCGGAGCGCGCGACACGCCAGGCGCGCGCGCTGATCCGGCACTACGAGCGCGACCGCGAGAAGGTGCGGGGGCACGCCCTGCGGCTCGCCGACGAGCTCTTCCGCACGCCCTGCATGACCGTGCCCGAGGCGCAGCGAGTGCTCGACGTCACCAATCCCACGGCACGCAGCGCCGTCCGGGCGCTCGAGGCCAAGGGGCTGCTGGTCGAATGGGCGGAGAGGCGCTGGCCGCGGGTGTACCTCGCGCAGCACGTCCTCGAGGCGGTACTGCACCCGCTGGAGGACCTGCGCAGCGGGCCGGGCACGGCCGAGCAGGGCACGGTGGTCAAGTCGGAGGCCGTGCAGCAGCAGAAGCCGCCGCGCCGCGCCGACCGCCTCATGGCCGAGGCCATGGACACCGTCGACGCGGCGCGCGCCAAGGGCGTGCAGCTCCGCCTCACCGGCGGGCTCGCCATCCGCCGCTACTGCACCGACCTCGACTTCATGGACCGCGAATACTCGGACATCGACTACGTCGGGCGCTCGGACCAGAAGAAGGAGATCCACGAGCTCTTCGAGGAGCTCGACTACACGGAGAACCGCTACGTGACCCAGTCCACGGACTCGGGCCAGCTGCAGTACATCAAGGTCGAGGCGCTGGAGGGCATGAAGGTGGAGGCCGAGGCGACGGCCGCGGGCGTGCGCAGCCCGTACGAGCCGCCGCTCGTGGACCACGTCGACATCTTCCTCGACGTCATGCGCATGGACCACGACCTCGACGTGCAGGAGCGGCTCGAGATCGACGACTACGCGATCTCGCCGGCCGACGCCTTCATCGCCAAGATGCAGATCGGCAAGATCAACCAGAAGGACGTGCACGACGTGATCGCGCTGGTCAAGGACGTGCCGCTGCGCGACGTCGACGACGACGCATCCATCGACCTGCTCTACATCGCAGGCGTGTGCTCCAAGGACTGGGGGCTGTACCAGGACATCACGAACAACCTCGACATCGCGCTGGCGATGGTCGACGACTACGGCCTCACGGAGTCGCAGCAGGACCGCGTGTACGCGCGTCTCGCGGCCATCAAGGAGTCGGTCGAGGACGCCAGCAAGAGCCTCCGCTGGCGGCTGCGCGCCACGGTCGGCGACCGCGTCGCGTGGCGCCGCGAGATCGAGGATACGGAGGGGACGCAGGTCATCGCGCCGGAGTGGGACTGGCGGCGCGACCTGGGATAAGGCGCGAGGGGCGGCGCAGGTGCGCCGATCGACAAGGGGGGCAGCACATGACGGGCATGGTCCCGCAAGACGTCTACGAGCTCACGGGAGTCGCAGATCCGAGACTCTCGCCCGACGGGACGACGGTGGCCTATGTGGTCGGCACGGTCGACAAGGAGGCCAACGAGTACCGGGGCGCGATCTGGCTCGCGGCGGTCGACGGGTCGGCCCCGCCGCGGCGCTTCACCAGCGGTGAGAAGGCGGACGCGGACCCGCGCTGGTCGCCGGACGGCGCCCAGCTCGCCTTCACCTCCAACCGCGCCGACAAGGCCTCGCAGCTGTATGTGATGCCGGTGGCCGGCGGTGAGCCGCGCAAGCTCACGAGTCTCAAGGAGGATGTCGCCCAGGCGGTGTGGTCGCCGGACGGATCCCGCCTCGCCTTCGTCTCGCGAGTCCGCGACGCGGCCTATGAGGAGGAGGACGACAAGAAGCGCCGGCCGCGCCGGCTGACCCGCCTGCACTACAAGCTCGACAGCGTCGGGTGGACCGCCGACCGGCCGCAGCATCTCTTCACCGTGCCGGCCGATGGCTCCTCCGAGCCCGTGCAGCTGACGGACGGCGACCACGAAGACCACTCGCCGTCCTGGTCGCCGGACGGCTCGACCATCGCCTTCATCTCGGCGCGTCACCCCGACTGGGACCTCGAGATGGTGGACGACGTCTACCTGGTCGCCGCGACGGGAGGCGAGCCCCGGCGGCTCACCCGGGGTGGCGGCAGCACCGGTGGCGTCTCCTGGGCGCCGGACGGTGCGCAGCTGGCGATCGAGCGGTACGCGTCGGTGTTCGACGACCCGAAGCACACGATGATCGCGCTGGTGGACGCCGCCACCGGCGAGCTGCGCTCGCTGACGGCGGCCCTCGACCGCAACTGCACCACGTACCCGTCGCTGCGCGAGCCTCTCTGGGACGGTGACGACGTCGTCTTCGTCGTCGAGGACCGCGGCTGCACGCACGTGTACCGCG
Organism: uncultured Thermoleophilia bacterium; assembly: GCA_963736645.1. Lineage (GTDB taxonomy): Bacteria > Actinomycetota > Thermoleophilia > UBA2241 > UBA2241 > CAIXSE01. The sequence goes on along the minus strand of CAVTPJ010000001.1, from coordinate 101,509 downwards.
TCGCCGCCGGTGGCGCCGACGAGCCACGTCTCGTCGTCGGCGGCGAGCGCACGGTGTCGGGGCTCGACGTCGCCGCCGGCCGGCTCGTCTTCACCGCCGGCGAGGCGACGCGGCTGGACGAGCTCTACGACGGTGGGCAGGCCGCGGGTGCGGGCGATCCCGCCGCCGCCGGCCGCCGGCTCACGCAGGTGGCCGACGGCTTCGCGGCCGGACGCGAGCTGGTGCCGGCAGAGCGTTTTACCGCCGTCTCGACCGACGGTAGCGAGGTCGACGCCTGGATCATGCGCCCTGCCGGCTTCGAGCCCGGCAAGAAGTACCCGATGCTGCTCAACATCCACGGCGGTCCCTACGGTCAGTACGGCGAGCACTTCTTCGACGAGTTCCAGGTCTACTGCGGCGCCGGCTACGCCGTCGTCTTCTCCAACCCGCGCGGCTCCTCCGGCTCGACGGAGGCCTGGGCACGGGCGATCAGGGGGTCCGGCGAGGATGGCGGAGGGTGGGGCTCCGTGGACTACGACGACTGCATGGCCGTCACCGAGGAGGCCGTGCGCCGGTTCGACTTCGTCGACGGCGATCGCCTGGGCGTGATCGGCGGCTCCTACGGCGGCTTCATGGCCTCGTGGATCGTCGGCCACACCGACCGCTTCAAGGCGGCGGTCTCCGAGCGCGCCGTGAACAACTTCGACTCGCAGTGGGGCTCGAGCGACTTCGGCTGGGACTTCAAGGGCTACACGGGGTCGTTCCTCTTCGAGGACGTGAACGGCTACCTGGCGATGTCACCCAGCACGTATGCGAAGGACATCCGTACGCCGCTCCTGATCCTGCATTCCGAGGACGACCTGCGCTGCCCGGTGGAGCAGGCGGAGCATCTCTTCGTCACCCTGCGCCTCCTCAAGCGCCCCGTGGAACTCGTCCGCTTCCCTGCGGAGTCACACGAGCTCACGCGGTCGGGCAGCCCCATCCATCGCGTGCAGCGGTTCGAGATCATCGTCGAATGGTTCGACCGCCACCTCAAGCGGTGAGACGGCGCCCGGTGCGGCTGGCGCCGGCCACGGCCGCCGCGGTCCTGCTGGCGGCGGTGCTCCTCGCGGCGGTCGCGGCCGCGACGACGGCGACCGCCGCGCCGGGCCCGGCGGGCGCTCCCGCGACCGCGGACACCAGCGAACGAGCGACCGCGGCCTCGCGCGCGTCGGCCCGTCCGCCGGCGCGCTGGGTGCGCGTCACGGTGGCCACGCTCTGGGTCAGGCCCGGCATGGCGCGCCGCGTGGACGCGCCGGCATGCACCGTGCCGGCCCACCCTCGCGCCTGGGTGGCCGGCATGACGACCGCCCAGAAGCGCTGGCTCGTGGGCAGACTCGAGACGCAGGCGCTGTACGGCGACAAGGTCTATCTTCTGGGCACGTCCGGGTCGTGGTCCAAGGTCGCCGTCGCCGGGCAGCCCACGCCGCGCAATCGCTGGGGATACCCCGGCTGGGTGCCGACGCGGCAGCTCACGGCTGTGGAACCTCCGGCGACGGGCCGCGTCGCCGTCGTCCGTCGCCCTACGGCGTGGCTCTTCGAGACGCCGGCGTTGACCCAGCGCGCGCTGGAGGTCTCCTACGGCACGCGTCTTCCCGTGGTCGCGGTCGCCGGTGAGGCCCTCGAGGTCGCGTTGGTGGGCGGCGAGCACGCCTACGTGCGCCGCACCGCGGCCGCACTCCACACGACCGGCGCGGCCTGGCCGCCGCTGAGCGGCGCGCGCCTCGTCGCTGAGGCGCGCCGCTTCCTCGGCCTGCAGTATCTCTGGGCCGGCACGTCGGGGTTCGGGCTGGACTGCTCCGGCCTCACGCATCGTGTGTACAAGGCGCTCGGGGTGACGATCCCGCGCGATGCCGGGCCGCAGGCGACCGTCGGTCGCCGGGTCGCGACGCGGAGTGCGCTACGCGCCGGCGACCTCGTCTTCTTCCGCACGTCGTCCGGGACGATCCACCACGTCGGCCTCTACGTGGGGGACGGCCGGATGATCCACTCCCCGGCCACCGGCCGCCCGGTGGCCAGCGTCTCCCTGGCGTCCCAGCCCTACCGCAGCGAGTTCGCCGGCGGCCGGCGCCTCACGCCCTGAAGCCGACCGCCTTCGCGCCGGCCCCTCGCGACCTCCGTGTTGCGTGGGACCCCTGCGGTGGCCACGGTGGCCCACAGCAGCCCCGCCGGTGTCCGCCGGGCGCGTGGCCGTGCGCGCAGCCCGGTGACCGCGGGAAGGGGAGCCCGTGCACGCCGCCTCCTTCCACGCCCAGGCGAGCGGTCACCTGGTGACCGCCGGGGGTGGCCGACCGGCCTTCATGCCGGCGCCGCTGCCGCCGGCGGATGCGCCCGCCTCCGTGCAGCCCCCGTTTTGCCTTCGCCGCGGCGTGAAATGACCGGGGCGAGGACGGCCCGGCGTCCCGCCGGTCCGGCACCCGACCAGGGAGGCACATCATGGCCGACGACCACCTGCCCGGCATCTACGTGCGGTTCCGCGACTCCTACCCGGCGGTCGCGGCCGCGCTCGACGGCCTCGGGGAGGCGGCGGATGCCGCGGGCCCTCTCGATGAGCGCACGGCGCGGCTCGTCAAGCTCGGCCTCGCCGTCGGCGCGGTCGCCGAAGGATCCGTGAAGTCGAACGCGCGCAAGGCGCTCGCGGCAGGAGCGACGCCCGACGAGGTCCGTCAGGTCGCCATCCTTGCGATCACCACCTGCGGGTTCCCGACGGCGATCGCCGGCAGCGGCTGGATCGACGAGGTCCTGGCCGCCGGCGACTGACACGCGGTCGGCCCGGCTGCCGCTGCCCTACCAGCCGACGCGGCCGCCGTCGCGCTCGACCTTCTCCTCGCAGATCTGCGTCATGGCGGCGCGGACCGCCCGCGCCGCCAGCCACCCCACCCCGGTCGCCGGACCGGCGTAGCGCAGCTCCTCACCGCGTCCGGTGCAGGCGACGACGACGGTGTCGGTGGACGTGCCGCTCGCTGGGTCTCCATCCGACGTCTTCACGGCCCACTCGGCGAGCGTCATCGTCTTCGCCTCCGTGGCGGTGATGACGGCGTTGACCATGGCCGCGGGGGACAGGGCGGCGTCCACCAGCAGGATCACGTTGATGGTGCCCGGGCCGGGCGCCGTGGCGCCGTCCACCGGGCCGGCTCCAATGGGCGGCGTGACGCCCGCGGACGACGTGTTGCTGAGGCCGATCGAGACGACCGCCGCGACGCTCACGTCGCCCAGCGAACGGGCCGCGCAGCGGGCGTACTCGGTGTAGGCAGCCGTCATGACGCCGACGAAGGGGTCACGGATGCCGAGCTCCGCGGCGGCGGCGGTGAGGTCCTCTTCCGGCCGCTCGCCGTCGTACTTGTCGTCCACGTGCAGGTTGAGGATCTCACGCAGCTCGGCCGATCCGCCCCCGACCACCGCCGAGCTGAGCACCTGGAGCGGCGCCTCGCTCGAGACGCGGACGGCTCTCGGGCCGATCGTCACGGTGACGCCGGGCAGTGGTCGTTCCGTCACGTCGTTCACGCGGGTTCCTCCACGAGAGGGGCGGGCGCCCGACATCCTAGCTCACCAGGCGTGGACGAAGGCGCTCCGTCAGGCGCTGCCTTCTGTCGCGGCGGGTGAATGACTCGGCGCGCGGCTCTTGGGTATATAGAGGACTGAAACACTCCTCTTCTACTCGAGTGAGGTGATCCATGAGCCGTGGCGGCGCGCCCGCAGTCGCGGAACAGTCCGTGCTCTCTCTCCTGATGCGAGAGCCCCGGTACGAAGTGATCCCGGTGCAGGGGATCGAGCAGAAGGCGGCGTTGCTCCCCTACGGGGCGACGATCACCGTCACCGCCTCACCGAAGCAGGGTCTTGAGCGGACGGTCGACGTCGGCGTCGCCCTCAAGGCACGCGACTTCGAGGTCGTACCGCATCTCTCCGCGCGCATGGTGACCGGCCGCAGTCAGCTGGAGCGTCTGGTCCAGCGCTTGGACGACGCCGGCATCCGTGAGGTGTTCGTCGTCGGCGGCGACGCCGACCCGCCGGCGGGTGACTACGCCGACGCCGGCGACCTCCTCGAGGAGCTGGCCGAGCTGGATCACCCGTTCGCGCGCATCGGCATCGGAGGGTACCCCGAGGGCCACCCGCTGATCGGCGACGAGCGGCTGCTCGAGGCGCTGCGCCGCAAGCAGCCGCACGCAAGTCATCTGGTCACTCAACTCTGCTTCGACGCCGACGTGCTCGCGGCGTGGGTCGTCCGGATCCGCGATGCCGGCATCGATCTGCCGGTCGTGGTCGGGCTGCCCGGCGTCGTCGAGCGGCGCAAGCTCGCCGAGATCTCGCTCAAGTCGGGGGTAGGCGCGTCCCTCAGCTATCTGCGCAAGCACCGCCGCCAGATCGTCACGCTGGCCCGAGCCAGGCGGTACGACCCGACATCGCTGGCGCGCGCGGTCGCCGTCCACGCGGCGGATCCGGCGCTCGGCATCGAGGGCGTTCATCTCTTCACGTTCAATCAGGTGGAGCCCACGCGGGACTGGGTGGCGCATCTGGCATGAGCGCGGACGGTCGGGGCAGGGACGCCGTACCCAGCACCGAGCCGAGCAGGCTGAGCGGCATGCCGACGGCGACACGGATGAAGAGACAGGGGAGACCCCGGAACACGCAGAGGGCGTGCATCCTGCCGGCACGCTCGGCACACCGCGCCCTCGCAGAGGCGGCGTGGTACGCTGCTTCTCCGTCGCTTGGAGGAAGGGAGTCGCCATGGACCTGTTCGAGGCTATCGGGACGCGCTACAGCGTGCGCGGCTACAAGCCGGATGCCGTCGAGGACGAGAAGCTCGACAGGGTGCTCGAGGCGGCGCGGCTGGCGCCGACGGCCGCCAACAAGCAGCCCTTCCGCATGCTCGTCGTGCACACCAGGGGTAGAGAAGAGGAGCTGGCCCGTGTCTACGGGCGTGCCTGGCTCACACAGGCCCCGTTGGTCATCGCCTTCGTGGCCGTGCCCGGCGAGGCGTGGCGGCGCATGGACGACAAGCCGTACGACGAGGTGGACGCGACGATCGCCATGGACCACCTCGTCCTCGCGGCGACGGCGCTCGGCCTGGGGACGTGCTGGATCGCCGCGTTCGACCCGGACGCGGCCCGGGAGGTGTTCGGGCTTCCCGCCGACGTCGAGCTGGTCGCCCTGACGCCGCTCGGCTACCCCGACAAGGCGTCGGCGAACACCGGTCGCCGCCCTCTCGAGGAGCTCGTCCGCTACGAGCGCTGGTGACTGCGCGGCCGTTTGCCGTCTGAGCCGCCCGGGCCGTCTCCGCGCCGCCGGCGACTGTGGTCACGGCGTGCCGGGTACACCATGCTCGAGGCCGTCCTTGGCCGGCCGTACACAGGGGAGGCGGGCATGGGGTTCGTGGACGAGTCCATCGACGTCGTCGTCGACACGGCGGTCGCATACTCACTCTGGCTCGACTACGAGGGCTACCCGCGCTTCATGAGCGGCGTCGAGCGTGTCGACGTCATCGGCTACTGCCGTCTCCGCTGGGCGGGGACCGTGTGCGGGCGCGCCGCCGAGTGGGAGACGGAGGTCGTCGACCGCGTCGAGGACACGAGAGTGCGGTGGGAGGCCACGGACGGGCGCGAGACCGGCGAGGTGACGTTCGAGAAGCTCGACGCGGGCACCACGCGCGTCCACTACCAGCTCGAATACGAGTCGGCCCTCTGGCACGGTCGAGATCCCGCAGCGGTGCGGGCCTGCCTGCACGGGCGCGTGCGCGACGACCTGAAGGCCTTCAAGGCGCTCGCCGAGTCGCTCGGCGGCGCCGGCGGCGCCTCCTCCTGACGGGCGCCTCCGCGGGGCCGAGTCTGCCGCAAGGCCGGCTCCCGCGACGGCCGCGGGCTCGGACGCGGCAGGAACGCCTGCGTGCGCGGCGAACCCTTGGCCGGGGTCGCCGGCCATCCAGTACTCCTTGGCTCGCTCCACTGGTCCTTCTCAGCTCACGGCGGCCCCCCTTTGCTGACCGGGGTGCGGGAGGAAGCGGGAATGAAGGCGGCCATCGACCGGGACCGCTGCATCGGCTGCGGCGCCTGTGCAGGAGCTCTGGCCGGACGTGTTCGAGGCCGCCGAGAGCTGTCCCCATGACGCCATCGTGGAGGACGGGGGGTGAGGGCCCGGGTTGAGTGAGCTCGCGGTGGCCCTCATAATCGTGGCTTGGCCTCAGACGGCTGACAAGGGAGCGCGTATCCCATGATCGTCTTCGAAGACGTCACCAAGGTCTACGACCCGGACGTGGTCGGCCTCCAGGACTTCACCTGCCACATCGGCAAGGGTGAGTTCGTGTTCCTGGTGGGCGCCTCCGGTTCGGGCAAGTCGACACTCATCAAGCTGGTGCTCAAGGAGCTCGTGCCCGACACGGGGCGCATCCTCGTGGCCGGCCGCAACCTCGGCACCCTGCGCCACAGCAAGGTGCCGCTCCTGCGGCGCAACATCGGCTGCGTGTTCCAGGACTTCAAGCTCCTGCCCAACAAGACCGTCTACGACAACGTGGCCTACGCGCTCGAGGTCGTCGGCGAGCCGCGGCGCAGCATCCGCCGCAAGGTGCCGGAGATCCTCAGCCTCGTGGGCCTCACCGACAAGACAGGCAGCTACCCGCACGAGATCAGCGGTGGCGAGCAGCAGCGCGTCAGCGTGGCGCGCGCGTTCGTCAATCACCCGCCGCTGCTCCTCGCCGACGAGCCCACCGGCAACATCGACCCCGAGACGGCGGTCGGCATCATGCAGCTGCTGGTGCGCATCAACCGCACGGGCACGACCATCGTCGTCGCCACCCACGACCGCGACATGGTCAACCGCATGCGCCGGCGCGTGCTGCAGCTCGACACCGGGCGTCTGGTGCGCGACGAGCGCCGCGGCGGCTACGACCAGGTCGCCGACGCCGAAGCCGAAGAGGCGTTCCGATGAGGCTCGGCTTCTTCCTCGGCGAGGCGTTCGGCTCCATGCGCCGCAACTGGGTGATGGCGATGGCGGCCGTGATCACCGTCTTCATCAGCACGGCCATCCTGGGCGCCGTCCTCGTGACGCGCGACAACCTCAACCAGGGCGCCACCAGCCTCAAGAACCGCGTCATGATCGAGGTCTTCATCAAGGACGACGCGACCGAGGAGCAGAAGACCGCCCTCGAGCAGAGGATCCAGGCGATCCCCGAGGTCAAGTCCTACAAGTTCATCAGCAAGGACGACGCGCTCGCGCGGTTCCGCAAGCGGTTCGGCGAGCGCATCGTCCAGAACCTGCCCATCAACCCGCTTCCCGCGAGCTACGAGATCCAGGTCAAGGACGCCAACCAGGTCGACGCGGTGGCGGCCCAGTTCTTCGACGACCCGGCCGTGGACAACGACCCCGGCACCCACAACGGGGTCAAGTACGCCCGGGAGACGGTGCGCAAGATGCTCGGCACCATCAACCTGATCGGTTACGGCATGTGGATCGCCACCGCGATCTTCGCTCTCGCCGCCGTGCTGCTCATCAGCACCACCGTGCGACTCAGCATCTTCGCCCGCCGGCGGGAGGTCGAGATCATGCGCCTCGTGGGCGCAACCAACTGGTTCATCCGCTGGCCGTTCGTGCTCGAAGGCTTCATCACCGGGCTCATCGGGGCGATCCTCGCCGCCGGCTTCGTGTGGCTCTGCAACTGGGCGCTCGCCAACTGGCTCGAGAGCAGCGACATCAACTTCCTCAATATCAGGGTCTTCAGCATGTGGTGGCAGAGCGGCTCCTGGCCGGCGGGCCTGCTGCCCACGCTCGCCATCCTGGGCGCCGTGCTCGGCGCCCTGGGCAGCATGGTGGCGCTGCGGCGCTACCTCAAGACGTGAGGCGCCGCGAGCGGCGCCGCTGAGCGGCGGCCGGCGAGGGCGCACAGGAACGCCGCCGCCGGCCGCCGAACTCTAGTCTTTGCCATGATCAATCCACGCAGATCGGCCAGCCCAGCCGAACCGACGAGCGGGGCCCCGAAGTCGCACCGCTCGATCATCGGCATCGTCGTCCTCGCGGCCATCGTCCTGGCGCTCGCCGGGTCGGTCGCGACCGCCGCGCGTGCGGCGACGGCGGCGGAGCTGCAGAAGAAGCTCCAGGACGCCCGCCGGCAGATCGACGCCGCCAAGGAGAAGAAGGCCTCCCTCAACGAGCAGATCGCCGATCTCGACGGCACGCTGGCGGCGATCGAGGACCGGCTCGACAGCCTGGGCGAGCGGATAGCCTCGGTCGAAGAGAGACTCTCCGTCACGCGCGAGAAGCTCACGGTCCTGCGCAAGGAGCTGCGGCTCAAGCGGCTCGAGCTCAAGGAGGCACAGGCCAGGCTCGAGCTGGAGCAGACGAACTTCCAGGAGCGCGTGGTCCTCAGCTACAAGAGCGACGACCTCGACTACGTCGACGTCATCCTCGCGTCCTCCGACTTCGAGGACCTGATCAGCCGCGCCAACGTGATCCACGACCTCATCGGCGGCAACGACGAGCTGGTCGGCGGCCTGGAGGCGACGCGGGACGAGGTCGACGCCGAGAAGGACGCCATCGCGACGCGCGAAGCCGCCGTCGCCGACGCGGCCGCGGTCCTGCAGGAGAAGAGCGACGAGCTGACCGCTCTGCGCGCCGCCCAGGCGGCGAGTCAGGCCGCGGCGCTGGACGTGCGCAGGCAGAAGACCGGCGCGCTCAAGGGGGTCAACAAGGATCTCGCCGAGCTCGAGCGGCAGGAGAACCAGTTGCTCGCCGAGAGCGCGGCGCTCACGGACGTGATCAACGGGTCGTCAGGCAGCGGGCAGGGCACGGGCAGCCTGATCTACCCGGTGAGCGGGCCTATCACCTCGCCCTTCGGCTGGCGTATCCACCCGATCCTCGGCTACAAGAAGTTCCACACCGGCGTCGACTTCGGCGTCGGCTACGGGACGCCCATCCACGCCGCGGACAGCGGCACCGTGATCTACGCCACGTGGATGGGCGGCTACGGCAACGTGATCATCGTCGATCACGGCAACGGTCTCTCCACGCTGTACGCGCACCAGTCCAGTCTCGCCGCGGGCGCCGGCGCGCGCGTCTCTCGTGGACAGACGGTGGGGTACGTGGGTTCGACGGGCTTCAGCACCGGCCCGCACCTGCACTTCGAGGTGCGGGTCAACGGCAACCCCGTCGACCCCATGGGCTACCTCTGAGTCCCGGGCCTCGTTTGCCGCTGTACCACCTTCCGACTACCATCTACCGTTGATGCGCGCCCTTCGCACCATCATCGTGGTCCTCCTCGTCTCGCTCGGGTTCCTCGGCGGGTACTTCGCCGGCTGGTACCTGCACGGCGAGAACACCGTGCGGCTGAGCCCGTCGGCACGGACTTCGGCGGCGGAGGCGGGCAAGCTGCAGCAGCGCATCATCGAGGAGCTGCAGGGCAGGTACTACAAGCCCGTGAACGTCAACAAGCTCTCGCAGTCCGGCGTCGACGGCATGCTCAAGTCGCTCGACGACCCCTACACCGTGTACCTCACGCCCAAGGATTTCGCCGCCGTCAATGAGAAGATCAACGGCGCGTTCTACGGCATCGGCGCGACGCTGCAGAAGAAGAAGGACGGGCTCGTCATCATCAGCGTGATCGACGGGTCGCCGGCGGAGGCCGCGGGCCTCGCCCCCGGCGACGTCATCGTCACTGTCGACGGTGAACCCACCAAGAGCGTCGCCATCGAGACGAGCATCGGCCGTATCAAGGGCGACGAGGGCACGGAGGTGACGCTCGGCGTCAGGCCGAAGGGCGACAAGGCGGTCAAGGACGTCACCGTCACCAGGCGGCGCATCGAGTATCCGGAGACGACGCAGCGTCTCATCAACGACAAGGGCGTCAAGGTCGGCTACATCCACCTCTCCGAGTTCGGCGGGTATGCGGCTCGCGACGTGCGCAAGAACGTCGACGCTCTCGCCGAGAAGGGCGCCCAGTGGTTCATCCTCGATCTGCGCTACAACGGCGGCGGTCTGCTCGAGCAGGCGGTCGATGTGACGGGGGTGTTCCAGGACGGGCTGGTGACGTCGACGGAGGGTCTGCACTCACCGCGCGAGGAGTTCACGGCCACCGGGCCGGTCGCCACCGAGAAGCCGATGGTCGTGCTGGTCAACGGCTACTCGGCCAGCGCCTCGGAGATCGTCACCGGCGCGCTCAAGGACCACGATCGCGCCACCGTCATCGGCACCAAGACGTTCGGCAAGGGTCTCGTCCAGAGCTTCGTGGAGCTCGGGAACGGCTCGGCGCTCAAGCTCACCACCGCCGTCTACCTCACGCCGGACGGTACCAACATCAACAAGAAGGGCATCACGCCCGACATCATCGCGCCGGACAAGCCCAAGACCAAGCCGGACGACGCGCTGCAGCGGGCGCTGCGGTACATCTCGGTCCAGTCGAGGTAGCCTCATGAGCCCTCCGCGGCGTCCGGGCGCTCCGGGCGACAGGGCGAGCGGGCACGGCGGCGACGGCGAGGGCGCCCGGCCACTCCCGTACCGCGTCGCCCGCTGGGGCAAGTTCTGGTCGCTGGAGCCCCTGTTCGCCGACACCCGCTCGTACCTCGTCGCCAAGGGCGGCACGCCGCCGCGTATCGACGAGCTGGTCCTCGCCGTGCCGGTGCACGGCGACCGCCGCCGGATCGTCGAGGTGCTGGGCGGCGCGGACGACGTCAGGGCCGTGCTGCGGGCGCTCCTGCACGCCAAGGGTGTGCGCCAGGGCTTCTCCGACGCCGTGCTGGACGAGGCGGCCGCGGTGGGCGCGCGCGCCGCGCGTGCGGACCGCGGCCGCCGCGACCTCACGGCGCTTCCCACCTTCACCATCGACCCGGACACGGCGCGCGACTTCGACGACGCCATCTCGGTCGCGCGCGACGGCGACGGCTACCGCGCCCACGTGCACATCGCCGACGTCTCCTACTTCGTCGACGACGACGGCGAGATCGAGCGGGAGGCGCGCCGTCGCACCTCCAGTCTGTACCTGCCGCTGTTCGCCGAGCCGATGCTTCCGGCGGCGCTGAGCAGTGACCTCTGCAGCCTGGTGCCGCGGCAGCCGCGCAAGTGCGTCACCGTCGAGTTCGTCTTCGACGCAGCCGGCCGGCGGACCGCCGTCCAGTTCTGCCGCTCCCTGATCAGCAGCGACCACCGCCTCACCTACGGCTTCGCCGACACGGTGATCGGACCGGCGGCCGCCGACCTCTCCGCCGCCGGCCTCGAAGGCACCGCCGCGGGCGATCCCAAAGCGGCGGCCGCGGTGGCGCCGAAGGGCTCCGAGCCGCCGCGCGCCGTGCCCGACGCGACCACGGAGGCCGACGCGGCGCTGCGCCAGCAACTGCTGCTGGCCGCCGAGCTCGCCGGGGTGCTGCGCCGCCGGCGCCTCGCCCGCGGCACGCTCACCATCGGCTCGTTCGAGCCGGAGTACGCCTTCGACCACGCGGGCGGGCTCAGCGGCGCGGCGGCGCGCCCCGAGACCCCGTCACACGCGCTCGTCGAGGAGTTCATGCTCGCCGCCAACGAGGCGGTCGCGGAGTACCTCCTGCGCAAGAAGGCGCACACGGTCTACCGGGTGCACGAGCCACCTGAGCCGGCGAGCGTCCGCCAGCTCCTCGACCAGCTCGAGGAGCTCGGCGTGCCGACGCCGGCCTTCCCGGCGGGCCCGGCCGTGCCACCGGCGCAGCTCGCCGAGGCCTTCGGCCGGCTGAGCCGGACCGTTGCCGAGACGAGCGCTCGCGAGGGTCGCGGCCGGCTCTCGTGGTCGACGCTGATCCTTCGGTCGCTCAAGCAGGCTCGCTACGCGCCGGTCAACCTCGGCCACTTCGGCCTCGCCAGCCCGGCGTACCTGCACTTCACGTCGCCGATCCGCCGGTACCCGGACCTCCTCGCCCACCGCAGCCTGCTGTACCACCTGGGCGAGGATGGCGGCGAGCTGGGCGACGCCGAGCTCGCCATCGCGGCCGAAGACTGCTCGGCCCGCGAGCGCGACTTCTCGCGCATCGAGCTCACCGGCGACGACGTCGCGCTGTGCTTCCTGCTCGAGCGTCGCCTGCAGTCCGAGGGCTGGGAGCAGGTGTTCACCGGTGAGATCGTCGGCCTCGTCGGCGGCGGGCTCTTCGTGCGCTTCGGCGGCGTGTTCGAGGGCTTCCTCTCTTCGCGGCGACTCGGCGGCGAGCGCTTCGAGGTCAGCGAACACGAAACGGCGTTGGTCGGCGAGGCGACGGCGAAGCGCTACCGGCTCGGGGACGCGGTCGACGTCAAGGTCGAGCGCGTCGACCGTCTCACCGGCAAGGTGGACCTCGCGCCGGCGCTTCCGGATCCCGGCCGGCCGGTGACCGCTCCCGGCCGCCGGCCGGCCCGGCGCACCACCGGCTCCCGCCCGCCGCGCCGCCGCGGCCCCGGCCGCGAGACCTACCGCAAGAACCGCTGACGCGGGCCTCGGCCGGCCGCTCAGGGGGCGGGGGTAGGTGCGTTCCGGTCATGCACGCGCGCACGTACGCCTGGATGTCTCGTTGTACGTTCGCACGTACGCTTGAACGTACGTGTCGGCACTGAGCATGCCCCCAAGGCCGGACGCCGTGCAGGCGTTGTACAGGCGCCGTACAGGCGCCGGGCGGGCGCCGGGCCTCCTGTACCCTGCGGACGCGTCCGTCCGTCCCGATGCGGTACCCTAGGTGCATGCCACGAGAGATCGGGATCAAGCGCGTCGCCGAGAACCGCAAGGCGCGCCACGACTACTTCATCGACGACACCTTCGAGGCCGGCATCGCGCTCGTCGGCACCGAGGTGAAGTCGATCCGCGAGGGTCGCATCAACCTGCGCGACAGCTACGTCGAGGTCAGGGGGTCGGCGCACGCCCCCGAGCTCTTCCTGATCGGCGCCCACATCAGCCCCTACGACCAGGGCAACATCTGGAACCACGACCCGCTGCGGGCGCGCAAGCTGCTCATGCACCGGCACGAGATCGAGCGCCTCGCGGTCAAGGTGCGCGAGAAGGGCTACACGATCGTGCCGACCAAGGTGTACTTCAGGGACGGCCGCGCCAAGGTCGAGGTCGGGCTGGGGCGCGGCAAGAAGCTCTACGACAAGCGCCACGACATGGCCGACAGGGACGCGAAGCGTGACATGCAGCGTGCCCTGCGCGGCCGCGGGGAAGACAGGCGGTAGGAGGGCCGGCGCCGCTCCGGGCGCCGGCCGGACGAGCTCTCAGGGGGGAGGCTCCCATGGACACGCTGAGCCAGGAGCAGATCGCAGCGGCGCTGGGCGAGCTCGACGGCTGGGGCCTGGACGGCAAGGCGCTCACGCGCACGTTCCGCTTCGCCGACTTCGTGCACGCCATCGGCTTCGTCGAGCACCTCGCCGAGGTGGCCGAAGAGCAGAAGCACCACCCGGACATCGACATCCGCTACAACAAGGTGACGCTGCGCCTCAGCAGCCACGACGCCGGCGGAGTGACGCAGCGCGACGTGCGGCCTTGCGGAGGCGATCGAGCACCTCGTGTGACGGCGGGCGCGGCCCGCCAGGGGCCCCTCGCGCCCGCCGTGCTAGAATCTCCAACCGTGCCCTCGTAGCTCAGGGGATCAGAGCGCGCGCCTCCGGAGCGCGAGGTCGAAGGTTCGAATCCTTCCGGGGGCACCACTTCCACCTCAATCCCTCGATCCTGCTATCGCGCGTCCTGTGGCCGTTCGCACCCGCTGGACATCGGCCGGTGCGTGAGCGTTGTGCGCAGCCGCTGCCTCGACGTCGCGATCAGGGCTGCAGCCCCATCGTGGTCGACGAGAATCGGCTCACCGCACGCCTCATTTTGGCGCTCGTGCTGCATCCAGCCCGGCCGGATTGACTGCGCTACTCAACGGCTGGAGACTGTGTGGCGTCAAGAGCCGCACGCGAAGTGGCCGGGCCGAGGAGAACCATGCTCAGTACCTTGATCGATGCTATGGAACGGGCGATCCGAGAAGTCCGGAAGATGCCGGAAGAGGTCGTCCAGGTCTTCCACCACAACGATTCCGACGGACTCACTTCGGGCGCCATCCTCACCCGCGCGTTCGAACGGCAGGGGTACTCGGTCCGGCGTTTCTGTCTGGAGAAGCCGTATCCGGCGGTGCTGGAGAGAGTCTTCGAGCAGGAGGGCAAGATCCTGGTCTTCGCCGATTTTGCCGGCAGGATCGCCCCGCTGCTGTCCGAGTTGAACCAGGGCAGAAACCTGACCCTGATCCTTGATCACCATGTCGCCGAGCCCTCGACCGATCCGAGAGTCCTGAACCTCGACCCGGACCTGTTCGGGCTGAAGGGGGATCGGGACATCTCCGGGTCGACGACCTGCTATCTCTTTGCACGCACGCTGGACCCGGCCAATCGCGACACGGCCCACATCGCCGCCATCGGAGCTGTGGGTGACGGCTTCTTCGTGGACGGCGAACTGGTGAGCGAGAACCGCGAGGTCGCGGTGGAAGCCGCTCGACAGGGCTTGGTCGAGATCAGGAAGCACGAAGCCGGAGAGCAGTACCTGCTGAACGGCCCACAAGGGCAGTTGGACGTGATCGAAGTCGGTGACTACCTCGATGTCCTGGGGGGAGTCGGTTACTACCAAGAGGGACCCGGCATGGGAGTGAAGGTCTGCCTTGAAGGTATCTCGCCGGAGTCGGACCGGATGGTGGAAGAACTGAAGGCTGTCAGGACGAGGGTCTTCGACCAGGAGATCGCACGGCTCCGGGCGGGCGCTCTGCGACAGGCGCCTCACATCCAGTGGTTCCACGTCGAGTCACGCTTCTTCCCGATGGGGGTGAAGATGGTCGGGGCTTTCTGCGATGCCATCAGGACCACCGACCTCATCGACCCCGTCAAGTACATCGCCGGATTCCAGATCATTCCCGATGAGATCCCTGACTTCGGCGCGATCAGGTTCGACCAGGTGAAGATCTCCATGCGGGTCTCCCCCTTCATGGAGGGCGAGATCAGGGCGGGCCGGGAGATGGGACTCAACATACTGCTTCCCGAGGCCACGAGCAGGCTTGGCGGGTTCTCTGACGCCTGCCACAGTCTGACGGCTGCCACCACAGTGGCCATCGGCAAGGAAGAGCAGTTGATCGACGAAATGGAACGCATCCTGGATGGAGGGTCTCATGGCTGAAGGCACCGGGTTCGGAAAGACGATCCTCATCGGCGACCAGTTCGTGCTTGACGGAGTCCCGGCGATCGTCTCGGCGATCCCCTTCGAGACCGTGACGACGGTGGAGCGGATCGACGGAGAAGGATGGGTCCTGCAAGACGACCGCATCGAGGTCCCCGGATACAAGGACAAGAAGCGGGAGCAGCAGGCAGAATCCATCGACAGGATCCTCGACGTCATGGGCATCGACGTGGAGGCGACTCCGATCAAGATCACCGTAGGCGGATCGCTCTTGGCCGGAAGCGGTGTGGGTGCGAGCGCCGCCATCTGCGTCTCGCTGGCGCGGGCGCTGAACGCGGAATTCGGCTTGGGCTACACGATCGAGGATATCAACCGGGTAGCCTGGCAGGGCGAATTCCCCTATCACGGGGTCGCCAGCGGCGTCGACAATACCGCCTCGACCTACGGCGGGCTTCTTCTCTTCTGGTTGGAGGATGGACAACAGCATTTCGAGAGGATCGAGAGCCCAAGGGCCTTCGAGATCGTCCTGGCCAATAGCGGCGTCACGGTCAATACGGCGGCGCTGGACGAGTTCATCGATGAGCAGAAGACAGGCGATCCAGAGCTGTTCGCGTCGCGTCTCGACGCCATCAGGGCCCAGGTCGTCGACATGAAGAAGGCGCTTGAGGCCGGCAGTCTGGAGAGCGTCGGCAAGATCATGACCGCGAACCACGAGCTCCTGACCGCCATGGGGATGTCGCACGAGACTCTCGACCACATGTGCCGGACAGCCCTCGCAGAAGGGCGCGCTGGGGGCGAAGGTCACGGGAGGCGGCAGAGGCGGCTACATGGTCTCGTTGACTCCCGGAGCGGAGCTTCAGACCACGGTCGCATCGGCGTTCGAGGCGGACGGACACAAGGTCATCCGGACGATGATCGGTGGCAGTTGACCGCGCCTGCGTTGAGCGGCCTGCCCACCCCGACACGCCTCTTCGGCGGCTACATCTTCGACCTGGACGGGACGGTCTACCTGGGGGAGGCCCTGCTTCCCACGGCGGGTGAGACGCTGAGAGCGCTGCGCGCGCGCGGCCTGCGCACGATCTTCGTCTCCAACAACCCCACGCATGCGCGCGAGGACTACGCGGACAAGCTCACCCGCCTGGGCGTGCCGACCTCCATCGAGGACGTCCTGACGTCATCGCTCGTGCTGGTGGACTTCCTCCAGCGGCGCATGCCGGGCGCCCGCCTGTTCGTCGTCGGCGAGGAGCCGCTGTGCGCGGAGCTGCGCCGTGCCGGGTTCGAGCTGACCGAGCAGGCGTCCAGCGTCGAGGCGGTGATCGCCAGCTTCGACCGCACCTTCGCCTACCGCAAGCTGCAGACCGCCTTCGACGCCATCCGGGCCGGAGCGCGCTTCTTCGCCACCAACGCCGACCCGTTCTGCCCGGTCCCCGGCGGCGGTGAGCCTGACTGCGCTGCCGTCATCGCCGCGATCGAGGCCTGCACCGGCGTGCAGGTCGAGGCCGTGGTCGGCAAGCCGTCCAGCTACATGATCGACGCCGCGCTGGAGCTGATGCGCCTGCCGGCGGCGGACTGTCTGATGACGGGTGACCGGCTGGAGACGGACATACTCATGGGCCGGCAGGCAGGCATGTCCACCGCGCTGCCGCTGACGGGCGCGACTCCCGAATCGGCTTTGGAGAGCTCATCCATCCAGCCCACCTACGTCCTGCGCCGACTGAGCGACCTGCTCCCCTCATCCGCGCCTCCGTTCTCCACCGGCGCGTGACGCCGACCCGACGGCGCCTCAGCCCCAGTGCTTGACGGCCGCATCCGAGAGACGGTCGGCAGCCTCGTTGAGGCGCAGGCCCACGACGTCGAGCCGCCGTAGCAGCTCCCGGGACTTGACGACCTCCATGGTGGGTTCGCCGCGGAAGAGACGCCCCAGCTCGATCTCATACTGACGACGGATCTCGTTCGCCGACTTCTTCGTCGCCAGTGCGGTCGTCACGTCTTTCGGGTCCTGGGCGATCGCCTGGATCGCCAGCTGCAGGTCTTGGATCCCGCGGCCGGTGGCGTCGAGAAGACCGGAGAACCTGCCGGCCGCTGCGACGTCGTACATATCCCACGCGCGTACGAAGTCGCGCAGGTTGTCGAGCACGTCATCGATTGAGCGCGACAGACGGAAGAGGTCCTCGCGATCGATCGGAGCCGCCAGGATCCCCGTGAGCCGGGTCACCAGCTCCGCGCGCATTGCGTCGCCGCGGTGCTCGATCGCGGCGATCCGAAGGAGAGCGTCGGCAGAGGTGATCCGTCCTTCAGCCACCGAGCGGGCCAGGCGGCACGCAGCTGCGGCTTCCGTGAGTTGGGCCTCGAGCGTGGCGATGACGGCGAGCCGGCTGTGCAGGCAGTCCTTCACCGCGCCGTCCACGGTCAGGTAGAAGTGGTCCTCGCCGAGCAGGTCCAGCAAGCCACTGCGCTCGAACACGTCGAGGACGGAGGAGCCCACGCGGGCGAACACGATATCACGACCGCTCTCGCGCAGGTCGCGCACTAGCCGGATGAGCGACTCGGCTGCGGTGACGTCCATGTCGGTCGTCGATTCCAGGTTCCAGATCACGACGCGCGGCGGGGGCTCGGTGACGCTGAGGAGCTGGTTCAGGCGATCGACGGCGAAGCCCGCGTTGGCGAAGAAGAGCTGCCCGTCCAGGCGGAAGAGGAGCAGGCCGGGGAGGGTCTCGTTCTCGGGATGACGCGCCATGTCGCTGTACGTGCGCTCGTTTGGCACCCGGCCGAGTAAGGCCGCGTGCGGCCGGCTCGCGCGGTAGATGAGGATGGCGAGCGAGAGACCCACGGCAATGCCCAAGCCCGGCAGTACGCCCAACAGGAGCACGCCGAGCAATGCGGCGAGCGCCGGGATGACATCCGCGGCACGGACGCTTGCGAACCGGCGCAGTGCTTTCAGGTCGATGAGGCCCCAGACGGCGCGTACGACGATGGCCCCGAGGATCGCCTCGGGCAGATCATGCCCCACCCGCGTGACCAGGAGCAGCACCACGACCATGACGGCGGCGCCGATGAGCCCGGTCAGCTGCGACTTGGCGCCGCTCGAGTCGCTGAGCGCCGAGCCGGAGAGTCCGCCGCTGACGACGATGCCGCCGAAGGCCCCGGAGCCGACGTTGGCGAGACCGAGCGCGACCAACTCCTGGTTGGCGTCGATCTCGTACCTGTGTCGGATGGCGAAGGCTCGAGCGCCGCTCAGCGCCTCAGCGTAGACCACGACGGCGATGCCGGCGGCGCTTGGGAGCAGGCCGAGCATCTCGGCGAGGTCGAAGTCCGGCAGTCGGGGTGACGGGAGACCCCCCGGGATGGAGCCGACCATCGCGACGCCGTGCTCATTGAGGTGGAGCGCGGCCGCGGCGGCGACGCCGAGCACGAGGACGGTCAGCGCTCCCGGGATCCTCGGCCAGTGTCGCAGCGAGAAGAGCAGGAGCAGCGCGATGGCGCTCAGGAGGGCGGTCACGGCGCTCGTCTCGTCGAGGTGGGCGATGTCCTGCCAGACGATCCGCACGAAATCGGAGGACGGTGGCACATGCAGGCCGAGCAGCTTGGGCACCTGGCCGGCGATGATGGTCAAGGCAAGGCCGGTCACGTAGCCGCTGACCACCGGGCGCGCGAGGAACTCCGAGATGAAGCCCAGCCTGCCGATGCCGGCGGCCAGGCTGACGAGCCCCACGAGGATGGCGACCATGGCCACCAGCGTGAGCACCTGCCCAGGGCCGGCGCCGTGGGCGGCCACGACCGCCGCCGTCATGATGGCGGCGGTCGACGTGGGCGAGCAGGCGATCTGACGGGAAGTCCCGAAGAGCCCGTAGATGACCAGGCCGACCAGTGTCGCGTACAGGCCGGCCTGAGGGGGGACGCCGGCAATCTGCGCGTACGCCATGCTCTCGGGCACCAGCAGGCCGATCACCGTCAGGGCTGCGATGGTGTCCGGTCTCAGCCACCGCCGCTGGTAGGCGCCGGCCCACGCGATGATCGGCAGCCAGCGACTCAGTCGCGCGACGCGGGAGGCGCCGGTCGGTCGTGTGTCCTGCGAGGGTTGTCCGGAGTGTGCGCTGCTCACGGCCCGATCTCGGATCGTTCGTCCGCCCCCAAGGATAGTACGAGCTCGGCTGCTCGCGTGCCTCAGGGCGTCCGTCGCTGAGTAAGCGGATGAGGCATCCAGGGCGCTCCGGGGTTGCCCGGAAAGGGCATCAGGCGGAGTGCGCGCGACGGTTCCGAGGGAACAGGGAACGACCGTTCCGATGGCCTGGCGGTGGTAGTCTTCTTGGCAGATGGCGGTGACTCCACATCGCGGCATCAGTGCGGCGGAACGAGGGAGCGCCGATCACGTGAGCGCGGGTCGTCGCTCAGTCCCTCCTGGGGCCTTGGGCTACCCGCGCTCCGGCAGGGGGTCGAGATGGCTGCGCTAGGCCGGGTTCGCAGGGCGATCCGAGAGCTCGGACGAGGGGAACGCGCTCCCCTGACTGCCATTCTCGAACGTCAGCTCGAAGAGACCATCGCCGCCTGCAGGCTGGCCCGCGCCGTGGCTGAGGGAAGCGCCGCCCCGAGCGGGGCACACGCACAGATGGCCGAGATCGAGCACCGCGGCGATGTGCTGCGCGGCGAGCTCGTGACCAGGCTTGAGGGAGTGGTGGTCTCTCCCATCGATCGCGAGGATCTCTTCCGGCTCTCGCGCTCCATCGACGACGTGCTGGACAACCTTCGTGACTTCGTGCGCGAGTGGGACCTGTACGAGATCGAGGGCGGTGATTCCTTCCTCGGGATCCTCGACGCCATCGCGAACGGGGTCGACGACCTGCGACTCGCGGTGCGAACGATCGCCAGTGACTCGGAAGACACCAGCCAGTCCGCCCTCGCGTCCAAGAAGGCCGCCAATGAGATCCGGCGCCTGTACGACGCTGAGGTGGGACGTCTCTTCAGCGGAGAGCTCACCATGGAAGTGCTGAAGTTCCGCGAGTTGCTGAGAAGACTCGACGTCGTGGGCCTGCGTCTCAACGAGGCCGCAGACGTGCTTTCGGATGCGGCCGTCAAACGCCGCGGCTGACGTGGGAACGCGACCGGAGGCTGCGGACAGCGGCCTGCAGAGCGGATGCATCGCATCGGCGCGCGACAGGTGCTCGCCAGGGCGTCTATCGTCGACGAGCGCGGCTCCGTGCGCGTCGCCCCGAGTGTCCGGACGACGGTCTGGTCCTAGACGGATTCCAGATTGCCCGACATACTGTGAGTACTATGGAGCAGGCGACTGCCTGCGCCCGCAACCGGGTCTGGGGCAAGTGAGACAAGGGGAGGTGCTCTTGGGAGCAGACGCCATGCCGTCGGGGGGACGGCTTCGCGGGGATCACGCAGTTCGGCTTTTCCGATGACGGTGAGCGCATCGAGGCAGCGGCGCTCCGGGCCTCAGAGCCTCGGCCGGATGACCTTTCGGTCACCAAGCGCCAGCTCACCGCAATCCTAGGATTGGGAGGGATCATGTTCAGTATCCGCAAGTTGAGTCTTGTGCTGGCGATGGTGTTGTCGGCAGTGTTGCTGGTCGTAGGTGTGGCCGCGTGCGGGTCGTCAGACGACACCGGCGACGATGCGACGTCTGGCGCGACGGACGCTGCGACGGCGACGTCCCTCGCGGACTTCGGAGATATGGACGCACTCGTTGCGGCCGCCAAGGAAGAGGGCGCGCTCAACGTGATCGCCCTGCCTCCGGACTGGGCGAACTACGGCGAGATGATCTCCACCTTCGAGTCCAAGTACGGGATCACGATCAACTCGGCGCAGCCCGACGGCAGCAGCCAGGACGAGATCAATGCGGCGACCCAGCTGAAGGGCACGGACCGAGCGCCGGACGTCTTCGACCTGGGTGGCAGCGTGGCTCTCGCCAACCTCAGCATGTTCGCCCCCTACATGGTCGTCGCGTGGGACCAGATTCCCGAGAACCTGAAGGATCCAACCGGACTGTGGGTGAGCGACTACACCGGGTACATGTCGATCGGGTACAACGCCGACAAGGTGCCGGAGCCGGCCACGATCACCGACCTGCTCAAGCCCGCGTACAAGGGCACGGTCGCCCTCAACGGCAACCCGACGCAGGCTTCTGCGGGCTTCAACGGCGTGGTCATGGCCACGATCGCGAACGGCGGCTCGGCTGACGACTTCGCCCCGGGCGTCGACTTCTTCTCGCAGCTCAACGACGCCGGCAACCTCCTGCCCGTGGACCCGACTCCGGCCACGATCGCCTCGGGGCAGACGCCGATCGTCATCGACTGGGACTACAACAACGTGGCGCAGACCGCCGCGCTCGAGGGCAAGGTCGACTGGAAGGTCGTCATCCCCGCGAACGAGGTCGTGGCCGCCTACTACAACCAGGCGATCAACATCGACGCACCGCACCCCGCGGCGGCTCGGCTGTGGCAGGAGTTCGTGTTCTCGCCCGAGGGCCAGAACATCTGGCTCAAGGGAGCCGCTCGCCCGGTCCTCCTCGACCAGATGACGACGGACGGGACGGTCGACCAGGCGGCCTTGGCGCTTCTGCCGGTCGTCGAGGGAACACCGGTCGTGCTCACCCAGCCACAGATCGAGGCAGGGCAGGAGTACCTCCTCGCCAACTGGAACCAAGCGGTCCAGTGACCCAAGGCGCTGACGTTCCCCTGACCGCTGTCGGGGACCATGCTCTGGGCGCGGGCGGGGCTTCCCCGCCCGTGCGCCCGGGCGGCGCTCCGAGGTCGCTCAGACTGACGACGCGCCCGCTCGGGGTGGTCCCCTTCTTCGGCTACATCGCGATCTTCTTGCTGTGGCCGACGATCCTCGTGATCGCCGGCGCGTTCCAGAGCAGCGATGGCCAGCTGACCCTCGACAACATCACGACGGTCCTGGGAACCGGCGCCTACCTCCAGGCGTTCTGGTATTCGATCAAGCTCTCGGTGGTGACCGCCCTGGCCGGCGGCGTGTTCGGTGCGCTGCTGGCCTGGGCGGTCGCCGAGGGCAACCCACACGGCGTGTTTCGCCGTCAAGTGGTGGCCTGGTCCGGTGTGCTGGCCCAGTTCGGCGGCGTGATGCTCGCCTTCGCCTTCCTGGCCACGTTCGGCTACGCCGGCGTGATCACTCTGGGGCTGGAGCGCGTGGCGGGAGTCGACCCGCTCACCAGCGGCGGGTGGATCTACAGTTTCACCGGCCTGGCCGTCGTCTACACGTTCTTCCAGATCCCGCTGATGGTCCTGATCTTTCTCCCGGCTGTCGACGGCCTTCAGGTGCAGTGGCGGGAGGCGTCGGACAACCTTGGCGGTGGCTCCTGGGCTTACTGGCGGTACGTGGCCGGGCCGATCCTCGCGCCCAGCTTCGTGGGCGGCTTGCTGCTGCTCTTCGTCAGCGCCTTCTCCGCATATGCGACCGCTGCCGCCCTCATCAGCCAGGGGAGCCCGATCGTGCCCTTGCAGATCCGCACCTTCATGCAGAGCGAGGTGGTCCTGGGCCAGGCCAACGTGGGCAAGGCTCTGGCGTTCGGCATGGTCGTTGTGGTCGCCGTCGTGATGTCGTTGTACGCCGTGCTGCAGCGAAAGGGCGCGAAATGGCGCGCCTGACAAAGACACGAAAGGGCGGTTCCCGCCGGACCCGGTCCCGGACCCTGTTCAGGTGGATCGTGCTCACGGTCGTGGGCGCCTACCTGCTCGTGCCCCTCCTGTCCATGCTGGACTTCTCGACCAGGGGCGCGGGCTCGACCCGCACCCTGGAAGCCTGGCAGGCCATCGCCAGCTACACAGAGCTGGTCAGCGCGATCGCCGTGACGCTCGAGCTTGCGGTGCTCACGGTGGTGGGGATGCTGTGTCTCCTCGTGCCCACGATGGTGTGGGTCCACCTGCGTCTGCCCGGGGTGCGTCGCGTGATGGAGTTCTTCTGCCTGCTGCCGCTGACGATCCCGGCCATCGTCCTCGTCGTGGGGCTGGCGCCGGTCTTCTCGTGGCTCGCGTACTTCTTCGGAGACACCCCGCTTGTCCTGGCGTTCGTCTTCGTCGTCCTCGTCATGCCGTTCGCCTACCGCGCTATCGACGCAGGGCTGCGGGCCGTGGACATCGAGACCCTTTCGGAGGCCGCTCTTGGTCTGGGCGCCTCGTGGTGGGGTACCCTGTTCCGGATCGTGATACCGAGTATCCGGGGAGCGCTCCTCTCCGCCGCGGTCCTCTCCATCGCGCTCGTCATGGGCGAATACACGATCGCCTCATTGCTCAACTACAACACGCTGCAGGTCGTGCTGTACCAGGTGGGGCTGCGAGACGCCGCGGTGTCCGTCGCAGTGTCGCTGGCAGCCCTCATATTCGGCTTCGTCCTGCTCTTCATCGTGTCCTCCGCGGGCTCTCGACGCCGCGGAGCCTCCGATCGTGAGGAATCGACACTGGCGCCACTGGAAGGAGGCCTGCAGTAATGACTTCCGAGGTGGAAACGGCCGGAGGTGTGGACCGCTACACGCGATCCGGAGTCGCACTGCAGCTCGTCGAGCTGCACCGGTCCTGGGGACCGACACGCGCCCTCGACGGGCTGTCTCTCGACATCGCGGCGGGTGAGCTCGTGGCCTTCCTCGGACCCTCCGGCTGCGGCAAGACGACCGCACTGAGGATCATCGCGGGGCTCGACGAGGCCGATTCGGGCGAGGTGCTCGTGGAGGGTGAGGATATCAGCGGCGTGCGCGCAAGTCGGCGGGGCATGGGGATGGTCCATCAGGCCTACAGTCTGTTCCCCAACATGACGGCTCGCGACAATGTCGCTTTCGGATTGCTGATGCGAAAGGTGGGCAAAACGGAGAGGCGCCGGCGGGCGAACGACCTGCTTGAGCTCGTCGGCCTGGCTGCGCAGGCCGGCCGTTACCCCAGTGAGATGTCTGGCGGGCAACAGCAGCGCGTGGCGTTGGCGCGAGCCCTCGCCATCGAGCCGAGTGTTCTGCTCCTCGATGAGCCGTTGTCTGCGCTCGACGCCAAAGTGCGGGGCGAGCTCCGCGATGAGATCCGGCGCATCCAGGTCGAGGTGGGTACCACGACCATCTTCGTGACACACGACCAGGAGGAGGCGTTTGCTCTCGCCGACCGGGTCGCGGTGATGAACCTCGGCCGGCTCGAACAAGTGGCGCCGCCCACGGAGATCTATCAGAGGCCGCGGACAGCGTTCGTGGCGGAGTTCGTCGGTCTGACCAACCGGCTGCCGGGAGTGGCCAAGGCCGGTATGGTTGACGTGCTCGACAGCCGCGTACCGTTGCTCGACGGATCCGCGGAGTCTGGCGACGTGACGGTGCTGGTGCGGCCCGAATCGATACAGGTCGCGCCGTCCCCTGAGGGTAGCGCGACGGTGCTGGCGATGAGCTTCCGAGGACCGATCTGCCTGGTTCGCATCCGGCTTTCGGCCGGGAACGTCGTGCTCGTGCAGGTGCCGAGCGCGGAGAGCGCCGAACTCACCGTCGGCGTCTCCGTGCGCGCGACCATGCGCCCGGCGCCCGTGCTCGCCGTCGATCGGGAACAGGGCCCGCGTATCGAGCGGCAAGCTCCGGCATCGCGGGATGAGGCGGAGCGGCAAGGCTCGTTGAGCTCCACCGGAAGCGGCTTGTGAGGAGCGCCGGCTCCGCCGACTGAGCACGATCGAGGGCGCCGAGGGCATTTCCAGGGTGCAGTCTCCGTGCACCATCCGCTCTCATCGCCGCCCTCCCGCGCGCCCTGCATACGTCCTGCTCTCGGCTCCCTCGCCGAGTGCGGCTGTTACTGGCTCCTGCATGGCGACCGCTGCCGCTACCGCAGTGCGCGAAGCTGGCGCAGGCCCTTCTCGAACCGGTCCTCTGCAGTGACCGAGGTCATCCCGGCGGCCATGATCTCGTTGCTCGCTGTGCTCACGTCCGCATTGACTCCGAGGTAGTAGAACGCGCTCATGAGGCTCTCGTCGGCGGAGGACATCTGGCTGAAGCCGGACTTCAGGGTCGCCAGCCTCGTCTTGAAGCGGTTCTTGTCCGCGGTGGTCTTGAACCACTTGACGCCGGTCGCCCTGAAGGCGGCGATGTTCGCAGAGATGCTGTCGCGCGACTTCTGGGCGTCCGCCTGCATCATTGAACGCTGGTCCAGGGCGACCTGGTTGATGATCCCGATGTTCTCGGGATGCTCGGGGTCTGCCAGGGCCACACTGAGCTGGTGGCTCGTTGATTCCGCCGCCTGTTTGTAGGCGGTGAAGAACGTCGTCTCCACGCTCATCTTCCGGTCGTAGGACTTGAGCTTGCTCTTGTGCTTGGTGCGCTACTTGGCCATCACCTCGGCGTTGGCCGTCGCGGCGGGGAGCAGGAGAAGGCAGACCGGCAGGCCCATGAAGATCGCGGTCGGGAGGAGGCCACGCGTGCTGCCCCTCGGCGTACGTTGATGATCACCTTGATCCACGGCCCCCCCTTGCTCGCCGGTAATGGGCGGTGCTGCCCGTGGGGTCGGTCGGCTCCGATGACATGCGTGAGCCGCGGTGGGTCAAGAGAGGGACGTGGTCTCGCCGGGATACGCTAGCGCGATGGACGCCCGCCCGCCAGCCTCCGCCTACGCCGCCGCGATCGGCGTGACCTTCGCCTTCGGGCTCTCCTTCGTCGCCACCAAGACCGCGCTGAGAGGCTTCGAGCCGCTGCTGCTCGCGCTGCTGCGCTTCGCGCTGGCCGGCGGCATCCTGTGGGCGGTGTGGAGGCTGCGCCCGCAACGGGAGCAGGTCACGCGCCGCGAGCTCGGGCGTCGAGCTGCCCGTTGCCCGAGCCGCGCGGCTGTTGGCATTTGCGTGGCAGACTCCATCTCAGGCTCGACATCGCAGCTGCGAACGATACGCAATCGTGTTCGCACCCTTCATCGCCCAACATTCACCTGATTTCGGTGAAGACAAGGCCGTTCCGTGTCTCCAAGATGGGAGTCGGGAGGCCAAGATTCGTCGGCGGCACACAGGCAGCCACCACACACCGGCGGGGAGCCACTCCCGAGACCGCCCCGCTGGCACCTGATCACCATCCCTGTTCACCACCAGAGGGAGGGAACGAGAATGAAAGGGAAAGGTCTGTTGGTTCTACTGTTCTTGGCGGTCTTCATGGCTTGGGGCAACGCTGTGGCGTATTCTGCTCCAGGCGACTATATCGTCGCCGAGTACTCCACCGAAACACTCTCGCAGATTACTCCAAGCGGAGCGAGGACCGCAATATGCAGCTTCAAAACAGGCACATTTGACATATATCCAGGTGATGTTGCCATTGATGGTTCGAGCAACTACATAGTCACCGCCAAAGATGAGAACTACTACGGCAGGCTATACAGGATTACTCCGAGCGGCACTCAGACACTGGTCTACGCATGGGGAACAAACGAAGGACCTTCTGGCGTTGCCGTCGATTCTGCAGGAAACTACATAGTCGCTGAGCCCGGATTGACCGTGCATGCGCTTTCGAGGATTACTCCCGGTGGTGTCAGGACATCAATATACAACTACACCGCCATATTCGGCAATCTCATATATCCACAGGATGTTGCCGTTGATAGTACAGGAAACTACATAGTAACGGAGTATCGCGCCGGTGCATGCACGCTATCGCGAATCACTCCTAGCGGTGTTAGAACAGTCGTATACACCTTTCCAGCCGGTCAATGGCCCAGTTTCGTTGCCATTGACGGAACAGGAAGCTACATAGTCACCGACAGCGTTACAGACAATCTCTATAGGATTACTCCAGGCGGCGTCAAAACCGTCATATACGACTTCTCAGGATCACAGGTTGCGGGTGTCGCCGTAGATGCTGCGGGGAACTACATCGTCGCAGAGTCGTATGCTCAAAGGCTTTCGAAGATTACTACGGGCGGCGTTAAGACGAGCCTATACAACTTCATATACTACACAGATCCTCAGGGTGTGGCCATCGTGCCTGGAGCGACAATTGGATACGCCGCGACGATCTGGGGTTGGGACTACCTCCAGGGATGGCAGATACCTGTACCGATCAGCAAGGACGGTGTCGCGACGGGCTACAACACTCCTCACACCTTCGCAGGCTTGAAAGGCACCCACACCTTCACCGTTCCAAGCGCCAATGCGGCGGGTCATCCGTTCAGCGATTGGGACACAGGCTGGACGGACAGAACCATCACGGTCAGTGCCGCTGGAACGTACACTGCACGCTACCGAGCAGGATACTCCGCAACCATTTGGTCATGGTGCGCCATTGATGGATGGCTGTCTGGCCCCATCACGATGGACGGTGTGTCGACAGGCTACAACACTCCCCACACCTTCTCAGGCTTGACTGGCACCCACACGTTCACGGTCCCAAGCACTCACACGACCGGGCATGCGTTCTATGAATGGAGTACGGGCTCGACGAACAGAACCCTATCGGTCACCTCAGCTGGAGTGTACACAGCACGCTACAAGCCGGTGACCGGCACACTGACTGTTGCCGCGCCGAACGGTGGCGAACAGTGGGCGAGGGGTACGACGCGGACGATAACCTGGACCTCTTCGGGGAGTCCCGGGGCGAACGTGAAGATCGAGTTGCTCAAGGGTGGCGTGCTCAACCGCGTGATCTCGTCGAGCACGGCGAATGACGGGTCGTATGCCTGGGCCATCCCCTCGACACAGACCCTGGGCACCGACTACCGCGTGCGCGTCACCAGTACGTCCAACACGGCGATCACCGACTCGAGCAACAGCAACTTCTCGATAACGGTCGGGTCGTTGACGCTGACGGCGCCGAACGGTGGCGAACAGTGGGCGAGGGGTACGACGCGGACGATAACCTGGACCTCTTCGGGGAGTCCCGGGGCGAACGTGAAGATCGAGTTGCTCAAGGGTGGCGTGCTCAACCGCGTGATCTCGTCGAGCACGGCGAATGACGGGTCGTATGCCTGGGCCATCCCCTCGACACAGACCCTGGGCACCGACTACCGCGTGCGCGTCACCAGTACGTCCAACACGGCGATCACCGACTCGAGCAACAGCAACTTCTCGATAACGGTCGGGTCGTTGACGCTGACGGCGCCGAACGGTGGCGAACAGTGGGCGAGGGGTACGACGCGGACGATAACCTGGACCTCTTCGGGGAGTCCCGGGGCGAACGTGAAGATCGAGTTGCTCAAGGGTGGCGTGCTCAACCGCGTGATCTCGTCGAGCACGGCGAATGACGGGTCGTATGCCTGGGCCATCCCCTCGACACAGACCCTGGGCACCGACTACCGCGTGCGCGTCACCAGTACGTCCAACACGGCGATCACCGACTCGAGCAACAGCAACTTCTCAGTGGCCAATTGATGAGGCATAGGGACTGAACGCTCTGACTCTTCGTTGAGAAGCTCTTGTGTTGTCGGGCGTACCGCGGAAGGGCGGCGTTGGCCACGCTCACGCCCTTGAGGCCTGATGTGGGTTCACCGTCCGTCATGGGCGGCGAGTGCGCGGGGCGGGCGACATTGCGGCACCGCGGGCGCGGTCAGGGTCGACTGCGAATCGTGGTGCTGTCAGTGGGACACCACCGCGTCGAGGCGGGGGGTCCATCCTCAAAGACCCCCGGTGTTTCTCGGACCGAAGTCGGTGCCCGCTTGGTGCCCGACTTCCAGCGGGTGGGTGCGGGTCCGTGAGGATCGGTGAGGTAGGAACCCCCTTGTTTGCAGGGGTACTAGCGGACGCACGTGGATGCCGGCGGGAGCCTGAGGAGCCGGGACGCGGACTTCGAGACCGTCTGAGGGGGCGGTGATCCCGCCCTCGGAGGACGGCCACGAGTTCCGGGCCGGCTTGTACTCCGTCTGTACTCGCCACAGGGGTCGGACGGTGCCGACGGCGGCCTGCGGGAGCGGACGGGCTGCGGGAGCGTAGCATCGAGCGAGCCGGGAAGGACCGATGGGAGCCGACCCCCGTCGACCGCGTACTCGCAGCGCGAGGTCGAAGGTTCGAATCCTTCCGGGGGCACCAGTCGCCGCCCGTCCGCCCACGGGTGCCTCCTGCGATACCCTTGGCCGATGAACGACCGGCCGCCAATCTCCGCCTACGCCGCCGCGATCGGCATGACCTTCGCCTTCGGGTTCTCCTTCGTCGCCACCAAGACCGCGCTGAAAGGCTTCGAGCCGCTGCTGCTCGCGCTGCTGCGCTTCGCGCTGGCCGGCGGCATCCTGTGGGCGGTGTGGAGGCTGCGCCCGCAACGGGAGCAGGTCACGCGCCGCGAGCTCGGGCGGCTGGCGCTGGTCGGCTTCGTCTCACTCACCGTCTACTTCAGCTTCGAGAACACCGGCATCGCGCGCACCAGCGCCTCGGAGGCGGCGATCCTGATCGCCACCATCCCCATCTTCGTCGCCCTCCTGGGGGTCTTCTCGAGGAGTGAGCGCGCGGGCGCCCGTCAGTGGGCGGGCGTCCTGCTGTCGTTCGCGGGGATCGTCGCGCTCGTCCTGGCCGCCGGCGCGGCCGCGGGCGGCTCGCTCACCGGGAACCTGCTGGTGCTCGCCGCTTCAGTCTCGGCCGCCGTCTACAGCATCCTCGCGCGGCGCCTGCTCATCAGCCGCTCTGCGTTGTTCGTCACGGCGTGGCAGAACCTCTTCGGCGCCCTGTTCATGGCGCCGCTGGCGTTGGTGGAGGCGCTCGTCGTCGGGGTCCGCCGGCCCACGGCGGAGGCGGCCGGCGGCGTGCTCTTCCTCACGCTCGTGTGCTCGATCATCGCCTTCCTGCTGCTCAACTACGCGTTCCGCTTTCTGCCGGCAGGCAGGGTGAGCGTGTTCATCAACCTGACGCCGGTGGTGGCGGTGGCGAGCGCCTACGTCCTGCTGGGGGAGCGGCTCACGCTCGCGCAGGGCGCGGCAGCGGCCCTGGTGGTGGCGGGGGTGTGGCTGACGAACAGCGGTGGGCGCGGAGCGGTCGCGGAGGCCGCGACTAGAAGTCCATCGGCTGGATGAGATCGTGCTCGAGAGCGACGACGATCCTCTCCACCTCGTCCTCGAAGTTCCGGCGCATCAGGTGATCGGCCTCGCGGGCGATGGCCTGGGCGCCGTGATAGAGCTCGCGGTTGAACTGCTCGACGGCGGCGCGACCCAGCACGACCTCGCGCCGCGTCTCGCACTCGGGGCAGCGGAGGAGGAGGGTCCAGGCGGCGCGGCCCGACCGGTCCCAGT
This sequence comes from uncultured Thermoleophilia bacterium, assembly GCA_963736645.1. Lineage (GTDB taxonomy): Bacteria > Actinomycetota > Thermoleophilia > UBA2241 > UBA2241 > CAIXSE01. The sequence goes on along the minus strand of CAVTPJ010000001.1, from coordinate 71,236 downwards.
CGACCGGGTAGACCAGGGCGCTGCCGCAGATCGGGCACTCGTGCACGCCGTCGTCCTCGCAGGCGGGCGGGGAGGGCACGCAGCAGGGGCCGGGTGCGGACGCTTCGCGCGGCGCGGTCGCGGCCGGCGCGGCACCGCGCTTCCGGGAGCTCTCGTCGAAGACGAGCATCTCGACGGATGTACCGTCCGGGAAGACGAACACCTCGATCTTGTAGCTCTCGTCCATCGTCTCGCGTCCTCGGCTTCGCTCTGGGGATCGCTCTCACCCCTCCTATCGGACGGCGCCGCGCCCTCCTTGAGCCGTTCGCTCAGGGCCGTCCGTCTGGACAGTGCCTCACGCGGTGGGGGATACTACCGGGGCGCTCCGGGGCGCCCGTTCATGACCGCTTCTCCCACCGACAACCTGCAGCAGCTCGCCACCCTGCCCATCGGCATGTTCGACTCGGGCATGGGCGGCCTCACCGTGCTCCACGAGTGCCTGGTGCGCCTGCCCGGCGAGCACTTCGCCTACGTCGGCGACACGGCACGGTTCCCCTACGGCGAGAAGGACCGTGACGAGCTCGAGCTCTTCTCGCGCCAGATCACCGCCTTCCTCGAGACCGTGCCGGTCAAGCTCATCGTCGTGGCCTGCTACTCGGCCACCTCGGCCGCCCTGCCGGCGCTGCAGGAGCAGTTCCAGACGCCGGTCATCGGCGTGGTCATGCCGGGGGCGCGGGCCGCCGTGGAGAGCTCGCGCTACCGCCGTATCGGCGTGCTCGCCACCGAGGCGACCGTCGCGAGCGGCGCCTACCCACGCGCGATCCACGGCCTCGACTCCGGCGCCGAGGTCGTCGAGCAGGCGTGCCCCGGCCTCGTCGACTTCATCGAGGCCGGCGACGTGGCGAGCCAGGAGCTCGCCGACGCCGTGCGCGGCTTCACCGAGCCGCTCAAGGCCAAGCGCCCGGACGTGGTCATCATGGGCTGCACGCACTACCCGCTCATCGCGCCCATGCTGCAGCGTTTCCTCGGGCGCGACGTCACCCTCATCAACCCGGCCGCCGAGATCGCCCGCGAGGTCGAGGCGATGCTGGCGCGCCAGGGCCTGGAGCGCCCGGGCGACGCCATGGGCTCCTATCGCTTCTACACCACCGGCGACGTCGAGCGCTTTCGCGCGACGGGCGCGCGCTTTCTGCAGATGCCGCTCACGCGCGTCCGCGCGCTGCCGCTCGAGCGGCTCGGCGAGCTCGTCGCACCATGACCAGCCGGTTTCTCGTGCGGGCGGCGGTCTACGCCGCCCTCTACGCCGTGCTCACCCTGGCTCCCGGCTTGAACGCGCTGGCCTACGGGCAGGTCCAGTTCCGGGTGTCGGAGGCGCTGCTGGTGTTCGCCTGCTTCGATCCGGCCGCCGTGCTCGGCCTCACTGCCGGCACCGCGATCGGCAACCTCGGGAGCCCGATGATGCCGGTGGATGTGGTCGCCGGCGCGGCGCTCACGCTGTTCGCCGCAGCGCTCATGTATCGCATCGGCCCGCGGGTCGTGGCCTTGGCCGTGCCCGCGGTCGTCAACGGCCTCGGCGTCGCCGCGATGCTCGCGCTCCTGCTCGATCTGCCGTACTGGGCCAGCGCCGCCTGGGTCGGCATCGGCGAGGCCGTGGTCATGTTCACGGCCGGCCTCGCGCTGCTCTTCGTGGTGCGCGCGCACCGCGAGCTGTTCGGGATCACTCGACCGGCCGCCTGACGCGGCCGTTGCCGCCGCGGGCGGCGAGGAGGAAGACGTGAGACAAGGACGCAAGCCCGACGAGCTGCGGCCGGTGCGCATCACGCCGGCGGTGGCCAAGTTCGCCGCCGGCTCCGCACGCATCGAGCTGGGCGACACGCACGTCTTCTGCACGGCGTCGCTGAGCGACGGTGTTCCCGGCTGGCTGCGCGGCTCCGGCCGCGGCTGGCTCACCGCCGAGTACAGCATGCTGCCGGGAGCGACGCCCACGCGGACCTCCCGAGAGGCCGTGCGCGGGCGCCAGAGCGGCCGCACCATGGAGATCCAGCGCCTCATCGGCCGCAGCCTGCGCAGCGTCGTCGACCTCGGCATCATCGGCGAGCGCACCATCGCCGTCGACTGCGACGTGACCCAGGCGGACGGCGGTACGCGCACGGCCAGCATCACCGGCGCCTACGTCGCCGTGTACCAGGTCGCGCTCAAGGTCAAGGACCTGCTCGGCCTGCACGAACTGCCGCTGTTCGACTCCGTCGCGGCCGTGTCCACGGGCATCGTGGACGGCGAGACGCGGCTCGATCTCGACTACGAGGAGGACTCGGCGGCGGAGGTGGACCTCAACGCGGTCATCACCGGCGACGGGCGCCTCGTCGAAGTGCAGGCGACGGCCGAGGGCGAGCCGTACTCGCGGCCGGCGCTCGAGGCGATGCTCGACCTGGCCGCCGCGGGCGCGACCGCTCTTGCGGCCGCGCAGACGGCGGCCTGTGCGGAGCTGGAGTAGGCCGCGATGCGCTTCGTGCTCGCCACCGCCAATCGCCACAAGGCCACGGAGTTCGGCGCCATCCTGGCTCCGTGCCGGGTCGACGTGATGCCGGCCGGCGTCGAGCTGCCGCCCGAGGGCGTGGAGTCGTTCGCCGAGAACGCCCTGGGCAAGGCCGAGGGGCTGGCGCGGGCAGTGGAGGGCGATCCCGCGCTGCTCGAGCAGCTCGGTCTGTGGCCGGGCGCCGACGTCCTGTTCCTCGCCGACGACTCCGGGCTCGAGGTCGAGGCGCTGGGGTGGGCGCCGGGCGTGACCAGCGCCCGCTACGCGGGCGTGGACGGGCCCGGCGCGGACGTGGCCAACTACACGCGCCTCCTGCGCGAGATGGCCGGCCTTGCCGGACCGCTCGCGCGCCGGGCGCGCTTCGTGTGCTCAGTTGTCGCCGTCGCGCCGGATATGAAACACTACGCCGCAACGGGACACTGGTGGGGCGCCATCGCTGAGGCGCCGCGCGGTGAAGGCGGGTTCGGCTACGACCCCGTCTTCGTTCCAGAAGGGTCAGACCTCTCCGTGGCCGAATGGCCGCAGGATGCCAAGGACCAGGCCAGCCACCGCGCACTGGCCGGGAGGGCCCTCGTCGATGTCTTGCGACGGGAGGGTCTGCTGCATGGGGTCCAAGAAACCTGAGTCGAGCGGGGCGACCGCGTCCATGGCCGACCTCACCGATCACTCGCTGAAGTCGCGCGCCGCGGCAGTCTCCATCGCGTCGAACGCGACGCTGATCGCCTTCAAGCTCGCGGTCGGCATCCTGTCGGGCTCCATCGCCATCATCTCCGAGGCCCTGCACTCCGGCTCGGACCTCGTGGCGGCGCTCATCGCCTTCTGGTCGGTGCGCCGTGCCGCGGAGCCCCCGGACGAGCGCCACCACTACGGCCACGAGAAGGTCGAGAACCTCAGCGGCGTCATCGAGGCCCTGCTGATCATCGCCGCGGCCGGCGTCATCATCTTCGAGGGGGTCATGAAGATCATCGACGGCCCCGAGCTCGACCACATCTGGCTCGGCATCGGCGTGATGATCATCTCCGGCGTGACCAACCTCATCGTCTCGAAGAAGGTGCTCTACCCGGTCGCGAGGCGGACGCAGTCGGCCGCCCTGGAGGCGGACGCCGCCCACCTGCTCACCGACGTGTACACGTCGTTCGGGGTGGCGTTCGGCCTGCTGCTGGTCAAGCTCACCGACTGGCCCTACTTCGACCCCATCGCCGCCATCGCCGTCGCCGTGCTCATCATCAAGACGGGCTACGACCTCGTGATGCAGTCGACCCGCGTGCTGCTCGACGAGACCCTGCCCGACGACGAGCTCGAGGAGATCCGGCGCTGCGTGCGCGAGCACCGCGGCGACATCATCTACGGCTACCACCGGCTGCGCGCGCGCCGCGCCGGCAGCCGCCGGCACGTCGACCTGCACGTCACCGTCGAGGAGGACCTCTCGATCACCGAGGCGCACGAGATCGCCATGCACATCACGGAGGACATCCGCACGTGCATCCCCAACACCGACGTCCTCGTGCACGTCGAGCCGAAGACGCACGATCGCGAGGACGGCAGCTGAGGCGGCCGGGACGGCTCCGGCCGCCGGCGTCGGCCCCCGAGCTCCGCCGTCTCAGGTGAACAGCGGCGAGAGGAGCAGCGCGGCGCTCATCGCGATCAGCGCCGCCGTGAACCCCCAGGCGATCACGTTGCGCACGCGCCCGTTGACGTGCTCTCCCATGACTCTCGGATCGTTGATCATCAGCAGCGTGAAGATGAGGATCACCGGCAGCAGGACGCCGTTCAGCGACTGCGCCACCAGGATCACGTCCACGAGCGGCAGGCCGGGGATGATGGCCACGGCCGCCGGCACGATCATCAGAAAGGTGATGATGCCGTTGAAGACGGGCGCCTCGCGGAACGAGTTGTCGAGGCCGGACTCGAAGCCGAAGGCCTCGCAGACGACGTAGGCGGTGGCCAGCGGCAGCACGCCGGCGGCGAGGATCGAGACGCTGAGCAGCCCGAGCGCGAAGAGGTACTGTGCCGCCGCGCCCAGGAAGGGAACGAGGGCCATGGCCGCCTCCTCCGCGGACTGGACGACGATCCCCTCCTTGTAGAGCGTGGCGGCGCAGGCGATGACGATGAAGAAGTCGATCGTCGTCATGAACACCGAGCCCGCGTAGATCTCGTACTTGGTGTACTTGAACTGCCGCCACGGCACCTTCTTGTCGACGACCGCGGCCTGGATGAAGAACTGCCCCCACGGTGTGAGCGTGGTTCCCACGGCGGCGATCACGGTGAAGATCCACAGGCTGTCCCACTGGATGTACGGGTGCGTGGCCCCGTGCAGCGCCTCGCCCCAGTCCGGTCCGGCGAGGATGCCGGAGACGACGTAGGTCAGCAGCACGAACCCGAGCACGAGCAGCACCCTCTCGACCTTGCGGTACGACCCGCGCGTGACCAGCAGCCAGATGCCCGCGGCGACGACGGGCACCGCCACGTACGACGGCACGTGGAAGAGGCCGCTGGCGGCGGCGACGCCGGAGAACTCCGCCACGGTGGTGCCGAAATTGGCGATCACCGTGGCGAGGATCGCCAGGGCGGTGATCTTGAGGCTGAAGTTCTCGCGGATGAGCCCGGCGAGCCCGCGTCCCGTGACCACTCCGACGCGGGCGTTCATCTCCTGCACGATGGCGAGGATCGGCGTGATCAGCACGAGCAGCCAGATCATGCTGTAGCCGTACCGCGAGCCGATCACCGACCAGGTGGTGATGCCGCCGGCGTCGTTGCCGGCGTTGGCGGCGATGAAGCCCGGCCCGAGCAGCGCGAGGATGACGAGGAGCCGGGTGCGGCCGACGCGGCCGGCGAGCCTCCGGCCTACGTTGCGCGGAGTCTGCGCCATCGAGGCCTCCTCAATGGAAGATCCTCGGCAGGCGCTTCTTCCAGGCGAGCGGAAGCACCAGATCGATCGCGTCGTCGATGGTGATGATCCCGTGCAGCTCGCCCTCTTCGTCCACGACGGGCAGGGCGAGCAGGTTGTACTTGGCGATCACATTGGTGATGTCTTCCTCGCTCGCGTCGGTGCGCACCGAGACCGGGTTCGCGGTCATGAAGTCGCGCACCCGCTTCTCCGGCGGCGTCATGAGCAGCTCGCGCAACGAGAAGACGCCACGCAGGTGCTCGGAGCGGTCGACGACGTAGATGTAGTAGACGGTCTCGGCCTCGGACTCCTGCTCGCGCAGCCGCTCGATGGCGTGCGCCGCGGTGTCGTCGAGACGGGCCCAGGCGTAGTCGGTGGTCATGATGCCGCCGGCGGAATGCTCGGGGTAGCTGAGCAGCTCGCACATCTCCTCGGCATCATCCTTCTCCATCATCGCGATGAAGTGCCGGCGGCGGTCGTCGGGAAGGTCGGCCAGCAGGTCGGCGGCGTCGTCCGGCGACATCTCGCCCAGGATCTCGCTGGCCTTCTCGTCCGGCAGGTCCAGCAGCAGCGACGCCTGGTAGGACGGGTGCAGCTCCTCGAACGTGTCGGCGGCCAGGTCGTCCTCGAGAGCGTCGAAGACCGCGGCCCGCTCTTCGGGCGAGAGCTCGTGCACCAGCTCGGCGATGTCGGCGGGGTGGAGGAGCTCGAGCTTGGTCTGCGGCACGGCGAGGCGGACGGCGGCCTCGTCGGTCTGCTCGATGTCGACGTCCTTCCAGTCGATGAGGTGCGGCTTGGGGCGCTGGCGGGTCTTGGAGATGCGGTCGCCGACCTTGGCGAGCCCCACCCGGCGCAGGATGGCGTTGCTCGAGACGTCGACGGCGGCGACGTGGACGAACGGCCCGTTGCGCAGCAGCTGGATGTCGTTGACGCGGATGACCTTGCGGCCCTCCGTGTCGACGAGCTGCTTGTCGAGGAACGTCGCCGAGAGATGGAGCTCGCCGGGCTCGAGCTCGCGCTCGGCGAGTTCGGCCGCGGGGATGCGCAGCATCAGCCCCGACTCCTCGAAGCTGGAGACCGTGTCCCACGGGCCATAGAGCGTCCTGCCGCGCCGGCGCACGCCGACGGCGGTCACGCGCGGGTAGGCCTGGCTCGTGCTGACCACCAGGTCGTGCAGCGTCCCCGCGGCCTTGTTCTCGACGTCCTTGACCGGACTGCCGAGCAGCTTGCTCAGGTAGAACACGGGCCTCACCCCCTCTCACGCGACGTGCCGTCGGCGGGCACGCGAAAAAGCCTTCCACGCGGAAGGCTCCGGACGTGCCGAGGGGGCGATCCTCACTCGTCCCAGCTTTAGCACAGCACACCGTAGAGGGCAGAGCCTCAGCCGTTTCGGGCAAAACCTTGTGCCGGTAGTGCCTGTCCTACCCGTTGGCGTCTCTGGACGTTTCCGGGCAACGGCCTCTATGTGTGCCGGAGCCTCACCTAACGAGGAATGCGGCGTACAAGATGCTCCCGAAACGTACCGCCGTGCCTGCGGACTGTCAAGGCGGCGCGCGGTGGTATACTGGGCGTCGTCGAGGCCGGCGCCACGCAGGGCGCCGGCTTCCGTGCGCACGGTGACCGGAGGGCCACGTGATCATCACCGTCACCCCGAACGCCGCGGTGGACAAGACGCTCACCGTGCCCAACTTCCAGACAGGGTTCCGCCACCGCGCCAGCGAGAGCCTCACGCTCCCGGGCGGCAAGGGGGTCAACATCGCCCGGGCGCTCAAGGCGATCGGCGAGCCGGTGGTCGTCACGGGCCTGGTCGGCGGCCGCGCAGGGCAGCAGATCGTCGAGGGCCTGCAGCGCGAGAACGTGCTCAACGACTTCGTCCACATCGCCGGTGAGTCGCGTACCTCCACGGCGGTCGTCGACCCCACCACCATGACGCAGACCGAGGTCGTGGAGTACGGCCCCATCGTGACCGCGCAGGAGACCGAGGCGCTCCTCGACAAGACCGAGTACCTGGCCAAAGGGGCGCGCTTCGTGGTCCTCGCCGGGTCGCTGCCGCGCAAGGTCCCGGAGGACTTCTACGCAGCGGTGCTCCAGCGCATCCGCAAGCACCGGTGTTTCGTCGTCCTCGACAGCGCCGGCGAACCGCTGCGGCGCGGCGTGCGTGGGCGGCCCAATCTGGTCCTCCCGAACCTGCGCGAGGCGGAGGACCTCGTCGGCCACGAGTTCCACGACGACCAGGACATCGTGGACGCGACCGCGATCGTCTGTGAGATGGGTGCCCGCAACGTCATCGTCAAGACCCAGTTCGGATGCGTCGCCCGCTTCCAGGTGGGACGCAAGCAGCGCGTGTTCCGCGCCTCCATCGCCCCGCTCGAGACGGTGGTGAGCACGGTCGGCTCCGGCGACGCGTTCCTTGCCGGCTTCGTCAGCGCCCGCTTCCGCAGGCTCGACCTGCCGGAGTGCCTGCGCCACGCGCTGGCCGCCGGCGCCGCGAACACGCAGCGGTACGGCGCCGGGGTGCTCGACGCCGGCCTCGCCGCCGAGCTCGTCGCGAGCGCCGACGTCGTGGAGCTGAGCGGCCGCCGCGCCTGAGTCCCATCCCGCCGCTCGCGGCCACCCCACCCACTCGGCCGGACGCCTTCCCCGCTTCGCGCGCGCTCGCGCGTTGACCCTCCGCGGCCGCGCTGGTAGAGTCGAGCAACGTTGCCACCACAGACAGCAAGCTCCCAGAGAAGCATCACTCAGAGCTCAGAGACCCCGGCAGTAGGTCCGTGCCCGGGTCTTTTGTTTATCGTCGGCGAACCTGCGCCGCGCCGCCAGTTGACGCGGCTTCGCCGGTCAATCTCGTATCGCGCCCCTGTCAGGAGGACGGCATGGAAGTAGAGATCGGCCGCGGCAAGAAGGGCCGCAGGGCCTACGGCTTCGACGACATCGCCATCGTGCCCAGCCGCCGCACCCGTGACGCCGAAGACGTGGACATCACGTGGAAGCTCGGCGAGCACACGCTGTCGCTGCCGTGCCTGGCCTCGGCGATGGACGGGGTGGTCGATCCGGCGTTCGCCGTCACCATGGGCAAGCTCGGCGGCCTCGCCGTGCTCAATCTCGAGGGCGTCCAGACCCGCTACGAGGACGCGGGCGAGCAGCTCGACCGCATCGCGTCGCTGCCCAACGACACCGCGACGCGGACGATGCAGGAGATCTACAAGGAGCCCATCAAAGCCGAGCTCGTCGCCCGGCGCGTCCAAGAGATCAAGGACGGCGGCGTGCTCGCCGCAGCGTCGCTCACGCCGCAGCGTGTGGAGCAGTACTACCAGGTCGCGCTCGACGCCGGCCTCGACGTGCTCATCATCCAGGGCACCGTGGTCTCCGCCGAGCACGTGAGCACCAAGGTCGAGCCGCTCGACCTCAAGGAATTCATCGCCGGCTGCCCCGTCCCGGTGATCGTGGGCGGCGTGGCCAGCTACGCCACCACGCTCCACCTCATGCGCACCGGCGCCGTCGGCGTGCTCGTCGGCGTCGGCCCGGGCCACGCGTGCACCACGCGCGGCGTGCTCGGCATCGGCGTGCCGCAGGCGACGGCCATCGCCGACGCTGCCGCCGCGCGCGTGCAGCACCTGCTCGAGACGGGCGAGTACTGCAACGTCATCGCCGACGGCGGCATGCGCACCGGCGGCGACGTGAGCAAGGCGATCGCCCTGGGCGCCGACGCCGTCATGATCGGCTCGCCGCTCGCCACCGCCAAGGAGGCGCCCGGCCGCGGCTACCACTGGGGCATGGCGACCTTCCACCCGGAGCTCCCGCGCGGCACGCGCGTCAAGGCGGGCACCAAAGGCACCCTGGAGGAGATCCTCCTCGGCCCGGCGCACGAGAACGACGGCACGCGCAACCTGTTCGGCGCGCTGCGCACGAGCATGGCCACGTGCGGCTACGAGACGCTCGGCTCGTTCCAGAAGGCCGAGGTCATGGTCGCGCCGGCACTCATGACCGAGGGCAAGAAGCTGCAGAAAGAGCAAGACGTCGGGATGGGCTGACCGCCGCAGGCAGTCAGCCCCACGATCACGGGGAGGCGCAGTGCCGCACGGTACGCCGGAGGTCAAGGGGTTCGACACCGTCCTGGTCCTCGACTACGGGGCCCAGTACGGGCAGCTCATCGCGCGGCGCGTGCGCGAATGCCGCGTCTACTCGGAGCTGATCCCTCACGATGCGCCGATCGAGCGCATCAAGGGCTTCGACCCCAAGGGCATCATCCTCTCCGGCGGCCCCATGAGCGTGTACGTCGAGGACGCGCCCAGGGTGAACCCGGAGATCTTCGAGCTCGGCGTGCCGGTGCTCGGCATCTGCTACGGCGCCCAGGGCATCGCCCTCGAGCTGGGCGGCACGGTCGCGCGTACCGGCCTCAGCGAGTTCGGCAAGACGACGCTCAACGTCCTCAAGCAGGGGCTCGTCCTCGACAGCATGCGCAGAGAAGAGCAGTGCTGGATGAGCCACCGCGACAGCATCACCGAGCCGCCGCCCGGCTTCGAGGTGCTGGCGGCGACCCAGGGCGCTCCCGTCGCCGCGATGGAGGACCGCGAGCGCGGCTTCTACGCGGTGCAGTTCCACCCCGAGGTCGTGCACACGCCGAAGGGCATGGACGTGCTGCGCAGCTTCCTCTACAAGGCTTGCGGCTGCGCCCCGGCCTTCACGCCGGAGTCGATCATCGAGGAGTCCATCCGCAAGATCCGCGAGCAGGTCGGCGAGTCCAAGGCGATCCTCGGGCTCTCCGGCGGTGTCGACTCGTCGGTCGCCGCGCTGCTCATGCACAGGGCCATCGGCGACCGGCTCACCTGCGTGTTCGTCGACCAGGGCATGATGCGCATGCGCGAGGCCGACCGCGTGGTCGAGACCTTCTCCGGCACGTTCGGCATCCCGCTGGTCTCCGTCGACGCCAGCGACCGCTTTCTCGGCAAGCTCGAGGGCGTCACCGAGCCGGAGCGCAAGCGCAAGATCATCGGCGAGGAGTTCATCCGCTGCTTCGAGGAGGAGGCGCGCAAGCTCACCGACGCCAAGTTCCTCGTGCAGGGCACGCTGTACAGCGACGTCATCGAGAGCGGCACGCGGCAGGCCGCCAAGATCAAGAGCCACCACAACGTCGGCGGCCTCCCCGAGAAGATGGACTTCGAGCTGGTCGAGCCGCTGCGCTGGCTCTTCAAGGACGAGGTCCGGGCCGTGGGCGAGGAGCTGGGGCTGCCGGAGCACATCGTCTGGCGGCAGCCCTTCCCGGGCCCCGGCCTCGCCATCCGCATCATCGGCGAGATCACCCGCGAGCGCGTCGACGTGCTGCAGCGCGCGGACGCCATCGTCCAGGAGGAGATCCGCAAGGCCGGCCTCTACCGCGAGCTCTGGCAGTGCTTCGCGATCCTGCCCGTCATCCGCAGCGTGGGCGTGCAGGGCGACGAGCGCACCTACGGGTATCCCATCGCCATCCGTGCGGTCACGAGCGACGACGCCATGACCGCCGACTGGGCGCGGCTTCCCTACGACCTGCTCGAGACCCTGGCCTCACGCATCATCAACGAGGTGCCGGAGGTCAACCGCGTCGTCTACGACGTCTCGAGCAAGCCGCCCAGCACCATCGAGTGGGAATGACCGCCGTAGGCGCGCCGCGCAGAAGCCGGGCGCTGAGCGGGGGTTGAACCGGGCGGCGCTCCCGCGCGTCCCGGTTATGATGAAGACGACCATGCTGCCTCGTCGCGCGCTGATCTTCCTCGCCGTCGCCTGGGTCCTGGTGATGCTGTATCCCGACCCCGGCGTACTGGTGCGCAGTCTCCGCAACACCGTGCGCCCGCAGGTCCAGCCCGGGGCCGTGGCGGCGATCGCGGCGCGGCTGCCGAACGACCCCGCGCCGTCGAGGCCTACGTGCTGGACAGGCAGGTGCCGTACTCGTACGACTGGCAGTCGGCCGGCGTGCCCTGGTACTTCCCCACGACGGCGGAGGCCGTGCGCGCGGGCCCGGGGGACTGCGAGAGCCGCGCCGTCGTCCTCGCCGGCATACTCACCGCCAAGGGCATCCCCAACGAGCTGCGCCTGAGCCTCGACCACATCTGGGTGGACTACCCCGGCAAGCAGGCGAACGCGATCGAGAACCCGGGCGTGCAGTTGGCCGGCACGGAGGACGGGCGCTTCTTCCTGCGCTGGCCCGAGGACTTCCGCCTGGGCCAGGAGATCTCCGACCAGGTGGCCATCTACTGGGCGCCGGCGCCGGCGTGGCGCGTGCTGCTGCTCGCGGCCGGTCTCACCTGGATCGCGCTCTGGAGCGCGCTCGCGCGGCTCCTGGGGGCCGGGCGGCTCGCCGCCGACGGCCTCCTGCCGTCCGACGGTCCGCGTCGCCGGCGCCGCCTGTTCGGCAGGCGCGCCCGCCTGCAGGCGTCCGCCGACCGGCGCGCCGGCGTGGTCGTCCGCCCGCAGCGCGCCTGAGCCGGCAGGCGCGCCCGCCGGCTCGCGACTCACCGGCCTCGCTCTGTGCCGGCTCGCGCGGTGCGATACGCTCTCGCCTGCATCCGCCACGTCCGGCCGAGGAGGCCCCATGAACACCGTCGACCTGCGCAGCGACACCGTCACACGGCCGTCATCGGCGATGCGCTTGGCGATGCTCGAGGCGGAGGTCGGCGACGACGTGCTCGGCGACGATCCGACCGTGCTCGCCCTTCAGGAGTCCGCCGCCGGGCTCCTCGGCAAGGAGACGGCGCTCTACTTCCCATCCGGGACCATGTGCAACCAGGCCGCCATCCGGGCGCTGACGGGGCGCGGCGACGAGGTGTTCCTGCACGCCCAGGCGCACATCGTCTTCTACGAGCAGGGCGCGGCGTCGGCGCTCAGCCAGGTGCAGCTGCGCGTGTTCGACTCGTCGGACGGCACGCTCGACCTCGAGAAGATGGAGGAGTACGTGCACACGGACGCCGACGTGCACTGGGCGCCCACGCGGCTCGTGTGTCTCGAGCAGACGCACAACCACTGCGGCGGTGTCGTCGTCCCGCTCGAGCACATTCTGGCGGTGCGCGCGTTCTGCGACCGGCACGGCCTCAGGATGCATCTCGACGGCGCGCGGCTGTTCAACGCCGTCGCGGCGACCGGAGTGAGCGCCGCCGAGTACGCGGCGCCTTTCGACACCGTGAGCGTGTGTCTGTCGAAGGGTCTGGGCGCGCCCGTGGGTTCGGTGCTCGTGATGGATGCCGCGACCCTTCCGGCGGCGGCCCGCGCGCGCAAGCTGCTGGGAGGCGGGATGCGCCAGGCCGGCGTCATCGCCGCCGGCGGACTCTACGCCCTCGAGCACAACGTGGCGCGCCTCGCCGACGATCACCGCAGGGCGCGGCGCCTCGCCGAGGCGCTCGCCGCGCTTCCCGGCCTGGACGTCGACCTCGAGAGCGTGCAGACGAACATGGTGTTCGCCGGCACCCGGGGGACAGGGATGCCGGCGGCGGAGCTGGTGCGGCGTCTCGCCGCGGAGGGCGTGCTCTGTCTCGACGAGGCGCCGTGGTCCGTCCGCTTCGTCACGCACCTCGACGTCGACGACGAAGGCATCGCGGCAGCCGCGGCCGCCGTCGCCCGGGTGGTGTGAAAGGCCGGGCTGCTCGGCGCGATCGTGGACGACCTGGTCCGCGACGAGTGCCCCGCCCGGCCTCGCCCTATGGCTGCGGCGACTCCCTCACGCGGTTGCGCAGCACACCGATGCCCTCGACCTCCACCTCCACGACATCGCCGTGCTTCATCGAGAGCTTGGGGTCGCGGAACACGCCCACGCCCTCCGGCGTGCCCGTCATGATGAGGTCACCGGGCAGCAGGGTGAGGGCGTGCGAGATGAACGCCACCAGCGTGCGCACGTCGAAGATGAGGTTGCTCGTGCGCGCGTCCTGCAGCGTCTCGCCGTTCAGCCGCTGCCTCACGCGCAGGTCGCCGGCCTCTCCCAGTTCGCTCACGGGGATGATGCCGGGGCCGATGGGGCAGAAGGTGTCCTGGCTCTTGCCGCGGAACCACTGGCGGTCGCCGAACTGCAGGTCGCGGGCGCTCACGTCGTTGCCGCAGAGGTAGCCGTGCACCACGTCCAGTGCGTCGTCGGCGGGGACGTCGTGCGCCACGCGGCCGATGACGACGCAGAGCTCCGCTTCGGCGTCCACGTGCCCGATGCCGGCAGAGACCAGGATGTCCTCGCCGTCGCCACACAAGGCGTTGGCGAACTTGGCGAAGAGCATGGGGTTCGCCGGGAGCTTCGCGCCCTGCTCGGCGGCGTGGTCCGTGTAGTTGAGACCGACGCACACGACCTTGGGCTCGGTGCGCCCGAAGCGGGCCTGCCAGTCTGCGCGCCAGTCGTACATGAGAGTCCTCCGTGAGCCGGTCGTGGGCGCTTCGCCGGTCCCATGGTATGCGAACGGGCGGGCAGGGCGCTCGTGCGCGACGCCGCCCTTCCCGTCACCCCGTATGCGAAGGGCATCCGCGTGAGCCTGACGCCTGGGGAAGCCCGCGGGTGGAGTCCGTGCGACGTTCGACCAGGGGCCGACCGCTCTGTGACGGCGTGATCGTCCCGCGACGCGGATACCGATCGACCGGTTCGTCGGCCCGTGTCTTCCGCGTGGTCACGGTGTCCCGTCGTCAGGTCGCCGTGAGGGAGGTCACGGGCTCCGGGACGAGATGCAGACCCTGCGGCTCACCCGGTCGAAGGGCGGCCTCATCCTAAGGAGGAGGCGTATCAACCGCAGAAACTACGGCACAAACCTTGACACACCGGACATGCTGCGGCTACCATCGCGCCAACGTCGACTGCGTGCCATCGCGATGCCGACGTGCGTTGGAAGCGACTCAGGATCCAGTGGGGGAGGTCGCATTCGCGAACTTGCCCGAGTGCAGCAGGGGGACCGCCCCGGGGACGTCAGGTCCGTAGGACCGCGGACGCCGGGGCCGTCGAAGTATGCAGGACAAGGGGGAGATCCATGAGCAACGACGACCACGGCTTCATCTGGGAGGTCTCCAACAAGCGCGTGACGCGGCGGGACCTTCTCAAGGGCGCCGCCGCGCTCGGCGGTGTCGCCGCCATCGGGCCCCTCGCCGCCGCCTGTGGCGGCGATGCGGAGACCGCCACGTCGGCGTCCCCGACAGCTGCCCCGAAGCAGGGCGGCTCGCTCAAGGTCGGCATCATCGCCGGCGGTACGGATACCGCCGACCCGCATGCCGCCTCCTACGAGCCGGACATCGCCATCCAGTATCAGCTCTACGACGGGCTCACCGCGTTCGATACGGATGCCCAGGTCGTCAACCATCTGGCCGAGGAGCTCACGCCCAACGACACCGCCACGGTGTGGACCTGCAAGCTGAAGTCGGACCTCACCTGGCACGACGGGAAGCCGGTGACGGCCGACGACGTCGCGTTCACGTTCGACCGCATCATGAAGGGGAGCCTCAGTGCCGCGTCGTCGCTTCCCGGCCTGACGGTGGGCGGCACGGTGGCTGTGGACCCGCAGACGGTCGAGTTCCGGCTGGAGTCGCCGAACGCGGTGCTGCCCGAGGGACTCGCCTTCCGCGGCAGCCAGATCGTGCCCGTCGGCTTCGACCCGAAGAACCCCGTCGGTTGCGGGCCCTTCAAGCTGAACAGCCTGGATCCGGGCCAGCAGTCCACGTACACCCCGTTCGCCGAGTTCTGGGACGGCGCGCCCTACGTCGATGACCTCACGATCATCATCTATGCCGATGCCACGGCGCGCGTCAACGCGCTCACCAGCGGTGAGATCCAGGCGATCTCGACGCTGCCCGCAAGCCAGCTCAAGGTGCTCGAGGGGTCCGGCGGCTACACGGTGCTCAACTCCGAGACGGGCGCCTGGCGCCCCTTCACGATGCGCATCGACGCGAAGCCGTTCAGCGATGTCCGCGTACGGCAGGCGTTCCGTCTGATCGTCGACCGCCAGGAGATGATCGACCAGGCCTACAGCGGCTTCGGCGCCGTGGCCTACGACATGTACGCGCGCTACGACCCCGGCACGCCGACGCTCACGCGCGAGCAGGACCTCGAGCAGGCCAAGTCGCTGCTCAAGCAGGCCGGCTACGACAACAGCCTGACGGTCGAGCTCACCACCTCCTCCGGAGGCCTGGGCGCTGACGAAGTCGCGGCCGCGCAGGTCTTCAAGGAGCAGGCCAAGGCCGCCGGCGTGACCGTCAACGTCAAGAACGTCGACTCCAGCGTCTTCTGGGGCGATCAGTACCTGAGCTGGCCGTTCGCCCAGGACTTCTGGTACACGCGGAACTTCCTGCTGCAGTCCGGACAGGCCACCATGCCCGGAGCGCCGTACAACGAGACGCACTGGGAGAACGCCGAGTGGCTCGCCATCGTCAAGGAGGCCTACGCGACCGTCGACGATACCAAGCGCAACGAACTCGTCGGGCAGGCACAGACGATCCTGTTCGACGAGGGCGGCTACATTCTCTGGGGTTGGCGCAACCAGGTCGACGCCGTCTCCGACACGATCGGCGGGCTCACCGTCGACAAGCTCGGCGTGCCGTTGATGACGTTCGGCTTCAAGAAGGCCTACTTCGTGTGAGGACTGTGGTTCCTGACCGCAGCCAGCGGCGGGCGTCCGCGGTTCCCGCGGCGCCCGCCGCCCCCCCGGACCGGGGTCGATCGGCAGGATGGACCGTGGACGGAGGTGAGTGCGACCGATGCCGCCGCTTCTGAAGCTCATCCTCATCCGCATCGGCCTCGGCGTCCTCACGCTCTTCCTGGTCTCGTTCGTCGTCTTCGCGGCGACGCAGGCGCTGCCCGGCGATTCCGCGAAGGCCATCCTCGGCAAGGAAGCTGCGAACAAGGCGCGGTACGAGGCCTTGCGCCAGGAGCTCGGACTGGACAAGCCCATGGTCGAGCAGTACGCGGACTGGCTCGGCGGCATCCTTCGCGGCGACATGGGCGACTCGCTCGCGTATCAGGTGCCGGTCGGCGAACTCCTCGCGCGCCGCGTGGCGAACACGTTCATCCTGGTCCTCATGGCCGCGCTGATGAGCGTACCGCTGTCATTGCTGCTGGGCTCGCTGACCGCCTTGCGACGGGACTCGAAGTTCGACGTCTCGGTCTCGGTAGGCAGCCTCGCCTTGGCTTCCCTGCCCGAGTTCGTGATCGGCATCGTCCTGATCCTGGGGTTCGCGACACAGGTCTTCCACGTCCTGCCGGGCGTGTCGCGCGTCGACCCGCAGGAGCCGATCCTGCAGCAACTCCAGCTGTTCATCCTGCCGGCGGTCACACTCACGCTGGCCGTGGCGCCGTACATCACGCGCATCCTCCGCGCCAGCACGGTCGAAGTGCTCGAGAGTGAGTACGTGATGATGGCACGGCTCAAGGGCCTGCCGGAGCGCCTCGTCCTCAACCGCCACGCGCTGCCCAACGCGCTGGCGCCGGCGCTGCAGGTCACGGCGCTCAACCTCGCCTGGCTGGCCGGCGGCGTGGTCGTCGTCGAGACCCTCTTCAACTTCCCCGGCATCGGCTCTCTGCTGGTGACCTCGGTCGCCAACCGCGACATGCCCATGGTGCAGGCCATCTGCCTGATCATCGCGGCGGTGTACGTGCTCGCCAACCTCACCGCCGACATCCTCACCATCCTCGTCAGCCCACGACTCAGGACGGGCCTGCGATGAGTACGCCAGAGATCAGGGTCAACGATTCCGAGCTCGTCGAGCCGCCGGTCGTCGTCGCAGAGCGCCGCCACTCGGAGTGGGTGATGACGCTCAGCGAGGCGTGGGGTATGAGGCGCACCAAGATCGGCGTCGGTATCTTCGCCGCCATCGTCGCGCTCGCCGTCATCGGCCCCTGGATCGCCCCGTACTCTCCGACCGAGTTCGTGGCCCCGCCGTACTCGGCGCCGGCTCCGCCCGAGATGTGGCTGGGCAGCGACTACATCGGCCACGACGTCCTCACCCGGGTGCTGTACGGCGGTCGCACCGTCATCCTGCTGGCGCTGGCGGCCACCGTGATAGGCCTCGCCCTGGGGGTCACACTGGGGCTCATCACCGGCTACGCTCGACGCTGGATCGACGAGACCATCATGCGCATCCTCGACGTCGTCCTCGCCTTCCCGCAGATCGTCCTCACGCTGTTGTTCGTCTCCATCCTCGGTCCGAGACTCTGGTTGATCGTGCTCATGGTGGGCATCTCGCACGCGCCGCGCATCGCACGTGTCGCGCGTGCCGCGACGCTCGAGGTCGCGCAGCGGGACTTCGTGCGCGCCGCCGAAGCCTTCGGCATCGCCCGCTGGAAGATCCTCTTCAACGAGATCATGCCGAGCATCACCAGCCCGTTGCTCGTCGAATTCGGGCTGCGCCTGACCTACTCCATCGGTCTCATCGCCGCGCTGTCGTTCCTCGGCTTCGGCATGCAGCCGCCGGCGGCGGACTGGGGTCTGATGATCAATGAGAACTTCCTCGGTATCGTCATCCAGCCTTGGCCGGTGTTCGTCCCCGTCCTTCTCATCGGTATCCTGACCATCGGCACGAACCTGATCGCCGATGGGCTGGGACGCGCGCTGATCGGCATCGAACGCGACACGGGGGTGGGGTGATGGAGACCGTGAGTCCGGAGCCCGAGGTCGTCCTCAGGGTCGAAGGCCTGCGCATCGTGCTGGATCCCTCCGGGCTGGACATCGACGACGATGTCACGCTCGTGATCCGGCGTGGGGAGGTGCTGGGACTCGTCGGCGAGTCCGCCTCCGGCAAGACCACCGTGGCCACCAGCCTGCTGGACTATCAGCGCCGCGGCGCCAAGATCGCCGGAGGGCGCGTCGAGATCGACGGGCAGGATGTCCTGGGCATGGACGCCTCAAAGCTGCGCACCATTCGCGGCGGCGCGATCAGCTACGTCCCGCAGGACTCGTCGGCAGCGCTCAACCCGGCGCTGCGCATCGGGCTGCAGCTCATGGAGATCCTCGAGGTGCACGGGTTCGGCTCCTCGGCGGCCGAACGGGAGGCGCGCGTCGTCCAGATGATGGCCGATGTGCTGTTGCCGTCCGACAAGGCGTTCCTGCGCCGCTACCCACACCAGCTGTCGGGCGGTCAGCAGCAGCGCGTCGCCATCGCCATGGCGTTCGCCAATCGCCCCAAGGTCATCGTCCTCGACGAGCCCACGACCGCTCTCGACGTGACCACGCAGGCGCACGTGCTGGACACGATCCGCGACCTCACCAAGTCGTACGGGGTGGCGGCGCTCTACGTCACGCACGACCTTGCGGTGGTGTCCAATCTCGCCGATCGCATCGCGGTCATGTACGCGGGCAGGCTGATCGAGATCGGCACCCGGGACGAGCTCTTCGCGGCCGGTCACCACCCGTACACGCGCAAGCTTCTCGCGTCCATCCCCGACATCACCGGCGAGCGCGCCCTGCGCGGCATCCCGGGATGGGCTCCCCGGCCGGGCAAGCGCCCCACCGGGTGCGCCTTCACCCCGCGGTGCGACTGGGCGGTGGACCGCTGCCGCGAGGAGTTCCCACCCGTAGAGGTGCCGAACCCTGGGCACAGCGTGCGCTGCTGGCGCTGGCAGGAGGTCCGCGCCCAGTCGGCTGAGCTGGATGTCCACCTGCGCGACAAGTCGCTCTCCGCCTGCCAGGCCGAGGAGACGACGGTGATCAGCGTGCGCGACGTGACCGCCTTCTACCAGCACAAGGAGATCCTGCACGGCATCACGACCAGTCTCTGCCAGCGTCGCTGCATCTCCCTGGTCGGGGAGTCCGGCTCCGGCAAGACGACCCTGGCGCGTTGCATCGCCGGTCTGCACGCGCACAAGATCGTCGGCAGCATCGACTTCGGCGGCAAGCCCCTGGCGCGCGACGCGCGCGACCGGCCGCGCGCGACCCGGCAGGCCATCCAGTACATCTTCCAGAGTCCGTACAGTTCGCTCAACCCGCGCAAGACCATCGGTCAGATCCTGTCGCAACCGCTCAGGGTGTTCTTCGATCTGTCGCGCAGCGAGATGGAAGGACGCATGGAGAAGGTGCTGGAGCAGGTGGCCCTCGACGCGTCACTCCTGAGCCGGTATCCCGATCAGCTCTCCGGTGGGGAGCGGCAGCGCGTCGCCATCGCCCGCGGTCTCGCGGCCGAGCCGACGGTCCTCATCTGCGATGAGGTCACGTCGTGGCTCGACGTCTCCGTGCAGGCGGCGATCATCGAGCTGCTCGCCGGCCTGCAGCGTGAGATGGGTCTGTCGATGCTCTTCGTCACACACAACCTCGCGCTTGTGCGGAGCATCTCGCAGGAGGTCGCGGTGATGAACGAAGGGCGCATCGTCGAGTACGGGGGCGTGGACGCCGTGCTCGAAGACCCGCAGGCCGACTACACGAAGAAGCTGCTCTCGGACACGCCGACCATCCCTGCGGGCGTCGGGACGGCATAGCCCGTCGCGGGCGACTCGGCGAACGCGAAAGGGCGGGCGGGGCGCTCACGCGCCCCGCCCGCCCTTTGCCGCTCGCGACCGGCGCGGGGCCTACTTGTCGGCAGCGGCCTTCTTCGCCGGCGCCTTCTTCGCCTTGACCGGCTCGGTGCCCGGCTTGACGGCCATGTTGCGGTAGACCTGCTCCATGTCCTCGGCGGTGAACTTGCGCGGGTTGTTGTTCCACAGGCGGGCCTGCGTGAGAGCGCCCTTCACCAGGTCGGGGATCGCCGACTCGGGGATGCCGACCTCGTTGAGGTACTGCGGCACCTCGAGGTCCTCGGCCAGCGTGCGCAGCGCCTGCAGCGTGACCTCGCAGCCCTCACGATCGCTGAGGCCTTCCATGTTCTCGCCCATGTACTCGCCGATCTCGCGGAAGAACTGCGGGCAGGCCAGCATGTTGTACTCCATGACCCACGGGAGCATGAGCGTGTTGGCGATGCCGTGCGGCACGTGGAACATGCCGCCGATGGGGTAGCTCATGGCGTGCACGGCGCCCACGCCGGCGTTGCCGAAGGCGATGCCGCCGAGCAGGGAGCCGATGGCCATGTTGTGGCGCGCCCAGGCGTTGTTGCCGTCGAACACGGCGGTGCGGATGCTCTTGCTGATGAGCTTGATCCCCTCAGCGGCGAGCGGGTCGGTGTGCATGGTGGCGTTCACCGAGATGTAGGCCTCGATGTTGTGGATCAGCGCATCCATGCCGCTGGCGGCGGTGACGCCCGCCGGGCAGCTGTAGGTGAGCACAGGGTCGACGAGCGCGATGTTGGGGATGAGGTGAGGGCTCACGACGCCTTGCTTCACGTTGAGCTTCTCGTTGCTGAAGATGGCGATCGCGGTGACCTCGGTGCCCGTGCCGGCGGTGGTGGGCACGGCGATGAACGGCAGGCCCTTGTGAGGCACCTGGTCGATGCCCACGTAGTCCTCGAGGCGGTCGTCGTTGGGCGCGAGCACGGCGACGACCTTGGCGACGTCGATGGCGGAGCCGCCGCCGAAGCCGACGATGAGGTCGTACTTGCCCTTCTTGGCGAAATCGACGATCTCGTGCACGCTGCCCATGGGCGGCTCGGGGACCGCCTTGTCGTAGACGCCGACCTCCATGCCCGCCTCACGCAGCGGGACCTCGACACTGTCCACGGTGCCGCAGCAGGCGACGCCGGGGTCGGTGATGATGAGCACCTTGGTGCCGTGCAGCTTCTTGGCCTCGGCGCCGATCTGGGCGACGCAGCCGTTCCCGGTGATCAGGGTCTTCGGCGCCCTGTGGACGCGGATCTTGGTATCCATGGCTTCTCTCTCCTCCGTTGGTTCTTCTATCGCGTGACGCGGCCGGGCCCGTAGACGGCGGCCGCCTCCTCGCGGATCTGGTCTCTGAACGCCGGATCGGCCACGCGGATGAGCGCTTCGGCGCGCTCGCGCAATCCGAGGCCGCGCAGGTGGGCGACGCCGTGCTCGGTGACGATGTAGTCGACGTCGGCGCGCATCGTCGTCACCGCGGTGCCCGGCGAAAGCGCCGCGACGATGCGGGAGACGGCGCCCCTCTTCGCCGTGCTCGGCAAGGCGATGATCGCCTTGCCGTCGCGGCTGCGGGCGGCTCCGCGCACGAAGTCGACCTGGCCGCCGATGCCGGTGAACTGGTCGGCGCCCATCGTGTCGGCCACCACCTGTCCCATGAGGTCGACCTGGATGGCCGAGTTGATGGCGACGACGCGGTCGTTCTGGCCGATGACGTAGGGGTCGTTGACGATGTTGACCGGCAGCATGTTGACGACGGGATTGTCGTCGACGAAGTCGTACAAGCGTCGCGTGCCCATGAGGAAGGTGGCGACCATCTTGCCCGGGTGGTACGTCTTGGCGCTGTTCGTGATCACGCCCTCGTTGTAAAGGTCGACGACCCCCTCGCTGAACATCTCGCTGTGGATGCCGAGGTCGTTCTTCTCGTGCAGGAAGAGCAGCACCGCGTCGGGGATGCCGCCGATGCCGAGCTGCAGGCACGAGCCGTCGTCCACGAGGCCGGCGATGTGCTTGCCGATCGCCTCCTCCACGGGGCCGATCCTGGGCGGCTGCAGCTCGATGATGTCCTGCTCGCTCTCGACCACGTAATCGATGTCTGAGACGTGGATGAAGGCGTCGCCGTGCGTGCGCGGCATCTTGGGGTTCACCTGGGCGATGACGGTCTTCGCGACCTGGGCCGCGGGCTTGGTGTAGTCCACCGAGATGCCGAACGAGCAGAAGCCGTGCTTGTCCGGCGGCGAGACCTGGACGAGGACGACGTCCGGCGTGAGGTAGCCCTCGCAGAAGAGCTTGGGGATCTCGTGGAAGAAGACCGGGATGTAGTCGCCCCGGCCCTCCTTGACCGCCTCCCGCGACGAGGCGCCGACGAACAGCGACTTGTGGTAGAAGGCGTCGGCGTACTCGGGCTTGCAGTACTCGCCCTTGCCCATGGCGACCATGTGGTTGATCTCGACGCGCTCGAGCTCCGCGGCGCGGGCGACGAGCGCGTCTACCAGGTCGAGCGGTTCACCACAGGCGTGCGCGAAGACCACACGGTCGCCGGATCGGACGCACTGCAGCGCCTCGGCCGCCGTCGTGCGTTTGCCGGCGTAGTCGGACTTCCAGTCCATCCCCTCACTCCTTGAGCTTGCGCGTTACGGTGAGGGCGATCTCGGAGGACGGCGTCGGTGCGCCGTCGACCAGCTCGCCCGCGATCACGATGACGGGTGCCCCGTCGCGGCCGGCGGGGGCGCCCTCCGTGCCCTCACCGGCCGGCCCGCCGCTCTCCGCGACGAGCTGATGCTCCGAGGCGCACGCCCGGGGGCAGCCGCTGAGGTGCACGGTCGTCCCCGGGGGTACGTCCGGGTCGTCGACGGGCAGGCCGGCGGCCACGGCGGCGCGGTCGATGTGGGGGTTGCAGCCCCCGCAGTACACGACCTCCACGCGCTTCTGCGCCGGCTGGCCTTCGTCGGTCATCGTCAGCTTGTGGTGACCGCGGTCGGCGACTTGACCTTCGTCTTGTCCCACGGCCTGCCCACCTCGGCGATGGCCTTGGCCAGCTCCTTCTTGTGGTTCAGGTTCGACTGGCGGGCGATCATGATGCGTTGCGCCTGAGGTGAGCCGGCGCCGTGCATCGACTCGGTCCGGTAGCCGACGGCGCCGGCGCCGATGGTCAGGTTCTCGATCAGGCGCAGGATGCGCATGCGGTCGATGGTGGGCGTGTCGCACTGGCCGGCGAAGTACTTCTCGACGATGGGCCCGATCTTCTCGTCGGCGAGGTCCTGTGCCGACGGCATCGTGACCATGAGGCCGCCGGCGATGTCCTCGGCCAGCCTGGCGATCTCGTAGGGGAAACGGGTCACGTTCTGCTTGCACACATTGGCCAGCAGCATGTCGATCTGGTAGTTGCCGGCCGGCATCTTGACACCCTCGTACGAGCAGGCCAGACCGCACGAGAAGAGCGTCTCGTTGAGGTGGGTCATCTCGATGAGCTTGTCCTTGATGTGGCTGGCCTTGGCGACGCCGTTCATGTCGGCGGCCGTCGCGGCGGCGCCGATCAGCACGTCGCCGACGCCGACCTTGCAGCCGCCGTAGCTCTGGCGGTGGAATCCGGCGAACCGCTCCACGAGCGCGCCCGAGAACTCGATCTCGCCGCACAGGAAGACGCGGTCCCAGGGGACGAAGACGTTCTCGAACACCATGAGCGCTTCCTGGCCGCCGTAGCGCATGTTGCCGACGTCGAGGTCGGACTCCTCGAACTTGCGCGTGTCGCAGCTCTGGCGGCCGTAGATGTAGTACACGCCTTCGGCGTTGGCCGGGCAGCTGAAGCTGACGGCGAAGTCCTCGTCGCCCTCGCGCATGGCCACCGTCGGCATGACGATGATCTCGTGCGAGTTGCAGGCGCCGGTCTGGTGGGCCTTGGCGCCGCTGACGACGATGCCGTCGTCGCGCCGTTCCACGACGTGGACGTAGACGTCGGGGTCGGCCTGCTGGTGCGGCGGCAGGGAGCGATCGCCCTTGGGATCGGTCATGGCGCCGTCGGCGACCAGGTCGTTGTCCTGCAGGTACTGGACGTACTTCTTGAAGCGCTGGTGATACTCGGTGCCTCGCGCCTGGTCCGTCTCGTAGGTGACCGAGTACAGGGCGTTGATGGCGTCCATGCCGACGCAGCGCTGGAAGCACGAGCCGGTCTTCTGGCCGAGCAGGCGCTGCATCTTGACCTTCTTGGAGAGGTCCTCGGTCGACTGGTGGATGTGCGAGAAGCGGTTGATCCTGTTGCCCGTGAGATGGCTGGTCGCCAGCATCAGGTCCTCGTACTCGGGCTGGGCGGCAAGCTCGTACGTCATGGCGATGCAGTTGATGCTGGGGCGGATGAGCGGATGGTTGACGTAGTCCTCGATCCTCTCGCCGAACAGGTAGATCTGCAGGTGCAGGTCGGCGAGACTCTGGACGAACTCCTCGGGCGTTCTGAGAGCCATGCGTGCACTCCTTCCTGGCGCCCTCGGGGGTCGGGCGCTGAGCTGGCCTTCCGGGCGCGGGCGCGCGCAGTCACGGGAGCGCTCGCGCGTTGATTCGGTGCGGCGGGGGCGGAAGCTGTCGCGATGGCTCCTGGCGCCCTCGTGATTCACTATAGGAGGGCGCCCGAGCTTAGTCAATGAGGGCGAACGGAGAGCCAACCGGATGGGCGTTCCTTGTACATCATGTCCATCCATCGAGGGACGGAGGTGGCGGGTTCGGAAGCAGCAGCCCGCCACTCACGGCGGACACGGCAGCCGGAGGCGGGCCTTCGTCCGGGCGGCGGTTCGCCACGGTGTACCAAGTTGCCCACCTGGACCGCCCAAGTTTGGCCCGGATGGCGACTGCAGGGTGGCAGGCGAGGGCGTATACTCCGGGCGCCTCGCGCCCCGTCCGTGTTCTGTTCGCGCGCGAGGCGTGTGCGGAGCCTGATCACGCCACCCATCATCCATACGCCTAGTGGAGGGCACTACATGAGCGCATTCGTCGACGAATACATGGCCTGGCTCAAGGCCAAGAACCCGGCCGAGGCCGAGTTCCACCAGGCCGCCCAAGAGGTGGCCGAGTCTCTCGAGGTCGTCCTCGACAAGAACCCCAAGTACCGCGAGGCGAAGGTCCTCGAGCGCATCTCCGAGCCTGAGCGCGTGATCATGTTCCGTGTGCCGTGGGTCGACGACAAGGGCGAGGTCCAGGTCAACCGCGGCTTCCGCATCGAGATGAACAGCGCCATCGGCCCCTACAAGGGCGGCATGCGCTTCCACCCCACCGTCTACCTCGGCCTCCTCAAGTTCCTCGCCTTCGAGCAGGTCTTCAAGAACTCCCTCACCACGCTCCCCATGGGCGGCGGCAAGGGCGGCTCGGACTTCGATCCCAAGGGCAAGAGCGACCTCGAGGTCATGCGCTTCTGCCAGAGCCTCATGACCGAGCTCTGCCGTCACATCGGCCAGTTCACCGACGTGCCCGCCGGGGACATCGGCGTGGGCGGCCGCGAGATCGGCTTCATGTTCGGCCAGTACAAGCGTGTGCGTAATGAGTTCGTCGGCGTGCTCACCGGCAAGGGCCTCAACTGGGGCGGCTCGCTGATCCGTCCGGAGGCCACCGGCTACGGTGCCGTGTACTTCGCCGCCGAGATGCTCACCACCCGCGGCGAGACGCTCGAGGGCAAGACCTGCCTCGTCAGCGGCTCCGGCAACGTGGCGCAGTACGCCATCGAGAAGATCCTCGACCTGGGCGGCAAGCCCGTCACCTGCTCCGACTCCGGCGGCTACATCTACGACGAGGCCGGCTTCGATCGCGACAAGCTGGCCTTCCTGCTCGAGCTCAAGAACGTCAAGCGTGGCCGCATCAGCGAGTACGCCGACAAGTACCAGAGCGCCGTCTACACGCCCGTGGACAAGGCCAAGGACTTCAACCCGCTGTGGGACCACAAGGCCGACTGCGCCTTCCCGAGCGCGACGCAGAACGAGATCAACGCCAAGGACGCCGCCAACCTCATGAAGAACGGCGTCTACGTGGTCTCCGAGGGCGCCAACATGCCGACGGTCCCCGAGGGCGTCAACCTGTTCGTCGACAAGGGCATCCTTTACGGTCCCGGCAAGGCCGCCAACGCCGGCGGCGTGGCGACCTCCGGCCTCGAGATGTCGCAGAACAGCCTGCGTCTCAGCTGGACGCGCGAAGAAGTCGACGCCCGCCTGCACGGCATCATGAAGGCCATCCACAAGCAGTGCGTCGACGCGTCCGCCGCCTACGGCATGGAGGGCAACTACGTCGCGGGCGCGAACATCGCCGGCTTCCTCAAGATCGCCGACTCGATGCTCGACCAGGGCGTCGTCTGAAGCACCTTTTGGGGTAAGTACGACGCAGCACAAGCTTGAGTATCAGTTGAGCGCATCCCCTCGGGCCGCAAGCCCGGCGGGCTGAAAGGAGCGGCGAGCATGAAGAAGATCGAGTGCTACATCCAGCCGTACAACCTCGACACGGTGGCCGAGGCTCTGGCCGTCGAGGGCGTGGTCGGCATGTCGGTCGCCGAGGTCAAGGGCTTCGGCGTGCAGAAGGGCTTCACGCGCGGTGAGGACGTTTCGGCGGGCCAGTACCGCTTCCATCCCAAGATGAAGGTCGAGATGGTCGTGCTCGAGAAGGACGTCGAGCGCATCATCACCGCCATCACCGACTCTCTCAAGAGCAACCAGATCGGCGAGGGCAAGATCTTCGTGCTCCCGATCGACGACGCCGTGCGCACGCGCACCGGCCAGCGCGGCCGCGACGCCATCACGTGAGCCGCCCGCGGCCGTGAGGCCGTAGAGCAAGACGTACGCGACGAGGGGCCCGGCGAACGCCGGGCCCCTCACGCCAAGAGGGCGGCCGGTGGGCCGCCCTCTTGGCGATGAGATCGTCTGGTCGCGCCCCCGTCCCGGGCGGGGCGATCAGGCCAGGTCGAACTCGCGCAGGAAGTCGGCCTTGGAGCGAGCGCCGATGACCTTCTTGGCCGGCTCGCCGTCCTTGAAGAGGATGATCGTCGGGATGCTCATGATGCCGTACTTCTGCGCCGTCGCCGGGTTCTCGTCGACGTTGACCTTGCCCACGCTCACCTTGTCGCCGTGCTCCTGGGCGATCTCGTCGATCACGGGGCCGACCATGCGGCAGGGGCCGCACCACGGCGCCCAGAAGTCGACGATCATCGGCGTGCCGGCATCCGCGACCTCGGTGTCGAACGTCGCGTCGGTCAGGGTCTTCACTTCGCTTGCCACGTGGTCTCCTCCTTGGGGCGGCAGGTCCTGGCCCTGCCCATTGATCGTGATCTTCTCACAGGCTTTCGAGGACCCGGTCCAGGCGCGCCTGGACCTCCTCGGCGATCGGTGCGAGGCGCTCGTTGCCCACCATGCCCAGCATGGCGCCGGCGTTGACCGCGGTGACCCTCGTCCCGGAATCGGTGGCGTACACGACGACGTTGCAGGGGAGCAGCACGCCGAGGTCGGGTTCGACCTCGATGGCCGCGTGAGCGAGCTTCGGGTTGCACGCTCCGAGGATGGTGTGCGGCGGGACGTCGACGCCGAGCTTCTCCTTCATCGTCGCCTTGACGTCGATCTCGGTGATGACACCGAAGCCCTCGGCCTTGAGGGCCTCGACGACCCGGGCCCTGGCGGCCTCGTAGGGCTCATCGAGAGAACGGCCTACGCCGTACTCCACTCTTTGCATGGTGAACCTCCTCGCTCATGGGGGGGACTGCCACGCTTATACCCACGGGGGTATTTGGCCATGCCTCGGTCCCTCCACGACACTCTCCCCCTAGATGCCCAGCGGTTCCCGCCGCCAATCGTGTGATGCCGGGGCGGCCGGATCCCCGCCGAGGCAGGCGTCCGTCCCCGCGGGCACGGCGTTTTCCGGTATCATTCCTGGTTCATGGCCGCTGCTCGCAGCGGGCGCGGCCGTCCGCCGGCCACGAGGAGAGAGACTGCCGTGAGAAGCGACGAGATCAAGCAGGGTCTGGCGCGCGCGCCTCACCGTTCGCTGCTGCGCGCGCTCGGCGTGAGCGACGCCGAGATGGGGCGGCCGTTCGTCGGCGTCGTCAATGCCTTCAGCGAAGTCGTCCCAGGACACCTCCACCTGCGCAGCGTCGTCGACGCGGTCAAGGCCGGCGTGCGCTCGGGAGGCGGCGTGCCCCTGGAGTTCGGCGTCATGGGCATCTGCGACGGGCTCGCGATGAACCACCGCGGCATGCTCTACTCGCTGCCCAGCCGCGAGCTCATCGCCGACACCGTCGAGTCGATGACCATCGCTCACGCCTTCGACGCGCTGGTCCTGGTGCCGTGCTGCGACAAGATCGTGCCCGGCATGCTCATGGCCGCGATGCGGCTCAACGTGCCGGCGATCATGGTCGGCGGCGGCGCGATGCTCGCCGGCCACCTCCAGGGGCGCACGCTCGACCTCAACAGCGTCTTCGAGGCCGTGGGCCAGCACCAGGCGGGCAAGCTCGACGACGAGGGCCTCGAGGCCATCGAGTGCAACGCCTGCCCTACGTGCGGATCGTGCTCGGGCATGTTCACCGCCAACTCCATGAACTGCCTGGCCGAGGTGATCGGCATGGCGCTGCCCGGCAACGGCACCATCCCGGCCGTGTACAGCGAGCGCATCCGCTTCGCCAAGGACAGCGGCGAGAAGGTCATGGAGGTGCTCGCCGCGGACCGCAAGCCGCGCGACATCCTCACGGAGGCGGCGGTCGGCAACGCCCTCGCCGCGGACGCGAGCCTCGGCTGCAGCACCAACACCGTGCTCCACCTCGCGGCCATCGCCACCGAGGCCGGCCTCGACTTCGACCTGCGGCGCATCAACGAGGTCGCGGCCAAGGTGCCGCACATCTGCAGGATCGCCCCGGCCGGCACGCACCACATGGAAGACCTGTACCACGCCGGCGGTATCCAGGCGGTCATGAACCGCCTCATCGCCGCCGGCCTCATGGACGGGTCCGCGCTCAGCGTCGCCGGCGGCACGGTCGGCGAGGCGGTCGCGAACGCGCGCGTTCTCGACGACTCCGTCATCCGGCCGGTCGACGACCCGTGGCATGCCACCGGCGGCCTCGCCGTGCTCTTCGGCAACCTGGCGCCGGCCGGCGCAGTGGTCAAGGAGGGCGCCGTCGCCGACGAGATGCTCGTGCACTCCGGGCCGGCGCGCGTGTTCGAGAGCGAGGCCGACGCCGTCGCGGCGATCGCCGCGCGCGACATCGCCGACGGCTCCGTCGTGGTCATCCGCGGCGAGGGCCCCAAGGGCGCGCCGGGCATGCCCGAGATGCTGAGCGCCACCTCGATGCTCGCCGGCCAGGGCCGCGACAAGGACGTGGCGCTCATCACCGACGGCCGCTTCAGCGGCGCCACGCGCGGCGCCGCCATCGGCCACGTCGCGCCCGAGGCGCACGCCGGCGGCCCCATCGCCGCCGTCCGCGACGGCGACACCGTCAGCATCGACATCCCCGCACGTACGCTCACGCTCGAGCTCCCAGAGGAGGAGATCGCGCGGCGGCTCGCCGACTGGCGGCCAGCGCCGCGCGACGGCGTATCCGGGTACCTCGCCCGCTACGTCAAACTCGTCTCCGGCGCGGAGAAGGGAGCTGTGCTGCAATGACACCCGACAAGAAGATGAAAGGGGCGCAGGCCCTGGTCGCCGCTCTCGAGCACGAGGGCTGCGAGGTGCTGTTCGGGTATCCGGGCGGCGTCGCGATTCCCTTCTACGACGCCCTCTACGACGCGAAGAACCTCCGTCACGTGCTCGTCCGTCACGAGCAGGGCGCGGCACACGCCGCCGACGGGTATGCGCGCGCCACCGGCAAGGTCGGCGTGTGCACGGCGACCAGCGGACCCGGCGCCACCAATCTCGTGACCGGCATCGCCACGGCCTATCTGGATTCGTCGCCGCTGGTCGCCATCACCTGGCAGGTGCGCAGCGACCTCATCGGCACCGACGCCTTCCAGGAGGCCGACATCACCGGGATCACCCTGCCGATCGTCAAGCACTCGTACCTCGTGAAGAGCCCCGCCGAGCTGCCGCAGGTCCTCCACGAGGCCTTCCACATCGCCTCCACCGGCAGGCCCGGGCCGGTGGTCATCGACATCCCCGTCGACGTCGCGCTCGGCGAGCTCGGCTATCACGAGGCGACCGCGATCGACCTGCCGGGCTACAAGCCGACCTTCAAGGGCCACATCAAGCAGATCCGGGCGGCCGCCAAGGCGATCAACGAGGCGCAGCGGCCGGTGCTCTATCTGGGCGGCGGGGCGATCGCCTCGGACGCCGCCCCCGAGATCCTCAGGCTCGCCGAGCTGCGCCGACTGCCGGTCGCGACGACGCTGATGGCGCTCGGCGCCTTCCCGGAGACGCACGAGCTCTCCATGGGCATGCTCGGCATGCACGGCACCGTCACCGCCAACTACGCGGTGCACGAGTGCGACCTGCTGATCAACCTCGGTGCGCGCTTCGACGACCGCGTGACCGGCAAGCTCAAGGCGTTCGCGCCGCACGCGCGCGTGATCCACGCCGACGTGGACCCCGCCGAGATCGGCAAGAACGTGGCGCCCATGATCCCGATCGTCGGCGACGCCAGGCACGTGGCCGCCGGCCTGGTCAAGGAGCTCGAGGCCATGGAGTGGACGCCGGAGCGCTCTTCCGAGTGGCTGTCGCGCATCGCCGCGCGCAAAGACGAGTTCCCGCTGCACTACGAGGACCCCAAGGACGGCAAGCTGGCCCCGCAGCTGGTGGTCCAGGAGATCGACCGCATCACCGGGCACGACGCCATCATCTGCACGGACGTGGGCCAGCATCAGATGTGGGCGACGCAGTACTACACGTACACCTACCCGCGGCAGTTCGTCAGCTCGGGCGGCCTCGGCACCATGGGTTTCGGGCTGCCGGCGAGCATCGGCGCCAAGATCGGCAATCCGGACAAGACGGTGATCGACATCAGCGGCGACGGCGGCTTCCAGATGACCATGCAGGAGCTCGCGACGGCCGTGAGCTACGACGTGCCCGTCGTCGTCTGTATCCTCAACAACGGATACCTGGGCATGGTCCGCCAGTGGCAGGACCTGTTCTGGAACAAGCGCTACTCGTTCACCTGCGTCGAGGTGCAGCCCGACTTCAAGCTCCTCGCCGAGGCGTTCGGTGCGGTGGGCATGACCGTGACCGAGAAGGACGAGATCGAGCCGGCGCTGCGCGAGGCGATCGGCTGCGGGCGGCCCGTCGTGATCGACTTCCGGACGTCCGCCGAGGAGAACGTGTACCCGATGGTGCCGGCGGGGCAGGAGATCACCGAGATGATCGGCGGGCAGTCGCGGCGCGGGAGGAAGAAGCCATGAAGCACACCCTCTCCATCGTCGTCGAGAACAAGCCCGGCGTGCTCACGCGGGTCGCCGGGCTCTTCGCGCGCCGCGGATTCAACATCGAGAGTCTCGCGGTCGGGCTCAGCGAGGACCCCGGACTCTCCCGCATCACCATCGTGATCGACGGCGACGAGCACCCGGTCGACCAGGTCACGAAGCAGCTACACAAGCTCATCAACGTGCTCAAGATCCGCGACCTGGAACCGGGCAACGCGGTGTCGGCCGAGCTGCTCCTGGTGCGCGTGGCCGGCGAGGGGGAGAAGCGCTCGGAGGCGCTGCAGATCGCCGAGATCTTCAACGCCAAGATCGTCGACGTGGACCGGCGGTCGGTGACGCTGCGCGTGGTGGGCGCCAACGACAAGCTGGAGGCGCTCCTCGAGCTGCTGCAGCCGCTCGGAGTGCTCGAGGTCGTGCGCACCGGGACCATCGCCATGGGGCGCGGGCGGGGCTGACGTCCCGCACGCTGTGGGGACGCGGCGAAGGGGCGGGGCCGGCATCGCCGGCCCCGCCCCTTCGCGTCTTACGCAGCTCGCCGCCGAGGCCGGCGGTGAGCGTGCGACGTCAGCGCCGAGCGGTCACGGCCACAGACGCGGCGTGGCGCGCCAGACATCGTCGTCGACGGCTCCCGGGTCCGGGTTCGCGAACGAGATCTCACGGTCGCCGCCGAACGTGTAGATCGACTGGCGCAACCCGAAGAGGCCGGTCCTGACCATGAGCGAGTCGAAGTCGTACTTGACGTCCGCGGCGCCGGCCGCGTTCCACGGGCTGCCCGGCAGCTTGGTCCACTGCTTCCCGTCGCGGCTCGACCACTGGTCGGTCGGATGGCCGGGGAGGAACGGGTTGAAGGGTCCGGGCGGCTGCGTCGGATCCGCGAGCGACGGCCAGCCGAAGCCGCCGAACACGACGATGCTGCCGTAGAGCACCTGGGCCTGGTGCCCGGGGCGCGGACTCCACGCCGCAGACGGCGTCACCTGCTCCCATGCGGCGCCGTTGCGAGAGCGCCACACGTCGTTGAAGTAGGGACACTGCAGGCCGGCCGGACCCACCGTGCAGAGGAAGCCGTCCTCGCCGCCGAGGAGGTACAGGTAGCCGTCCTTCTTGACGACGGCCGCCCCGGCGCGTGCCGGCCAGGCGGCGTCACCGGTGACCAGCTGCCACGACGTGCCGTTGCGAGAGCGCCACACGTCGTTGAACAGCTCGCGTCCGCTGCCGCCGATGGCGACGTCGTCGCCGTTGCTGCCGCCCATGACGTAGATGTAGTCGCCGAACACGATGGCGCTGAGGCCGGCGCGGCCCTTCCACGGAGCGCTGGGGGTCAGCTGCTTCCAGTCCTTGCCGTCGTACGACCGCCAGACGTCGTTGAAGAACCGGGACGGCTGTCCCGGTCCCGCCGGCAGATCCTGGCCGCCGAGCACGAACATGGCGCCGTCCTTGGTGACCGCCTGGAAGTAGCCGCGGGCCGCCCAGGGCGCCGTTCCGAGCTTGCGCCACGAGCGTCCGAGGTCAGCGCTCTTCCACACGTCGTTCCAGAGGATGCTGGCGAACGGGTTGAACTGCGAAGGATCAGGTGTGCGGCCGCCCATCACGTAGAAGTCGCCGCGCAGCTGGACGGCCTGGAGTCCGGCGCGGCCGGTCCAGCCCGAGGGATCGTCGCCGTAGACCTTCGTCCACGCCAGCGACGGAGTGAAGCTGCTGCCGGTCGCTCCTGCGATGGGGACGGCGACGAGCAGGGTGAGCAGAGCGAGCGCCGCGACGAGGGGCGCCAGGTGGCTGCGTCTCATGGTCTTCGTCTCCTTGGGAGGTTGGTCGCCGAGACCCTTGGGTAGCTCGACGATGTGATTGCTCATCTACCCAGCAATCGTCCCATTCAGGCCGGAGACGGTGCGCGCGGCCGCCGCCGCCGTTGTCTGCGTGGACAACGCACCGCGGCGAGTAGGCGCGCGGCCGGTGCGTCGCGTAGACTCTCCGGCGGTCCATTCACGCGCGAGCGTACGAGGTGAACACGATGGCTGAGCAGGCGACGGTGCACGAGGCAGAGGCGGAACACGCGGCGAGACGGTCGCCGGTGCCCGACGAGGCCGGGTTCTTCGGCAAGTACGGCGGGCAGTATCTGCCGCCGCAGCTCGAGGCGCCCTTCGCGGAGATCGTGAAGGCGTACCACGAGATCGAGAACGACGCCGCCTTCATCGCCGAGCTGCGCTATATCCGCAAGCACTTCCAGGGCCGGCCGACGCCTGTGTATCACGCGCGCACGCTCTCGCTCGCCAACGGCGGGGCGCAGATCTACCTCAAGCGCGAGGACCTCAACCACACCGGCGCGCACAAGCTCAACCACTGCATGGGCGAAGGGCTGCTGGCCAAGTACATGGGCAAGAAGAAGCTCATCGCCGAGACGGGCGCCGGCCAGCACGGGGTGGCGCTGGCCACCGCCGCCGCGCACTTCGGCCTCGAGTGCGAGATCCACATGGGCGAGGTGGACATCGCCAAGCAGGCGCCCAACGTGAGCCGCATGCAGCTCCTCGGCGCCACGGTCGTTCCCGTCTCGCATGGGCTTCGGACGCTCAAGGAGGCGGTCGATTCGGCGTTCGAGGCCTATCTCGCCGACTACGAGAACTCGATCTACTGCATCGGCTCAGTCGTCGGACCCCACCCGTTCCCGCTCATGGTGCGCGACTTCCAGAAGGTCGTCGGCATGGAGGCCCGCGAGCAGTTCGTCGAGATGACCGGCAATCTGCCCGATGTCGTCGAAGCCTGCGTGGGCGGCGGCTCCAACGCCATCGGCATCTTCTCCGGCTTCCTCGACGACCCGGTGGAGCTCATCGGGGTCGAGCCGCTGGGTCGCGGCGAGGCGGTCGGCGAGCACGCCGCGACGATGACGTACGGCACCGAGGGCGTGATCCACGGCTTCCGCTGCTACCTCTTGCAGGACGAGGAGGGCGAGCCCGCACCCGTGTACTCCTGCGCCAGCGGGCTCGACTACCCCGGCGTCGGGCCCGAGCACAGCTACCTCAAGGACTCGGGCCGCGTGCAGTACGTCACCTGCACCGACGACGCCTGCCGCGACGCCTTCTTCAAGCTCAGCCGCCAGGAGGGCATCATCCCGGCGCTCGAGAGCGCGCACGCCGTGGCGCACGCGCTGGTCAAGGCGCGCGAGATGAAGACGGGGACCATCCTCGTCAACCTCAGCGGCCGCGGCGACAAGGACATGGACTACGTCATCGAGCACTGGGGCATCGGCGACGCGGAGTGAGGGCGGCGCCGCGGGCGCCACGCGGAGGCGAGCGCAGGTGGACGCTCACGCGGGCAAGGAGATCGTCGCACGCCGGCTGCGCGCGCAGCGCCTGACCGGCACGCCCTGCGCGACCCCCGAAGAGGCCGTCGGCCTCCTCGGGGCGGTCCAGGCCCAGGACTACGGGTCGGCCAAGTGGTCCTTGGGCGCGCGTGTGGCCGGCGCGACCGACGCGCAGGTGGAACGCGCGTTCGCCTCCGGCGCGATCCTGCGCACCCACGTGCTGCGGCCGACCTGGCACTTCGTCCTGCCGGCCGACATCCGCTGGCTGCTCACGGCCACGGCGCCGCGGGTCAAGGCCCGCGATGCGCGCCGGTATGCCCAGCTGGGCCTCGACGGCGACACGCTGCGGCGGAGCGCCGCGGCTCTCGTCGCGGCGCTGCGCGGCGGCAATCCGCTGACCCGCGCCGAGGTCGCCGGCGTGCTCGTGGCCGCCGGCATCAGCGTCGAAGGGCAGCGGCTGCCGTACCTCCTGATGGCCGCCGAGCTCGACGCGCTCGTCTGCAGCGGCCCGAGGCGCGGCAAGCAGCACACGCACATGCTGCTCGAGGAGCGGGCGCCCGGCGCGTGCGACCTGCCTCGAGACGAGGCGCTGGGGGAGTTGGCGCGGCGCTTCTTCGCCGGTCACGGGCCGGCGACGGCCAAGGACTTCGCCGTCTGGGCGACGCTGACCCTGGCCGAGGCCCGCGCCGCGATCGAGGCGGCGGGGCCGGAACTGCGGGCCGAGGACCTGGGCGGTCTGCGCTTCTGGGCGCGCGCGACGGGGCCGGGGAGCTGGCGCCGGCGGGCTGCGGCGCTGCGGCGACCGCTGGTCCACCTCGTCCAGGGGTACGACGAGATCGTCATGGGCTACAGCGAGACCAAGTCGCTGCTGGCCCGTCCCGGCTCGCCCTGGGAGCCGGCGACTCCACCGGTCTTCCGGCTCGTCGTCCTGCTGGACGGCGGCGTTGCCGGCTTCTGGCGCCCGAACCTGAAGAGTCATCGGGTGATCGTCGAGGTCTCCCTGATGGAAGCGTTCGGCGATGCCGCCGTGGCGGCGCTCGAGGCCGAGGCTGCCCGTTACGGCGCGTTCCTGGGGCTGCCCGCGGACGTGAGGATCGTGGCTCCGCCGCGCCGGGCGGGGTGACGGCCCCGGGCGGTCCCCGTCCTCGGGGCCCGCGCCGATCCAGCTAGGCGAACACGAGATTGACGAGGAGCACGTAGACGGCGGTGCCGCCGATGATGCTGACCACGGCGTTGCGCTTCGCGAGGTGCAGGATCACCGTGGCCGCGATGGCCAGCGCCTCGGGCAGCCCGTGCGGCGTCTCGCCGAGCGACACCTCGCGGAGCGTGTACACCACGAGGATGATCATGACGCCGGCCGGCATGTGGCGGCTGAGGTACGCGACCAGCGCGGAGTCGCGCAACGGGCGCAGAGCGGCGAACGGCAGGGCGCGCAGGGCGAACGTGACGGCGAACATCGTCAGCGACGCGGCAGCCAGGTAGAGCGTGTCAGGCATCGGCGTCGTCCCCCTTTCTCCGCAGCAGGAAGCGGACGACGAGCGCCGCCACGAACAGCCCCATGCCGGTGAGGAGCAGCTGCCCGGGGGCCACTGCCAGAGCCAGGACGGCGCAGCCGAACGCGAGCACCGGCGTCGGGAGGTCGCGTTCCACCCGCACCGCGTCCATCGCGAGTACGACGAAGAGCGCCGTGAGCGTGAACGCCAGGCCGAGGAGATCCATCGCCAGCCAGCTCCCGAGCAGCGCACCTGCGACGCTGCCGGCCACCCAGTAGACTTGGCAGAAGCCCTGGAGGCAGAGGATGCGGGCGCTGCTCATCTGGACGCCGGGGCGCGCCGCCGTGAGGGCGTAGGCCTCGTCGGTCAGCGCGTACATGCTGTAGGTCTTGCCGGCGCGGCCCCGCACCCGGTGCAGCGGAAACGACAGGGCGTAGAACACGTGCCGGAAGTTGACGAGGAAGGTGGTCAGGGCGAGCTGCGGCAGCGGCGTGACGGCGACCAGGAGGCCGACGGCGAGGAACTCCATGGACCCGGCGTAGACGAGCACGGAGAGGACGAGCGCCCACCACCAGCCGAGGCCCGACTGCACGACGAGGAGCCCGAACGTGGCGCCGAGAGGGAACATGCCGACGCCCACCGAGACGGTGTCGACGAAGGCGGCCGCGAGGGCCGACCGCTGCGCATGCGGCTTGCCCGCGGCGTCGGATGATGGTGTGCTCACGACGCGATGATACCGGCACGGCGAGGCAGGATGGCGACGGCATGAAGGCGACGTACAGACACACGAACATCGTCGCCGCGGATTGGCGGGCGCTGGCGGGCTTCTACGAGGACGTCTTCGGGTGCACGCCCGTGCCGCCGGCACGCGACCTCTCGGGAGCGTGGCTCGACAGAGGCACGGGCGTCCGGGACGCGCACCTCACCGGGGTGCACCTGCGGCTGCCCGGGCACGGCAAGGACGGTCCGACCCTCGAGATCTACAGCTACCGCAGGAACGAGCCCCGGCCGGCCGTCAGGGCGAACCGCGAAGGCATCGCCCACCTCGCCTTCGAGGTGGACGACGTCGGCGCGGCGACTCGTCGCGTGCTCGAGCACGGGGGCAGCCACGTCGGTCACGTGACGTCCTCGGAGGTCCCCGGGGTCGGCATCCTGACCTTCGTGTACGTGGCCGACCCTGAGGGCAACATCATCGAACTGCAGGCGTGGGCCTGAGAGGCGGCCGGCGCGCGACTCCGCGGCGCGGCACGACGTTGCCGGTCGCGGCGCGACTTAGTAGAGTCCTACGTTCGGAATGCCCGCGGCCCGAAGGGCCGTCCAGAGGAGGAGACACCACATGTTCTATGACAAGGACGCCGACCTATCCCTGATCCAGAGCAAGACCGTGGCCATCATCGGCTTCGGCAGCCAGGGCCATGCCCACGCCCAGAACCTGCGCGACAGCGGCGTCACCGTGGTCGTCAGCGAGCTCAAGGGCACACCCAACGGTGAGCGCGCCGAGAAGGCCGGCTTCGAGGTGCTCAGCGCCGCCGAGGCGACGAAGCAGGCCGACGTCATCATGATGCTGGTGCCGGACCAGACCCAGGCGGTCGTGTACAAGAACGACGTGGCCCCGAACCTCAGGGACGGCGCCACCCTCATGTTCGCCCACGGCTTCAACATCCACTTCGGGCAGATCGTGCCGCCCGAGACCGTCGACGTGACCATGGTGGCGCCCAAAGGCCCCGGCCACATCGTGCGGCGCCAGTACGAAGAGGGCAAGGGTGTGCCGGTGCTCGTCGCCGTGTACCAGGACGCCAGCGGCAACGCACGGGCCCAGGCTCTGTCCTACGCCGCCGGGATCGGTGGGCTCCGCGCCGGCGGCCTCGAGACAACGTTCGCCGAAGAGACGGAGACCGACCTCTTCGGCGAGCAGGCCGTGCTCTGCGGCGGCGCCATGGAGCTCGTCACCGCCGGCTTCGACACGCTCGTGGAAGCCGGCTACCAGCCCGAGATCGCGTACTTCGAGTGCCTGCACGAGCTCAAGCTCATCGTCGACCTCATGTGGGAGAAGGGCATCGCCGGGATGCGCTACAGCATCAGCGACACCGCCGAGTACGGCGACCTCACGCGCGGCCCGCGCGTGATCGACGAGAACGTGCGCGAGACCATGCGCGAGCTGCTCGCCGAGATCCAGAGCGGCGAGTTCGCGCGCGAATGGATCCTCGAGAACCAGGCCAACCGCCCCGTGTACAACGCGCTGAAGCGCCAGGGCAAGGAGCATCTCATCGAGACCGTGGGCAAGGAACTGCGCGGCATGATGAGCTGGATCGACGAGGGCGGGCTCGACATCGACGTCTGAGTCCGGCGTCGCGGGAGGCATCCGGGGCGGCCGGGGCGCTGGATGCGCCCCGGCCGCCCCGTTCGTGTGCGGCCGACGGACCCGCCGGGTCCGCTCAGGCTGCCTTGCTCAGGTACTGCCTGATATCCGTCGAGACGGCGATCGTGTTGCCTTCGCTGTCCTTGAACCAGGCCGTCTGGCCCGCCTCGCCGAGGGTCGCCACTCCGTTCTCGGTCCTGAGACCGGGGAGGTCGTACTCCTCGAAGGTGATGCCCCGGTCGCGAAGCTCTCGGACCGTGGCCTCCACGTCGTCGACGAGGAACGAGGCGACCGTGTTCTCGCCGCGCTTGAACTCCGTCTTGTAGAGGAACAGATAGCCTCCCGAGCCGAGTTCGACCACGAGGCTGTCGGGCATCTTGACATCCTCGCGGACGGTCAGGCCGAGCTTGTCACGATAGAAGGTCTTCGCCCGCTCGATATCGTCGATGGCGAACACCGGCATGATGGATGCATCCTTGAAACTCATGAGAGATCACTCCCTTTCCGGTACATCGAGACCATTCCCTCTCCGGCACCGCTGCACGCCGTACCCCCGCCGCTTCGACCGCGGGGCGGGCCCGGCGCAACTGGACGCCGACCGGCGCTGTGGTCTAGCCTTGCTCACTGTCCGGACCTTCAGCCTGGGAGCCGTCTGATGAGCACCAAGAAGATCCTCGTCGCGGGGCGCCTCGCTCCCGAGGGCATCGCCAGTCTCGAAGCGGACGGCTTCCATGTCGACGTGGCGCGTGAGAGCGATGCGGCCGGACTCGCCCGTCTGGTCCCCGGCTACCACGGCCTCATCGTCGGGCCGTCGGTCGGCGTGCCGTCCGAGGTCATCGCGGCGGCCGACGTCCTCGAGGTCATCGGTCGCACGGGCGCCCGCGTCGACGACATCGACCTCGGCACGGCGACGGCTCGCGGCATCATCGTGACGGACGCGCCGCAGAGCGACCGCGTGTCGGCGGCCGAGGTGGTGCTGACCGTGCTGCTCGCCTGCGCCCACGAGATCGTGCGCACACACGCGGCTCTCGGGATGTCGCGTGCAGGGCGCGCCGGCGAACCGGCGACGGGCGTGGAAGTGCGCGGCAAGACCCTGGGCCTCATCGGACTCGACGATGCGGTCCCCCTGGTAGCCGAGGCTGCGCAGGCGCTCGGGATGCGGGTGATCGCGTGGGTCCCTCAGGAAGCGGCCGGCGCCGTCGAGCAGCTCCCCCTGGAGCGCTTCGGCGACCTCTCGGGCGTCTGTGGCGAGGCGGACTTCCTCAGCGTGCACCTCGGTGGGCTGCCGGAGAACGCCGGGCTCGTCGGCGAACGGGAGTTCGCCGTCATGAAGCCCGGCGTGCGCCTCGTCAGCGTGTTCGCGAGGGGTGTCGTCGACGAGACCGCGTGGGCAAGGGCGATCGCCGCCGGCACCGTCGTCGCCTCGGCCGTCGCCGCCACCGACGCCGCCGGAGACCCGCTCGCCGCGCTCGAGGGAGTGATCCTCGTCGATCCTGCGGCGGCACAGACGGTCGACGCTCAGGTGCGCGCCGCGGAGACGGTCGCCGGCCAGGTGGCCGCTGCGCTCAAGGGCGGACTGGTCCGCAATGCGGTGAACGTACCTGCGGTGCTCGACGACGACGCGGCGGAGCTCATGCCCTACGTCGACCTGTGCGCGCAGTTGGGAAGGCTCGTCGTCCAGCTCGCCGACGGGCCCCTCGAATCCGTCGACGTCCGGTACGGGGGCAGCTTCGCCTACTACGACACGCGCGTGCTCACGCTCGGCCTCCTGCAGGGCGCGCTTCAGCGGGGCGCCGAGGGCAAGGTCAACCTGGTCAACGCGCAGATCATCGCCGACGCCGCCGGACTTGCGGTCGCGGAGACCAGCGACCCGGCAGCCTCGGACTTCCCGCGGCTGGTCTCCGTCTCGGCGCGGGGGGGCTGGGGAGAAGTCTCGGTCACGGGGACCTCACTGGGCCCCGAGCACAAGCCGCGGCTCGTCGAGGTGTTCGGCGACGCCATCGACATCGGCCCGGCGCCGCGCATGCTCTTCCTCCGTTACGAGGACCTTCCGGGCGTCGGAGGCAAGCTGGGGACGATGCTCGGGGAGTGGGGCGTCAACATCGGCAACATGTCGGTGGGGCGTGGCGCGGTCGAGCGCCACGCGGTGATGGCGCTCACCCTCGACCAGCCGCTGACCGACGAGCAGCTGGACGAGCTCGTCGCCCACTGCGGACTCGACACCGGCAAGAGCGTCGAGCTCTAACCCGTACCTGCCCCTGCTCGCGCTGGCGCCGGAACACGGGGTGCTTGTGCAACTGGACACAAGGCTCGGCCTTACGCTATGCTCTGCGCCATGCGGAGCTCCTCACATCGCCCGTCGTGACGGCTGGTGCGGCGCGGTCCGGACGGACCGCGCCGCACCAGCCGGCTCCGCCTTCTCCTGACTTCCCGGCTCGTGTCTCCGCGTGCCTGCGCCGTGCGACTGCGTCCGCGTCGCTGAGCGCCGCCCCCAGCGCCCCCGGCGTCGCCCCGTGGCGCGACGGCCGCCGCCCTTGCCCGCGACGTCTGCGCTTCGCGCGGCTCCAGCCGCGGCTGACCATCGCGCGATCGCGGCCCCAGACGCTGGTCGCGAGGTGCTTCCCACGCTCTCGGGCGTGACCTCGGCGACGGCCGGGCTTGCACCCGAGTACGGCCTCGCCTGACTGAGCGTTCAGTGTTTGTGATGGGCCGCGCAGGTTCTCTAGAATGAACGGCTCGCATCGCCATCCGGATGGTCCCGCCGACCGCTCTCGGCAGCCGAACACCCCAGAAAGGAACGACAAGATGCAGAAGCGCTTCCTCATCACCCCCGGCCCCACGCCCGTGCCGCCGGAGGTGCTCTCGGCCCTCGCCGAACCGGTCATCCACCACCGCGCGCCGCGGTTCACCGAGATCCTCACCCAGGTCGTCGCGGGCATGAAGTACATCTACCAGACCGAGAACGACATCATGGTCTACGCCGCCAGCGGCACCGGCGCCATGGAGGGCGCGGTCGTCAACGTCGTGAACCCGGGCGACCACGTGCTGGTCGCGTCCGTCGGCAACTTCGGCGAGCGCTGGAAGAAGCTGAACGCCACCTGGGGCGCCGAGGTGACAGCGCTCGACTACGCGTGGGGCACCAAGGCCGAGCCGGCCGATATCGAGAAGGCGCTCGCCGCCGACCCGGCGATCAAGGCCGTCTTCGTGCAGCACAGCGAGACGTCGACCGGCGTGGTCAACGACATCAAGGCGATCGGTGAGATCGTCGCCAGGACCCCCGCCATCCTCGTCGTCGACGCGATCAGCGGCCTCGGCGCCAGCGACCTGCAGACCGACGCCTGGCACGTGGACATCTGCGTCGCCGGCTCGCAGAAGGCGCTCATGGTGCCGCCGGGCCTCGCCTACGCCGCGGTGAGCGACAAGGCCTGGGCCGTGATCGAGGAATGCGCCACGCCGCGCTTCTACTTCGACTTCGTCGCCATGCGCAAGAAGATGACCGGCGACTCCGCCCAGACGCCGTACACTCCGGCCGTGAACCTCATGGTCGCCCAGAACGCCGCCGTCGACCTGATCAGGGAAGAGGGGCTCGAGAACGTGTTCGAGCGGCACCGCGTGCTGGGCAGGGCCGCCCGAGAGGGCGTCAAGGCGCTCGGCCTCGAGCTCTTCGCCGTCGAGGACCCGGAGGCGAACTCCGTGACCGCCGTCAAGGTGCCGGAGGGCGTCGACGGCGGCAGGATCGGCAAGATCGCTCGCGACAAGTGGGGCGTGTGGCTCGCCGGCGGCCAGGGCGCCGTCAAGGGCAAGATCTTCCGCTTCGGTCACTGCGGCTACTTCGGCCACAGCGACATCATCGTCGGCCTGAGCACCGTCGAGATGGTCCTCGCCGAGCTCGGCTACGACGTCAAGTTCGGCGCCTCCACGGCCGCCGCCGAGCAGGTGTTCATGCAGAGCACCGTCATGCTCTGAGAGGGGTGACCTGACATGTCAGACCAGAAGAAAGTGCTCGTCAAGGAGAAGCTCGCCCCCGAGGGCGTCAAGTACCTCGAGGACCTCGGCTTCCAGGTGGACATCGGCACCGAGTGGGACGCCGACGAGCTCCTCCGGCGCATCCCCGAGTATCACGGGCTCATCATCCGCTCGGCGACCAAGGTCACGGCCGACGTGATCGCCGCCGGCGAGAACCTGCAGGTGGTCGGCCGCGCCGGGGTGGGCGTCGACAACGTCGACGTCAAGGAGGCGACCAAGCGCGGCGTCATCGTCGTCAACGCGCCGCAGAGCAACGTGCTCTCCGCCGCCGAGCAGACGATCGCCCTGCTCATGGCCTGCGCCCGCAACCTCGCCCAGGCTCACGCCGACCTCAAGGGCGGCGAGTGGAGCAAGGGCAAGTGGGGCAAGGGCGGCGTCGAGGTGCGCGGCAAGACGCTGGGCATCATCGGCCTCGGCCGCATCGGGTTCCTCGTCGCCGAGGACGCGCGCGGCCTCGGCATGGACGTGCTCGCGTACGACCCGTTCGTGCCGGCGGAGAAGTTCCACGAACTCGGCCTCGAGCGCGCCGACAGCCCCGACAAGATCTACCGCGAGGCCGACTTCATCACCGTGCACCTGCCCAAGAACGCCGAGACGCTGGGCTTCATCGGCGACGAGGAGTTCGCGAAGATGAAGGACGGCGTGCGCGTCATCAACGTCGCTCGCGGCGGGATCATCGACGAGGAGGCCTGGGCGCGCGCCATCGAGAGCGGCAAGGTGGCCGCGTCGGCCGTCGACGTGTATCCCAAGGAACCGACCACGGAGAGCCCGTTGTTCAAGTACGACAGCGTGGTCGCGACGCCGCACCTCGGCGCCAGCACGGTGGAGGCGCAGCTCCGCGCCGGCATGATCATCGCGGAGCAGGTGGCGGCGGTGCTCAAGGGCGAGTTCGCGAGCAACGCCGTGAACATCCCGCTGGCGCCCGGCGAGGACGCCGACGAGCTCATGCCGTTCCTCGGCCTCTGCGAGCAGCTCGGCAAGCTCATCGTGCAGATCGCCGACGGTCCGGTCGATTCGTTCGAGATC
The DNA here is from genome assembly GCA_963736645.1 of uncultured Thermoleophilia bacterium. Lineage (GTDB taxonomy): Bacteria > Actinomycetota > Thermoleophilia > UBA2241 > UBA2241 > CAIXSE01. The sequence goes on along the minus strand of CAVTPJ010000001.1, from coordinate 27,850 downwards.
GCCTACGGCGGCGGCATCGCCCGCTACGACACGCGCATCCTCACCCTCGGGGTGCTCCAGGGCGTGCTGGCCGACAAGGTCGACGGCCCGGTGAACTTCGTCAATGTCCAGAACATCGCCGAGGAGCGTGGCATCAGCGCCAAGGAGACCAAGCAGCCGGCAGCCGTGGACTTCCTCAACCTGATCACCGTCACCACCCACGACGCGCAGGGCGAGCTGTCCGTCTCCGGCACGACGCTCGGGCCCAAGCATCGGCCGCGGTTCGTCAAGGTCTATCGCCAGGACGTCGACATCGAGCCGGCGCCGCACATGGCGTTCCTGCGCTACGCCGACGTGCCCGGCATGATCGGCAAGATCGGCACCAAGGTCGGCGAGTTCGGCATCAACATCGGCCAGATGGGCGTCGGCCGCGAGGTGACGGACCAGAGGGCGGTCATGGGCCTCACGCTGGACGAACCCATCACGCCGGACCAGCTGCGCCAGCTGGTCGAGAGCTGCGGGCTCGCGGACGGCAAGCGGGTAGAGCTCTAGCAGTCCCGCCGGACGAGCTCACGAGCGGCGCAAGGGGCGGCGGGCCGGGAGGCCCGCCGCCCCTTCGCGTCGGGGTCCCTGGCGTGGTGCGAGCTCCTAGTCGACGCGCACGCGCACGAACGCCGTCGGCGACACGCCGTCCGCGTGGTCGTCGTGCGCCGGGAGCCGGACACGCAGCCTGTAGACGGCGCTGCGATACGGCATCAGCCAGCTGATGCGGTAGTGCGAGCGTCGGTCGAGACGCCCGGACGCCACCGCGCGCCAGCCGTTGGCCGTGTGTCGTTGGACGATCACGCGCTTGCCGGCGTGCGCGGGCGCGACGGCGCCGCTGAAGACCTCGGTGAGGCGGGCGCCCGACTGGGTGTGAGAGACCGCCAGTGTGACCCTCGGCCTGACCTGGATGACGACCGGGAGGCTGGACACGCCGGCGGCCTCGGCGTGCCACGAGGCGTTGAACCGGGGCGAGACGGTCGTCTGGTAGAGGCCCTGGTCGTTCGTGACCGCGGTGCCGCCGTCCCGAGTCACGCCGCCGCGGGTCTCGCGGAGGGTCACTGTGCTGCCCGCCACCGGATCGCCGGCGACCGTCAGGTAGCCGGACACGGAGACGGTTCTCGCGTAGCGCACGATGGTGAGGCGTGGGGTGAAGGTCACCGCGGTGCCGGGGCCGGCGGCGTGGGCGGCCTGCGACCGGCGAGCTTCGCGGGCGGTCGCCGGCGACGCCGCGCAGGCGAGCATGACGAGGGAGAAGGCGGCGAGGAGAAGCGAGCGCCGGAACATGGTCGAACCCCCCAACTGGATGCGGACCGGTCGCGGGCATCCTAGCAGGGTTCGGCACGGCCGGTCGCCCGCGCCGTGCTTGCGCCTGCCCGAACGGGTGGCGTAGACTCTCGGGACCATGCGTCGCCGTGCGACAAGCGAGACCAGCCGGGAGGCCCACATTGGGGTACGCGCCCGCGACCTCTCCCTCTTCGGCTGCCTGCTGCTCCTCCCCCCGCGGGGGGATGCGTAGACACCTGCGGCCTGTACGGCCATCTCCTGGATCACATCCGGATCCGCTGCTCCATCTGACGACGACGCGTGCCTTGGGAGGTGTAGGTGACTCGTGAGCAGTAGCAGACACATCAGGATCTTCGACACCACGCTGCGCGACGGTGAGCAGGCGCCGGGCGCTACCTTGAACAGGGGCGAGAAGCTCGAGATAGCGCACCAGCTCGCGAAGCTGCGCGTCGACATCATCGAGGCAGGCTTCCCGATCGCCTCGCCCGACGACTTCGAGGCGGTCAAGGCGATCGCCGCCGAGGTCAAGGGTCCGCGCATCGCCGGTCTGGCGCGGGCCATCGAAGAGGACATCCGGGTGTGCTGGGACGCGGTCAAGGTCGCGGAGGTCCCGCGCATCCATACCTTCATCAGCACCAGCCCGGTGCACATGAAGTACCAGATCAAGAAGACGCCGGAAGAGGTGCTCGCCGACACGCGCGCCATGGTCGGTCTGGCGCGCGACCTCGCCGGCGCCCACGCCTCCGCCGACGTTGAGTTCAGCGCCATGGACGCGAGCCGCTCGGACCCCGAGTTCCTGGCGCAGGTGCTCGCGGCCGCCGTCGAGTGTGGCGCGACGACGATCAACGTGCCCGACACGGTCGGGTACGCTCTGCCGCTCGAGTTCGGCGATCTCATCCGCGAGCTCTACCGGCTGGCGCCGTCCCTCCGCGACGTCCACGTGAGCGTGCACTGCCACAACGACCTGGGGCTGGCCACGGCCAACTCGCTGGCCGCGGTGCGCGCCGGCGCGACCCAGGTGGAGTGCGCCGTCAACGGCATCGGCGAGCGCGCCGGCAACGCCTCGCTCGAAGAGGTCGTCATGACGATCCGTACTCGCGGCGACTCCTTCGACTGCGAGACCACCGTGGATACCAGGGAGATCGCCCGCACCAGCCGCCTCGTCAGCACGCTGACCGGCTACCAGATCCAGCGCAACAAGGCGATCGTCGGGCGCAACGCCTTCGCCCACGAGAGCGGCATCCACCAGGCCGGCGTGCTCAGCGAGGCCTCCACCTTCGAGATCATGACGCCGGCCGACGTCGGGCTGGCCGACAACGACATCGTGCTCGGCAAACACAGCGGCCGCCACGCGTTGCGCGCCAAGCTGGCCGAGCTCGGCTACGTGCTCTCGGACGCCGAGCTCTCGGACGCGTTCAAGCGCTTCAAGGACGTGGCGGACAAGAAGAAGGCCGTCACTGTGCTCGATCTCGAGGCGCTGGTGAGCGAGGAGATCCGCGAGCGCGAGGACCACTTCACGCTCACCAGCTTCGTCAACCAGTCGGGCTCGGGGATCATCCCGACGAGCCAGGTCGAGGTGCTGGCGCGCGGCGAGCTCAAGAAGGGCCGCAGCTTCAGCAACGGCTCCGTCGAGAGCGTGTTCGCGGCGATCGACGACGCGGTCGGGATCAGCGGCAGCCTGGCCGACTACCAGGTGCGCGCCATCTCGTCGGGTAAGGATTCCCTCGCGGAAGTGCGCGTAGCGGTGGAGGTCAACGGCCGCTCGTTCAACGGGCAGGCAGTCAGTTTCGATGTGATGGAAGCCTCGGCGAAGGCCTACGTGAGGGCCGTCAACAACGCCGCGGCTGCAGGGGAGGTTTGATGGGTTCCACGATCACCGAGAAGATCCTCGCCCGCGCCGCGGGACGGGGGGAAGTGCACGCCGGCGACATCATCGAGGCGAAGGTCGACCTCGCACTGGCCAACGACATCACGGCGCCCCTGGCGATCGCCGAGTTCGAGAAGGCCGGGTTCACCAAGGTCTGGGACCCGGCCCGCATCGCCCTCGTGCCCGATCACTTCGCGCCCAACAAGGACATCAAGGCGGCGGGCCAGGCCGCGAAGATGCGTGCGTTCGCCCGCAAGCACGAGATCGTCAACTACTTCGAGGTCGGGCGTATGGGCATCGAGCACGTGCTCCTGCCCGACACCGGCATGGTGGCGCCGGGCGACGTCGTCGTCGGCGCCGACAGCCACACCTGCACCTACGGCGCCGTGGCCGCGTTCAGCAGCGGCGTCGGCAGCACCGACTTCGCCGCCGCCATGGCCTGGGGTCACGTGTGGCTGCGTGTGCCCGAGAGCATCAGGTTCGTGTACTCGGGCCGTCCGCAGCGGTGGGTCACCGGCAAGGACCTCATGCTGCACACCATCGGCCTCATCGGCGTCGACGGCGCTCTGTACCAGGCCATGGAGTTCACCGGCGAGGCCATCGAGACCCTGTCCATGGACGAGCGCTTCACCATGTGCAACATGGCCATCGAGGCCGGCGGCAAGAGCGGCGTCGTCGGTTTCGACGAGAAGACGACGGCGTATCTCCAGAGCCGGCCCGACGGCAGCCGCGCTCGCAGCGCCGGCCAGGTGTTCGCCAGCGACCGTGACGCCGACTACGCGCGGGTCATCGACATCGACGCCTCGGCAGTCCGTCCGACGGTGAGCAAGCCGCATCTGCCGAGCAACACGGCAGCGGCCGCCGATTGCGGCGACATCACCATCGACCAGGTGGTCATCGGCAGCTGCACCAACGGCCGCCTCGAGGACCTGCGCCAGGCGGCCGGCATCCTGCGCGGCAGGAAGATCCACCCCGACGTGCGCTGCATCATCCTGCCGGGCACCCAGCAGGTGAGCCTGGACGCCATCGCCGACGGCACCATGCAGACGCTCATCGAGGCCGGCTGCGCCTTCAGCACGCCGACCTGCGGCGCCTGCCTCGGCGGCCACATGGGCGTCCTCGCCGACGGCGAGCGCGCCGTGGCCACCACCAACCGCAACTTCGTCGGCCGCATGGGCCACCCCGGCGCCGAGGTGTACCTGGCCAGCCCGTATGTGGCCGCCGCCTCCGCGCTGGCCGGCCACATCGCCACGCCCGAAGAAGTCGGTGCCGTGAAGGGGGGCTCCCGATGATCTTCGAGGGCAGCGTCCACAAGTACGGCCGGGACGTCGACACAGACGTCATCATCCCGGCCCGCTATCTCAACACCAACGACCCGGCGGAGCTCGCGAAGCACGCGATGGAGGACATCGACGCCGACTTCGTGAGCCGCGTGCAGCCCGGCGACATCATCGTCGCCGAGGAGAACTTCGGCTGCGGCAGCTCCCGCGAGCACGCCCCGGTCGCCATCAAGGAGTCCGGCGTCGGCGTCGTCGTCGCAGCTTCGTTCGCGCGCATCTTCTATCGCAACGCCATCAACACCGGGCTGCCGATCGTGGTGTGCCCCGCGGCGGCCGCCGGCACGAAGATGGGCGACCGCCTCAAGGTCGACCTCGCCGCCGGCACCGTCGAGAATCTCACGCAGGGCAAGACCTACGAGGCCGAGGCGTTCCCGCCGTTCATGCAGGAGCTCATCGACCGCGGTGGCCTGCTCGAGTACGTCAAGTCCCGCGTGGGCGGAGAGGGCGCGTAAGCCTCACCGCAGCGCAAGACCATCCAGCATCGGAGAGAGTCACATGGGGAAGACCTACAAGATCGCAGTCCTGCCGGGCGACGGCACCGGCCCGGAGGTCGTCGCCGAGGGGCTCAAGGCCCTCGAGGCGGCCGCTGCGAAACACGCCTTCAAGCTCGACCTGACGCACTATGACCTGGGCGGCGAGCGCTACCTCGCCACCGGCGAGATCCTGCCGGACTCGGCGCTCGAGGAGCTCAAGGGCTTCGACGCGATCTACCTGGGCGCCATCGGGCACCCGGACGTGGCGCCCGGCGTCCTGGAAAAGGGGCTGCTGCTGCAGCTGCGCTTCGAGATGGACCAATACATCAACCTGCGTCCCGTGCGTCTCTACCCCGGCGTCGAGACCCCGCTCAAGGACAAGGGTCCCGCGGACATCGACTACGTGGTCATCCGCGAGAACTCCGGCGACGTGTACGCCGGCGGCGGCGGCACGATGATGCTGGGCTCGCCGCACGAGGTCGCCACGCAGATCATGGTGTACAGCCGCGCCCAGGTGGACCGCTGCCTGCGCTGGGCGTTCGACTACGCGCGCCACCACGGCAAGAAGGCGCGCGGCCTCGGTGAGGACAACACCCTCGGTCTGGTCGGCAAGACCAACGTGCTCACATACGTCTACGACCTCTGGTTCCGCGCCTTCAACGAGATCGGCGATGCGGAGTACCCGGACGTCAAGCGCGAGTACTACCACGTGGACGCCACGTGCATGTGGATGGTCAAGAGCCCGGAGTGGTTCGACGTCCTCGTCACCGGCAACATGTTCGGCGACATCATCACCGACCTGGGCGCGATCACCCAGGGCGGCATGGGGGTCGCTGCCGGAGGCAACATCAACCCCGAGGGCGTCAGCATGTTCGAGCCCATCGGCGGGTCCGCCCCCAAGTACACCGGCATGGGCGTCATCAACCCCATCGCCGCCATCGCCGCCGGCGCCATGATGCTCGAGACGCTTGGCGAGGAGCAGGCGGCCGAGGACGTGGAACGCGCAGCCAAGGAGGTCACCGGCACCAAGATGAAGAGCATGGCCTCCGGCCAGATGGGCTACTCGACGAGCGAGGTCGGCGATCTCGTGGCCGAGCGCGTGTGAGCGGTCTACCTGCGGCGGCCCGCTCGTGTACGCCGGAAGAGTGGGCGTCATGAGCGGTCTACCTGCGGCGGCCCGCTCGTGTACGCCGGAAGAGTGGGCGTCATGAGCGGTCTACCTGCGGCGGCCCGCTCGTGTACGCCGGAAGACGAGGCGTCATGACCGGCCGCGCAGCCGCACACGCGTTCAGGTAACGGTTGAAGTCCCGCGCTCAGGAGCGCGGACGACAGGAGGAAGAGATGGCCCCGATCCCCGAGATGGACACGATCTGGATGGACGGCCGGCTGGTCCCATGGGCCGACGCCAGGATCCACGTGCTCACGCACGCGCTGCACTACGGCTCGGGGGTCTTCGAGGGCATCCGCGCGTACAAGACGGAGCGGGGCGCAGCCGTGCTCCGTCTCACCGAGCACCTCGAGCGGCTCGTGCGCTCCGCGAAGCTCTACTACATGCCGGTGCCGTACACGGTCGAGGAGCTCTACGACGCCACCTTCGAGGTGCTCGAGTCCAACCAGCTCGACGCCTGCTACATCCGCCCGCTGATCTTCCGAGGCTACGGCGAGATGGGCCTGAACCCGATGAGCGCGCCGGTGCAGGCCGTCATCGCCGCCTGGCCGTGGGGCACCTACCTCGGCGAGGAGGGCGTGCTGCACGGCGTGCGCGCCAAGACCTCCAGCATCCAGTCGCTGGACCACACGGCTCTGGCCCGCGCCGCCAAGGCCACGGGCCAGTACCTCAACAGCATCCTCGCCAAGATCGAGGTGCTCAACGCGGGCTACGACGAGGCCATCATGCTCACCGAGCACGGCCACGTGGCCGAGGGCTCGGGCGAGAACATCTTCGTCGTGCGGGGTGGCGTCCTCATGACCCCGCCGCCCAGCGACGGCGTGCTGGAGGGCATCACGCGCGACATCGTGATGCAGCTTGCCGGGAGCGAGGGCATCGAGTGCAAGGAGCGCACCCTCTCGCGCAGCGACCTCGTCATCGCCGACGAGCTCTTCTACACCGGCACCGCGGCCGAGGTCGTGCCGATCCGCGAGGTGGACGACCACCTCATCGGCGAGCCCGGCCCGGTGACGCGGCGCATGCAGGAGCGGTTCAGGGCCATCACCGCCGGCAAGGACGCGGAGTTCGGCCACTTCATGGAGTACGCGCGCACGTAGGACGGGGAGGACCCGATGCACGAGCGGCAGGTTCAGCTCTACGACACCACGCTTCGCGACGGCATGCAGCAGGAGGGCATGTCCGTCTCGGTCGACGAGAAGGTGCGCATCGCGCTCAAGCTCGACGAGCTGGGCATCGGATTCATCGAGGGCGGGTTCCCGGCCTCCAACCCCAAGGAGATCGAGTTCTTCCGCAGGATGCGCGACGAGCGGCTGGCGAGCGCGGAGCTCGTCGCCTTCGGCATGACCCGGCGCAAGGGCGCGCCGGCGGAGACCGACGACAGCCTGCGCGTGCTCGCCGAGATCTTCACGCCCACGGTGGCCATCGTCGGCAAGACCTGGGGACTGCACCTCAGCAAGGTCATCCGCGTGAGCCGCGACGAGAACCTGCGCATGATCGACGAGTCGGTCCGCTTCCTCACGCTGCACGGCAAGCGCGTGGTGTACGACGCGGAGCACTTCTTCGACGCCTGGCGCGACGACCGCGCGTACGCGCTGCGCTGCGCGACCGCGGCCGCCGAGGCGGGCGCCGCGGTCGTCTGCCTGTGCGACACCAACGGGGCCAGCCTGCCGCCGTTCGTCGCGGACGTCGTCCGCGAGGTCACGGCGGCGCTTCCCGAGGTCACCGTCGGCGTGCACATCCACAACGACAGCGACTGCGCCGTCGCGGACACCCTTGTCGCCGTCGAGGCCGGCGCCCGCCACGTGCAGGGCACCGTCAATGGCTACGGCGAGCGCTGCGGCAACGCCAACCTCGTCAGCATCATCCCGGCGCTCAAGCTCAAGATGGGCTATCCGGTGGTGAGCGACGCGCAGCTTGAGCGCCTCACCGAGACGTCGCACTTCGTCGCCGACGTGGTCAACGCGGCCATCTGGGCGCACGCGCCCTACGTGGGCCGCTCCGCCTTCGCCCACAAGGGCGGCATGCACGTGGCCGCCGTGGAGAAGGCGCCCCAGACGTTCGAGCACGTCGACCCCGAGAAGGTCGGCAACGCGCAGCGCGTCATCATCAGCGAGCTGTCGGGCAAGGGCGCCGTGGTGCGCAAGGCGCAGGGGCTGGGCTTGCAGCTCGAGGGCGACGACGCGCGCGTGAACACCGTGCTCAAGCGGCTCAAGACGCGCGAGCACGAGGGCTATCACTACGAGGCCGCCGATGCGTCGTTCGACCTGCTGCTCCGCGAGGAGCTGGCCCCACACGACCCCTTCTTCCGCCTCGAGAGCTTCCGCGTCATCGTGGAGAAGCGCGAGGACGGCCACACCGTTGTCGAGGCGACCATCAAGGTCCACGTGGGCGAGGAGCGGATCATCAGCACTGCCGAGGGCAACGGCCCGGTCAATGCGCTCGACTCGGCGCTGCGCCAGGCGATCGTGAGCAAGTACCCGCATCTGGCCGACATCGAGCTGGTCAACTACAAGGTGCGCATCCTCGACGAGACCAAGGGCACCGGCGCGGTGACCCGGGTGCTCCTCGACGCCAGCGACGGCGAGGACAGCTGGGGCAGCATCGGCGTGAGCGAGAACATCATCGAAGCGAGCTGGCAGGCTCTCGTGGACTCCATTGAGTTCGGTCTGCTGCGCGGCTCCGACGACGACGAGGCTACGCGACGGTGACTCTTCTCGGGCGCTTCGGGTCGACGATGACCGGGATGCGGCCACCCGGCAGGTAGGCGGGGATGTCGAAGCGGTTCATGAGGCACTTCGTCGTCGCCTCGTAGGATTCGCCGGTCTCGGGCTGCACCAGGAGCCGCAGCCGGGCCACAGGGTAGTTCCCCTGGATGGTGATGCCCGTCTCCTCCACGGAGAGGATGACGGCTTCGGCGCGCACACCTCCCGCACGCAGGCGGTTGTTGCGCACCTCGTCGTGGAAGAAGAACCAGAGGCAGAAGGCCAGGAGCCCGACGCTGAGGGCTACGATGATCGACCCGACGATGGGATCGACCAGGATGACGAGCCCCATGCAGACGACGAACACCACGGCCACAATCACGAGGCTCACCTGGTTGAGGCGGCCCAGTCGCGTCCACAGCTCTCTCATCGGCGCTCCCCAGGGAGATTGACGAGCTCACGGGAAGCGTACCCCCGGCGCGGGAGCGCAGGCTTCGTTGGGCGCCACGCGAGGCGCTGTCGCCGTACCCCCCCGGGTTCCCAGCGCGCCACGAGAAGACCCCCGGCGCCGGGGCGCGCCGTGCTAGAATCCGACCACCCATGACCCCCGACTTCGTCCACCTCCACGTCCACAGCGAGTACTCCCTGCTCGACGGTGCCTGCCGTGTCAAGGAGCTCGTCGCGCGGGCCAGGGAGCTGGGCATGCCGGCGGTGGCGCTCACCGACCACGGCACGCTCGGCGGCGCCGTCAAGTTCTACCGCGCCGCCCAGGAAGAGGGCGTCAAGCCCATCATCGGCCTCGAGCTCTACGTCGCCAGCGACCGGCACAGCCGCGCCGGGGTCAAGGAGAAGAACGCGCACCTCACGCTGCTCGCCCGTGACGAGACCGGCTACAAGAACCTCGTCAAGCTCTCGACCACCGCGTACCTCGAGGGCTACTACTACAAGCCGCGCGCCGACTGGGAGCTGCTCAGCCGGCACCACGAGGGCCTCATCGCGCTCACCGGCTGCATGAGCGGCAAGGCGTCGATGCTGCTGCGCGAAGGCGACGACTCTGCGGCCCTGGCCGAGGTCCGCCGCCTGGCGGACCTGCTCGGCCCCGAGAACGTGTTCGTCGAGCTGCAGGACGCCGGCCTGCCCGAGCAGCGCGAGCTGCTGCCGAGACTCGCGCGGCTCGCCGAGAAGGCCGGTCTGCGGACCGTCGCCACCAACGACGTCCACTACCTCCGGCACGAGGACTTCTACGCCCACGACGCGCTCCTCTGCATCCAGACGCAGAGCAACCTCGCGGACGAGAACCGCATGCGCTACAAGAGCGACGAGTTCTACCTCAAGCCGGCCGAGGAGATGTACGAGCGCTTCAAGGACTACCCGGGCGCGTGCGAGGCGACCGTCGAGATCGCCCGGCGCTGCGACGTGAGCCTCGACTTCGGCGAGTACAAGCTGCCCACGTACCCGGTGCCGGACGGCTTCACCGAGGGCGCCTACCTGCGCGAGCTCTGCGAGCAGGGCATCGTGCGCCGGTACGGCGCCGAGCCGGGCGAGGAGGTGCGCGAGCGCCTCGAGTTCGAGCTCGGCGTCATCGACGACATGGGCTTCGAGGCGTACTTCCTCATCGTCTGGGACTACGTGAAGTTCGCCAAGGACAACGGCATCGCCGTAGGACCCGGCCGAGGTTCCGCTGCCGGGTCCATCGTCAGCTACGCGCTCGGCATCACCGATATCGACCCGCTCAAGTACGACCTGCTGTTCGAGCGCTTTCTCAACCCGGGGCGCAAGAGCATGCCCGACATCGACATGGACTTCAGCGTCGCCCGCCGCGAAGAGGTCATCGACTACGTGGCCGGCAAGTACGGCCGCGACCGTGTGGCCCAGATCATCACCTTCGGCACCATGGCGGCGCGGGCGGCCGTCCGCGACGCCGCGCGCGTCATGGGCAAGCCCTACGCGATCGGTGACAAGATCGCCAAGATGATCCCCGAGCAGGCGCCGCCGGCCACGTTCGCCCAGGCGATGCTCCCGGGCGGCGAGCTGAAGCAGGCCTGCGACGCCGACGCCGAGGTGAAGGAGGTCGTCGACCTCGCCATGAGCCTCGAGGGCCTCATCCGCAACGACTCCATCCACGCCGCGGCCGTGGTGATCAGCGACAAGCCGCTCACCGAGTACCTGCCGCTCCAGCAGAAGGGTGAGGCCGAGCTCGTCACGCAGTTCGACATGAACGACGTCGCCAAGCTCGGCCTCCTCAAGATGGACTTTCTCGGCCTCCGCAACCTCGACGTCATCGAGGCCGCGCTGGCGATCATCGAGAAGACGCGCGGCGTGTGCATCGAGATCGACCGGTTGCCGCTCGACGACGAGAAGACGTACAAGATGCTCGCTCGCGGCGACTCCACCGGCGTGTTCCAGTTCGAGAGCCCCGGCATGAAGGAGGCCCTGCGCGATGTGGGCCCCACGCAGTTCGAGGACCTCATCGCCATCGTCGCCCTGTACCGGCCGGGGCCCATGCAGTACATCCCGACCTACGCGCGCAACAAGAAGGACCCGGCCTCGGTCGTCTACGACCACGAGGCCCTGCGCCCCATCCTGGAGCCGACCCACGGCGTGACCATCTACCAGGAGCAGTACATGGCCATCGCCCGCCGGGTCGGCGGGTTCAGCCCCGCCCAGGCGGACGACCTGCGCAAGGCCATCAGCAAGAAGAACAAGCAGCTGATGGCCACCCTCAGGGAGCCCCTCATGGAGGGCCTCGGCGCCAGCGGCGTGCCGCCGGCCGTGGCCAACAGGCTCTGGGCCAACTTCGAGGCCACCGGCGACTACTCGTTCAACAAGAGCCACGCCGCCTGCTACGCGATGATCAGCTACCGCACCGCGTGGCTCAAGGCCAACTACCCGGTCGAGTACATGGCGGCCCTCGTCTCGAGCGTCATGAACACCAAGGACAAGGTGCCGTTCTACGTCAATCAGTGCCACGAGATGGGCATCGAAGTGCTGCCACCGGACGTCAACGAGAGCGACGTCGAGTTCACGGTGGTCGAGGGCAAGATCCGCTTCGGCATGAACGCCGTGAAGGGCGTCGGCGTCGGCGCCATCGAGGCGATCATCGCCGCGAGGGAGGAGGGCGGACCGTTCGAGTCGCTGTACGACTTCTGCTCCCGCGTCGACTCCCAGATGGCCAACAAGCGCGTGCTCGAGGCACTCATACGCAGCGGCGCCTTCGACAGCACCGGCGACCCGCGCCGCGGCATGCTCGAGGCGCTCACGGTGGCGATGGCCGACGGGGAGCGCCGGCGCAAAGACGCGGCGCACGGTCAGGGCGGCCTCTTCGACAACGTCGCCCCCGAGGACAGCGGTCACCCGCGTCCCACGGTGCCGCAGGTCGAGTACGATCAGGCCACGCTGCTCAAGGCCGAAAAGGAGGCGCTGGGTCTGTACGTCTCGGCCCACCCGCTCCAAGGCCTGCGTGAGCAGCTCCGCGACGAGATCGAAGTACCGGTGGGCGCGCTGGGCGACGCCGGCGACGGCGTCGTCACCTGGACCGGGGGCATCGTCGCGAACGCTCAGAAGCGTGTCAGCAAGAACGGCGGTGTGTGGCTCTCCTTCCGCCTCGAGGACATCGACGGCGGCATCGAGTGCCGCGCCTGGCCCAAGGTGTACGAGCACTATCGCGAGCTTCTGGTGGAGGACGCGATCATCAAGGTCAAGGGGCGCATCGAGCGCCGCGCAGAGGGCGACAGCATGCTCGCCGCTATCGAGGTCGTCCAGTTCAACGGCGTGAGCGAGTACCATCCGCTCACCGTCGTCATCGACGCCGGCTGCGTCGCGCCCGGCGTCATCGACGACCTGCGTCGCGTGCTCGCGGACTTCCCCGGCCAGGTGCCGGTCGTGCTGCAGATGGTGCGCGGCGAGCAGCGGGCCAAGCTGCGCGTCGGGGACGGGCTGCGGGTGGATCCCGTCGCCGGGCTGTACGCGGAGCTCAAGGCGCTGCTCGGGGAGAGCTGCATCGGGGTCGGCTGAGGCCGGCCCGCGGACGGGGAGGCGGACGATGATCCCGGAGGGTATGCGCGACGTGCTTCCGCCCGAGACGGGGCGTCTGCGGGCGGTGGAGGACGGGCTGCGCTCGCGGTTCGCAGCCTACGGGTACGGTGAGGTGCGCACGCCGTGGCTCGAGTTCGCAGAGACGCTGGAGGCCGCGGACGACGACACCCTCGCCGCCGGCTACCGGCTCCACGACGAGCAGGGGCACGAGCTCATGGTCCGCACGGACATGACCGTCCCCGTGGCGCGCATGGCCGCCGAACGCTGCGACGACGACCCGCTCCCGCTGCGCTTCTTCTACGTCGCCCCCAGCATCCGCCCGTGGGCGCCGCAGCGTGGCCAGGACGGCGAGTTCCTGCAGGCCGGGGCCGAACTGCTGGGTCTGGACTCGGCCGCGGCCGACGCGGAGTGCGTCACGCTGCTCTGCGATGCGCTGGAGGGGCTCGGGCTGCCGGATTTCACGGTCACTCTCGGCACGGTGGCGTTCCAGCGGGCGCTCATCGACTCTCTCGGCCTGCCTGCCGAGGACCGCGAGACGTTCACGGAGGCGCTGGCCGAACGCGACTACCCGCTGATCGAGAGCATCGCCGGCAACGCCGAGGTCGACGAGCGCGCACTCAAGGCACTCTGGCAGATCCTGGACCTGAGCGGCGACGACGACGCGCTCGCGCAGGCGCGCAAGCTCGCGCGCGACGACCTCATGGAGACCGCCGTGGCGCGCCTCGCCCGGGTGCGGGACCTCGTTGGGGAGGCGGGCCACGGCCGGCGTCTGACGTTCGACTTCGGATTGATGCAGGACCTCACCTACTACTCCGGGCTCATCGTGGAGGCCTACGCTCCGGGCGTGGGCCTGCCGGTGGCGTCCGGGGGCCGCTACGACGGACTGCTCGGCCGTTTCGACTGGGACATCCCCGGCGTCGGGTTCGCCGTCGCCGTGGACCGCGCCGCCGACGCGCTCGACGAGGCCGGGGTGGAGCTCCTTTGCGCCGACGAGGCGATCGCGTTCGTCGGCGGGCTCGACGCGCCGGCACGGGCGGCGGAGCTGCGCCGTGCCGGAGTCGCCGTGCGCGCGCTTCCGGAGGACGTCACCGGGGTGGAGCCGCCGCTGCTGCTCCGTCGCGGCGGCTCGTTCTCTCTGCGGCTCGCCGACGGTCGCGAGATCAGCGGTGGCGCCCGGGAGATCGCCGAGGCGCTGGGGGCGGGGTGAGGATCGGGATCGCCTGCGAGGGCGAGCCGCCGCCGGCCGGACTGCTCGCCCTTCTCGAGGAGGCGGGCCTGCCGGCAGCCTCGCTGCGCGGCAAGCAGCCCCCGGCGCTTCTCTCGGCCGGGGACGCCGTGTGGCTGCTGGCCACGGGGAGCGACGTGCTTCGCGCCTGCGACCGCGGGGGGCTCGATGTCGGCGTCCTCGGCAGAGACAGGCTCCTCGAAGGCCGTCGCGGGGCGGCTCACCTCCTCGACCTGCGCTGCTGCCGCGACGACCTCGTCTACGCGGTCACGGCGGGGGCCGACCGTCCCGGTCGCAGGCTGCGTGTGGCCACGCGCCATCCGGAGGCCGCGCGCCGGCACTTCTCCGCCGCCGGCATGCAGCCGGACATCATCACCATGGACGAGCCCGCGCTCGCCCCCCGGCTCGGCTTCGCGGACGCGGTCGTCGAGCTGAGCTCGCGTCTTGCCCGGGACCACCAGGGCGCTCCCGCCCTGGAGGTGCGCGCGGTCGTCGCGGAGTGCAGCGCCTGCCTCGTCGCCGCGCGAGCCGCGCGGGTCCTGCTGCGCGACGACATCGGGGCGCTCGTCAAGCGCCTGCGCTCCGTCTTGGAGGATTCATGAGACAGCTGCCCTGGAACGACGTCGACGCCACCGTGGCGGCGCTGCGCGACCTGGCGCCGGCGCCGGCCGGAGTGCGGGAGGCCGCGGGCGCGATCGTCGCCGACGTGCGCGCCCGCGGCGACGCCGCCGTGCGCGAGCACACGGCGCGCCTCGACGCTGTCGAGCTGCCGGCGGACTACGCCGTCCCGACGGCCGAGATGGCGGACAGGCTCGATGCCCTGACGCCGGAGCTGCGCGCGGCGCTCGAGACGGCCGCCGCCAACATCCGCACCTACCACGAGCGCGAGGCGGTCATCGCCTGGCGCGAGACGCTGCCGCAGGGGCAGGTCGTCGGCCAGCAGGTCGTACCCCTCGCCACCGCAGGGCTCTACGTGCCCGGCGGTCTCGCCGACTACCCGTCCTCGGTGCTGATGACGGCGATCCCCGCCCAGGTGGCCGGCGTCGAGCGCATCGTCGTGTGCTCACCCCCGCGACCGGGCGGCGGCGCGGCCGCCGGAGTCGCCGCCGCGTGCGCGCTGCTGGGCATCGAGCGTCTGTACCCCGTCGGCGGCGCCCAGGCCGTGGCCGCAATGGCGCTCGGCACCGTCCGCGTGCCGCGCTGCGATGTGATCGTCGGCCCCGGCAACGCCTACGTCACCGAGGCCAAGCGGATGCTCGTGGGCGAGGTCGGCATCGACAGCCTCGCCGGGCCCAGCGAGGTCCTCATCATCGCCGACGATTCCGGCCGGCCGGAGTGGCTGGCGGCCGACCTCCTGGCACAGGCGGAGCACGGCTCCGGAGCGATGGCGTGCCTCGCCGATATCGGAGGGACGTTGTCTGCTCCGGTCGCCGCCGCCTGCGAGCGGCTCTCGGTCCGGCTCGGCGTCGCCACCGACAACGTCGTCATCGTCGCCTGCCCGGACCGCGACGCGGCGCTCGCGCTGAGCAACGCGTTCGCGCCCGAGCACCTCGAGCTCCACTGCGAGGGCGCTCGCGACCTCCTGACCGGCGTGCGCAACGCGGGCGCGGTCTTCGTGGGGCCGCATGCGGCCACCGCCTTCGCCGACTACGCCGCCGGCACCAACCACGTGCTGCCTACGGGAGGCTCGGCGCGCTTCGGCCAGGGCCTTTCCGTGGATGCTTTTCGCAAGCGCATGGCTGTGGTAGAACTCGACGGCCCAGCCGCCGCCGCGCTCGCCCCGGCGGTAGCGACCATCGCCGACGAGGAGGGCCTGCGCGCACATGCGCTCTCGGCCCGCCTCCGCGCCGACTGAGGAGGCGTCGATGACCGAGCGCCGCGCAGAGGTCAAGCGCACGACCAACGAGACCGACATCGCCCTGTCACTCGCGATCGACGGCGCCGGGACGGCCGACGTCGCCACCGGCATCGGCTTCCTCGACCACATGCTGACGCTGTTCGCTCACCACGGCGGCTTCGACCTCGTCGTGCGGGCCGTCGGCGATCTCGACGTCGACGGGCATCACACGGTCGAGGACATCGGCCTCGCGCTGGGCCAGGCGCTGCGAGAGGCGCTCGGCGACAAGCGGGGCATCCGCCGTTACGGCTCCTTCCTGCTGCCCATGGACGAGGCGCTCGCCATGGTGGCCCTCGACCTGTCGGGCCGCCCCTTCTTCGCTCACGACCTGAACCTGGCCGGCGTGCGCATCGGAGAGTTCGAGGGCGATCTCACGCCGCACTTCCTGCGCTCCCTCGCCACGCAGAGCGGCATGACGTTGCACGTGCGGCTGTTGGCCGGCAGCGACGCCCACCACATCGTCGAGGCTGTGTTCAAGGCCTTTGCCCGGGCCCTCTCGCAGGCGTGCGAGCGGCACGGGCGCGACGACGAGGTGCCGTCCACCAAGGGCACGCTCTGACCGTCATGGCGGCGCCGCCACGGGTAGCCGTCGTCGACTACGGCATGGGCAACCTGGCCAGCGTCGCCAAGGCGCTGGCGCGCAGCGGCGCCGACGTGCGCGTCACGCAGAGTCCCGCCGTCGTGGCGGACGCTGCGGGCGTGGTGCTGCCCGGCGTGGGCGCCTTCCGCGACGCGGCCGCGCGACTCGAGGAGAGCGGCCTCGGGGCCGCCGTCCTCGAGCGGGTCGCGGCCGGCACGCCGTTCCTTGGCGTCTGCCTCGGCCTGCAGCTCCTGTTCGAGAGCAGTGGAGAAGGAGGCCGCTGGCCCGGCCTCGGGGTGCTGCCGGGCACCGTCGAGCGCCTCAGCACGGGCCTCAAGGTGCCGCACATCGGCTGGAACGACCTGGACTGGGGGCCGGCCGGCGCGGCCATGGCCCGCGGGCTGCCCACCCCCGCCACCGTCTACTTCGTGCACTCCTACGCGGCCGTCCCCGCGGACCCGGCCGTCGTCGCCGCGACCACCGAGTATGGCGGGCCGGTCGTGGCGGCAGTAGCGCGCGACAACGTCTGGGCGGTACAGTTCCATCCGGAGAAGAGTTCACGCGTCGGGCTCTCGCTGCTCGCCGCGTTCGTCGCCAACGTCCATCGGGAGGCGCACACCTCATGATCGTGTTCCCCGCCGTCGACATCCAGGCCGGCAAGGCGGTGCGACTGCGCCGCGGCGACTTCGACGACGTCACCGTCTTCGGCGACGACCCGGTCGAGCTCGCCCGGTATTGGCAGGATGAGGGCGCAGAGGCGCTGCACGTCATCGACCTCGATGCCGCGCGCACCGGCGAGCTCACCAACGTCGACATCGTCGAGCGGATCGTCAAGGCGCTCGACATCCCGGTCCAGTACGGCGGCGGCATCCGCACGCCCAAGTCGCTGGCGCTCATGGCGGGCGTGGGCGTGCATTGGGCGGTCATGGGCACGGCCGCGGTGACCGCTCTGGACCTCCTCGACGACGCCGTGAACTGGATGGGCGACCGCCTGGTCGTCGGCCTCGACTGCACCGACGGGATGGTGGCGACACACGGGTGGCAGCAGCGCTCCCAGATGAGCGCCATCCGCTTCGCCAAGGTCCTCGCCGAGCACGGGGTGCGCCGGGTGATCTACACGGACACAGCCCGCGACGGCATGCTCGGCGGCCCGAACCTCCCGGGGCTCGCCGATCTCGCCGAGGTCACGTCGCTCGAGATCATCCTCGCCGGCGGCATCGGGCTGCTCGACGACCTGCGGCGCCTCCGGAAGCTGGACGCACCCAGCGTGGTCGGCGTCATCGTCGGCCGCGCGCTCTACGAGAAGTCCTTCACGCTCGCCGCCGCGCAGGCGGTCTTCGCCGATTGATCAGCGTAGCCGGATCAACGAGGGGGGCTCCGTGAGGCACCCCGCTCTCTGACGGCGGCCGTCGTGCACCGCAAGCGCATCATCCCGTGCCTCGACGTCCGCGACGGCCGGGTGGTCAAAGGCGTCAACTTCGTGGCCATCCGGGACGCCGGTGACCCCGTCGAGCTTGCGGCGCGGTACGACGCGGAGGGCGCCGACGAGCTCATCTTCCTGGACATCACCGCCTCGCACGAGCGACGCGACATCATCCTCGACCTCGCGGCGCGGTGCGCCGAGCAGGTCTTCATCCCGTTCACCATCGGTGGCGGGCTGGCGAGCGAGGACGACGTGCGGGCCATCCTCGCCGCCGGCGCCGACAAGGTGACGATCAACACCGCCGCGGTCGAGGACCCGGACCTGGTGCGCCGCTGCGCCGACCGATTCGGCTCACAGTGCATCGTCGTGGCCGTCGACGCCCGACGGGTGCCGGGAAGCGGGGAGGAGGTCCGCGCGCCGAGCTGGGAAGTGTACATCCACGGCGGGCGCACGCCGACGGGCATGGACGCGATCGAGTGGGCCGCCCGCGCCGCCGAGCTGGGCGCCGGCGAGTTCATGCTCACCAGTATGGACAGGGACGGCACGCTCGACGGGTACGACCTCGAGCTCACGCGCGCGGTGGCCCGCGAGGTCGGGGTGCCGGTGATCGCCTCGGGCGGCGTGGGGACGCTCGAGCACCTCGCCGCCGGCCTCACGGAGGGCGAGGCCGACGCCGTCCTCGCGGCGAGTATCTTCCACTACGGCACGTACACGATCGCAGAGGCGAAGGAGTTCCTCGCCGCCCGCGGCGTCCCCGTGCGCCCGGTGGCCGGCCCCGGACCGGGCGTCGTGGCGGCGCCGGACGGAGACCAGCCCGCGGGCGTTGAGCCGTGACCGCTCCGCGCCACGTCGACCTTGCCGGGCCGGACGCCGGCGCGGCCGTCCTGGCCGGGCTGCTGGTCGAGGCGCGGCTCGTGTGCTTTCCTACGGACACCGTCTACGGCGTGGGTGGGGTCGTCACTCCGGCGGTGCGCGACGCCGTGATCGCCGCCAAGAGCCGCGACGCCGACAAGCCACTCCAGGTGATCTACCCGACGCTGGCATCCCTGGAGGCGTCGCTGGCGCTGGAGCCCCGGCTGCTCGGCGCGGTGCGCCGCCTCCTTCCGGGGCCGTTCACGCTCCTGCTGCCATACCCGCCGGGAATGGGCTTTCCGCCGGCGGGCGAGGTGACGCATGCCACCCGAGGCTCCGGAGGCGGCCTCGCCGTCACCGTCCCCAGCCTGGGGGTACGCGTGCCCGCGTGGCCCGCGCCCGCCCGCGCCCTCGCCGACCTGCCGTTCCCGCTTCTGGCCTCCAGCGCCAACCCGAGCGGCGGCGCGGCTCCGCGGTCGACCGACGAGGTCGACGGCGGCCTGCTGGCCGCCTGCGACCTCGTCCTGGACGCCGGCCCGGTGAGCGGCGCGGCCTCGACCGTCGTCGACCTGACCTTGTACGCGAGCGACGGCGTCTGGCGCATCCTGCGCCGGGGCGCCGTCGACGAGAACGGTGTCGCCGCGCGCCTGGGCGGCGACGGGGAGGAGCTACCGACGCCATGAGGACACTGCTGTTCCACCAGGTCGACGTGTTCACCGATCGCCCCTTCGCCGGCAACCCGCTGGCGGTGTTCGCCGATGCCGAGGGGCTCACCGCCGTGCAGATGCAGGCGATCGCCAGCGAGATGAATCTCTCGGAGACCACGTTCGTACTGCCGCCCGAGGGTGACGGCGACGCGCGGGTGCGCATCTTCACACCCGCGCTCGAGCTGCCCTTCGCCGGGCACCCGAGCGTCGGCACGGCCTGCGAGCTCGTCCGGCTCCGTCTCGTCGACGTGTATGAGCCCGTCACGCGCGTGGTGCTCGAACTCGACGTCGGCCCCACGGTCGTCGACGTCTCGGTCCGGGACGGCGCGCCGGTGTCGGGGACCGTCCACCAGCGGTCGCCGGTCTTCCACGCCCCGGCGCCGCGGGGCTCGGTCGCCGCGGTCCTCGGGCTCGACCTCGAGGACCTCCACCCCGAGTTCGACCCCGTGCCCGTCGATACCGGCCTCTGCTACACGATCATCCCGCTCGCCTCCCAGCGCGCGCTCGCGCGCGTGTCGATCGACCTGCAGCTCGCCGCCGACTTCGAGCGCCGGCATGCGGAGATCTACCCGTGCGCCTTCACCGGGCAGGACGACCCGTGGATGGAGGCCCGGGGACTCTTCCCGTTCGCCGGCATCACCGAGGACCCGGCGACCGGCAGCGCCGCCGGGCCGCTGGCCGCCTACATGGCGCGCGAGGGCGTGCTGCCGCCGGACGAGGAGCGCGTGGTGCTGCAGGGCCAGCAGATCGGGCGCCCGAGCTTCCTCACGGTGGCGGTCTCCGGGACGCCCGAGCGTATCGAGGACGTGCGCGTCGGCGGCCGGGTGCAGCCGGTCCTGCGGGGCGAGCTCTTCTTGCCCGACTGATGCACGGAAGAGCTATTGAGCGGGCGCCGGCCCGAAGGGCCCCGCGGCGCACGGACTGATACAATCGGCGGTCTGTAGTCCACGTCGCCGAGCCGGCCCGGAACCGCGTCACTCGCGCTCGCCCGCACCGGCCCCTGCGCGCCCTCCAGACGAGAAGGAGCCTGTCATGAAGATCGCCGCCGGTGCAGACCACGGGGGGTTCGCACTCAAGCAGGCAGTCGTCCGCCGCCTCCGCTCCCTGGGGCACGAGGTCACCGACGTCGGCACCGACTCAGAGGAGGTGTCCGTCGACTACCCGGTGTACGGGCACAAGGTCGCCGAGATGGTGGCCTCCGGCGAGGTCGAGCGCGGCGTGCTCGTCTGCGGCACCGGCCTGGGGATCTGCATGTCGGCCAACCGCCACGAGGGCGTCCGCGCCGCCGACTGCTTCACGCCCTACCTCGCCGAGATGGCCCGGCGGCACAACGACGCCAATGTGCTCTGCATGGGCGGCCGCGTCCTCAGCGAGGACGAAGCCTGGGCGATCACCGAGGTCTGGCTGGACACGCCCTTCGAGGGTGGCCGTCACCAGCGCCGCGTCGCGCTTCTCGACGGGGAGGAGCCTGCTTGAGCCCCGTCGGTCGTGAGTGGCGGCGGGAGCCGCTGTACCACCTCGATCCCGAGCTCAACGAGCTGCTGCGCAGCGAGCTTATCCGTCAGCAGGAGACGCTCGAGCTGATCGCCAGCGAGAACTTCGCCAGCCGCGCCGTCCTCGAGGCCACCGGCTCCGTGCTCACCAACAAGTACGCCGAGGGCACGCCGGGCGCGCGCTACTACGGCGGATGCGAGGTCGTGGATCAGGTCGAGCAACTCGCCATCGACCGGTGCAAGGAGGTGTTCGGCGCCGAGCACGTCAACGTGCAGCCGCACTCGGGGTCGTCGGCCAACCTGGCCGCATTGTTCGCGCTCCTCGAGCCGGGCGACACGATGATGGCCATGGAGCTCGCTCACGGCGGGCATCTCACGCACGGGCTCGGCATCAACTACTCGGGACGCACGTACCATGTGGTCCCGTACCACGTGCGCCCCGACACCGAGCTCATCGACTTCGACGAGGTCCGCGCGCTCGCGCTCGAGCACCGGCCGAAGCTCATCATCTGCGGCTACAGCTCCTATCCGCGCACCGTCGACTTCGCCGCCTTCCGCGAGATCGCCGACGAGTGCGGCGCCATGCTGCTCGCCGACATCGCCCACATCGCCGGGCTCATCGCCGCCGGCGTGCACCCCAACCCTGTACCGCACTGCGACGTCGTCACGAGCACCACGCACAAGACGCTCACGGGCCCGCGCGCGGGGATCGTCATGTGCCGGGCCCAGTACGCCGACGCCATCGACCGGGCCGTCTTCCCGGGCATGCAGGGCGGACCGCTCATGCACGTGATCGCCGCCAAGGCGGTGTGCCTGCGCATCGCGCAGAGTGACCAGTTCCACAAGCTTCAGCGGCAGATCGTCAAGAACTGCGCCGTGCTCGCCGAGACCCTGGCCGAGGGCGGCCTCCGTCTTGTCTCCGGCGGCACCGACGTCCATCTCGCGCTCGTCGACCTGCGCAGCACCGGCCTGAGCGGCCTGGAGTGCCAGGACCTGCTCGAGAGCGTCAACATCACCGCCAACCGTAACGTCGTGCCGTTCGAGGACGCGTCGTTCAACGTGGCGAGCGGCCTGCGTGTCGGCTCGCCGGCGGTGAGCACCCGGGGCTTCATGGAGCCGGAGATGCGCCAGACCGCCGAGCTCATGCTGCGTGCCATCGCCGTGCGCGGCAACGACGCGGCGCTGGCCGAGATCCGGCGCGAAGTGATCGACCTGCTCGACCGCTTCCCGCTGTACGAGTTCCTGTGAACAGCCGCCGCGGGAGACCTATCGAGGGGGGCGCCGAAGCGCCGCCGCAGCGGCCGAGCTGGGACGAGTACTTCCTCCAGCTCGCCCGACAGGCGGCGACCCGCTCCACCTGCCTGCGCCGCCAGGTGGGCGCCGTGCTCGTCCGTGACAAGCGCATCCTCGCGACCGGGTACAACGGCGCTCCGCGTGGCGTGGCCCACTGTCTGGACATCGGCTGCCTGCGCGAGCAGCTGGGCATCCCCTCGGGCGAGCGCCACGAGCTCTGCCGCGCCATCCACGCCGAGCAGAACGCCGTGATCCAGGCGGCCATCCACGGAGTCGCCATCGAGGGCGCGACGCTGTACTGCACCCACCATCCCTGCATCCTCTGCGCCAAGATCCTCATCAACTGCGGCGTCAGGGACATCCACTACCTCGAGGGCTACCCCGACGAGCTTTCACAGGAGATGCTGTCGGAGGCCGGGGTCGTGCTGCACAAGGAGGAGCTGACATCGGCGGGCCGCTGAGCCTCTCCAGCCCGCTGCGCACGGCCATTCTGGGCTTTCTGATCGCGGCGCTCATCGTGTACATCCTGACGCCGCTGATGGGCCGTCTCGCCCACCGTACGGGCGCCGTCGACACGCCGACCGACGACCGGCGCATGCACGTCATGGCGACGCCGCTGCTCGGCGGCCTCGGGATGTACCTCGGCTGGATGGTCCCGGTGATGCTGCTGGTCGAGGTCGACCGCCCGGTGTGGGGCATCATCGGCGGTGCCACCATCGTCGTCGCCGTCGGCCTCTTCGACGACCTCTACGAGCTCGAGCCGATCGTCAAGTTCATCGGCCAGCTGCTCGCCATCGGCGTGGCGATCTACTTCGACATGCGCATCACCCGGATCGGCGTGCCGTTCACCGACATCATGTGGTACCTGCCGACCATGCTGTCGATCCTGATCACCGGCTTCTGGATGGCGATGATCATCAACATGGTGAACTTCATCGACGGTCTCGACGGCCTCGCCGCCGGCGTGTGCGGGATCTCGGCCCTGACGTTCTCGATCATCGCGCTCGCCACGGACTTCTCCGCGATGGGCGTCCTCGCCGCGATCCTCGCGGGCGCGACCTTCGCCTTTCTTCGCTTCAACTTCCACCCCGCGAGCATCTTCATGGGCGACGCGGGGTCGATGCTCCTGGGGTTCGTGCTCGCCTGCATCAGCGTGGAGAGCGTGATGAAGGGGACGGCGGCCGTGGCGCTCGTCCTGCCGCTGCTGGTCCTGGCCGTGCCGTTCATCGACCTGTTCCTCATCGTGTGGCGTCGCTGGCGCCGGGGCGTCCCGTTCTACTCGCCCGGCCAGGACCACGTGCACCACGACCTCGTGCTCGTGCACGGCTTCTCCCAGCGCAAGAGCGTCCTGCTGCTGTACTCGTGGTGCATCTGCCTGAGCGGTCTCGCCATCGCCACCCAGCAGCGGTGGTGGCCGGCGATCGTCGGCTTCGGCATCGCCTCGATCGTCTCGACCGTGTACATGGCGCGGCTCCTGAGCCGCTACCGCTCGCGCCGTCGCGGCCTGCCCGATCCGCTCGCCCCCGGTGTGGGGAACAACCCCGCCGGGAGCAGTGATGAGGGGAGCGGCGACGATGCGTGACCTGGCCTCCGCTGCCGGGCGCTTCTGCCGCAGGGCGCGGCGGCGGGCCGGCGCCGCGTTGCAGGCCCCCATGGCGGCAGGTATAGTTTGACGCCGGGATCACCCGAAGACGGACACAAGGACGGCGGCCGTGGGTCGGCCGCGTCGGCCGAGTCGGTCGCGTTCCTGCTCCTCGCTGGAGTGGCCGTCGGGCTCGGTTTCGGCGCTGGCGTCGACTGGCTCGTCGGTTCGTTCCCTCTCTTCGTGGTGATCGGCGTGTTCGTCGGCTTCGGCCTGGCGCTCTACGCCATCTATCTGGAGACGAAGTGACGGGTTCAGGAGGTAGAGGCGTATCCGCAGGCCGCTCGTAGCACCTCTCCTGCTCGTGGCCGCCACTCTCGCATGCGCGACCGTGGCGGCGTTCCTCGACCAGCCCGTCTGGGCCGCGGTCGCCGGGGCGGGCCTCGTGCTCGTCTACTGGGCGCTCGAAGTCCTCACCTGGTGGCGGGCTCGTGACCGGCAGGACCTCGCGCTGGGGATCGCCATCAGCGGCATGTTCGTGCGCCTGCTCGTGATGCTCGCCGGTCTCATCGTCATCGGCATGCTCGACAGACCGGCGTTCCCGACGGCGGCGCTCTCGTTCCTCGCCGCCTTCACGCTCTACATCGTCGTCCGTCCCGTCACGTACCCCACGGCGTCGAGGCCGGCGGGTGAGGCGAGGCTGCAGTGAGACACCCCTGGCGCTGGATCACCGGCCTTCTCGTCCTCGGCTTCCTCATCATGCTCGCGATCATCCCGGGCGGCGAGAAGCTGGAGTTCGAGGTCGCCGGTGAGTTCGAGCGTGAGGTGCTGGTCGAGCTGCCCACCATCGGTCCGTTCGACATGTCGATCACGAAGACCGTGGTCTATCTCTTCATCGCCGTCGCCGTCATCGTCGCCGTGACGATCGTCGTCGCGCGCTCCCTCAAGGTGAAGCCCGGGCGGCTCCAGTACGCCATGGAGGCTCTCTACGAGCTCGCGCGCGACGGTATCGTCGGCTCGGTCATGAAGAGCGGCAAGAAGGAGTGGTTCCCGTACATCGGCGCCGTCTTCATCTTCATCCTCGCCAGCAACCTCATCGGCCTGGTGCCGCTGCCCTTCGGCGAACACCACCAGCCGGCCTTCTACGCCGCGACCGCCAACCTCAACGTCACGTTGATGCTCGCGTTGTTCACGTTCGTGTTCACGCACTACGCCGGCATCCGCAAGAATGGTCCGGTGCGCTACGTCCGGGCTTGGGCGCCCTCGGGGGCGCCGCCGGTCCTCAAGCAGGTCATCTGGCTGATCCACGTGGTGAGCGAGATCTTCCGTCTCATCTCGCTCTCCGTCCGTCTCTTCGCCAACATGGTGGCGGGGCACGCCATCCTCGCCGTGTTCTTCGCGATGGCGCTCATCTTCCAGAGCTACCTCGTGGGCCTCGCCCTGCAGGGAGCCTCGGTGCTCATCTACATGTTCGAGATCTTCGTGGCCTTCATCCAGGCCTTCATCTTCGCCATCCTCTCCGCCGTGTACATCGGCGGCGCTCTCGACCAGGACCACTGACCCCGTCACGCGACGACAATCTCTGTAGGAGGACGAATTCATGGACGCTGAAGCCGCCAAGGAACTCGGCAAGTTGCTCGGCGCCGGCCTGTCGATGGGCCTGGGGGCCGTCGGCCCGGGCGTCGGCCTTGGCATCATGATCGGCAAGGCGCTCGAGTCGATCGCGCGCCAGCCCGAAGTCGCCGGCGACGTGCGCACCAACATGTTCATCGGCATCGGCGTCACCGAGGCCGTCGCGCTGTACGCCTTCGTCGTCGCCCTGATCCTCATCTTCGTCGCCTGATCGCCCGGGACCGACGCTCGCGAGGCAGGCAGGAGAGGAAGACCGCATGCTAAATCTCGATCCCGGCTTGATGATATGGACGCTGATCACGTTCGCCATCGCCGTGTTCATCCTCTGGAAGTACGCTTTCGGGCCGCTCCAGAAGATCATCGACCAGCGGCGTGACGGCATCCAGGAGAGCATGGACGTGGCCGAGGAGACGCGCGCCGAGGCGCTGCGCCTGCTCGAGGAGTACAAGGCCACGCTCGCCAAGGTCCGCGGCGAGTCCGAAGAGATCCTCGAACGCTCGCGCACGACGGCCGAGCACGCCAAGGCCGAGATCATGGCCGAGGCCAAGGCCCAGTCGGAGCGCGTGCTCGAGAAGGCGCATGAACAGATCGAGCGCGACACGCGCGCTGCGCTCCGCGACATCAAGGGCGAGATCGCGGAGCTCACCGCGCTCGCCACCGAGAAGGTCGCGGCGAGCAGCCTGAGCGCGGCGGACCAGCAGCGTCTCATCGACGAGGCGCTCGCCGAGCTCGACGTCGAGAAGCTCGGCGCGGAGGGCCAGGGGTGAGCGAAGAACAGGTAGCTCGGGTCTACGCCCAGGCCCTGTTCGACGCCGCGAAGGAGGCCGGCGTCGTCGAGAACGTGCGCCGCGAGCTGCGCGACTTCGTCGCCGCTCTCGCGGCCTCCGCCTCGCTGCGCAACGTGCTCGCCGACCCCCAGGTGGAGACGGCGGCCAAGCACCGTGTGCTCGCCGAGATCACGCGTGGCGGTCAGCCGCTGCTCGCCAACGTCCTGCTGCTCATGCTCGAGCGCGGCCGGTTCGCCGCCGTGCCCGAGCTGTATCCGGCCTACGACGCCCTGGCCATCGTCGAGGAGGGCGTCGTCGAGGTCGAGGTCGTCTCGGCAGCGGAGCTGTCGCCGGAGACCGAGAAGAAGATCGCCGCCCGTGTCCAGGAGGCGACGGGGCGCCGGGTCGAGCTGGCCCGTCGCGTCGACCCCTCCATCCTCGGCGGCCTCGTCCTGCGCATCGGCGACATCATCGTCGACGGCAGCGTCAAAGCACGGATCCGCCAGCTGCGTCGTAAGCTGGCTACCGCAGAAGTGAGAGGTGACGTCTAGTGAAGCTGCGACCCGAAGAGATCGCCTCGGTCCTCAAAGCCCAGATCCAGGATTATCAGGCTGAGGTCGAGGTCGAAGAGGTCGGGACCGTCCTCGAGGTCGGCGACGGGATCGCTCGCGTCTACGGCCTGCGCAACTGCCTGGCCATGGAGATGCTCGAGCTCCCTCACGACGTCATCGGTCTGGCCCTCAATCTCGAAGAAGACAACGTCGGCGCCGTGCTCCTCGGCGAGGACACCCTCATCAAGGAGGGCGACCTCGTCAAGCGCACCGGCCGCGTGCTCCAGGTCCCCGTCGGCGAGGCCATGATCGGCCGCGTCGTCGACCCGCTCGGCCGGCCGCTCGACGACAAGGGCCCCATCGAGACCGAGCTCTTCCGCCCCGTCGAGTTCAAGGCTCCGGGCGTCATCGAGCGCCAGGGGGTCAAGGAGCCGCTCCAGACCGGCATCAAGGCCATCGACTCCATGATCCCGATCGGCCGCGGCCAGCGCGAGCTCATCATCGGCGACCGCCAGACCGGCAAGACCTCGCTGATCGTCGACACGATCCTCAACCAGAAGGGCCTGGACGAGATCTGCGTGTATGTCGCCATCGGCCAGAAGGCCTCGACGGTGATGCAGGTTCTGCAGAAACTCGAAGAGTACGGCGCGATGGAGTACACGATCATCGTCGCCGCCACCGCGTCGGCGTCCGCCCCGCTCAAGTACCTCGCCCCCTACGCGGGGTGCGCCATGGGCGAGTTCTTCCTCTACAGCGGCCGTCACGCGGTGTGCTTCTACGACGACCTCTCCAAACAGGCCGACGCGTATCGCCAGATGTCGCTGCTGCTGCGTCGCCCGCCGGGCCGCGAAGCGTTCCCCGGCGACGTCTTCTACCTGCACTCCCGCCTGCTCGAGCGCGCCGTCAAGCTCAACGACGAACTCGGCGGAGGCTCCCTCACGGCGCTGCCCGTCAT